>NZ_CP079216.1:2563475-3204344 GCF_019316905.1 Tessaracoccus palaemonis
ACGGTCCACGGCATCGACCTGTCGAGGGGCATGCTCGCCCAGGCCGCCCGGCACACCTGGCCCGCGGGCGTCACCTTCGAGCAGGGCCGCGTCGGCGACCTCGACACCGCCCGCATCGGCGAGGGCAGCTGGGACGCCGTGTTCGCCAGCTACCTGTTCCGCAACATCCCCGAGGCCGGGCGCGACGGGGCGCTCGCCGAGGTGGCGCGCCTGCTGAAACCAGGCGGGCACCTCATCACACAGGAATACTCGGTCGCAGGCTCCCCCGGCGCGGATCTGCGCTGGACGCTCGTCTCCTGGTCGATCATCATCCCGCTGGGCTCGGTGGTCGACCGCGACCCTGACCTCTACCGCTACCTGTGGCGCAGCGCCCGACGGTTCGACTCCCCCGCCGCGTTCATGGACCGCATCGCCGACGCGGGCTTCCGCGACGTCCGTACCCGCACCGTCAGCGGCTGGCAGCGCGGCATCCTGCACACGTTCGCGGCGGTGCGGCCGTGACGCCGGGCCGCGACCCGCGCGCAGTCCGCCACCCCGGCCCGACGGGGCTCTACCGCAGCACGGTCGAGCGCCACGTGTGCGTCGTCGGCGGCGGCATAGCCGGACTGGCCGCGGCGACGGTGCTCGCCGAGCGCGGGGTGCGCGTCACCCTGCTGGAGTCCGGCGAGCGGCTGGGCGGCCGCGTGTCGGCCTGGCCCGTGAGTGAAGGCCGGACCATGAGCCGCGGGTTCCACGCGTTCTTCCGCCAGTACTACAACCTGCGCTCGCTGCTGCGCCGCACCGACCCGGCCCTCGCCCGGCTCATACCCGTCGACGACTACCCCCTCCAGCGGCCGGACGGGACCCGCGACTCCTTCGCCGGCATCCCCCGCACTCCCCCCTGGAGCCTGCTCGGCTTCGTGGCCCGCTCCGAGGCGTTCACCGCCCGCTCACTCTCGCGCGTCGACGTGGGCGCCGCCCTCGAGCTGCTACGCGTCGGCTTCCCCGACACGTACCTGCGCTACGAGGGTGAGTCCGCGGCCGAGTTCCTCGACCGGCTGCGCTTCCCGCCCGGCGCCAGGGACCTGGCGCTGGAGGTGTTCGCGAGGTCCTTCTTCGCCGACCCGCACGACTTCGCGGCCGGGGAACTGGTCGCCATGTTCCACACCTACTTCGTCGGGTCCGCCGAAGGGCTGCTGTTCGACGTTCCCGACGAGGACTACGACACCGCGCTGTGGGCACCGCTGGGCCGCCTGCTCGTCGACCTCGGCGCCGACGTCCGCACCACCACCTCCGCCGAGGCGATCGAGCTGACCGGCGGGGGCGCGCACGTGAGGATCGCGGGCGGCGAGGCTGTCGACTGCGATGCCGTCGTGCTGGCCGCGGACCCGCGCTCCGCCAGGGACCTGATCGCCGGCCTGTCGGCCTCTCCCGAACCCGCGGGCCTCGACGCCTGGCGCGCCGACGCCGCCGCCACCGGCAACGCCCCGCCGTTCCTCGTCGTTCGGCTGTGGCTCGACGGCCCCGTCGATGCCGCTCGCGAGGCCTTCGTCGGCACCAGCGGCTACGGCCCCCTCGACAACGTGACCGTGCTGGAGCGCTTCGAGGACGGCGCCGCCCGGTGGGCCGCCGCGCACGGCGGCTCGGTGGTCGAGTTGCACGCGTACGCCTGCCCACCAGAGGTTCTGCAGGACACCGCCGCCCTCGATGCCCTGGTGGCCGACCTCGTCGACCAGCTCCACCGCATCTACCCGGAGACCGCGCAATGCGCCGCCACCTCGACCGAGGTGCTGCTCCGCGACGACTGCGCCGTGATGCCCCCGACGGGGTGGTCGCGCCGGCCCGGCATCTCCACGCCGTTCGAGTCCCTGGTGTTGGCGGGTGACTGGGTGCGCACGGGGCTACCTGTCGCCCTGATGGAACGCGCCGCGACGACGGGCTTCGAGGCGGCCAACCACCTGCTCGGCCGGTGGGGAGTGGCTGGTCAGGACGTGTGGACCGTGCCCATGCGGGGCCTGCTCACCCTTCGCCGAAACCGTCGAAGTCGGCGAGATCAGAGGCCATCTGCCGCAGGAACCTGACGACGGCGTCCCGCTCCTCAGGGGTGAGCATCGTGACAGCGCGGACACGACGCGACTGCTGCCGGCCGACGGTGTCCATGGCCGAGGCGTAGGTGGACTCCTCCAGGCGGATCACGACGGACCGCCTGTCCGCCGGGTGCGGCTCTCGTCTGATGTGCCCAGCCCGCTCAAGACGGTCGAGCAGCTTGGTGGTGGACGCGCTCGAGATCTCGAGGTGGGCCGCGACCGCACCCGCCGTCACATCCTGGCCCCTGTGTCGGCCGGCGATCAGGAAGTGGATGGCCTGCATATCGGTGGATCCGAGCTTCATGTAGCGGCTGGACTCCTCTGCCAGCCGCGTCTCGGCGGCGCGAAGCTCCACGAGCGCGCTCATCACCTCATCGACCTGGGCGACGTCGTCGGCGGTCAGCTGCGTTCTGTCAACGAGCGCTCCGCTGGGGTCACTCACGCCCAGACGGTAGATCTCGAATCGACTGGCCACGTGAGAAAATTACCACCTGGGTAGTATCAAGCTGAGCTTGTAGCTAGCTAGGCTAGCGAAATGGAGAAGATCAGTTCCCCCCCTGGTGCCGATGAGGTGGTCGTGCTCCTCCACGAGGACGGGCAGCCGAGCGGGACAGCACTCAAGAGCGAAGTCCACGACACTTCGACGCCTTTGCATCTGGCCTTCTCCTGCTACCTCCTCGATCCTCAGGGCAGAGTGCTGGTCACCCGCAGGGCGCTGACGAAGAGGACCTGGCCGGGGGTCTGGACGAACAGCTTCTGCGGCCATCCCGCACCTGGCGAGTCCCTGACCGACGCCTTGGCGCGACGGGCCCGCGAGGAGCTCGGAGCCGAGGTCGAAGATCCCCGGCTTGCCCTGCCGGACTTCCGTTACCGCGCGGTCGACGCAACAGGGATCGTCGAGAACGAGATCTGCCCGGTGTTCGTGGCCCGTCTCACCTCGCCGCTCTCCCCCCAGCCGGCAGAGGTGATGGACATCGCCTGGGTGGCCCCGCTGGACCTGGCGGCGGCGGTCGACGCCGCGGGCTTCGCTTTCAGCCCATGGCTCCGGCTGCAGCTTCCCCCTCTCGTGGCCCGTGGTTCGCTGCTCCCGAGGTCCGAGACGTGAGCGCCCTGGCCCGCGAAGAGGCGCTCACGACGAGACAGGCCGTCGGGGAGCGTCTCGAGGCCTTCTTCGACGCCCGCTCGCGGCATGCCGGCGCCTACGACCGCCACTTCCGGCAGCTGTGGGACCTGGCCTACGAATGTGCCTTCGGCGGCAAGCTCGTCAGGCCGGTGCTGCTGATCGACATGTACGACGCGCTCTCCAACACACCGGATCCGGATGTGCACGAGAAGCTCCTGGACCTGGGGGCCGCCGTCGAGCTGCTGCACTTCGCGTTCCTGCTCCACGACGACGTCATCGACGGCGACGTGCAGCGCCGCGGACGCCCCAACCTGGTGGGCTCCCTCCTGGCCGACGCGCCCCCGGGCGTCGATCCGGAGGCCGCGGCCCACTGGGCCCGCAGCGGGGCGATCCTGATGGGCGACCTGGTCCTGGCCGGCATGCACCAGCTCGTGGCCCGCGTCGACCTGCCCCTCGCCCAGCGCTCCCGAGTGCTCGACCTGATCGACTTCACCATCACGGAGACCGTCGCCGGCGAGTACGCCGACGTGTCGATGGGCGACGGGATCCTCTCCGGCGCGCTGCCCCGGGTGCTCAGCACCACTCTGCGGAAGACGGCGACCTACACCTTCGAGCTGCCGTTGCGCGTCGCGGCGACGATGGCGGGGGCGTCCACGGCGACGGAGGAGACTCTGGCCGCGGTCGGCAGGCAGCTCGGGCTGGCCTTCCAGCTGCAGGACGACCTGCTCTCGACCTTCGGGATAGCCCGCGAGCACGGCAAGGACCGCTACTCCGACCTCCGAGAGGGAAAGCAGACCGCGATCATCGCGTTCGCCCGCCACACCGACGCCTGGCAGCGCCTCGAGCCGCTGCTCGGGAACCCTGACCTGTCACCGGCCCAGGGCGCCCTGGCCTCGCACCTGCTGTCCGAGTGCGGGGCGCGGGCCTTCGTCGAGCAGCTCGTGGACGAGCGTTACACCGAGGTCGGCACCTTGTTGAGCGACGGGCCGGTCCCGCCGCGCGCGGCGGACCTGATCCGCTCGCTGGCAGGGCAGCTCAGGGATCGCCGGTCATGAGCGCCGGCGCACTGCAGCGGTACACGGAGACGGCCGAACGCGCCGCGGCGGAGGTCATCGACAGCTACTCGACCTCGTTCACTCTGGCGACGCGGCTCCTCGGCGCCCGGCACCGTCGTCACATCCGCAACATCTACGCGCTCGTGCGGGTGGCGGACGAGCTGGTCGACGGGGTGACCGCGGAGGCCGACCTCGACCCCGCCCAGCAGGCCGCGGCCCTCGACCGGCTGATCGACGAGACGCGCAGCGCGCTGCTCACGGGCTACAGCAGCGACCTCGTGGTGCACGCCTTCGCCTCGACGGCACACGAGTGCGGGATCGACTGGCCGCTCGTCGACCCGTTCTTCGCGTCGATGCGCTCGGATCTCGTCACGGCGGGGGCGAGCGTCGGCTACGACGACGCCGCCCATGCCGAGTACGTGCACGGCTCGGCCGAGGTCGTCGGGCTGATGTGTCTGCGGGTCTTCACGCGGTCCTCGGCGCTCAGCCCCGACGAGGTCGCCCGGCTGGACGCCGGTGCGAGCGCGCTCGGCGCCGCCTTCCAGAACGTGAACTTCCTGCGCGACCTCGCCGACGACACCGGCCGCCTCGGCCGGAACTACCTCGCGGACGCTCCGCGGCTGACCCAGGCCGACGTCGACCGGTGGGTCGCCACGATCCGCGGCGAGCTGGCGACCGCGGCCGCCGTCATCCCCGCGCTGCCCCGCGACGCGCGGGCCGCCGTCCGCGCGGCCGCCTACCTGTTCGCGGCGCTGACCGACCGGGTCGAGGCAGCCGGCGTCGAGCGCCTCTACCGCTCCCGCGTGCGCGTGCCCGGCCCGCTCAAGGCGTGGCTCGCCGCGAGGGCCTGGCTCAGGACCCGGCTGGAGCCCGGGCGGTGACCCGCACCGTCGTCATCGGGGCGGGGGTCGCGGGCCTGGCCACCGCCGCCCTGCTCGCCGCCGAGGGACACGACGTGGAGGTGCTGGAGCGGGGCCACGAGGTCGGCGGCCGCGCGGGCTCGCTGACCCGCGATGGGTTCCGCTTCGACACCGGCCCGTCCTGGTTCCTCATGCCGGAGGTGTTCGACCGCTTCTTCGCGCTGCTGGGCACCTCGACCGAGGAGCAGCTCGACCTGTGCCTCCTCGACCCCGGCTACCGCATCTTCCCTGAGCCCGGCGGCGGCGAGCCGTTCACCGTGCCGCTCGGCGAGCAGCGGGTGCTCGAGGCCTTCGAGGCGCGGTCCCCCGGCTCGGCCGAGGAGCTGCGCCGCTACCTCGTCTCCGCCCGGGAGGCGTCCGCGCTGGCCACCGACCACTTCCTCTACAACCCCTTCACCGATCCGACGACGCTGACGCACCGCGACATACTGCGCCGGGCGCCTCGCCTTGCGAGGCTGCTCGCCACCAGCCTGGAGTCCTTCGTCGCGGCGCGCTTCCGGGACCCCGTGCTCCGGCAGGCGCTCGGCTACCCGGCGGTATTCCTCGGCACCAGCCCAGCCGACGCACCGGCGATCTACCACCTGATGAGCGCCCTCGACCTCGGCGACGGCGTCGCCTACCCCATGGGCGGCTTCCACGAGCTCGTCAACCGGCTCCACGACCTGGCCGTCGGGGCCGGGGCGCGGATCACCACCGGCGCCGAGGTGACGCACATCGAGACCATGACGGGCGGACGCCGGCACCGGGCGCAGGCCGTCACCTGGCGTGACACCGACGGGGCACCTCGCCGGAGCGCGACGGACGTCGTCGTCTCCGCCGCCGACCTGCACCACACGGAGACCCGCCTGCTCGACCCGGCCGCCCGCTCCTACCCGGAGTCCTGGTGGCGGCGGCGCACCAGCGGCCCCGGCGCGGTGCTCGTCCTGCTGGGCGTCGAGGGCCAGCTGCCCCAGCTGCCGCACCACAGCCTGTTCTTCGCCCGCGACTGGGGAACCAACTTCGACGCCATCTTCGGTCGCTCGCCGCATGTGCCGGATCCCGCGTCGATGTACGTGTGTCGGCCGAGCGCCACCGACCCGGGCGTCGCCCCGCCCGGCCACGAGAACCTGTTCGTCCTGGTCCCGGTGCCCGCCGACGTGACGCTTGGCCACGGCGGCCCCGACGGCACCGGCAGCCCCGCCGTCGAGGCCACGGCCAACGCCGCCATCGCGCGGATCGCGGAGTGGGCGGGGATCGACGACCTCGCCGACCGCATCGTCTTGCGTCACACGATCGGGCCGGGCGACTTCGCGGACAGCTACAACTCGTGGATGGGCGGCATGCTCGGCCCGGCCCATATCCTCAGCCAGAGCGCCATGTTCCGGGCCGGGAACCGGTCGAAGCGCGTGGAGAACCTGTTCTACGCCGGCGGCACGACCAGTCCCGGCGTCGGGGTGCCGATGTGCCTGATCAGCGCCGAGCTCGTGCTCAAGCACCTGCGCGGGGACCGCACCGCCGGGCCCCTGCCGCGCCCGACGGGCGTCCGAGCATGACCGGCACCTCCGTCTGGACGGCGACCACGATGAGGGCAGCCCGCCAGGTACTGCGCGGCCCTGTGACGCAGGCGGGTTTCACCGCCGAGTACATCCCGCGCGGCTTCCTGCGACACCATCCCGTGCTCATCTCCGACGGCGACACGCACGACGACCAGCGCAGGGCGCTGGGGCGGCTGTTCACGCGCGACGTCGTGCGCGCACGGTACGAGAGCCATATGCGCGACGCCGTCGCCCGCTGGCTCGACGACGTCCCCGCGGGCGCTGTCGTCCGGGCGGACCGGCTCGCGCTGCACTACGCCGTCGACGTGACCCGACGGGTCGTCGGGCTGACGGAGTCGTCGGTGACGGGGATGTCGAGGCGGCTGGAGGCCTTCTTCCGGCAGCCACCGCTCGACATGACCCGCGACGACCTCGGCCGCACCCGACGCCAGTGGGCGCAGGCTGCGCTCAACGGGCTGGTCCCGATCGCGGTGTTCCAGGTCGCCGATGTCGCCCCCGCCGTCCGGGCGCGACGCCGGACGCCGCGCGAAGACGTCGTCAGCCACCTGATCGAGCGCGGCTACACCGACGCCGACATCCTCGTCGAGTGCGTCACCTACGGGACGGCCGGCATGGTCACAACGCGCGAGTTCATCGCGTTGGCCCTGTGGCGGCTGCTCGACGACCCCGGCCTCCGGCAGCGCTACGACGACGCCGACCGGGCCGGGCGACTGGCCCTGCTGTACGCGATCATCCGCGATGAGCCCGTCGTCGCGCACCTGTACCGGCGGGTCAGGGAACCGGTCACCGTCGACCGTGCCGGCGAGCTAGCGCCCGGGACGCTGGTCGATATCGACGTGACCGCGGCGAACGCCGACGACGCGGAACGGACTGCCGGGGAGGCCGGGCTGAGCTTCGGCGCCGGGCCCCACCGCTGCCCCGGGCAGCACCTGGCGATGATGGAGACCGAGGTCCTGCTGACGGCCCTCCTGCGGCGCAACCCCGTCGCCGTGACCGCGCCGCGGATCCTGTGGCACGACCTGGTCGCCGGCTACCAGGTGCGCGAGTTCGACGTCCGGCTGGAGGCCTGAGGGCACCTCGACTCGTTCGCCGGCGATCCGCCCTGGGGCGTTGGCCACCTGAGTGCCCGGCCGGCTCCACTCCTGGTTCTGTCGGAGGCTTCGCCTAGTCTCTACCCGTGGCGAAGAACCAGGACTCCTACCAGTGCACCGAGTGCGGCTGGACCAGCACGCGCTGGGTCGGCCGCTGCGGCGAGTGCCAGGCGTGGGGAACGGTCGTCGAGCGGGGCGCGCCGAAGCTGAAGTCGGTCGCGTCGTCGACGCCGACGGATCGGGCGATGCCCATCTCGCAGGTGCCGTCGGACTCCGCCCGGCGCAAGCCCACCACCATCGCGGAACTCGACCGCGTGCTGGGCGGAGGTCTGGTGCCCGGCGCCGTGGTGCTGCTCGCAGGCGAGCCCGGCGTCGGCAAGTCGACGCTGCTGCTGGACGTCGCCGCGAAGTGGGCCCGAACAGGAGCGACGACGCTCTACATCTCGGGCGAGGAATCGGCCTCACAGGTGAAGTTGCGGGCCGAGCGCACCGGGACGGTAGCCGACACCCTCTACCTGGCCTCCGAGAACGACCTCGGCACCGTGCTCGGGCACATCGAGCAGGTGCACCCCACACTGCTCGTGCTGGACTCCGTGCAGACCATCACCACCGCCGAGGCCGATGGCGCAGCCGGCGGCCCGACGCAGGTCAAGGAGATCACGGGCGCACTGGCCAGGATCGCCAAGCGGGAGTCGATGGCGGTCATCATCGTCGGACACGTCACCAAGGACGGCGGCATCGCAGGCCCCCGCACGCTGGAGCACCTGGTCGATGTGGTCCTGGGCTTCGACGGGGACCGGCACTCCGGGTTCCGCATGGTGCGGGCAACCAAGAACCGGTTCGGCCCGGCCGATGAGGTCGGCTGCTTCGAGATGAGCGAGACGGGCATCGTCGAGGTGACCGACCCCTCCGGCCTGTTCATGACCTCACACGCCGACCCCACCCCCGGCACGTGCGTCACCGTCACCCTCCAGGGGCGGCGTCCCCTGCTGGCCGAGATCCAGGCCCTGGCCACCGACGCCGCCGGGAACCCGCGGCGCGCGACGCACGGGCTCGAGGGCTCCCGCATCGCGATGGTGATGGCCGTGCTCGATCGTGGGCTCGGGCTGAAACTGTCCTCGAAGGATGTCTACGCATCGACGGTCGGCGGGGCCAAGGTCGCCGACCCCTCTGCGGATCTGGCCGCCGCCGTCGCCATCGCCTCAGCGTGCACGGGAGTGCCCCCTCTCGAGCGGACCGTCGCCCTGGGAGAGGTGGGTCTCGCCGGCGATCTGCGCCGCGTCCCCGGCGTGGAGCGCCGCCTGGTCGAGGCCGCCCGGCTGGGCTTCCAGTTGGCCATCATCCCCTCCGGATCACGCGATGTGACCCAGAAGGTGCCGGCCCTCGGCCGGATGCGGGTGGTGGAGGTGCCGACGCTGGCCGAGGCGCTCACACGCATCGGTCTGGCGGGATGACCGAGGGCGGGTTCCTGCGGATCGGCGAGCTGGCTCGCCGCGCCGGCCTCACGCAGCGCACGCTGCGCCACTACGACGCCATCGGCCTGCTCAGGCCCAGCGGGCGCAGCTGGGCCGACTACCGCCTCTACTCGCGCGCCGACGTCGGCCGGCTGCTGGCCATCTCGCAGCTCAAGTCGCTCGGGCTGTCGCTGGCGGAGATCGGGAGGGCCCTCGACGAGGGGACCGAGCCCGCCGAGCTGCTGGCCCGGCACGCTGAGCTGCTGGAGCGGCGCATCGCCGCGGAGCAGGAGTTGCTCGCCCGGCTGCGGTTCCTGCAACGCACCGACGACGCCGACTGGGACGAGGTCCTGGAGTCGATCGAGCTCGCGGAGCGCCTGCACCACCCGGACGCCGCGGTGCGGTTCGGGGCGGCGCTCGACGGCTCGGGCCGCGCGCCCGTCGACGAGCTGATCGCACTGCTGACGGACAAGGATCCGTCGGTCCGCGAGGGCGCCACGTGGGCGCTGACGCATCGGGACGGAGTGCTGCCGCTGCTGGTCCGCGAGCTGGGATCGGGGACGGCGGAGGCACGGCACGCGCTGGCCCACGTCCTCGGCAAACTGCGCGATCCGGCTGGGACGCCTCAGCTGGTCGGCCTGCTCTCCGACGCGGACGAGCGCACCGCCGCCAAGGCGGCCTTCAGCCTGGCACAGCTCGGCGGCCCCGACGCGGTGACCGCCCTGGTAGGCGCGCTGGGCGACGACCGGCAGCGCGTGCGCGACGAGGCGACGCTGGCCGTCGCCCGTGTGGCGGGGGCCCGCGCCGCCCTTGAAAGTGCGACGCGGGACGGCCACGCGCTGGTGAGGGAGCACGCCGCGGAGGCCCTCGGCATCCTGGGTGACCCGGCCTCCGTGCCCACGCTCGCCGTCGCGCTGCGCGACGACTCACCCGCGGTGCGTTTCGCCGCCCTGGTTGCCCTGGGCGACCTGCCGGGGGACGACGCCGGGCGCGCCATCGAGGGAGCTGTGGACTCCCCCGACGAACGCGCCCGAACTCTGGCTCTCAGGCTGCTTGCCGACCGTCAGGCCTGAACGCGGCCCGCGAGCAGCCGCGTCGCGACCTGCGCGGTGAGCGCATCCGCGCCGCCGGCCAGACGGCCGAGGGCCTCGCCGGCGGCGCCACCCAGCTGACCGAGCGCAGAGACGGCGGCCAGCCGCACGGTCGGATCGTCGTCGCCGGCGGCGCGCTCGAGAGCATCGGCGGCCGGGTCGGCCTCGGGTGCCCCCAGGTGACCGAGCGCCTCAGCGGCGTGCTCACGCGCGGCGGGGCTGCCGTCGGTCAGCGCCGAGGTCAGCGGCGCGACCGAGGCCGCGCCGATCGCGGCGAAGGCATTGCTCAGCGCGTCGCGCTGCAGCAGCTCCCCGTCGCCCAGCCGCGCGACGAGCGCGGTCAGCGCCCGCGTGCCGCCGGTGTTGGCCGCGGCGCGGTACGCCTTGATGGCCACGTCCGCATCCTCGTCAGCCACGAGCGGCACGACCGCGTCGAAGTCGGCGGGGTCTGCCACCTTGCTCAGGATGTGGGCGGCGGTGCGGCGGCGGGCCGGGTCGTCGTCGGTGAGCATCTGGGCGAGATCGCCGCGGGCCGCCTCGGCGTGCTGCACCAGGGCCCAGGTGATGTCCTCGATGACGTGGGGGTCGTACTCGACGCGCAGCTGCGCCAGCAGCACGGGGACGACGGAGTCGTCACGGCTGGCGCCCAGCGCGAGCGCAGCCTGCCGACGGGTGGAGCCCTCGGGGTTGCGGAGGGCGGTGAACATGGTCTCCAGCGTGGTGTTCGTCATGTCCTCGACGGTAAACCTTGACGTCGCGTCAGGGTCAACCGCGGACGGGTCCGCCGAGAGCGAACCCGGCTGAGGCCCGTCCCTCTAGACTGGGCGGCGATCCACCAGGAGGTCAGGTGCCCAAACCGACGATCCGCCGCTACCTGAAGCTGCTCGCGCCCGGCACACCCCTGCGCGCGGGCGTCGACCGCATCCTGCACGGGCGCACAGGCGCGCTCATCGTGCTGGGGAACAACCAGAAGGTGCAGCAGGTCTCCTCCGGCGGCTTCAAGATCGGCGTCGAGTGCACGGAGCAGGCCCTGCGCGAGCTGGCGAAGCTCGACGGCGCGATCATCCTGTCCAACGATCTGAGCACCATCGTCGCGGCCGGCGTGCACCTCGTCCCGGCGGGCGACCTGCCGACAGCCGAGACCGGAACCCGCCACCGCTCCGCCGACCGCACGGCCCAGGCCGCGGGGGTCCCTGTCGTGACGGTCTCCGCGTCCATGGCGACGGTCTCGGTGTTCCTCGACGGCCGGCGCCACCTCGTCGAGAGCGTCACGCAGGTCATCAGCCGCGCGAACCAGGCCCTAGCGACGCTGTCGCGGGTCTCCAGCCGCCTGACCGACCAGCTCGACCAGTTCACTCTGCTCGAGATCGGCGAGCAGGTCACGCTGCGCGACCTCACCCACGTGATCCACCGCCTGGAACTGACCCGTCGGCTGTCCGCCGAGGTGGACTTCCTCGTCGAACTGCTCGGCGTCGAGGGCCGGATGGTCGCGCTGCAGCACTCCGAGCTCGCCAACACCTTCGTGGGGGCCGCCGACCTGCTCGCCGAGGACTACGCGCAGAACCTGTCCGACCCGTCGCAGTTCGACCTGTCGAAACTCGCGAACTTCTCCTCCGAGGAGCTGTTCTCCGGCCAGCTCGTCGCCGAGCGCCTCGGCTTCGGGCAGGGCGCGAACCTGGAGCAGGGACTCGAGAGCCGAGGGGTGAGACTGTTGACGGATGTAGGCCGCCTCCCCTCCCACCTCGTGTCGAAGCTGGTGGACCGCTACTCGCTGCAGGAGCTGTTCGGCGCCTCCGTGGCCGTGCTGATGGAGATCGACGGCGTCGGCCCGATGCGCGCCCGCCAGATCCGCGACGCCCTGCTGCGGATCTCCGAGGGGTCCTGACCGCCGGTCGGGCGGCCCGCGTGGCCCGGTGGCTTCGTCGTCCCCGACGCCACCCTTACGTGCAGACGCCACCCGTCTCGACACATGCCACCGCCATGGCGGTGGCATGTGCGAACAAGGGTGGCGTCCGTCGGTAAGGGTGGCGTCCGTCGGTAAGGGTGGCGCCTGCGAGTTGGGGTGGTCCGATGGGTCCGGTCCGGTGGGTCCGGTCTGGTAGGTACGGTCCGGTGGGTCCGGTCCGGTGGGTACGGTCCGGAGGGTCCGGTCCGGTGGGTTCGGGCGACCCCGCGCCATGGGCTAGGGTTGCGTCAGACACACAGGGGAGCGCCACCAGGGCGCTGAGAGTGCGGAGAACCGCAGACCCTCCAACCTGATCCGGTTAGCACCGGCGTAGGGAGTGAGATTCTCCTCGGCACGCGCCGAGCCTCCTTGAAATGAGGAGATGTCATGAAGTCACCCATCCGACTGCTCGCGGCCGGCCTAGCCGTCACCGCCCTGGCGGCCTGCGGCTCCACGGGCACACAGGCCACCACGAGCCCGACCCCCACCGAGACCGACACGCTCACGGTCGTCACGCACGACTCGTTCGTGCTGCCCCAGGAGCTGCTCGACCAGTTCGCCGAGGAGACGGGCTACACCGTCACCTACGTGGCGCCCGGCGACGCGGGAACGCTCGTCAACCAGCTCATCCTGACGAAGGACTCGCCGCTGGGCGACGTCGTCTTCGGCATCGACAACGCGATGGCCTCCCGCGCTTCCCGCGAGGGCGTGCTCGCCGACTACACCTCCGCTGCCGCCGCAGGCATCGACGCGCAGCTCGCCGCCGACCAGTTGACGCCCGTCGACTACGGCGACGTGTGCATCAACGCCGACAGCGCCTGGTTCGACAAGCACGACCTTGAGGTGCCCGCGACGCTCGACGACCTGGCGAGGCCCGAGTACAAGGACCTCCTCGTGGTCTCGTCGCCGGCGACCAGCTCGCCGGGGCTGTCGTTCCTGCTCGCCACCGTCGGCGCGAAGGGCGACGGCTGGCTCGACTACTGGCAGAGCCTCAAGGACAACGGGCTGAAGGTCGTCGCCGGCTGGACCGACGCCTACTACACCGACTTCTCGGGCGCCGACGGCAAGGGCGACCGCCCGCTGGTGCTCAGCTACTCCACCTCCCCCGCGTTCACGCTCGACGGCGACACATCGACGACCGAGGCCCTGCTGGACACCTGCTTCAGGCAGGTCGAGTACGCCGGCGTGATCGCCGGCGCGCAGAACCCCGTCGGGGCGGGCAAGTTCATCGACTTCCTCCTCTCCGACGAGGTGCAGTCAGTGATCCCGGAGAACATGTACATGTACCCGGCCGTCACCGACACCGAGCTGCCCGCCGACTGGCAGAAGTTCGCGCCGCTGGCCGAGACCCCCATCGAGGTGGCCCCAGCCGACATCGACGCGAACCGCGAGGCCTGGATCAGCCAGTGGAGCGAGGCCATCGGGTGACACGACTCGCCTGGCGCGCGGCATGGGTGGCGGCCGCCGCCATCCCGGCCGCGTTCCTCGCGGTCTTCTTCGCCTGGCCCGCGGGCGCCCTGATCCTGCGCGGCTTCCACGACGGCGACGCCTGGACGCTCGCCGGGTTCGAGGCTGTGTTCTCGTCGGCACGGACGTGGCGCGCGCTGGGCTTCACGCTCGCCTCCGCCACCGCCACGACGCTGCTGTGCCTCGTGCTCGGGCTCCCCGGCGCCCACGCCCTGTACCGCTGCAGCTTCCCCGGCCGGGGCTTTCTGCGCGCCGCGGTGGCCGTCCCGTTCGTGCTCCCGACCGTCGCCGTCGGCGTGGCGTTCGGGGCGCTCCTGAGGCCGGACGGGCTGCTCGGTTTCCTCGGCCTCGACGGGTCCGCGGTCTCCATCGTCGCCGCCATGGTGTTCTTCAACTACTCGGTGGTCGTCCGCACCGTCGGCACCATGTGGGCCCGGCTCGACCCGCGCCTCGCGCAGGCTGGCACGACGCTCGGCGCGGCGCCGCTGCGCGTCTTCGCGACCGTCACGCTGCCCGCCCTGGCGCCGGCCGTGCTGTCCGCCGCGTCGCTGGTGTTCCTGTTCAGCTCGTCGAGCTACGGCATCGTGATGGTGCTGGGCCAGACGCGCTTCCACACCATCGAGACCGAGATCTGGTACCTCACCACCGCGCTTCTCGACCTCCGCGGGGCCGCGGCCCTGTCCGTGACGCAGCTCGTGATCGTGGCCGCCGCGCTCTGGCTCAGTGGGCGCGCACAGTCGTCGCTGACGCGGGCGCTGCGCCTGCAGCCCGACGTCGCGTCGTCCCGGCCGCTGCGGTGGCGCCGCGACGGCGCGGCGCTGGTCACGACGCTGGCCGTGGCGGTCCTCCTCCTCGGCCTTCCACTGATCGGCCTGGCCTGGCGCTCGCTGCACCGCGACGGCGTCCTCACCCTGGCCAACTACACCGGGCTCGCCAGCTCCGAGCTGCCCGGCATCAGCGTGCTGGACGCGCTGGGCACGTCGCTGACCACCGCCCTGGCCGCGACCGCCATCGCCGTCCCGCTTGGCGTGCTGGTCGCGCTGGTCGCCTCCCGGCGGCCTCGCGTGCGGTCGGGCCGCCGGGCGCTGGCCGTCCTCGAGGGCGCCTACCTGCTGCCGCTGGGCGTCTCGGCAGTGACCGTCGGCTTCGGCTACCTCATCACCCTGAACCGCCCGCCGCTCGACCTGCGCTCCAGCCTCGTCCTGATCCCGATCGCCCAGGCCGTCGTGGCGCTGCCGCTCGTGGTCCGCAGCCTGCTGCCCACGCTCCGCGCGATCGATCCCCGGCAGCTGGAGGCCGCCGCCGTGCTGGGCTCGACCCCCTTCGACGTGCTGCGCCGGGTCGAGCTGCCGCACCTGGCCCGCGGGCTGGGGCTGGCCGTCGGCTTCGCGTTCGCCACCTCACTCGGCGAGTTCGGCGCCACGTCGTTCCTGGCCAGGCCGGACCGGCCGACGCTGCCGGTGCTGGTGTTCCGGCTGTTCGGCAGGCCCGGTGCCGAGTCCTACGGGCAGGCGCTGGCGGCCTCGGTGATGCTGGCAGGATTGGCGGGAATCACGATGGCGCTGGCCGAGCGGCTGCGCCCGAGGGAGGTTGCGACGTGGTAGCAGGACTCGAGGTCTCCGGCGCGAGCGTCAGCTACGGTGCCACGCTCGCCGTCGACGACGTGAGCCTCACCGTCAGCCCCGGCGAGGTCGTCGCGCTGCTCGGGCCGTCGGGCTCCGGCAAGTCCACTCTGCTGCGCGCCGTCGCCGGGCTCGAGCCCCTGACCTCCGGGACGGTGTCGTGGGACGGCGAGGACCTGGTCGGCGTCAAGGTCCACAAACGCGGCTTCGGGCTCGTCTTCCAGGACGGCCAGCTGTTCCCCACCATGACGGTCGAGCGCAACATCGCCTACGGGCTCAGCGCCCTGCCGAAGGCCACCCGCAGGCAGCGCGTCGCCGAGCTGCTGGACCTCGTCGGCCTCGCGGGCTACGGTTCCCGGAGGCCGACGGAGCTCTCGGGCGGCCAGGCGCAGCGGGTGGCGCTGGCCCGGTCGCTTGCCCCCTCCCCCCGGGCCCTGCTGCTCGACGAACCCCTTTCGGCGCTCGACACCGGGCTGCGCCGCCGCCTGTCCGACGACCTCTCGCGCATCCTCCGGGCGACCGGCACCACGGCCCTCTACGTCACGCACGACCACCAGGAGGCCTTCACGGTCGCGGACCGCGTCGCAGTGCTCGACCACGGCCGGTTGCTCCAGCTCGACGGCCCCGAGGCCCTCCGGCACGCCCCGGCGACCCGCGAGGTCGCGGCCTTCCTCGGCGCCACCGCGTTCCTGACCCAGGCCCAGGCTGAAGCCCTCGGCTGGACTGGCACGCTCGCCGTGGGCGAGATGCTGGGTGTGCTGCCCAGCTCGCTGGTGCTTGACGCGCACGGCGCCCAGCTGGTCGTGACCGACCAGGGCTACACTCCCGAGGACGTCGCCGTCGGGGTCCGGCTGCCCGATGGACAGCGCGCCGTCGTCTCCTCGCCGGAGCGGGTCGAGTCCGCCACCGTCGGGGTCCGCCTCGTCGGAGGCGCCGTGGTTCCCGCCTGACCGATTCCTGACCTGGGGTGCGACGCGGTGTCGGCAAGGCGCCGTGCGAGAATGGGGACCATGCCGAAGATCGCCGCCCCCACCGTCGCAGAGCACCGCGAACACATCCGCGTGGCGCTGATCGACGCGGCGGAGGCGATCCTGAGGGCCGGTGAGCCGCTGACGGCCGGCGTCGTATCCGGCGCGGCCGGCATCGCGCGAAACTCCATCTACCGCTACGTCGACAGCGTCGACGACCTCCGCGGGCTCGTACTGCAGCGCTACCTGCCCGCCTGGGACACCGCGGTCACCGAGGCCCTCGCCCCGCTGACGGATCCCGGCGACCGGGTGGTCGAGTGGGTGCGGATCAACCTGGAGCAGGCCCACCTGACCGGCCACGGCTGGCTCATCACCATGACGCGGGAGGCGCCGCAGTCGGCGGCGATGACGGCGCTGGCCGACCACGCCCACCGGATCATGCGCGACGCGCTCGGCCGGGCCTGGATGGACCTGCTCGGCGATCCGACCGAGGCCAGGATCATGAGCTCGCTGACGCTCGGGATGCTGGGGGCGGCGTTCCAGCAGCTCGACACCGAGCTGCCCTACGGGCGCATCGTCGACGCGTCCGTCACCGCTGCCCGGGCGTTGGTCGACTCGGTCCCGCAGCGCCCCTGACCGCGGCGGTGATCCGCTGGCCGACGGTCACAGCGGACCCGGCCGCGACGATCCCGAGGGCCACGGTCAGGACCGCCGTCGGCGCTCCCAACCCGACGGCGAACGTCCCGGCCAGCGCGACGACGAGCCGGTCCGTCCGCTCGAACAACCCGACCGAGGCATCCCACCCCTCTGCCTCCGCGCGCGCCCTTGCGTACGACACCAGGAATCCTCCCACCAGGGCGCCGAGGGCCAGCCACAACGCGACCGCGTCGCGGCCGGCGGCCCAGACCGCGAGCGAGGCAAACACCGCAGCGTCGGCGATCCTGTCCAGCGTGGAGTCGAGGAACGCTCCGAGGCGGGACTCACCTCCGCCCAGCCGCGCCATCGTCCCGTCGAGCCCGTCGGCGAGCAGGAAGCAACACACGAGCACCGAACCGACCACGAAACGACCGGCCGGCAGGGTCGCGAGCGCCGCGACCACGACCGCCACGGTTCCGGCGACGGTGACCTGGGTCGGCGTGAGGCCGAGCCGCAACAGCAGCCGGGCCGACGGGGTGAGCGCCCGCCCGTAGGCGCCGCGCAGGAAGGAGAGCACCGCCCCAAACTACCCGCCTCGCACGCGCCGACGGGCGGGCCCGGGATGGGCCCGCCCGTCGGCGGATCAGATCAGCGGACCTGGGTCACTCCTTGTGGTCGGAGACCTCGAGTTCCGCGACATCGGCCTTCGCGACGCCGGTGAACTTGAACGGCAGCTCGGAGCCCTCCTCGGCGACGTCGACCTGGACGATCTGCCCGGAGGACAGCTCACCGAACAGGATCTTCTCGGCGAGGATGTCCTCGACGTCGCGCTGCAGCGCACGGCGCAGCGGTCGCGCGCCAAGCACCGGGTCGTAGCCACGCTTGGCGATCAGCGTCTTGGCCGCGGGCGTGAGCTCGATGCCCATGTCCTTGTCCTTGAGGCGTGTCTCGATCTGCGCGACCATCAGGTCGACGATGTGCTCGATGTCGGACTGCGTGAGCTGGTGGAACACCACGATCTCGTCGACGCGGTTCAGGAATTCCGGACGGAAATGCTGCTTGAGCTCGTCCGAGACCTTCGCCTTCATCTTCTCGTAGTTCGACTCGTGGTCCCCGCCGCGGGAGAATCCGAGATTGACGGACTTCGAGATGTCGCGGGTCCCGAGGTTGGTCGTCATCACGATCACGGTGTTCTTGAAGTCGACCACGCGGCCCTGGGCGTCGGTCAGACGACCCTCGTCCAGAATCTGCAGCAGCGAGTTGAAGATGTCCGGATGCGCCTTTTCGATCTCGTCGAACAGGACGACGGAGAACGGCTTCCGGCGGACCTTCTCGGTGAGCTGGCCACCCTCTTCGTAGCCGACATATCCGGGCGGGGAACCGAACATCCGAGACGCGGTGTGCTTCTCGGAGTACTCGCTCATGTCGAGCGTGATCAGGGCGTCCTCGTCGCCGAACAGGAACTCGGTCAGCGCCTTGGTCAGTTCGGTCTTGCCGACGCCCGAGGGGCCGGCGAAGATGAACGAGCCGCTGGGGCGCTTCGGATCCTTCAGCCCGGCGCGGGTACGGCGGATCGAACGCGACAATGCCTTGACGGCGTCCTTCTGACCGACGTAACGCTTGCCGAGCTCCTCCTCCATGTGGAGGAGCCGCTGCGACTCCTCCTCCGTGAGCTTGAACACGGGGATGCCGGTGGAGCCGGACAGCACGACCGCGATCTCCTCCTCGCCGACGATCGCGGGGATGTCGGAGTCCCCGAGCTTCCAGGCCTCCTCCTTCTCGGCGCGCTGGACGCGGAGCTTCTGCTCCTCGTCGCGCAGCCGGGCGGCACGCTCGAAGTCCTGCGCGTCGATCGCGGCGTCTTTCTCCAGCTTGTTCGCCGCGAGGGCCTCGTCGAAGGTCCGCAGGTCCGGCGGGGCGGTCATCCGCTGGATGCGCAGCCGGGCGCCGGCCTCGTCGATCAGGTCGATCGCCTTGTCGGGCAGGAACCGGTCCTGGATGTATCGGTCGGCCAGCGTCGCGGCGGCGACGAGCGCCTCGTCCGTGATGGTGATGCGGTGGTGCGCCTCGTAGCGGTCCCGCAACCCCTTGAGGATGTCGACCGTCATCGCCACGGAAGGCTCGGCCACCTGGATCGGCTGGAAACGACGCTCGAGCGCCGCGTCCTTCTCGATGTGCTTGCGGTACTCGTCGAGCGTGGTGGCGCCGATGGTCTGCAGCTCGCCGCGGGCCAGCATGGGCTTGAGGATGCTTGCGGCGTCGATGGCGCCCTCGGCGGCACCCGCGCCCACCAGGGTGTGGATCTCGTCGATGAACAGCATGATGTCGCCGCGCGTCTTGATCTCCTTGAGCACCTTCTTCAGGCGCTCCTCGAAGTCGCCGCGGTAACGCGAGCCGGCGACGAGTGCGCCGAGGTCCAGCGTGTAGATCTGCTTGTCGCGCAGCGTCTCCGGCACGTCGCCGCGGACGATGGCCTGGCTGAGGCCCTCGACGACGGCCGTCTTGCCGACGCCGGGCTCGCCGATCAGCACCGGGTTGTTCTTGGTGCGGCGGCTGAGAACGGTCATGACGCGCTCGATCTCGTGCGTGCGGCCGATGACCGGGTCGAGCTGACCCTCGCGGGCCGCCTGCGTCAGGTTGCGCCCGAACTGGTCGAGGATCTGCGAGGTGGTCTTCTCCGGGCCCGTCTCCGGGGCGCCGGACATCGAGGTCTCGCGGCCCTGGTAGCCCGTGATGAGCTGCAGCACGGTGCTGCGGACCCGGCTCAGGTCGGCGCCGAGCTTGATCAGCACCTGGGCTGCGACGCCCTCACCCTCGCGGATCAGACCGAGCAGGATGTGCTCGGTGCCGATGTAGTTGTGGTTCATCTGGAGCGCCTCGCGCAGCGAGAGCTCGAGGACCTTCTTGGCGCGCGGGGTGAACGGGATGTGGCCGGTGGGAACCTGCTGTCCCTGGCCGATGATCTCCTCCACCTGCTGGCGCACGGCATCCAGCTCGATCCCGAGGGATTCCAGCGCCTTGGCCGCGACACCCTCACCCTCGTGGATGAGGCCGAGCAGGATGTGCTCGGTGCCGATGAAGTTGTGGTTGAGCAGCTTCGCCTCGTCCTGTGCCAGGACAATCACTCGCCGCGCGCGGTCGGTGAACCGTTCGAACATGAAACTTCCCTCCTGCTGCAAGGCGGACATGCGCCCCGCAGGCGCCACCCAGCTTACCCAGCGGCGGAAACTTCCGGAGCACGGCCGCTCAGCCCACCGCGAACCGGCCCGTCACACGGCGCGAGGCGCCGTGACCCTGGAAGGTCGCGGCGCCTCGCGCGGTGACAGTTCTCGATCAGTTGGCGGCCTCGTAGGCGGCCACCACGGCGCCCGGGACGCGCCCGCGGTCCGAGACCTCGTAACCGTTGGCGCGTGCCCACTCACGGATTGCGGAGGATCCACCTCCCGAGCGGGACCCTGATGCCTTGCGGCCGCCGGCGGACGCGGCTGTGCGGCGGGGACGGACGCGCTCGGCCTTGGCAATGTAGGGAGCCAGAGCGGCCTCCAGCTTGGCAATGTTCGCCTCGCTGAGATCGATGCTGTACGCGGTCTTGTCCAGCGAGAACTCGACGGTCCGAGCGCCCTCTCCGCCGTCGATGTCGTCGGTCAGAATGACGCGGATCTCGCGTGCCATGTGTGCTCCTCAAGTGGTCGGATGACTAAGATGAAGAAACAGTACCTGCTGGGGGCAAGCATTTTCCACCGGAAGCCATATGACGCATAATCTTTTTTTCTCGGTCGGCGGGATTACATTTCCTGGCGACATCGCGGTGTCTCTCGGCAGCCGTCATCCGAGCAACGTCGGGCTGATCCGAATCGCCGCCCAGCTCGACGGCGACATCATCGTCTCGGCGGATGTGACATCGGGCTACGGCCATCGCGCAGCCGAGAAACTCTTCGAGGTGCGCGACTACCGGTCGCTGATCATGCTGGCCGACCGTCACGACTGGTTATCCGCATTCTCGGGTGAACTGGTTGTCACCTGCACCATAGAGAACGCGATGCGGCTGGTGACGCCACCGCGCGCCACCCTGCTCCGGACCCTGCTCGCGGAGGTCGCCCGCATCCATTCACACCTGTCCTTCCTGTCCTACCTGGCCGAAGGCCCGCTGGAGACCCGACTCTGGGGATGCGTCGAGGGGCTGCGGGAGGCGGCGCTGACGTGGGCCGGAAACCGGGTCCATCCGATGCTGAACCGGGTCGGCGGCCTGGCCTCCGACATGCCAGAAGGCTGGGGCCAGGACCTCGAGCCGCTGCTGGACGACATCGCCCGCGTCGCCTCCGACCTGCGGACGGTCCTGGCGGACGCGAGCCACCTTCGCGGCCTCGCGGTGCTCGAGCGCGGCGCCTGCGTGGACTACGCCCTCTCCGGGCCCGTCGCACGCGCCGCCGGGCTCGACCTCGACCGCCGCGCCGGCGGCTACCTCGCGTACGACCAGCTGTTTCGTCCCGTGCAGCCCCGAAGCGACGGCGATGCGTCGGCCCGCTTCGCAGTGCTCATCGACGAGGTGGGCACGTCGATCGACATGGTCCGCCACGCGCTGGCGCTCGCCGCACAGACACCCGGAGAGGTGTCCACACGTCTCGCGCGGCGCCTGAAGGTGCCGGAGGGCGAGCACGTCACCGACATCGAGGCACCGTGGGGCATCGCGTCGTGCCTGATGGTCTCCCGTGGCGGGCAGACGCCGTGGCGCGTGGGGCTGCGGACGCCGTCCTTCGCGAACCTCTCGGCACTGGGCCCGGCGCTTGCGGGCGTTCCCGTCGACCGGATGCCGGACGTCATCGCGTCGCTGGGCTACACGATCGGCGACGCCGACAAGTAGCCATGCGCACACAGCACGGGAGCCCGCGGTGTTCCGCGGGCTCCCGTGTCGTGTGTGGGCTGCTTCAGGCGCGTCGCGCCACCGGCAGCTCGGGGAGGAAGTCGAGGTCCAGCTTGGCGAGGTCGACCATCGTGGGATGCTCGTCGGCTCCCCAGACGTCCTCGACGCTGGGGTGCAGCTTCGCCTTGCGGGGCAGGGTGACGATGTTGGCGGTGTTCTCGGCCTCGAGCTCGGCGATCCTCGCCTCCAGTGCCTCGATCCGGGCCTGGCGCTCGGCGATCTCGGCGCGCAGCCAGACGGCATTGCCCCGCATGGAGCTGAGCTCGGTCTTGGCTGCGCCAAGCTGTCCACGCAGCTTGGCGATGACGCCCTGCAGGTTCTCAGCGCGGGCGTTGAAGCGCCCGATCATGGCCACGGACTCCTCATGGAACCGTTCGGCCTGCTGGGCGCGCAGCCCGATCTCGTGCTTCATCTCCTCGGCGTGACGCGCGCGCTCCTTCACCAGCTCACGGCCGGCGACGACAAAGGCGATGAAGGCCATGGCGACGGCGAGCACGACGCCCGCCTGGGTGATCAGGTGCGTTCCGAAGATGGACGCCAGCGCGATGGCGCCACCCACCGCGAGGATCACCAACGCAATGGTGCGCTCAGAGGATTCGGGAGCAACTCGACGACCAGCCATGCGCTCAGTGTAGGTGAGCCGCGCCGGGTTCCCGCGAAACGACGTGCCGTGTCGCGGTATTCGACCATATAATCGCGCAGCCTCGTCAGGCCGGGTCAGGATGACCGCGCGCCTCGGGCTGCTGGCCATTCTTCCGTCCCTCATCGTCGCCGTCGTCGTCCTTGGCGACGCAGGCGCGCTCCAGCAGCGCCCCGGCCCCGGCGAGCAGCAGCGCGGCGACGACGGTCGCGGCGCCCTGCACCACGCGCGCGGACGGAAGGGGCGCACCCAGCCGCGTGATGAAAAACATGACGTAGACCACGTGACCGCCGGCGAAGACGGCCCCCGTCACGATCATCGACTTCCCGACCGCGAGCGCCGCGAAGGCCTCCTGCGAGGAGACCCTGTGGTCCTCGATCCGCTTGGGCAGGGCCCTGGCATAGATGGTCACCGCGACGGCGAGCCCGATCAGCAGGCCAGGAACGGTCCAGGGCACGACGGGCGGCTGCGCGCCGAACGCCTCGAAGCCGAGCATGATGAGCCAGCTGATCGCCGCGCCGGCGAGGACGGAGACCACCGCCTGGCGGGCGGTGGTCAGTCCGAGCTTCGGGACATCGCTCAAAAGACGGTGCCGCTCACGGTGATCGCGATGTCGTCGCGACGCGTGACGCCGTCGGTGTCGAGGTCATCGACGAGGTCGGCGACGGGGCCGTAGCCGGCCAGGTCGGCGCCCGGGTCGATGTCGAGCCACGGGACGAGCACGAACGCGCGCTCGTGGGCCCGGGGGTGCGGGAGGTCGATGCCCTCCTCCGAGACGCGTTTTCCGACCATCACGACGTCGATGTCAAGCGTGCGCGGGCCGTTGACAACGCCGCGGACGCGTCCGAAGTTCTCCTCGATGGCGTGCGCCCGGTCGAGAATCGTGAGCGGCTCCAGCGTGGACTCCGCCACCACGACCAGGTTCAGGAAGTCGGGCTGCTCGGGGCCGCCCACCGGGGAGGTCTGGTAGACCGGCGACACGTCGACGAGCATCAGGTCGGGGGTGTCCGCCAGATAGCCGACAGCCTCCTGCAGGATCGTCTCGGAGTCTCCCATGTTGGACCCGAGGCTGAGCACGACCTTGGAGATGGGTCGCAGGTTTCCGAGGGTGTCGACGTCGATATCGAAGGGTCCGTTGGACATGGCTACTTACTCCTGCAGATGGTGACGGAAACGTCCCCGAAGGGCTGGCTGATCGGCGCCTGCGGCTTGTGCACCGTGACGGTCACACGCTCCACTCTGCCACGGGCCAGAAGCCGTTCGGCAATATCGCCCGCGACGGTCTCAATGAGGTTGCGGGGCTCGCCGGTCACGACGGACTCGACGTCGGCCGCGACCTCCGCGTAGTTCACCGTGTCGCGCAGATCATCCGTGCGGGTCTCCAACGGGAACTCAAGCACGACGTCGACGACGAACGGCTGACCCTCGCGGCGCTCCTCGGGGAAGACACCGTGGTAGCCGGTCGACGTGATGCCGGTCAACGTGATGTTGTCGATGCTGAACTCCTTGTCGGATCTGCTCCGAGACTACCCCACGGCGTCGGGGCGCGCCGGTCCCGCAGCAGCGTCCCACTGACGCTCGCGAAGCAGCCGTCGCGCCACCGAGATGGCGTCAGCCTGACCGGTCACGTCATGCGTGCGGACTGCCCACACGTCATGCAGTCCACACCAGAAGGACAGGGCCGCGGTGGCGCCGTCGCGGCCGATGGGCTCGCGCCCGCCCAGCAGCTCGCCGAGGAAGGCCTTGCGGGAGGCTCCGACCAGGACGCGGTGACCGAGCCCCATGAAGCTGTCGAGGTGCCGGAGCAGCGTCCAGTTGTGGTCCCACGTCTTGGCGAACCCGAGTCCGGGATCCAGGATGATCCGCTCCCCTGGCACGCCGGCGGCAAGCGCCGCGTCGCGCTGCGCGAGCAGCTCCGCGGTCACGTCCGCGACGACATCGTCGTAGCGGGCCGCCTGGCTCATGACCGACGAGTGGCCGCGCCAGTGCATCAGCACGTAGTCGACGCCCGTGGCTGCGACCACGTCGAACATGGCGGGGTCCGCGAGCCCACCGGAGACGTCGTTGACGATGCGGGCGCCCGCGTCGATCGCGGCGGCGGCCACCGATGCGCGCATGGTGTCGACCGACACCACGACGCCGTCGGCCGCCAGCTGAGCGACGATCGGGACGACCCTGTCGAGTTCCTCGGCCGCGGACACCCGGGCCGCTCCGGGCCTGGTCGACTCGCCGCCGATGTCGACGATGCTGGCGCCGTCGCCGAGCATCGCGCGGGCATGGTCGACCGCGACGTGGGCGTCGAGGAAGGCCCCGCCGTCGGAGAACGAGTCGGGCGTCACGTTGAGGATTCCCATGACGAGAGTCACCGTCGCGTCACCTCCCGAGGATCAGGCTCATGGCCTCCGCGCGCGTCGCGGGATCTCGCAGCTGCCCGCGGACGGCGGACGTGACGGTGCGGCTGCCGGGCTTACGCACCCCGCGCATCGTCATGCAGGTGTGCTCCGCCTCGACCACCACGATGACCCCTCGGGCGTCGAGGTGCTCGACGAGGGCCTCGGCGATCTGCGTGGTGAGCCGCTCCTGCACCTGCAGGCGGCGGGCATACAGCTCGACGAGCCGCGCAATCTTCGACAGGCCTGTGACCCGACCGTCCACGGACGGGATGTAGCCGACGTGCGCCACCCCGGTGAAGGGCAGCAGGTGGTGCTCACACATCGACACCAGCTCGATGTCCTTGACGAGCACCATCTCGTCGTGCGAGATGTCGAACGTGGTCCCCAGGATGTCCGCGGCTTCCGTCTCGTAGCCGGCGATCAGCTCGCTCCAGGCCCGCGCGACGCGGTCCGGAGTGTCCTGCAGCCCGTCGCGGTCGGGGTCCTCCCCCACCGCAGCGAGCAGCTCGCGGACGGCCGCGGCGGCCCGCTCCCTGTCGACCGCCATCAGAGCTGTGGCGCGCTCGGCGGGCGCCAGGAGTCGGGGCCGGGCTGCGGGTTGACCTGCGGCGGCTGCGGCGTCTGCGACGGCGGGGCGACCGGCGGCTGCGCGACCGGGCCGGGGATCAGCGACGGCACGCTCGGGGAGGCAGGGACCTCGATGGGCGGCAGGTCGGAAGGCACGCGCTCCTCGGAGCCGGTCCAGGCCGAACGCTTCTCGCGACGGCGCAGCGGCTTGAAGACCTCAGCAACCTCCTGACGGTTCAGCGTCTCCTTGGCGAACAGCTGCCGCACGAGCTCGTCGAGCACGTCGCGGTTCTCGACCAGGACGTCGAAGGCCTCCTGGTGAGCGGTGTGGATCAGCCCGGCGACCTCCTCGTCGATGATCGCCGCCATGGTCTGCGAGTACTCGGACGACGAGTCGGTCCCGCGCATGCCCATGAACGGCTCCGAGTCGCCGCCGCCGAGCTTGACGGAGCCGACGCGCTCGCTCATCCCGTACTGCATGACCATCGCGCGGGCAACCTTGGTGGCCTTCTCGATGTCGTTGGCGGCGCCGGTGGTGGGGTCGTGGAACACGAGCTCCTCGGCCGCACGGCCGCCCATCATGTAAGCGAGCTGGTCGAGCAGCTCGCCGCGGGTCTGCGAGTACTTGTCGGCGTCGGGCATCACCATCGTGTAGCCCAGCGCCCGGCCGCGCGGGAGGATCGTGACCTTCTGCACCGGATCGTTACCGGGCATCGCTGCCGCGACGAGGGCGTGGCCGCCCTCGTGGTAGGCGGTGATGAGGCGCTCGTGGTCGTTCATGAGCCGGGTGCGCTTCTGCGGGCCGGCGATCACGCGGTCGATGGCCTCGTCCAGCTGCGGCTGGCGGATCATGTCCTGGTTCATGCGGGCGGCGAGCAGCGCGGCCTCGTTGAGGACGTTGGCGAGGTCGGCGCCGGAGAAGCCGGGGGTGCGACGCGCGATCGACGTGAGGTCGACGTCGCTGGCCAGCGGCTTGCCCTTGGCGTGCACCTGGAGGATGTGGGCGCGGCCGTCGGCGTCGGGAGCCTCGACGCCGATCTGGCGGTCGAAGCGGCCGGGGCGCAACAGCGCCGGGTCGAGCACGTCGGGGCGGTTGGTCGCGGCGATCAGGATGACGCCGCCGCGCACATCGAAGCCGTCCATCTCGACCAGCAGCTGGTTCAGCGTCTGCTCCCGCTCGTCGTGCCCGCCGCCCATGCCTGCGCCGCGGTGCCGACCGACGGCGTCGATCTCGTCGATGAAGATGATGGCCGGAGCATTCTCCTTGGCCTGCGCGAACAGGTCACGCACGCGCGAGGCGCCGACACCGACGAACATCTCGACGAAGTCGGAGCCGGAGATGGAGAAGAACGGCACCCCGGCCTCACCTGCGACGGCGCGGGCGAGCAGCGTCTTGCCGGTACCGGGCGGGCCGTACAGCAGCACTCCCTTGGGGATCTTGGCGCCGAGCTTCTGGAACTTGGTGGGCTCCGCGAGGAACTCCTTGATCTCCTCGAGCTCCTCGACGGCCTCGTCGGCTCCCGCGACGTCCTTGAAGGTGGTCTTCGGGGTGTCCTTGGAGACGATCTTCGCCTTCGACTTGCCGAAGGACAGGGGCCCTCCGGCGCCGCCGCCCGACATCGAGCGCATGAGCCAGAAGAACACGAAGATCAGGACGAGGAAGGGCAGGCCCGTGTAGAGGAACGTCGACCAGAATCCCGGCTGCGGGTTGGTGGCCGTCCAGTCCTCGAGGGTCCCGGCCTCCTTGCGCTGCTCGACGAGCTTGACGATGTCATCGACCTGGCTGCCGACCCACGCCGTCTGCGTGCGGTTGCCCTGCTCGTCGGTGACCTGGATCAGCTGGTCGCCGTCGATCAGCGTCACCGACTTCAGCTTGGTGTCGCTGTTCAGCAGCGCGATGGTCTCCGCGGTCGATACGTTCTGGTATCCGGTCATGGAGCTCAGCAGCTGCATGCCGAGGATCAGGAAAAGGACGCTCAGGACGATCCAGGCCACGGGGCTCTTGAAGAACTTCTGCAATGGTTTGCCGATCTAGTTGACGCGCACGCGCGGTGCATCGAAACGATACCAGCGCAAACAACACGCCCCGCAGGCATGCAGTCTGCGGGGCGGCGATTCAGCGGTCAGCTGTAAACGTGCTTGGCGAGGGTGCCGACGTCGCGCAGGTTGCGGTATCGGCCGGCGAAGTCGAGGCCGTAACCGACGACGAACTCGTTGGGGATGTCGAAGCCGATGTACTTGACGGGCACCTCCATCTGGGCGGCGTCGGGCTTGCGGAACATCGTCATGATCTCGAGGCTCGCGGGTCCGCGCGACGCCAGGTTCTTCATGAGGTAGCTCAGCGTCAGGCCGGTGTCGATGATGTCCTCGACCACGATGACGTCGCGGCCCTTCAGTTCGGCGTTGAGGTCCTTGAGGATCCTCACCACTCCGCTGGACTGCGTGCCCGCCCCGTAGGACGACACCGCCATCCAGTCCATCTCGACGTGGCTGTGCATCGCCCGCTGCAGGTCGCTCATGACCATGACGGCCCCGTTGAGCACCCCGACGAGCAGCACCTCCCGGCCCGCGTAGTCATTGTCGATCTGCGCTGCGACCTCCGCGATCCGGGCCTGGATCTGGTCGGAGGTGAAGAGCACACGCTCGAGGTCCTGTGACACATCTGCGGCATCCACGGGAGTGACCCTACAGCGCGGGACGGTGCGACGCAGGTCGCGGAGTGTCGCCGGGCCGACCTGCGAGACGGAGCCGCCCGCCCGTGCGTGCGACGTGCGCGCCGGGCAGCGCGACGGGCCCCTGCCCGTGCCAGTGCGTGACCAGGCGGTCCACCGCGAGCGTCGCCTGCCGGTCGGCCGCGACCCCGGCGGCCGCGAGCCAGGCGCGGAGCGCCCGCCACCGCAGGGCGTCGGGCAGCCGATGTAGTTCGGCGACGTCCAGCGTGTCGGCCGACGTGTCGATGGCCTCGCCGGTCAGGGCATCGAGGAGGTCCGCGTCGGCGCGGGCCAGCGCGGCCGTCCGGGCCAGGGCGGGGGCGAGGTCGCGGCCGAGGTCGGCGGAGAGGTCGGCCAGCGCGCGGCGGGCGCGGACGCGGACGAACCTCTCGTCGTCGTTCATCGGGTCGTCCCACCAGTCGAGGCCCCACTCGCGGCACGCCTGCTCTGTGTCGGCGCGCCGCAGCCCGAGCAGGGGGCGGAGGAAGGGGCCGCGGGCGGGGGCCATGCCCGCCAGCGAGCGGGTTCCGGACCCGCGGAACAGTCCGAGCAGCACGCTCTCGGCCTGGTCGTCGAGCGTGTGGCCCAGCAGGACCGGCCTGCCCGGCGTGGCGAGGGCGACGAGGCGCGCGTCGCGGGCGGCCGCCTCGAGCCCGTCGCCGCCCTCGTCGACCCGCACCGCGACGACCCGGGCGTCGACTCCTCGGGCGGCCAGCGTCTCGACGACGCGCGTCGCGACGTCGGCCGAGCCAGGCTGCAGGCCGTGGTCGACGACGAACGCCTCCGCCGTGACGCCCCGCCGGGCGGCCGCGCGGTGCGCGCCGAGCGCCAGGGCCAGCGAGTCGGCGCCCCCGGAGCAGCCGACCGTTACGTCGCCGCCGGGCAGCGCGTCGGCGACGGCCGCCGTCACCCGCAGGGCGGCGGGCCCGAGCTCACGCCTGGCCACGCATCCGCCTCAGCCACGCGGGCGGGTCGGCGATCTCGTCGGGCCGCGGCAGCGTCTCGGGAGCGAGGAAGGCGTCGCGCAGCGCCTTCCGGCCGCCCTTGCGCGTGACCTGCGTGCAGAACTCCAGCCCGTTGCGGTACTGGGCACCCTTGTCGAAAACGCCCGCGATCCGCGACAGGGTGCCGGGCGTGCGGTGGAAGGCGCGGCGCAGCTGCCCGACGGTGCGGATCCGGGCGCGGCCGGCGGTGTCGGCCGTGTGGTCGGCGTGGCCCTCGAGGAAGGTCATGGTCGCGACGAGGCCGGCGACATCGTCGCCGTCCTCGGTCTCCAGCACGCAGCGGCCGAGGCCGACGAGGTGGTCGCGCAGCCAGGGCGCGGCGCGGAACTGGAGCGCGTGCGTCTGCTCGTGCAGCGACACCCAGAGCCGGAAGTCGGCTGGCACGAAGCCGTGGGCGCGCTCCAGGTTCACGATGGTCGGCGCGAGCAGGAAGAGGGTGTCGGAGCCGGTGTACGCGTCGTACTGGCCGATCAGGCGGGGGCCGGCGATCCTGAGGCCGACACCCGCGACAAGTCCTCCCCCGACGCCACGGAGGGTCCGGAGCGCGCCGGGCGCGCGGCGGCGGAGCCCGAGGTCGGACATGCCCGCGTGGGCCATGTCGCGCACGGCGGCGCCCCAGCCGGTCCAGTCGACGACCGAGATCGTGCCGGCGCCGACGGAGTCGATGCCCAGGGCCGAGGCGCTGATCTCACCGGCGCGGCGCGCGGTGACGCGCAGGCCCGCGACCAGCCGCTGCAGGTCGCGGCGGTCGAGGTCGGGCAGCTTGCCGGGCGCGAGCCGGGTGATGCGACGGGCGAGTGCCCAGTCGATCTCGGGGGCGTGCTCCATCAGCAGCCGCAGGACGCGACGACGCCCGTGGCCTGGTCGGCCCACAGCTTGGCCCACCAGCCGGCGTCGGTGCCGTTGATCATGAACGCGAAGGACACCTGGCGGCCGTCCGCGGTCAGGGTGGTGCCCGCGAGCGTCGAGACCAGCGAGAGGGTTCCGGTCTTGGCGCTCGCCACGCCGCGGGCCGGGCGGGCGAGCGCGTCGGTGAACCTGGTCGCGAGCGTCCCGGTCACGCCTGCGGTGGGCAGCCCGTCGAGGATGACGGAGAGGTGCTCGTCGGTGTCGAGGAGCTGCACGGCCCTGGCGAGCATGTTCGCCGTGATGCGGTTGCTGCGGGACAGGCCCGACGAGTCGCGAAGGACGGTCCCTTCGTCCCAGACACCGAGGTCGGTCAGTTCGGACTTGATGGCCGCGACTGCCCCCTTGAACGTCGAGTCGCGGCCGGTCTGCTTCGCCAGCTGGAGCCCGAGAATCTCGGTGAAGGAGTTGTTGGAGCGGTTCATGGCGGTCTCGACCAGGACGTGGAGGGGCAGCGACTCGACGCGTGCCACCTCGTCTCCGGTGCCGGAACGTTCCTTGACGCTGCCCGTCACCGTGATGCCCGCCTTCTCGAGCTGGGTCGCGAAGATCTTCGCGGCGTCAGCGGCGGGGGTGCGGGTCCGGGCGCCGCTGGTGCGGCCCTCGTCGACCCACAGCGACGACAGCTGCGTCACCTGGTCGCGGTAGTTCGAGGGCCAGGTGTCGTTCCAGCCCTCCTCGTCGAAGTAGGAGTCGTCGTAGCCGAGGGTGACGCTGGACTGCCCGTCGGCCTTGAGCGCCTCGGCCGTCGCCGCGGCCAACTCCTGCGTGCTGGCGGGCTGCGGGTACGTCCCCTCGTCCGCGGGGGTGCTGAGCAGCATGGGGTCGCCGCCGCCGACGAGCACGATCTCGCCGTCGGCCGGCTGCAGGACCCGCGTGGCGAACGTCTCTGAACCGTCGAAGGCGTTCATGACGGCCAGCGACGTCATCAGCTTGGTGTTCGACGCAGGAATCAGCGCCGTCTTCGCCTTGGTGGACGAGATCACGTCCCCTGTCTCGACGTCGACGACCTCCCAGGCGACGGTCACCTTGGTGCCGTCGGCGGCCTTCAGATTCGACCGGTCCAGGGCCTTCAGCTGTGCGGTGAGCGTGTCGGAGTCAGGGACCTTCCCGTCGGTGGGGATCTCCGCGGCCTGCGCGAGCCCGGTGCCTGCCGTGGCGGGCGCCTCACTCTCCTCGACCTGAGGGGCGAAGATGGAGACGTCGACGGTGTCCGGCGCCCCCTCGCGCGTCAGTCCGGCGGCGGTCAGCAACGGCGCGTGGAACACGGCGACGAGAAAACCGCCGAGCAGAAGGAGGCAACTCAATACGCCGACGACGACCCATTCAGCCACTCGTCTCTTCGGCATCGGCTCCTCCAAAGCGCTATTCTGCAGGCAGCAGACGGCCCCGGCGGGGCGGTTCCCCAATCATAGGAGTGCGCCAAGTGAGCGAAGACGCCCCGGCCGGCTTCAGGCCCATCGATCCCGGTCGACGGATCCTTTTCGACGTGACGGTGGAGATCCCCAAGGGGACCAAGAACAAGTACGAGATGGACCACAACACCGGCCGCATCCGACTGGACCGGACGCTGTTCACCTCCACGCAGTACCCGTATGACTACGGCTTCGTCGAGGGCACCCTCGGCCAGGACGGCGACCCGCTCGACGCGATGATCATCGGCAACGACCCGACGTTCCCCGGCTGCCTCGTCGAGTGCTACGCCGTCGCCATGTTCCGCATGACCGACGAGATGGGCGGCGACGACAAGGTGCTGTGCGTCGCGACGGCAGACACGCGCCGCGGCAACATCACCGACCTGTCGTCGGTGCCGGAGCACATGCTGCTCGAGATCGAGCACTTCTTCTCCGTCTACAAGGACCTCGAGCCCGGCAAGTCCGTCGAGGGCGCGACCTGGACCGGACGCGAGGAGGCGGAGGCCGAGGTCGCGGAGTCGTTCGAGCGCGCCAAGGGCACGCCCTACGAGCACCACCACGTGAACCTGGCCTGACCGCCTGACGTCATCACCGCCCGCGCCACCTCAGGCGCGGGCGGTTTCGTCTGCCCGGGCACCGTGGCCGAGGATGTCGAAGGACGCCCAGGACCCAGTCGACCAACGCGGTACCAGCCCCTGCCAGGCAGCCGGCGACCGCCGGCTGCGGCAGCCGACAGAAGTCAGCACCAGCTAGCCCGCCGCGCCCCTCGGCAGCGGGCCCGACGAGCCGCTGACCTACCACGAGGCCGTCGAGAAGGTGGTGAACCCGCCGCAAAATCCTGTCCCGTGGATGCCCAACGGTGCCGATCTAGGTGCCAACAGGCTCAACCGGCCAGCGCCAGCCCCAGCCAGGCGGCTGCAAGACACCCGCCGACCGTCAGCACCAGATAGGCGGCCGCTATCCGTCGGCTGCGACGCCCGACGAGCCGCGCGACCTGCCACGACGCAGTCGAGAAGGTGGTGAAGCCACCGCAGAATCCCGTCCCGAGGATGCCCAGCGGTGCCCCCGTCAGCGTGCCGGTGGCGACGCCGAGCACGAAGGAGCCGGTCACGTTGATGGCCAGCGTCGCGACCCAGGGCAGCGTCGCGAAGAGCGCCTCGCTGCGGGCGCGGAGCGCGGTGTCGACCAGCGAACGGGCCACGGCCCCCAGCCCTCCGGCAAGGCATGTCAGCAGGAGAATCAGCATTTCGACACCCTGCCCGCCGCTGCGCGTGCCGTCAGCAACAATCCCTTGTCAGGAGCTTCGCCCGACTTCAACGCGTCCCCGACGCGAGCACCCTCGGGCGACATCAGCGTGACCATCCCATGCTGAGCCGCGCGCGCCATCACCGTGACCCCCGCATCATGAGTCGCCACGTCGAAAGGTGCGCGAGACCCGCGACGGACACCCCCGCAAGCGCCTCGGCCGCGACCATCAGGACGCCCGAGGGGTGGGTGGCGCCCTGCACGGCGAGCGACGACCAGGACGTGAACGCGCCGATTCCACCAACCACGAGGAACATGCGCCATGCCTCGTGCCGATGCCCGAGCAGGGCCGACACCACACCCAGCAGAAGACAGCCGAGGAGGTTGACCGCCGCGAGGGCGACGACCTGTTCACCGACCAGGTGCAGGATCCCCATCCGCACGGCGGTCCCGAGGCAGCCGCCGGCGAAGACTGCGCCGATCGTGGGGAGGCGGGATCTGTTCACCGTCCCAGCACACCACACCCGGCCGCTTCTGAAAATCGGGCAGTGCCCGCTTCTCCCTGTCATGTCTCAGTGCTTCGTAGACGGTTGTGTCTCAGTGGCTTGTTGACGGTTATGTCTCACGGTGACTGGTGGGGTTCTGGGGCTGATTGTGAGCAGTCGGGTGGTGCCGGTGGTGACTGGGCCGGGGTGTGGTGTCGTGCCGATCAGGACGCCGTTGATGTCGAAGATCTCGATGGTGGTGGCGTTGAACATGATGTGGAGTGTTTCGCCGATGTGGCGTGCACCGACGTAGATCTTCGCGTTGCAGATGTGGATGCGGCCGTTCCGGGAGACCAGGCGGTCGGCCCAGCGGGCGTCGTTGGCGTCGGTGACGGGGCGTTCACCCTTCAGACGGCGGGTGATGCCGGACTTCACGGTTCGTCGGCCTGTCGCAGGGGTGGCTGGCGGGGGTGGTGTCGGTGGGCCGGGAAGGGCTTTCGGGCGGGACTGGTAGGCGTCAGCGGGAGTCTGGTCGGGGTCCAGTGCCTGGTGGGCCCGCTGGGTGTTGTAGTACTGGGCGAACTGGTCGGCGAGTTCTGCGAGTCGGTCCTGGGTGCGGATCGGGCGGTGCGCGTCGAGGAAGGTGTGGAACGTCTGGTGCAGGCGTTCGCTCTTGCCCTGGGTGGTGGGTTTGCCGGGTCGGCCGGTGATCGGCTCGACGCCCTGGCGTCGGAGGAAACCCTCGAGCTGGGAGGTCCTGCCGCGGCGGGACTGGTTGAACGCGGTCCCGTTGTCGGTCAGGAATCGGGCCGGGGCGCCGTGGTGACCGATCGCCGCGGCGACGACGGTGATCGCTGCCTGGCTGGTCTCGGACAAGGCGACGTGTGAAGCGAGGATGAATCGGGAGTGGTCGTCCTCGACCTGGAGTACGCATCGTCTCGACCCGGCCTCGTCGTCGAGAACGATCTCGACTCCGTCGAGTTGCCAGCAGCCGTTCGGGTCCGGGTAACGGAACCGGCGATACGACGCCCGGGGACGTTTCGCTGGCTCCGGACGCACCACCCCATGGCGGGTGAAGATCCTGGCCAGGGTGGCCCTGGACGGCGGGTCGATCCCCTGACGCCGCATCGCGGCCGCCACGGACAGTGGGCCGTGGTCCCAGCCTTCCCGCTTCAGCTGGGCGCGGACCTGCAACGCGATCGTCTCGATCTCGTCGCTGGTGCGTCGCGCCACGGACCTGGCGATCGGCTGCCGAGGAGCCACTGCTGCGAGTTTGCCCTCGTCGGCGGCCCGGGACCGGACCTTATAGAACTCCGCGCGAGAGATGCCGTGCTCCCGGCAGAACCTGGTGACCTCGCCCCTACGAGGACTGTCAGGGAAGTTGATGATCCGTTGACGAACACGAGCGTCGATACGAGCAGCCATGGCCCGACCCTCACCGCGGGCACCCGCAACTGTCCACGAAACCGTGAGACAGAACCGTCAACACCAACTGTCCACGAAGGTCGAGACACATCTGTCAACGAAGCTGTGAGACACAACCGTCCACGAAGGTATGAGACTTCACATGCCCGCTTCTCCCCGGTCCGGTGACGAGAATCGCCCACCGCCCGGCCCCTCAACCCGCCCCACCAACACCACCACTCCGCCCCTCCGCACCCGGCCGCTTCCGAAAAGCGGGCAGTGCCCGGTTCTCCCCGGTCCGAGCACGAGAATCGCCCACCACCTCGCCCGGCCGACTCAACCCGCCCAAACGGGCCGCCGCCGTGACCCTTCCATCTCCCCCGAAAAGCGGGCATTGCCCGGTTCTCCCCCCGTCCACCCACGAGAAACGCCCAACACCTCGCCACCTGTTTCACCCTCAGCGAACACGTCGAACAAGCGAACGATTTCTGTCAGTGCCGATCTCTAACGTGAAGACATGGAACCCACGACCAGACTCAGCACCGACGCGGCACTGACCGCGATCCGTGCCGCGCTGGCCGCCATCGACCACCCCCAACGCACCCACATCAGCCACCACGAACGCCTCGACCTCCTCCAGACCGCCCGACGCGCCCAGGGACAACTCGCCGGCCTCGTGGCCATGCTCACCGGCGAAGCCGAAGCCAACCACTCCGCCGAAGCCGTCGCCGGAACCCAGCTCCCCACCCTCCTCGGCCAGCAGGAACACCTCGATGTCCGCGACACCCTCCGCTCCGTCACCCAGGCCCGCGACATCGCCCACCACGACGACGTCGCCCACCGGGTCATCGACGGCAACCTGTCACCCCAGCACGCCCAGGCCATCCGCCGCACCCTCGACACCCTCCCCCACACCCTCAACACCCAGCAGCGTGAAAGAGCGCGAGAGTTCCTCTTCACGAAGGCCACAACACAGACACCCGCCCGCCTGACCGCGTCCACCGACGACGTGCTCGCCGCCGTCGCACCAGACCTGGTCCCCACCGCTGAGGAACGCGACGCCCGGCTCGCCCGGCAACGCGCCGACGCCCTCGCACGCCGTTCCTTCACCTGGGGCGAAGACACCAACCATCCCGGTTCCTGGTACCTCAAAGGGTCCCTCCCGGCCCTCGAGGCCGAGCAGTTGATCCGGGCCATCACCATCGAGGTCAACCACGCCAAACGCGCCGAACGACGCCAGCACCGCCGCCACGACACACCCCGCTGGGACCAGCGCCAAGCCGACGCCCTCATCACCCTCACCACCCGCGGCGCACAGGACACCCCTGGCACCGCTGGTACCTCGCCGATCCAGCCGCCCGAGCCGTTGCCGGAACGAGAGGCGCCCCTTCGCCTCGCCGACGCACCGGCAAGCGGCAGAGTCAGCGCCGATGCCAGCCGCACGCCCGAGACCTCCCCATCAACGCGCCGCGAACCGTCACAGCCCCCGCACGCCCCCTCGCCGCCACCCATCCCGGCAACAGGCACGGCCATGGCCCCCGAGCGCAACGAGACGCCATCCCCCGAGCCATTGACGACCGCGCCCCCGGACCCTCACGCACCGGCGACGCTGCTCGTGACGATCGACTACACCGAACTCGCCACGCAACTCCACGCCACAGGCATGCTCCCCTCTGGAGCACCGATCCCCGCCCGAGAGCTGCGCCGGTTGGCCTGCGACGCCCAGATCATCCCGGTCGTGCTGGGCGCCCAGTCAGAGATCCTCGACGTCGGCCGGGCACACCGCTTCGTCACCCCCGCCATCCGACACGCCCTCAACCTCCGCGACAACGGCTGCATCTTCCCCGGCTGCCACGCCACCGCCCTCGAGTGCGACGCCCACCACGTCATCCCCTGGTGGGCAGGCGGCAGCACATCACTTGAGAACCTCGCACTCCTGTGCCCCTACCACCACCCCAAAGTCGAACCCACCCACACCGGCACCGGCGCAGGCACCACCTCCGCCGACGGCTGGTACATCACCTTCGACCCCCACACCGGCAAACCCACACTCGGCCGAGAACCCCCGAACACCAGCTGACCCAGCCGGCGCGCCCCGCGCCCGAACAAGGCAGGACGCCGGCGCGGTCCCCGGGAACACAGCGCAAGAGCGACGACCAGCATCGGCTGCTCCGGGCACAGGTCAGCGCAGAACGACCCCACGCCGCACGGCGGTCAGCCCGAGCGGCTCGTGCATGGCGTCTCCACGCCGACCGAGAGTCCGCGCAGCACCGCCCAACGTCAGGCTGCGGATGGCGGCTCCACGCCGACAGGGGTGAGCGAGCGAGCGCGGCTCAACACCGGGCCGCGGTCTGGCCGGGGCTCCGGCCCGCCCAGCGCGACTGACGCCGGACGGCGCAGGACGGCGCAGGACGGCTCCACAGTAGACGCCCGTCAGCACCCGACCCCAGACAAACCGAACATCGTCTGACACACCAACGCCGAGGGCGCCAGGCTTCGATCAACCCAGGGCGCCGGGGCGCTGAGTGAAGCCGGACGGCGGGCAGAGCCATGGCCCGGCCGGCGCAGGCAGTCCCGGAAACACCAGACGTAGTGCGACAGTAGCCCGGCATCGGGCGCGCGAGAGTTGCTGGTGACCGATCCAGCTCCCGAGGTCCGGGTGGCAACAGAGCGCCCGCCGGGCGGCCGTCAGCCCGGAAGGCGTCCATCGGCCGGCCCAAGGCAGGGCCAGCCTGCTGCCCTGGCTGCGGTCAGCCCGGGCGTCCGGAGTCGGTCGGCGCAGAGCGGCGGGCGTCGGACGGCGCAGGGCGGCGGGCATCGGACGACGCAGGACGCAGGGATCCCCGCCGGAAATGGCCGGGGTCCGATCAGATCAGGGCAAAGGTCGCCTGACGCGCGGGCGGTCGAACAGCGGATGCAGTCTGCGCCAGCCCGACGGATACCGAGCCGACCGGGTCGCCCGCTGCGTAGACCTGCGTCCGCTTCGTGGCCAGTCGCCGCTTCATAGCCAGTCGCCGCTTGGTACCCAGTCGTCCGCCTTCGGATTCAGTAGTCAAGATGGGGCGAGGGGCTCAGGCCGCGCCGTTCCCGTCGGCGCGCCCGCTCCGCCCACAGCCGGCCAGTCAGGGCCGCCGCCGAACGCACAGGGAGTCGGGCGGCCGATGGCGCCATCCCTGAGGATGTGGACACCGACGTCGAGGCGCCGCCGAACGCCCAGGGAGTCGGGAAACCGGCGGGAGCGGTGTGGGAGACTTTCCCGCATGTCCCGCTACCTCATGCTGCGCACCCCGTCTGCCAACCGCGTCTACGCAGGCGAGGCTGCGCCGCTGACGGCCGCTGAGCTGGAACTCACTGCGCCGTTCGCGCGCGACATCGCCGACGTGGAGATCGCGGGCGTGGGCTACCTCGCCTTCGACGCCGACGACCTGGGCCCGGCGCAGCTGGCGACGCTGGCCACCCAGTCGGCCTGCTTTGCCCTGTTCGAGACGTCAGGGGAACTCCTGCGCCCCGTTGCCCTGCCCCGGCCCTTCGACCTGGATGACGACCTGATCACCATCCCGAAGTACCAGGGCAAGACCAACGAACAGTTCACCCAACTGCTTCTCAGCGTGACGCTCGCCGCCGTCACGCGCGAGCCGACCGGCCCACGGCAGGTGCTCGATCCGCTGGCCGGCCGCGGAACCACCCTCTCGACGGCGCTGCTGCTCGGCCACGACGCGTACGGCGTCGAGGGGGACGAGAAGGCCTTCCAGCAGATGGCCTCCTTCTACAAGACCTGGCTGCGCCGCAAGCGCATCAAGCACACCGCCGACGTGACCGGCGTGCGGCGCGACGGCAAGTCGATCGGACAGCGCTTCGATGCCTCCATCCAGCTGGCCGACCGCACCGCCAAGGTGACGGCCTTCACCGGAGACACCCGCACCTCGGCCGACCTGTTCGGCAAGAAGAAGTTCGACGTCATCGTGACCGACGCCCCCTACGGCGTCATGCACGGCTCGTCGACCGACGTGCGCGGCGTCTCGGGCCGCCGCGACCGCTCCCCCGCCGGCCTGCTTCGCGAAGCGGTGCCCGTCTGGACGTCCCAGCTGATGCACGGCGGAGCCCTCGGCATCGCCTGGAACACCTTCGGCCTGTCCCGCGACGACCTCGCCGAGATCCTGTCGCGCGCCGGCCTCGTGGTGTGTGAGGGTGGCGCGTGGGAGCGCTTCGCGCACCGCGTCGACTCCTCGATCCGACGAGACCTGATCGTCGCGGTGCGCCCCTGAGCGACGGTCGCCCGCGTTGCCGGCACATGTTAAATTGACCCGGTGACGAGCACCGAGGAACTGTCTGCCACGAGGTTCAGCGGCCGGGTCTTCTCGGATCCCGATCGCCCTGAGGTGCTGTTCACCACCTTCGATGTCGCGGCATACACCCGCGATGCGCAGGGCAGGATCGCCGTCGACGCGCAGGCCGTCGCCCCGCTCGACGACCGACTCAGGGCCGACCTCGAGTTCCTCTGGCGCCTCGACAGCGCAGGGCTGTCCGAGACCCGCGCCATCCTCGGCAACTGGACCGGCAACGAGGCGCGGATCACCGCATTCGTCGCAACCTGGGCCGTCGAGCGCATGTGGCTGGCCTGGGCGCTGCGCGACATTCTCGCGGCCGACGGCCCGAAGCCCGAACCCCGCTCACACACCCGCCTGACCGCCCGGCTGCGCGATGTGTGGGTCGAGCGCGCCATGCCCGTCGTCGTCGCACCTGTCGCCGCGGTCGTCGGCGAGTCCATCACCGCGGGCCACATGCTCCGCCTCGCCCTGCAGGAGGCCTCGCTGCAGGCCACCTACGCGGCACTGCTGCCCCGGCTCGACGGCGAGGCCGCCCGCGTCGTCACCGAGATCATCGCCCGCCGCGCCACCATCGTGGAGTTCTTCGAACTCGAGGCCTCGGCCCGCATCGCACGCTCCCGCACAGAGCGTCTGTCGGCGAAGGGTTCGTTGCTCGCCTGGCGCCCGCTTCGGATCGTAGGCGTGCCCGATCCCGACGAGGACCGCGCGCTCGCCTCGATCTTCTCCACACCCGATGCCCGGGCCGGGCTGGCCAGCGTCGACGCACGCATCCGCGGGCTGCTCGACGGCCGCGGCCTCATCGCGGGCACCGACCGGTTCGGCGGCCCACCCCCGCTGCCCTCCCCGGGCCTGCTGCACAGAAGGAGCCGTCGTGGCGTTCAATCTTGAGAAGTTCGCCGAGACCTCCGACCGCGTCCGCTGGGAGGACCTCGACTTCGACACGTTCGAGACCCAGCCCCTCGACGAGCCCACCCTGCGGGTGCTGCGCTACATGTGCGACGTCGAGTACCACACCTCCTGCTACCTGCGGGACCTGCTCGTGACCCGCTCGCACCGCAGCGAGGAGTCCCGCGGCTTCATGACCACGTGGAACCGCGAGGAGTTCTGGCACGGCGAGGCGCTGGCCGCGGTGCTCGGCCGCCACGGGATCGTCGTCGACTACGACGAGCTGAAGGCCAAGCGCATCAAGCTCGGTTGGAAGGAGGCGCTCGGCCCGACGAAGCAGGGGACCCTGTCCAACCTCGTCGGCGACGACTTCCTCGCCGTGCACAACGCGTGGGGCGCCGCCAACGAGCTGTCGGCCGTCGCCGCCTACCGACGCCTCGCGGAGCAGCTCGCGCACCCGGCCCTCTCACCCCTGCTCAAGCGCATCGCGCAGCAGGAGACCCGGCACGTGGCGTTCTACACGACGCAGGCTCGCATGGCGCTCGAACGCTCCGCAGCGGCACCCAAGATCGTCCGCACCCTCATGCAGACCGCCTGGCGCCCCGTCGGCTCAGGCGTGATGGACGACTCCGAGGTCCGCTACGTGATGGGCCACCTCTTCACCGGCCAGGGAGAGGCGCTGGACAAGCTGGACCAGTCCGTGGCGAACCTGCCGGGCCTCGACGGGCTGCAGATCTTCCGCACGGCGTTCGCGCGCCTCGGCGTCACCGTCTGACCGCCTCGGCGCCCCGCGCACAACTAGGCTGTCGACATGCGACGGCTGATCCTGATGCGCCATTCCAAGACCGAGGCCACCAATCCCCTGGGTGACAAGGCTCGGCACCTGACCCCGAGGGGCGTGCAGGAGGCCAAGGAGGCCGGCCTCGAGCTGAAGTCACTCGGCGTCCAGCACGCGCTGGTCTCCACCGCGACACGGACCAGGGAGACCTTCGCGGCCACGGGGCTCGACATCCCCGCCGAGTTCCAGGACGCGCTCTACTTCGAGGGCACCGAGACGATGCTGCAGCGCATCTCCGAGACCGACGACGACGTCGACTGCCTGCTGGTGATCGGGCACAACCCCACCATTGCCTCGCTGGCCGCCGAGCTCGCCTACGCCGGCGACCGGCGCGCCGCCGACGAGCTGCAGTGCTGGTACCCGACGTCCGCGTTCACGGCCTTCGAGGCCGACGGGGACTGGGCAGAGATGGTCTCCGTTCGACTCCAGCAGGTGCGCCGCCCGCGGTAACACCGCGGAAATGAACCGGTGACGAAACGTGACATTTGAGAGCAGATAACTAACTCGACCGTTACGAGACGCGTCGTTCGGCGAAATCTGGGCTGGACAGGATTCTGCCCATGGAACTCCTCGACATTGACACGGGTAACACCGCCTGGGTCCTCGCCAGCGCCGCACTGGTCCTGCTGATGACCCCCGGCCTGGCTTTCTTCTACGGCGGCATGGTCCGCGCCAAGAGCGTCCTCAACATGATGATGATGTCGCTGACCACCATGGGCGTTGTCGGCGTCCTGTGGGTCATCGTCGGCTACTCGATGGCATTCGGCGACTCGATGGGTCGCGTGATCGGCAACCCGCTGGACTTCACCTTCCTCAAGGGCCTGATGAGCCCCGAGGCCGTCACCAACGGGCTGCCTGACATCGTCTTCGCCGGCTTCCAGTCCGCGTTCGCGATCATCGCCGTCGCGCTGATCTCCGGCGCCGTCGCCGACCGCATGAAGATCTCCGCCTGGGTCGTCTTCGCTGCCGTCTGGGCGCTGCTCGTCTACTTCCCCGCTGCGCACTGGGTCTTCGCGTTCGACAATGCCGACACCGGCTGGCAGGGCGGCTTCATCGCCAACGTCATCAAGGCGATCGACTTCGCCGGCGGCACCGCGATCCACATCAACGCCGGCTCCGCGGCCCTCGCCCTCTGCCTGGTGCTCGGTCCCCGCCTCGGCTTCGGCAAGGTGCCGATGCGTCCCCACAACCTGCCCTTCGTGATGCTGGGCGCAGGCCTCCTGTGGTTCGGCTGGTTCGGTTTCAACGCCGGCTCCGCGCTGGGCGCCAACACCACGGCCGGCGTCGCCTGGATCAACACCCTGGGCGCCACCGCCGCCGCGATGCTCGGCTGGCTGATCGTGGAGCGTCTCCGTGACGGCCACGCCACCTCGCTGGGTGCCGCGTCCGGCATCGTGGCTGGCCTGGTCGCCATCACGCCGGCGGCCCACTCCGTCAGCCCGCTCGGCGGCCTGATCCTCGGCCTGATCGCCGGTGTGGCCTGCGCCTACGCCGTGGGCCTCAAGTACAAGCTCGGCTACGACGACTCGCTGGACGTCGTGGGTGTGCACCTCGTCGGTGGCCTCGTCGGCACCATCCTGATCGGCTTCTTCGCCGATCCCGAGTCCCCGGCCGGTGTCGCTGGCCTCTTCTACGGCGGCGGAGTCGACCAGCTCTGGCGCCAGGTCTCCGGGGCGCTGATCGTCCTGGTCTACTCCTTCGTGGTGACCTTCCTCATCGCCAAGGTCCTCGACAAGGTCATGGGCCTGCGCGTCCCCGCCGAGGTCGAGACCCAGGGCATCGACACCTCCGAGCACGCTGAGACCGGCTACGACCTCAGCGTCACCCAGTACTCCAGCTACGGCGTCAAGCAGACGCTGATCGTTCCGAGCCGCGAGGAGATCAAGGCATGAAGCTCGTCACCGCAATCGTCCAGCCCAGCATGCTGACCCAGGTCCAGATCGCTCTGGCCCAGCACGGCATCGCCGGCATGACCGTCAGCGAGGTCTCCGGCTACGCCCGCCAGCGCGGCCACCGTGAGGTCTACCGCGGGGCAGAGTTCACGATCGACTTCATCGCCAAGGCGAAGATCGAGATCCTCACCGACGATGCCGACGCGTCCGCGCTGATCGACATCATCACCGAGGCGGCCCGCACCGGCGCCGTCGGTGACGGCAAGGTGTGGTCCACGAGCGTCGACGAGGTCGTGCGCATCCGTACCGGCGAGCGGGGAGCCGCCGCCATCTGAGCAGCATCCATCTCGAGGGGCGTCCGACCGACAGGCCGGACGCCCCTCTTGGCGTCTACCGGCCGGCAGCTGCGGTCAGGGCGCCACCCAGGGGTAGCTGCCGAACAACACCTCCAACTGTCGCATCCGCGTGGCGCTCAGCGGCGCGAACTCCTCGACCTCCAACCGACGCCGCGACGCCGTCCCCGCGCGGGCCCACGTGCCGCGGACCAGTCCGCCGGCGACCACGGACCGCCGGAATACCCCGTTGTTGCCCGGGACGAGCCTGACATGCTCATGGTCGGCCATCGCGAACAGGCGGTCCTGGTAGCCGAGCACGAACTCATCGAAGCCGGGCAGGAGCAGCGGCCCCGCAGCCGCCCGGCCGACCTTCGCGACCTCATCCAGCAGGCCGGGTCGCCAGAAGCTGGCCTCGGCCGCACCGTCGGTCTCCAACTCCTCGACGATCAGCGGCATGGCGGAGCGGATCGCGTTCAGGGGGAGCTTGGTCCACCAGGCGAAGTCGCGCACCGTCGCAGGGCCGTGCGACGTGAAGTACCGCAGCGCCAGCTCGGCCGTCGCCGCGACGGTGTCCCCGTCGAACCGGTGCGCGAGGCGAGGGCTGTCCGGGATCCACTGGTCGACCAGCGCCAGGTCCTGATCCGTCCCGTTCCAGGGTCCGTAGACGAGGGTCGTCTCGGCGATGAGCATGAAGACCAGGTGGTAGCCGAAGCCGCCGGTGGTCCGGATTCCCGCGGCCTCCCACAGCTCGAACAGCAGTGCCCGGCTGATCGGACCGCCGGCCATCTCCGCCCTGGCGATCTCCCTGGCCATCTCGAGGGACGAGTCGTCGAGGCCCTGACGGTTCCGCCGCGCCACGGCCTCGCGGATGGACCGCTCGGCACACAGCTCGGTCATCCAGACCGCATCGACGCTGGGGAGCAGGAACACGGTCCCCCGCATGGGGTAGCCGCGCACGAGCGCGCCGACGTCGAGATCCTCGAGCACCTCGCGGACGTCGCCCGAGGCGGTCCGCAGGGCCGCGGACGCCAGCACGCCGGGGAGATCCTGGCCCTGCATGGCCCCCAGCGCGGCGACCGCGTCTGAGGGGCGTGCGAAAGGGCGAGTGACGAGGCCCTGGGCGACGAGTCGGGACCTGCCCAGCTGAGCGTCAGGCATGGGACCAGCGTCCCAGAGGCTCAGGCCAGGGAGCGCGTGACGCGGGTGGCGGCCTCACGGCCGGAACGCACCGCGCCTTCCATGTAGCCGTTGAAACGGCTCGCATACTCGGCCCCGGCCCAATGCAGCACACCCTCGTCCTGTGCCAGGAGCGGACCGTTGGCGGTCCACACGCCTGGCGCGAAATGCGCGCCGTGGCAGCCGCCCGTGAAGCGCTCGGCGCCCCAGTCACGCTCGACATAGCCGATCGGCTTGGCGCCGCCCTCACCGAAGGCACGCACGACGGCGTCCACGAAGGCGCGCTCGCGCAGGGTCACCGAGCGTCGGGCCAACGAGTCCGCATCCGCGCCCTCGAAGAAGCCCATCAGGTGCCCGTGCTCGCTGGTGTCGGCCGTCGTGTCGAACGTGACGCGCACCGCGCCCTCATCGGCGCTCGACTGGCCGGAGAAGCCCTTGTCCCGCCAGAACGGCTCCTTGTAGATCAGGAAGGCCTTGATGACGTTTCCGGGGGCGACCTTGTCGGCGGCCTCGATCCGCCACTGCGGCAGCGGCGGATTGTGCTCGAGCGCGACGGCGAGGCGCGGCGGCAGCGTGGAGATGACCTGGCGGGCCTCGACGACCTCACCGCCCGCGAGCGTGAGGCGTGCGGAGGAGTCGTCGTGGTCGACGCGAGTGACTTCGGACTCCAGCCGCACGACGTCTCCGAGGCGCTCGGCCATGGCGTCGGCGACGGCGGCGACGCCGCCCTCCACGCGCTTCTGATGCAGGCCGCCGTTGCTGGCGAGCATCGTCTCGAGGTCGATTCCTGAGGTGACCTGCAGGAGCCCCTCCAGGAGCGTCGCGTCCTTGGGCATCGGGCCGAAGGCCGCGGCGTAGACCTCGCCGAAGCGGCGCTGGGCGCCCTGGGTGCGGAGGTTCGAGGTGACCCAGCGTCGCAGATCCTGGTTGAGCCAGGCCTCGTTGGCCTTCCGCCAGGCCGCGTCGTCCCGCAGGCGCTGCGAGAGCCGCCGCAGCCGGAGCAGGCCCTGGCCGAGGTCGGAGACCTCGAAGGGCGTAAGCGCGGGGAGCTCTTCGGAGCTCGGAACCTCGAGGGACTTGCCGCGCAGCCGCACCACCAGGTTGCCGGAGGCCGGAAGCCCGATGGTCTCGAATCCGAGCTCGTCGATGATCTCCTGCAGCGAGTCGTAACCGGGGCCGATCCACTGGCCGCCGAGCTCGACATACGAGCCGTCGTTCAGGATCTTGTTCTCGACCCGGCCGCCGACCCGACCGCGTGCCTCCAGGACGACGACGCTCAGGCCTCGGTCCACGAGGTGCCTGGCAGCAACAAGGCCGGCCAGGCCAGCACCGATGATGGCGCAATCGAACACGGTTCCTCCTCGCTGCCCGGAAGTGGTGGTTCCCGAGGGCTCAGACCAGACTACAAGGCCGCCACAGCTCGGATTCACGGGCTGCCCCTAAACGTCCGGGCAGCAAACGGGGACGGCCTCCAGATGAGCTCCGGAGGCCGTCCCACTGCCGAGCCGCCCACGGGAATCGAACCCGTGACCTACGCTTTACGAGAGCGTCGCTCTACCGACTGAGCTAGGGCGGCAGCAGTTGAGAACTATACAGAACCCGCGCGGCTTTGGTCCAACCGGGCCGCGATCAGCGGCACACGGTTCCCTCGTCGGGGGCGGCGCCGTCGTACAGATAGGCGTCGACGTGCTCCGCGATGCAGCTGTTGTCGCCCGTCACCGCGCCGTGGCCCGCCCCGTCGAGGGTGAGCAGCACGCCGGAGTCGAGCTGTTCTGCCATCGTCTGCGCCTGCTCGTAGGGCGTCGCCGAGTCTCCGGTGGTGCCGACGACGAGGATGGTCGGGGCGCCCTTCGCGGTGAGCTTCAACTGGGGAGCCGAGTCGGCCGTCCAGAACTGGCAGGTGTAGCTGGTGCCCATGTTCGGCGCCATGATCGGCGCCTTCGCGAAGGTGTCCTTCCAGTCACCCATGACGGCACCGGCGCCGTCGTCCTGCGCATCCGCACAGGCCATGGCCGGAAACGCGAACGCGATGGTCTCATAGGTGTCGTCACCGCGTCCGTTCATGACGTCGGCCGCCCACAGCAGGTTGGTGCCGTCGCCGGTGAATCCCTGTGCGATCACCTCGGCCAGCGTTCGGTAGGCGGTGTCGTCCTCGTAGAGGAACAGCGCGATGCCGGTGGCCGCCAGACTCTGGGTCAGCTTCCGGTCCCCCACCGTTAGGGGCTGCTCGTCGAGGCCCGCCAGGAAGTCGGCGATGCGGTTGTTGATGGCGTCCTGGTCGTCGCCGAGGTCGCACAGGTCGGAGTCGGCGCACCAGGCCGTGAAGTTGGACAGCGCGAGCTCGAAACCCTCCACCTGGGCTGGCGCGTCGTCGGACCCGGTGATGTCGACGGCGGCGTCGAGCACGAGCCGGCCGACGGTGTCGGGGAACAGCTCGGCGTAGGTGGCCCCGACGAAGGTGCCGTAGGAGACGCCGACGTAGTTCAGCTTCTCAGCGCCGAGGAGGTGGCGCAGCAGGTCGAGGTCGCGCGCCACGTCGACGGTCGTGATGTGGTCGAGCAGGTCGCCGGAGGCGTCGCGGCACTGCTCGGCGAAGTCCTTGCCGCCGTTCTTGAGAGCCTTGACCTCGGCGTCGTCGTCCGGGCTCGCGTCGAGGTTCATGATGGCGTCGGTCTGCTCGAGATCTCCGCACACGACGTGCGTTGACTCGCCGGTACCCCGCGGATCCCAGCCGACGGTGTCGTAGTTCTGCCAGCGTCCGGCGAGGTTCTCGGCCATGGACTGCCCGCCGTAACCTGGGCCGCCGGGGTTCACGAACAGGGGGCCGCGCGACGAATCGCCGTCCGGCACGCGCCGCACCGCGATCTCGACGGCCGGCCCGGAGGGGTCCTCCCAGTCGAGGGGGGCGACGATCGTGGCGCACTGGGCGCCGATGTCGGAGTCCTGGCAGGCCTCCCAGTCGACGACCTGGGTGGCGTACGACGTGAGGTCCCCCAGCGAGTCCTCGAACTCGACGCTCGGGTCTCCCGACGGGGTGTAGTCGAGCTGACGGTCGGCGTTCGCGTCATCCTCGGAGGGCAGCAGCGCATGGTCGGCCACGGGGACCTCGGGCACGCCCGGCATCCGGGCGCCGTCCGCAGGGGCGGAGGGCGTGACCGGCCCTGTGGTCGACGGGGACGCGGGCTCGTCCCTGCTCTGCCCGCGCACGAGGCCTCCGGTGAACAGCGCAACGACCAGGCCGACGGCGATGACCGCCAGGATGACCTGGGTCAGCTTGACCGTTCTACTCATGAGCCCCTCTCCCAGCGCGGACGTCGCGCTCCTGACGTCGAAGATACCCAGTCGGGCGGGATCCTCGCCCGCAGCGGGCCACGGCGTCCGCGTGTCGGCTCAGGAGCGCTTGGCCTCTCTGGCGTGGTGGCGGGACGCGGAGATGGCTCCGTCGACGCCTGCCTTGCCGCCTCCGAGGCTGAAGAACAGGATGCCGACGGCCGCCAGGAGCAGGTCCTTGTCTCCGATGAAGCCCTCGACACCCTCGACGAAGATGCTGAAGCTGCCCCAGCGGATGAACACCAGCGAGCCGATCGCGATCACGGTGAGCAGCAGGCCGACGACCCGCACCGCCATGCCGATCACCAGGAGCACCGCCATCACGGCCAGCGCGAAGCCGAGCACCCAGGCAACAGTGCGCGGCTCGGGGATCAGTGTGCGGCTGAGCAGTTCGGTGGTCGCGTCGATGTCCGACAGGATCTGGTAGCCGACGATCCCCAGGATCGCGGCGACGACCAGACGCAGCACCAGAAGGCCGAAGCTCCCGAAGCCCCCGACGCCGCGGCGGGGCGCGGGCGGTGCCTCGCGCAGCGCGTTCGCCTCAGAGGTGGCCACGAGACCGAGTCGCTGGTCCCGCGCCTCCTTCTCGGCGCGCAGCTGCTGGGCGACACGCTCCTCCTCTGCCACCTCGTCCTCGAGGCTGCGACGCTGGGGAGCGTCGATGATCTGGGTGTCCTCGGCATCGGGTCGGTAGAGCCCCGCGATCGCGGCGCCTCCGCCGGCTCCGGCCGCCATCACGGCTGCGGCGGCGCCCAGCCCCTCCTGGTCCGGCTCGAGATCCGACTCCTCGGGTGCGGGCTCCACCTCGTCGACGAGCGACATGTCGGTCTCTGCGGTCGGCGCGGCCAGCTCCGGCGGGACGACCGCCTCCGCATCGGGCCGCGGGCGCACCTGGGTCTCGTCCGGGTCGGGCTCGGGAGCGATCTCCGGCTCCGGTTCTGGCTCTGGCTCCGGCTCCATCTCGGGCTCGGGCTCGGGTGCGATCTCCGGCTCGGCCTCTGGCTCCGGCTCAGGCACCATCTCGGGCTCGGGCTCGGGAGCGATCTCCGGCTCCGGCTCGGGAGCGATCTCCGGCTCCGACTCAGGCGCGACCTCCGGCTCGGGCTCAGGCGCGACCTCCGGCTCCGGCTCGGGTGCGATCTCCGGCTCCGGCTCGGGTGCGGGCTCGTCCGCGGTCGCGGCGACGACGGGGCCAGGCTCCTGGGCGGCGGCAACGCTCTGCGGCGGCTCGGGCACGGGAACGGCCTGTTCCTCGGCGTAGTCGTCCCACTCACCCGGGGACACAGGGACGCCGTAGTCGTCCTGCTCGGCGGACCAGTCCGGCTCCCGGGGCGTGCCCTCGTGAACCCAATCGTTGTTCGACATGTCGCGTCCCCTCTTCCTGGGCAGTCCTCACCATCATCTTGTCATCGACGCGGCCACCCCCCGGGCAGACACGCCCGCGCCAGGTCAGGAACGCGCCGCGAGCGACACACCGAGCAGCATCGCCTCGAGGGCGAGCTGAGGGGCGACGTTGCCCTCGAGCGCGGTCCTCGCCTCCAGGATCGCATCGAGGGCCCGCACGGTCTGTTCGGGCGTCGACCGGTGCGCAACGGGCGCGATCTCGTCGGCGAGATCGGCGTTGACGAGCGCGACCTCGGGTGCCGTCTGCACCGCGAGGACGTCGCGGTAGTACCCGGTCAGCTCAGTGAGCACCCGGTCGAGAGCATCGCGCTGCAGCCGTTTCACCCGGAGCTTCTGCTGGTCCTCGAGGTCCTTCAGTGCCGCCTGCGCGCTGCGGACCCGGATACCGCGGGTGCCGACGCCGAGTGCCTCCTCCAGCGCGGAACGCTCCCGCGCGTCGACCTCGGCGGTGGCCTGCTGGGCCTCGTCAGCCGCCGACGACACCAGGTTCTCGGCCGCGTCGAGGCAGGCCGTGACCGAGGTGAGCCGCCCGGGCAGCGAGAGGATCTCACGACGGCGGATCCTCGCCTCGTCGTGGCGGGCGAGCATCCGGGCGCGTCCGATGTGCCCCTGGGCGGCCCGGGCCGCGTGCGCGGCCAGCGCGGGCGAGATCCCGTCGCGCTGGATCAGCAGCTCGGTGACCGCCTCGTCGCTCGGCGTCACGAGCCGCACGGTGCGGCAGCGTGACCGGATCGTCACGATGACGTCGTCGGCGCTCGGCGCACAGAGCAGCCACACCGTGGCTGGTTCCGGCTCCTCAAGGCCCTTGAGCAGAGCGTCGGCGCCACGCTCGGTGATGCGGTCGGCGTCCTCGACGATGACGATCTGATAGCGGCCCTTGACGGGCACCATGTTCGCGCGGCCCACCAGCGCCCTGGTCTCGGCGACGCCGATCGAGAGCTGCTCCGTGCGCAGCAGCGTGACGTCGGGGTGCGCAGCCGAGAGCGAGGTCCGGCACTCCTCGCATTCGCCGCAGCCTCCGCGCGGGCACTGCAGGGCTGCGGCGAAGGCCTTGGCGGCGTTCGATCGCCCCGACCCGGGCGGGCCGACGAACAGCCAGGCGTGGGTCATGGCGTGACGACGGCCGTCGACCGCGCGACGGAGCGTCTCCACCGCGCGGTCCTGACCGACAAGTTCCGAGAACACCTCACCCATGGTGCTCATCCTGCCATCAGGCGACGACAGCCTCCCCCTCGGCGGCAGCCTGCTGGGCGCGCTCGATGCGGTGGTTGCGCAGCGACCAGGCCAGCGCAGCCAGGCCCGCGGCGACGATGAAGAGGTAGATCGGCACGTGCGCCGCCGACGGAACGTCGAAGGCCTTCAGCAGTGAGCGCACGTTGACCAGCACGATGGTCGATCCGGCAGCGGCGCCGAGCAGGCGGGGCGGCAGATGGCGCACGAGCCACGCGGCGATCGGGGCGGCGATGACGCCGCCGACGAGCAGTGCGATGGCCAGGCCGGGCACGATGGCCTCGCCGCCGAGTCCGATGAAGAAGCCGATGCTGGCCGCGATGGACACAAGGAACTCGCTCGCGTCGATGGTGCCGATCACCTTGCGGGGCTCCATGCGTCCGCTGGCCAGCAGCGCGGGCGTGCCGACCGGACCCCAGCCGCCACCGCCGGTGGCGTCGATGAACCCGGCGAAGGTGCCCAGCGGCGCGAGGAACTTCGTGGGCAGGCGCTCGCCCAGCCGCTTCGTGGAGATGTTGAAGAAGGTGAAGCGGATCAACACGTAGAGGCCGAGCGTCAGCAGGATCACGGCCATGATCGGGGCCGCCAGCTCGGTGCTGATGTTCGAGAGGACGGATGCGCCGAGGAAGGCGCCGATGGCGCCGGGGACGCCGATGCGGGCGACGACCTTCCAGTCGACGTTGCCGAACCGGTGGTGCGAGACACCCGACGCGAGGGTTGTCCCGATCTCCGCGAGATGGACTGTGGCGGATGCCATGGCGGGGTTGGTGCCGATCGCCAGCAGCAGGGTGGTGGACGTGACGCCGTAGGCCATGCCGAGCGAGCCGTCGACGAGTTGCGCGGCCAGCCCGACGAGGGCGATGAGGATGAGTCTGAACATGGTGGGCTCCTGGGTGTGGCTGACGGATGGGTGACGTCAGCGCAGACACAGGGCACTCGCGACGCGCCGGAAGTCGATGGGACGACGTGCGGTGAACATCGGCATGTCGCTCACTCCTCTCCGGCCGTGCGGTTCTGGAGGAGTCAAGCACGGGTGGCGCGGCAGGAGGAAGCGTCCCGATTCGTTTTCGCCCACCGAGGAATCAGGAATGAAAGCGCCCCTCCCCCGATGCGGGGAAGGGGCTGATCAGAGCCGGTTCAGGGCAGCATCGGCAGCAGCCGGTCCCGGATCGCGGCGGCGATCTCCTCGCGGGTCCCGCGGGCGTTCAGGACGAGGTACCGGGCGGGCTCGGCGGCCGCGAGATCGAGGAAGAACTGCCGGGCCCGACGGTGCACGTCCAGGCCGGCGCTCTCCAGCCGGTCCTTGTCCTTGATCGTCGCCACCGCGTCCCCCGGATCCGCGTCGAGCAGGATGGTCAGGTCGGGGCGCAGGTCACCGACGGCCCACCACGCGATGCGGGCGACCTCGTCCTGGCCGAGCGCCCGCCCGGCCCCCTGGTACGCGACCATCGAGTCGACGTAGCGGTCGCAGACCACGACCTGCCCTGCCTCCAGTGCCGGCGAGACGAGCTCGTATACGTGTTGGGCCTTGTCGGCGGCGTACATGAGCGCCTCAGCCCGGGGGGACACGTCGCCGAAGCTGGGATCGAGCACGAGGCGGCGCAGTTCGGCCCCCACCTCGGTGCCGCCGGGCTGACGGGTCACGACGTGCGGCACGCTGCGCTCGGCGAGCCATGTCCCAAGGAGCGCCACCTGGGTGGTCTTCCCGACCGAGTCTCCGCCTTCGAACACCACAAACAGTCCGGTCACCGGTTCCTCGCCTTCCGCAGCTGCTTGCGCGCCACCTCGACCCGCGAGGGCCACTGGTCGATGAATGTCTGCCGGCGGTGCGCCACGGCGCTGCGCGCGCGTTCGGTGTCGACCCCCAGCTGGTACGCCTGCCTGGCCGACAGCCCGTCGAGCTCGGGTTCGCCGCGGAAGGGGCCGAGGGCGCAGTCCCGCAGCTCGTCGATGATGACGTCGAGGAGCCCCCGAAGCCTGCGGAGCTCCTTGCCGAACAGCGGCGACGCCACCGCGGCCACCACCTCCAGCTGCTCGGCGGCACGCAGCGCGGCCTGCCACTGCTCGTCGGGCGCATCAACCGTGAGCGCGAGGCACCGGTCCCCGAGGATGGACGCACCCTGATCGGCCGGCTGGAAGAGCATCTGCGCGGCGTGCCGCTGCGACAGGTCGCCGAGCCGCGGCGCGGGCACGGCCCCGACGAGCGCGTCGAGCACGGCCAGCGTCGGCGGATCGATCTCGGTCTGTGTCGAGAACGGCAGGCCGACGAGCAGCTTCTCGACGGACTCGCGCCAGCTCGGGTCGAGGACGGAGGCGAGGCCACGCAGGTCGCGGCCGAAGGCCCAGAGCCGGTCGTTGACCTGGCTGAGGTCGTCTCCGCCGGCGGCGCGCCGGTCGAGGTCGGCGGTGACGATCGCGTGCAGGTGCCGGCAGAAGACGGCACTGACGAACTCCTCGAGGGTGTCGTCGCGGGTCGTGTCGCGCACGGGAGGGAAGTTCGTGAGCCCCGTCGCGGGAGCGCCGAGGCGGCGCTGCAGCGACGGGAACGCGTCGACCTCGGTGGCGTTGATGCGGTCGGCTGCGGCGAGCAGGAACCGGCGTTGGTCTCCCGTCAGGCCCTTGGTGGGGGTGATGGTGACCTCGCGGTACCTCGCGGTCGTCATGGAGTCGCGGCGGACCCTGACCTTCTCGTCCCGCACGTGCGCAATGCCGCTCCCGTCGACGCCGCGCAGCGTCCACTCGTCGCGGACGCAGTGCAGACCGGCGAGCGGGCCGATGATCTGGTGGCGGATCAGCGGCCGCAGCAGCTGCGCGAACACCGGGGGCAGGTCGCCGTCGGCACCGAGCGGTTCGATCTGCCGGGCAGGCAGGTGCGGGCGCCAGCGGGCAGCGGACAGGAACCACTGCCCGATGCCGCCGACGACGCGGTGCGCCACGATCACGCCGTCGCGCAGGAGCCTGCCGTCGGGTGCATCGAGGACCGTGACCTCCAGCTCGTAACTGGCCGAGGGGCGCCTCAGCAACCGCGCGATGCCGACGTCGAGGCTGGTCAGCTCGGGAGGCGGTGCGGTGTAGGGAACCTCGAGCCTGATCGGCGCGAGCTTCCTGCCCTTCGTGCCCATGCGGGCCGCTACTTCTTCGCGGCGGTGCCGGTGGGGTTCTTGGCGGCCGGCTTCCTGGCCGTCGTCGCCTTCTTGGCGGGAGCCTTGCGGGTGGTGCGCTTGGGTGCGGGCCCCTTGGCGCGCTTCTCGGCGAGCAGCTCGAAGGCCCGCTCGGGCGCGACGGTCGCGGGGTCGTCATCGCGGCGCAGCGTCGCGTTCGTCTCCCCGTCGGTGACGTAGGGCCCGAAGCGGCCGGACTTCAGCACGACCGGCTTCCCGGAGACGGGGTCGGGGCCGAACTCCTTCAGCGGCGCGGCGGCCGCCGCCCTGCCGCGCGTCTTGGGCTGCGCGTAGATGGCCAGTGCCTCGTCCAGCGAGATGTCGAAGATCTGGTCCTCGCTCGTCAGCGAGCGCGAGTCCGTGCCGCGCTTGAGGTACGGCCCGTAGCGGCCGTTCTGCGCGGTGATCTCGTTGCCCTCGGGATCGGCGCCGACGACGCGCGGGAGCGACATGAGCTTCAGCGCGGTCGGCAGGTCGACCGAGTCGAGCGACATGGACTTGAACAGCGAGGCCGTGCGGGGCTTGGCCGACTTCGGGGCGTCGTCGGGCAGCACCTCGGTGACATAGGGGCCGAAGCGTCCGTTCTTCGCGACGATCATGTTCCCGGAGGCCTCGTCGACGCCGAGCTGGTGCTCCTCGTCGAGCGGCTTGCTGAGGAGCTCCTCGGCGAGCTCGACGGTGAGCGCGTCGGGGGGGAGGTCCTCCGGCACGTTGGCACGGCGGCCGTCGGAGGCCTCGACGTAGGTGCCGTAGCGGCCGACGCGCACGTCGATCCCGGAGTCCCCCAGCGGGAAGGTGGACAGCGCGCGTGCGTCGATGTCACCCAGCTCGGTGACGAGCTTCTCGAGCCCGAGGTGGGCGTCGCCGCCGCCGAAGTAGAAGTCGGTCAGCACGCTGAGTCGCTTGGCCTTGCCTGCCGCGATCTCGTCGAGCTGCTCCTCGAGCTGGGCCGTGAAGGCGTAGTCGACCAGGTCCGGGAAGTGGTCCTCGAGCAGCCTGGTGACCGCGAACGCGAGCCACGTCGGCACGAGGGCGGAGCCCTTCTTGAACACGTAGTCGCGGGCGGTGATGGTGCGGATGATCGACGCGTAGGTCGACGGGCGGCCGATCTCGAGTTCCTCGAGTTTCGCGACGAGCGACGGCTCGGTGTAGCGCGCCGGGGGCCGGGTCTCGTGACCGGCCGGCTCGACGGACGCGGCGGCCAGCCCCTGGCCCTCGTCCAGGATGGGGAGGCGCGTCTGCGCGTCGTCGGTGGCGGAGTCGTCGTCGGTGCCGGCGACGTAGGCCTTCAGGAAGCCGGGGAACGTGATGGTGCGGCCGGAGGCGACGAGCTTCGCCGACGAGGCCTCGCCGGCGGGCAGCTGGGTCGCGACGAAGGCCGCCTCGATGCCCACAGAGACGGACTCGCCGCGGGCGTCGGCCATCTGCGAGGCGAGCGTGCGCCGCCAGATCAGCTGGTAGAGGCGGAATGCGTCGCCGGCCAGGCCTGTCGCGTCGGGATGCTGGAAGGTGTCGCCTGCGGGGCGGATGGCCTCATGGGCCTCCTGCGCGTTCTTGACCTTCGACGTGTAGACGCGCGGCTTCGCGGGGAGGAAGCGCTCGCCGAAGAGCTCGGCGACCTGCCTGCGGGCCGCGGAGATCGCCTGCGTGGACAGCGTCACCGAGTCGGTTCGCATGTAGGTGATGAAGCCCTTTTCGTAGAGCTCCTGGGCCACTGACATGGCGCGCTGCGAGGAGAAGCCGAGCTTGCGGCCGGCCTCCTGCTGCATCGTGGTGGTGCGGAACGGCTCGTAGGGACGGCGTGTGTAGGGCTTCGACTCCACCGAGCCGACCCTCAGCGTGGCGGCACGCAGCGCCTCGGCGAGCGCCTTGGCCGCGGCCTCGTCGAGCACGAGCGCGTCGCTGCCGGTCAGCTGACCCGCGGCGTCGAAGTCACGGCCCTGGGCGACGCGGGTGCCCTCCACCTCGGCGAGGCGTGCGGGAAAGTTGCGGGGGTCGCAGTCAGGGCCGGCGTCGAGCGTGACGTCCAGGTCCCAGTAGGAGGCGGGGACGAAGGCGATGCGCTCGCGTTCCTTGTCGACGACGAGCCGGGTCGCCACGGACTGCACGCGCCCGGCGGACAGCCGGGGCATGACCTTCTTCCACAGCACCGGGGAGACCTCGTAGCCGTAGAGCCGGTCGAGGATGCGGCGGGTCTCCTGCGCGTCGACGAGGTCGACGTCGAGCTCGCGGGGGTTCCGGACGGCCTCCTCGATCGCGGGCTTGGTGATTTCGTGGAACACCATCCGCTTGACCGGAACCTTGGGCTTGAGCTCCTCCATCAGGTGCCACGCGATGGCCTCGCCTTCGCGGTCACCATCGGTGGCGAGCAGGAGCTCGTCGACCTCCTTGAGCTTGGCCTTCAGGTCCTTGATGGTGGACTTCTTGTCGGCGGACACCACGTAGATCGGCTGGAAGTCGTCGGAGACGTTGACGCCGGTGCGGGCCCACTTCTCGCCCTTGTACTTGGCTGGCACCTCGGACGCCGATGTCGGCAGGTCACGGACGTGCCCACGGCTGGACTCGACGATGTAGTCGCGACCGAGGTAGCCGGCGATCTTGGTCGCCTTGGTCGGCGACTCCACGATCACGAGACGCTTCGAAGCCATCAGTTGGTGCCCTTCCGGGGTGAGAGACTCACGACACAATAGCCTGACGTGTCAATCGCCCCCGGGGGCCACCGGGTCAGTCGATGACGAGCAGCTGGTCGAGGAGCGCTTCGCGGACCTCGGGCAGCACCTGCGCGGCGAGCTCGGACCCGTCGACCTCGAGCACCTGCGCCACCGCCGCGAGCACCTGGCCGAGCGTGAGGTCGCCGTCGAGCGCGCCGAGGACCGCGGCCAGCGCAGTGTCGGCCTTGATCGCCCGGAGCAGGCCGACCCGCTGCCGGAAGACCACGTAGCGAGGATCGGCGGCGCCGGGGTCGCCGAGTGTCTCCTGCTCGACGTCGACCAGCCTCGGCCTGGCGGCCAGCAGTGCGGCGGTCGGCAGCCGGGACGCGTCGACCGCGGCGGCGTGGCGAGCGAACACCCCGCCCACCGGCTGGGCGACGGCGTGCGGCCAGCTCTCGAACCGGCGGTGCGGCACGGTGCGGCCCGCGCGGGTGATGAGGATCCATCCCATGCCGACCGAGGTGATGCCGAGCCCGTCGAAGTAGGCGAGCCATTCGTCGTAGGCGGCCCGCCAGCCGGGGCGGCCGCCGAGGCCGGCATCTGTAAGCCACATCTCGATGTAGGCGAACACATCGAGCCTCTCCCGCTCGACGACCCATGCGTCGCAGCCGTCGGGGACCCAGCCGGCGAGGCGCTCCTCCCACGGCTCGCCCTCGAGGATCGCCCAGTTGGTCAGCAGCTGCAGGGAGCCACCCTCGAACAGATGATCGGCTGCGCCCCTGACGAGGGTCTCCACGAGCGAGTCGCCGACGAAGTTCGTCTCCCGATAGGCGAGTCTGTCCTCGTCGTCGCCGGGCGGGCTCATCACGAAGGGCGGGTTGGACACGATGAGATCGAAGCGCTCCCCCGCCACGGGCTCGTACAGCGACCCGGACCGCAACTCGACGCGGGTGCCGCTGAGCGCCGAGCTGAGCGCAGCGAGCTCGAGGGCCCGCGGGTTGACGTCGGTCGCGACGACGCGCCGCGCGTGCCGGGCGAGGTGCAGCGACTGGACCCCGCAGCCGGTGCCCAGATCGAGCGCCGAGGTGACCGGGGTGCGCATGGTCAGCTGGGCCAACGACGTCGAGGCCGGCGAGACGCCGAGCACGTAGTCGGGCCGGGTGGGTTCGACGACGGTGTCGAGGCCGGGCGTGAGGTCGGCGACAACCCAGCCGCTGGCCCCGTCGTCGGGCGACCCGTAGGGGCGCAGGTCGACGGCGGCACGCACGAGGTCGTCCTCCGCGGCAAGGTAGCCGGCCGCGAGCAGGGCGTCCACGTCGAGCTCGCCCGCGAGGTCGGCGGCGGGGACGGGCTGCTGGAGCAGGAAGACCCGGATGAGGGTGGCCAGCGGGTCCGTCGCGTCGCCGAGCGCGACGTCGGCGGGCACGGTGCAGTTGCGGCCGAGGCCGTCCTGACCACTGGTGCCGATCCGGTCGAGGACCTCGTCCACGACGTACCCGGCGGCGGTGAGGTCGGCGCGCAGGCGGGTGGTGTCCACCGCGGGTCCATGGTCAGCAGACATGAGGGTCAGCCTATCCCGCCTGCGCGCCCGTCACTCAGGCCGTGACCGACTCGGTCGCGCCCTTCCACAGGTTGATGCCCTCGACGCCGCTGTGGGTGTCGATGGCCTTCAGCTCCTCGGCGGTGAACTCGAGGTTGCCGAGCGCGTCGAGGTTGTTGTCGAGCTGGGCGACCGAGGACGCCCCGAGCACCACGGAGGTGACCGAAGCGGCGCCCTGGTCCCGCAGCGCCCACGCGATCGCCAGCTGCGCCAGCGACTGGCCGCGGGCCTCGGCGATCTTGTTCAGCTCGCGGAGCTGGGCGATGTTCTCCTCCTTCAGGAGGTCCGTGTCGAGCGACTTGTGCTGGGCGGCGCGCGAGTCCGCGGGGATCCCGTCCAGGTAGCGCGACGTGAGCATGCCCTGGGCGAGCGGCGAGAAGCCTATGACGCCCATGCCGGCCTGCGCGGCGGCCTCCAGGAGGCTCGGGCTGCCCTCCTCGACCCAGCGGTTGAGGATCGAGTAGGAGGGCTGGTGGATCACGAGCGGCGTGCCCAGTGAGCGGGCGATCTCCTGCGCCTTGAGGGTCAGTCCCGCCGAGTAGGAGGAGATGCCTGCGTAGAGCGCCTTGCCGGTACGGACGGCCTGGTCGAGGGCGGCCATGGTCTCCTCGAGCGGGGTCTCCGGGTCGGGACGGTGGTGGTAGAAGATGTCGACGTAGTCGACGCGCATCCGCTGGAGGGAATCGTCGAGCGAGCTGAGGAGGTACTTGCGGGACCCTCCGAAGCCGTAGGGACCGGGCCACATGTCCCAGCCCGCCTTGCTCGAGATGACCAGCTCGTGGCGGTAGCCGGCGAAGTCCTCCGAGTAGATGCGGCCGAAGTTGGTCTCGGCCGAGCCGTAGGGCGGGCCGTAGTTGTTGGCGAGGTCGAAGTGGGTCACGCCGCGGTCGAAGGCCCTGCGCAGCACATCGCGCTGGGTCTGGAGCGGCTTGTCGTCGCCGAAGTTGTGCCACAGCCCCAGCGAGACGGCAGGCAGCTTCAGGCCGGAAGTGCCGAGGCGGCGGTAGGGCATGGACTCGTATCGGTCAGCGGATGCGACATAGGTCATGCGCCCAGCCTAGTGACGCTCTCAGCCGAGCGTGCCCGCCGTCGCCCGCCGTGCCACCCTCTCCGGGGCACCGGGGATCGTGCCCACGAGCCGGGCCGACACCTCCACCTCGACCACCACCCAGGGCGCCGTCCCCCGCACGTCGCAGCCGGTCATCGTGGCCGCGTTCCTGCCCGCCGTCGCCGCCGCGGCCAAGCAGGAGTCCCCGCCCCGGACCGCCGCGGACACGCCGGCCAGCGCCGCGAGCTCGGCCGTCTGCTGCGCCTTGCGGGCCACCGCGAACCAGCCGATCAGTACGCAGGCCGCCAGCGTCACGGCCAGCACACCCGCGCACGCCCCGACCACGAGCATCGACCCCGCGGCTCCCCGCTCGGAGCCCTCCCGTCGGCGGAGGGGAGCCGACAGGAGGACCCCGGCCGCCCGGCGCAGCCGAACCGACAGGAGGGTTCGGGCGGACCGAAGTGGGCGGCCGGACCGGAGTGGGGCTGGGCGGCTCGCCGGACCCGTCACGGCCCGACACCCGGTTCGTACGCGGCCCACGCCTCTGCCGTGACGGACACCGTCCCCAGCCCCACGACGACCACGGGCGCTGTGACGGTGACCCGGACGCCGTCGGCCTGCCGGTCGACCTCGACCTCCGCGCCCGCGGGCGCCCTGGCCAGCGCCGCCGAGACGGCCTCGCCGTCCCCGCGGGCCGTCTGCCGGGCGACCTGCGATCCCGCCTCCTGGCAGGCGGCCTGCGCGACGCCGAGCATCGTCAGGCTGACAAGGCACGCCGTCAGCAGGGTGGCCGTCACGATCCCGACGGCCAGCTCAACCGTGACGAGCCCTCGCTGGCCACCCGGCCGCGGCATCACAGGCCCTCGGCGACCCGGGTGAAGATCTCCACCACCCAGTCGAACAGGGTCTTGAAGAAGGTGTTGTCGCTGAAGATCCGCAGGAGCACGAGCGCCACGGCGGCCGCGGCCAGCAGGCCGATGGCGTACTCGACGGTGGTGAGACCGCGCTCGGCCAACCGGGCGCGACGGCTGATCTTCGTGGGCGTCTTGGCGACGACGAGGTGGGACATGGCCGGTTCCTTCCGTGAGCGGCTGCCTTTCAGCCGGTCACGGACGTGATGACCGATTCAGCGCCCGAGTCTCCACTCCCGTTCAAGGGTGTGGATAGCACCCGGCTACGGAAGCGGCTGGTCGAGCAGCAGCGCGAGGAGCTCGGTGGCGTCGGCCTTGTTCAGCACCTGATTCTGGTTGCCGCACTTCGGCGACACGACGCAGGCTGGGCAGCCGTCGGCGCAGGGGCATCTCGTGAGGCGGTCGAGGGTGGCGCGCAGCCACAGTTCCGCGACGTCGTAGCCGCGGTAGGCGAAGCCGGACCCGCCGGTCATGCCGTCGTGCACGAAGATCGTCGCGACCCCCGTGTCGGGGTGCAGCGCGGTACTCACCCCGCCGATGTCCCACCGGTCGCAGGGCGCCAAGGCGGGCAGGAGGCCGATGGCCGTGTGCTCCATCGCGTGCGCGGCGGCGCCGACCTGGAGCTCATCCCAGCCGAGCCTGCCCAGCAGTCCGGGCGGCACGGTCCACCACACCGCCTGCGTGATCATCTGCCGTCGCGGCAGCTCCAGCGTGGTGGTGTCCCACACCTCGTGGGTGACCTCGTCGCGGCGCAGGTAGGCAAGCACCTGCGAGTCGAGCCGGACGTCGCCGCGGTGGATGGTCGTGCGCCCCAGGGGCCGCGAGTCGGTGGTGCCGAGGATCTGGATGTCGAAGCTCTCCTGCGGCTGGGTGTAGTAGCGGGGGCGGCCCGCCACGACGATGGCCTGGTGGTCCTCCTCGTCGAGGCTCTCGACGAGGAACGACTCCCCCTGGTGGAGGTAGACGGCACCCGGATGCACCGTGCGGTCGGCGGCGCCGACGTCGACCATGCCCACCACGCGGCCGGTGTCGCGCTCGATGATGTCGAGCGGCCGCTCGCCGATGGAGCGCAGGTTGATGTAGTCGACGGCACGGTCCGGACGCGTCCAGAAGTACCGCCCCGCACGGTTCCGCAACACCCCCTGGGTCGCGAGGGTGTCGAGCAGGGCACCGATCGTGGGCCCGAACCAGCGGGCATCCTCGATCGTGAGGGGGCGCTCCTGCGCGGCGGCGGCGAGGTGCGGGCCGAGGACGCGGGGGTTCTCGGGATGCAGGATGGCCGCCTCGACGGGCGCGTCGAACACCAGCTCGGGGTGCTCGAGGAGGTAGACGTCGAGCGGGTCCTCGCGGCCCAACAGCACCACCAGCGCGTCCTGACCGCGGCGGCCCGCGCGGCCGGCCTGCTGCCAGAAGGAGGCCAGCTTGCCCGGGTAGCCCGAGACGAGCACGGCGTCCATCCCGGCGATGTCGACGCCCAGCTCGAGCGCGTTGGTGCTTGCCAGCCCCCCGAGCTCTCCGCTGTGCAGGGCCGCCTCAAGGCCGCGCCGGTCGATCGCGAGGTAGCCGCCGCGGTACGAGGCGATGCGGGCGGGGTCCTTGGCCAGTTCCTGCGCGGCCAGCGAGACGAGCTCTGCGCCCTGCCGGGAGGGGACGAACGCAATGGTCTGGCGTCCCTCGTCCGAGAGCGACGACAGGAGAAAGGCCGTGTCGCCGCGCAGCGAGTCCGCCGGCCGCCAGAGCGCGACGGTGCGGCGACCCGCGGGCGACGTGTCCTCCTCCACGATCGTCACCTCGTCCACCCCGGCTAGCGACGCGGCGAACTCCGCGGCGTTGGGCGCGGTCGCCGACGACAGGGCCACGATCGGCTCCGCGCCGTACATCGCGGCGAGCCGGCGCAGCCGCCGGATCACCTGCGCGACATGTGCACCGAAGACCCCCTGGTAGCGGTGCGCCTCGTCGATGACGATGTAGCGCAGCGAGCCGAGCAGCCTCGACCACCGCTGGTGGTTCGGCAGGACGGAGAAGTGCAGCATGTCCGGATTGGTCAGCACGTAGCTGGCATGGTCGCGGGCGAATCGTCGCTCGGCCTCGTCCGAGTCGCCGTCCAGCGTGGAGATGCGCCAGGACGCCGGGCCGAGCTCCGCGGCCGCGCGCGCCTGGTCGTGGGCCAGCGCCTTCGTCGGCGCCAGGTAGATGGCCGTGTGTCTGGAGCGCGTGAGACGTCGCCTCGACGACGTCGCCTCGGACCCGACGGTGCCGTCGACACAGGCCGCGAGCACCGGCATCAGGTAGCCGAGGGTCTTGCCGGAGCCGGTCGCGGTGCAGATCATCGCGTGGCTCCCGCGGAAGAGGGCGTCGGCGAACTCCGCCTGGTGCGCCCAGGGCTCCGGCACCCCGGCCGACTCGATCCGGGCGACGGTGTCGGCCGCCAGCCAGGCCGGCCAGGCGACGCCCACCCCGTCGCGGGGCTCCCGCACGGACACGGCCGTCACCTCGTCGCGCGCCAGCACCCAGTCGAATTCCACCCCACCACTGTGCCAGGGCCCTCGCACGTCGTGTGTCCGAGGCCCTGGCGGCAGGCGCTCTGGTCAGTGCTCGTCGTACTGGTCCCCCTGTGCGGCGCTCCTGTGGCCGCCGCCCCGTCAGCCGACGAGGCCCGCGAGCAGGCCGGCGATGATCGGCACCACGCCGACGAGCACGAAGGCCGGCAGGAAACACACCATCAGCGGCACGACTGACCGCACGCCGACCTTGCGCGCGCTCGCCAACGCCTGGTCGGCCGCCTCCCGGCGGGCGTCCTCCGCCAGGTCACGCAGGGTGGGCGCCAGTGAGATGCCGGACCGCTCGGCCCTCGCCATCTCGCGGCCCACCTCCGCCCAGCCCGGGTGCCCATCGGCCGCCTCCCACGCCTGAGCGCCGAGGTGGCCGAGCCGGAATCGCGCAGCCACCCGGCCGAGGGCCTCACCCGTGGGCCCTGGCGTCGCCTCGCCCCGATGGCGACGCCGGCCGACAACGGTAGGCCGGCCTCGAGGCAGGCGGCCAGCAGGTCGAGGGCCTCGGGGATCCCCCGGTCCCGTGACGCGCGGCCCGCTGAACCTGTAGCGCGTCCCAGTGCGTCCCCCATCCGCCGGGCTCGAGAACGAACGCAGCGTGCCCGCCCGGCGTGCCCGGTCGTTCGGAGCCGCCGGAGGCGGGCGGGTGCGGGTGAGCACGCGATCAGCCAGGCGACGCCCAGCAGCAGGGTGGCCACCACGCCGGTCATGGCCCGGCCCGCCGCGTCGGATTCTCGGCGAGCCGGTCGATCCACAGCACTCCCACTGCGGTCAGCACCGTGCCTACGAGCACGAGGACCCCGCCGGCGGGGCTCGCCAGGAGGAACGCGACGGGATCGGCCCCGGCCGCGGTGCCCAGCAGCACCGCGCCGAACGGGAGTGCGGCCATGATCCGGCCGCTCGCGCGGGCCGCGGCGAGCTCCGCCTCGACCACCCCTGCGAGCGCCCGCTCGGCCCTCAGCGACTCGGAGGTCCGCCCCAGCACGGCGGCCACCGGGGCCCCGCTGCGTTCCGCGACCCGCCACGCGCTCGCGAGGGCTGCCCCGCCCCCGCCGCCGGGAGAGCCGGTCAGCCGTCGCAGCTCCTCGGGCACGTCGGCCCCGAGGCGGGCGGCCGTGGCGGCGGGCGCGAGCATCGGGCTGTCGGTTGCCGCCATCGCGAGCGCCTCCTGCGGGATGTGCCCGGCCCGCAGGAGTGCGGCCAGCAGGCGCGCGGCCCTGGCCGTCTCGGCCGACCCCACGGCGGCGGCCGCCCTGCGCCGATGTCGGGTGGCCAGCAGGATCACGGTCCCGGCCGCCACCGCCGCCACCAGCACCCACCCGGCCGCCCACGGGACGACGACGGCGGCCAGGGCCGTCGCCGCGATGGCCGCAGCGATGAGGGGCGCCGTCCCACGTCGCCCGGACGACGGGCGGGGCGGGTGCAGCCGCCGCAGGCCGCGGGCAGGCGGCGGCGTGATGAGCAGCAGGGCGGCGAGCCCGGCCAGCACCGCGGCGATCATGACAGCCAACCCTCCAGCACACCGGCGGCATCCTCACGCACGACGCCCCCGCTTCCGAAGGAGACGGCCGGGCACACCTGCACCAGGGCGTCCTCCCCGCGGGCCAGGACGCCGATGCCCTGCACCCTGCGCAGGCCGTCGGCCCTGCGTGTCAGGTGGATGACGACCCGCAGGGCGGCGGCGACCTGGGCGTGGCACGCCTCGCGGGTCAGGCCCGCGAGCGTCGCGAGGGCCTCCAGCCTGGCCGGCACGTCCGAGGCCGAGTTCGCGTGCACGGTTCCGCAGCCGCCCTCGTGCCCGGTGTTGAGAGCCGTGAGCAGGTCCCGCAGCTCCGGGCCCCGGACCTCCCCCACCACCAGCCGGTCCGGTCTCATCCGCAGGGCCTGCCTGACCAGCGTGGTCAGCCCGATCTGACCGGTGCCCTCCCCATTGGCGGGCCGTCCCTCGAGCCGTACGCAGTGCGGGTGGTCCGGGTCCAGCTCCCTGGCGTCCTCCACCAGCACGATGCGCTCGTGGCCGGGCACGAGCGACAGAAGAGCCGAGAGCAGCGTCGTCTTGCCCGTGCCGGTCCCACCGGAGATGAGGAACGGCACCTTCGACGACACCACGGCCGCGAGCAGCTCGGCACCGGCAGGCGGCAGGGAACCAGCGTCCACCAGGTCCTGGAGGCGCAGACTCCTGACCGCCGGGATGCGCAGGGAGATGCAGGTTCCCGGCGCGGCGACCGGGGCGAGTACCGCGTGGAGGCGGACCCCGCTCGGCAGCCGCCCGTCAACGAAGGGCGCGGCATCGTCGAGCCTGCGTCCGGCCGCGGCCGAGAGACGGGTGGCGAGCTGGCGCACCTCCTCGTCGTCGGCGAACCGGATGTCCGCCCTCTCGAGGCCGCCACCGCGGTCGACGAACACGGCATCCGGCCCGTTCACCAGGACGTCAGAGACACCCTGCGCGTGGAGGAGGGGCTCGAGCTGGCCCGCACCGACGCTGCCGAGCCTCAGCTCGCGCATCGCCTGGGCGATGGCGGCATCCGTGACCACCACTCCGAGTCCCCTCAACGCGGCGGCGACGTCTCCGGGGGTATGCGGCCTCCCCAGCATCGCCAGTCTGGCCCGGAGCGGATCCAGCGGCAGGTCAGGCATCGTCGATCCGTCCGAGCACCGACGCGGCGGAGCGCGCGAACCGGCGCGCCCTGCCCGCGATGGGAGCCAGTCCCAGTTCTGCGGCCTCCCGGACGGCCGCGTCCTCCTCGATGACGCCCAGGCACTCCAGCCCGAGCGAGCGCGAGACCACCTGTGCCGGAATGGCGCGGTGCCGGGCGGCGCGCAGCACCATGCCGGTCAGGCTGAGGCTGTGCTGGTCGGCCAACATGCGCGCGGACGCGACGCCACGGACGTCGGCCGCGACCACGAGCAGCAGCCGGTCAGGGGCGATCGGCGGAGGGTGACGGCCCGCGTCCACGAAGATGACGTCGAGCTCGGCGGCAAGTGCCCCCAGCACGGTGTGGACGGCCTCGTCATCGGGCGCCAGGGCATCGCGGGACTGCGCGACCACGGCGGCCCCACGCACACTCGGCAGGGAGGCCGCCAGCTGTCCGACCTCGCCCCTGGCCCGGGCCAGGTCCCCCCAGCGCAGCCCCGGCTCTGTCTCGGCTCCCAGAAGCAGGTCGAGTCCGCCGCCACCCTGCGCGAGGTCCACGACCGCGCTGCGTCGCCCGAGGCTCGCCGCGTGCAACGCCAGGGCCACGCACAGCGTGCTGGTCCCGACTCCCCCCGAGGCCCCGAGGACCGCGATGATCTGCCCGCGATCGGCCACCCCCGGCGCGATCCGCCGGAGCTGCCCCGCGAGGGCTCCGGTCGCGTCGGGCAGCCGGATCACCGGCAGACCGAGGGCCGCCGAGCAGCGGGCCAGCTCGTCGACCGAGAAGCCGACGAGGATTGCCCGGCCAGGCGACACCGACTCCCAGCGTGCGGCGACCTCGACGCCCACCAACCGCAGCGATGCCGCCTGCCAGGCATCGGCGATCTCGTCCGGATGGGCGGCGACGCGCACCGCCACCCCCAGCGCCGCGGCGCTGATCTCGACCGCCTCGATGATCCTGGTGTCCCGGGCGCACAACAGCACCCCTCCAACCGTCTCCATGCCTCCGTGATGACGGGCACAGGCGGCTGCACGCCAGCAGGTTCCGTACGTGTGGACAACTCGCCGCCGCGCCCCGGGACCGGCGGGCCGCGCGGGGCTACCCTGTATCGAGCAACCGTCCACCAGCCGAGAGGATCCCATGGCCCGCACCGCCATCCCCACCGAAGCCATCGACTGGCTCGCCGTCTGGTCGGGGGTCCGCGGCCTGGTGCTCGCGCACGATGCGGCCTTCGCGCGGCTGCTCAGCGACCGGGACCACACCCTCTTCGCGCTCACCGATGACCCGCGCCTCGCCGAACGGCTCGATGCGCGCGACAACGTGACGGCGCTCCTTGCACGCCCCGAGGCCATCCCCACCGACCCGTTCCAGTTCGAGGTGGTCTTCGTCCACCAGGGTCTGCACCGCTACAACCTCGACCAGGCCCTCCCCCAGATCGCCCGCGTCCTGCGCCCCGGCGGCTGCCTCAGCGCGTCCTACCTCGTGCGCGACGACTCCGTCCCGTGGGTCAGGCGGCTGTCCGCGCTGCTGCGCCGCTACGACCCGATGGCCATGAAGGGGGACTACGGGCACGCCTCCCTGGAGCGGCTGCGCGACTCCCGGTACTTCCCGGAGGTCGAGGACCGCGCGTTCCGAGTCTGGCAGCCGGTGTCCCGCGACGACCTGATGAAGCTCGTCATGGCTCAGCCGCTCGCCAGACGCCTCGACGACGGGCAGCTGGCGCAGCTGCTCGACCAGGTGGGAGAGCTGTACGACGGGGCCGTCCGCCCGAGCGAGTCGCTGCGGCTGCCCTTCCAGCTGCTGGCCTGGCGGGCCTGGGTCAGCCACGAGGAGCTGACCGGTCCCGTCGAGATCCCGGACAGCGCGCTGAACATCCCTCTGTGACGACAATTGCCGACCCCTGTCAGCAGGCCCTCCCCGGCTACTAGGCTGGCATCTGCGGAAGGAGCATCCATGCCCATTGAGCCACGCCATCCCCTCGTCGAGATCAAGGACGCCGTCTCGGAGTTCGTCAGCACCGAGGCCGAGCTCGCCAAGGCCGAGCTGAAGCCCACGGCGAAGGCGGCCGGAGTCGGAGCGGGGTTCTTCGCGGGCGCGGCGCTGTTCGCGTTCCACGCCATCTGGATGCTGGTGATCCTCGTCGCGCTGGCCATCGGCCTGCTGCTGCACGCCGTGACCCCGCTTGGCCCGTGGGCATCGTTCACCCTCGGCTTCCTGGTCAGCGTGCTGTTCTCGCTGCTTGTGGCCGGTGTCCTGTTCACGCTGGGCCGCGGGAAGTTCGCCCAGGTGAAGAAGCCCGAGGCGACGCTGGCCGAGGCGAAGGCGACCCTCGACGCGGTCGTCGACGCCATCGCCTCGCGGCCGTCACCGGGTGCCGTGGTCAAGCCGGCCCCGTCTGACGATGAGCTCGAGCGGGCATTCGGCCGCCCCTGACCGACACCACGGCTGGCCGGAGGGTTGCGTGGGCTCCTAGTCTGGGCCCATGACCAAGTGGGAATACTTCGTGGCTCCGATCCTCAGCCATGTCGCGGCGCAGATCCTGAACAACTTCGGCTCCGAAGGCTGGGAACTCATCCAGCTCGCACCCGGCCCCAACCCCGACACCCTCGTCGGCTACTTCAAGCGCCCGGTGCAGTGATGAGCGCCGCTGAGCGCCTGGCGGAGCTCGGCATCCAGCTGCCGGACGTCGCCGTCCCCGTCGGCGCCTATGTTCCGGCCGCCCGGGTGGGCAGCCAGGTGTGGACGTCAGGTCAGCTCCCCTTCATCGACGGGAGGCTGCCCCTGACCGGCAAGGTCGGGGCGGAGGTGACGCAGGAGGCGGCGACCGACGCCGCCCGCACAGCCGCGCTCAACGCGCTGGCCGCCGCCGCCGCGGTGGCAGGCGGGATAGACGCGATCACCCGCATCGTCAAGGTCGTCGTCTACGTCGCAAGCGAGGCATCATTCACCGCGCAGCCGGCCGTCGCCGGCGGAGCGTCGACCGTGCTCGGGGAGATCTTCGGCGAGGCCGGGGTGCATGTCCGCAGCGCCGTCGGGGTGGCCGTGCTGCCGCTGGACTCGCCGGTCGAGGTCGAGCTGGTTGTCGAGGCCTGATGCTTTCCGCGCCGCCGGCCGAGATCAACTCGGCGCTGGGGCGGGCCTATCCCGACGCCAGGTGCGAACTGGACTTCCGGAACCCGTTCGAGTTGCTCGTCGCGACCGTCCTCTCGGCGCAGTCGACGGATCGCCGGGTCAACGCGGTATCGGAGGTACTTTTCGAACGCTGGCCCACGGCGTCCGAACTGGCGACGGCCGAGCCGCTCGACGTGGAGTCGGTCATCACGCCCGTGGGCTTCTACCGCACGAAGACCGCGTCCGTCATCGGGCTGTCGCGGCGCATCGTTGACGACTTCGACGGCGTCGTCCCCGGCACGCTTGAGGAGCTCGTCACGCTGCCCGGAGTCGGCAGGAAGACCGCCAATGTGGTGCTCGGCAACGCCTTCGACGTCCCCGGCGTCACGCCAGACACCCACCTCATCCGGCTGGCGAACCGGTTCGGCTGGGTCGCCAGCACGAAGCCGGACGACGTTGAGCGGGCCGTCGGACGGCTGTTTCCGCCGTGCGACTGGGTCATGGTGTGTCACCGCGTCATCTGGCACGGTCGACGCTGCTGTCACGCCAGGCGGCCAGCCTGCGGCGCGTGTCCCGTCGCGGACCTGTGCCCGTCGCGCCACATCGGCGAGCAGGATCCCACGCGCTCCTCGTCGACAAGATTCCACATCATCTCACCACGGAACTCATGATCGCCTTCCCCGAAACCCAGAAGCCACTCGAGGCGCTCCCTGTCAAAGGGTTCATCGACAGACACTTCGGGCCAGGCTTCATCGGCAAGTATCAGCGGTGTCCCACAGCGCGTCGTTCATGAGGAAACGGCGCTCCGATGACGTGCACGCCAGTTCCAGAGCCTCAATCAACGAACCCCACTCCCAGCCGACGCCGTACCCCCACCGGCGAGGAGAGGGGACTGCTGCACCTTTAGGTGACAGGTTGGGTTAGGCGGCCTGGGTGGCCGGTGTGGTCATGATGGTCTCGAACTCGATGGGGGTCAATCGGCCGAGGCGTTCTTGCCGGCGGCGGCGGTGGTAGGTGCGTTCGGTCCAGGTCACGATCGCGATCCGGAGTTCGTGGCGGGTGTGCCAGCGGCGCCGGTTCAACACGTTCTTCTGGAGCAGGGCGAAGAAGGATTCCATGGCGGCGTTGTCGCCGGCGGAGGCGATTTGGCCCATCGACCCTTTGAGGTGGTGGCGTCGGAGTGCGGCCAGGAACTTCCTGGATCGGAATTGGGATCCTCGATCGGAATGCACGATGCAGCCGGTCACGTCACCGCGGCGGGCGACGGCCATGTTGAGCGGGTCGACCGCGATGCGGGACTTCATCCGGTCGCTGATGGAGTAGCCGACGATCCGGTTGGACCACACGTCCTTGATCGCGCACTCGTACAACTTGCCCTCATCGGTCCAGTGCTCGGTGATGTCGGTGAGCCACAGCTGGTTCGGACCCGTCGCGGTGAAGTCCCGTTTCACCTGGTCGTCGTGGGCTGGTGGGGCGGGTTTCTTGCCGTTCTCGCCGCGCTTCTTCCCGAACACGCTCCACCAACCCATGTCGGTACAGATCCGCCACACCGTCCGGTCACAACCGGCCAGCCCGGTCTCGCGGGCCTCATCAGCCAGCAGCCGGTAGCCAAACTCGGGATCGTCGCGGTGGGCGTCGAACAGGGCGTTCGCGAGGTACGCCTGGTCGAGATCCCGGGCGGTGACCGGACAGGCGAGCCAGCGGTAGTAGGGCTGGCGGGCGAGCTTCAATACCCGACACGCGACCGTGACGGGGATCCCGTCGCCGGCCAGCTCTCTCACGAGCGGGTACATCATTTTCCCGACAGGTTCGCCTGCGACAGATACGCCGCCGCCCGGCGCAGGACTTCGTTCTCCTGCTCGAGAAGCCGGATCCTGCGCTTGGCGTCACGCAGCTCTTTGCCCTCGGTCTCGGTCACACCGGGGCGGACCCCGTCGGCGACATCGGCAGCGTGGAGCCAGTTCCGCAGGCACGACTCGGAGATCCCGAAGTCCTTGGCCAGCTGAGCGATCGGCGCCTCGCCCTTCCGGGCCACCGCCACAACATCGTCCCGGAACTCTCTCGGATGGGGTTTCGGCATGGTGCACATCCTTCCAGCAGGACCCTGCGGCCCCACAGATCGGTTGTCACCTACTCATGCAGCAGTCCCGATCGACTCTCGCACCATCCAGTGTCCGTCATTTCGTTCCCCACGGACGTCCGCCCCCGGCCCCACCCCTCACATACATGAGGCGCCCGTACCCGAGATTTCGAGCCACCCCTGACGCTCGGTACATACTCATACTAAAACGACCCTTCGAGTAGTAACGAATATTCCAAGGTGATGAGATTGTCTTCCTTTGTCAGTGGCGAACCGTCGATTTGAAACCCTTACCGTAGCGCGAATAAGCACACTTCTTCTCGAAATCGGCAACCCGTCCATTGAGGTGCGTCTGCCTGTTCACAAAAGCCTTCCGATGTCCATCTATTGACAGCGGCGACGCCCCTGAAATACTGCGGCACGCGAGGGCGCTCAGCGTTGAGCAGCTCGAGCTAATGGATTTCCCTGCAACCTAGTAGAGTCGCCACTCTGGGCGATTACCCTCAAACCACCACACACCATCCGCATCCTCGAGAAGCTCATTTTGCAGACTCCCAAGATGTTCACCAATCTCACGATTGACAATCTCATCCACAAGTGAATCAACCGGGACATAGGGCTCCAGAGTCCTTCTCAACCCAAGTATCAGTGGTTCGAACTCAGTGTAGATCTCTCGGTACACAATACAGATCACCCCTGGAGAATCCACCCAAGCCCTGATAAGGGGCTCTTCTGACTTGAGCGTGGGGTCAGAGGCGTAGTCCGCCGCCGATGAGGAGCATTCTGAGGCGGTAGTTGTCGGGGTCGCGGAATCCTCGGGCGATGCGGCGGGCGAGTTCGATCAGCCCGTTGATGGCTTCGGTTCCGCCGTTGTTGGCGCCGCTGGTGGTGAAGTAGCCTAGGAACGCGTCTCGCCACTGGTTCAGGGTCCGGCCGAGGCGGGCGATCTCCGGGATCGGACACGACGGGAACGTGGCCAGGATCTTCTCTGCGACCCTGCGCCCGTCGGCGTGGCTTGGCTGGTGGTAGACCGAGCGCAGTTGTTGGGCGCAGTGCCAGGCGACCTCGACTTCGACGTGGCGGTCATCGGCGGTGAACGCGGTTTTGAGGCGGGTCTTCTGCCCGTCGCTGAGGTGTTCCAGACCGGCGCGCAGCAGGTTCCGGATCCGATACAGCGGATCGTTCTTGCGGCCGCGGTGGCCGTGGATGTCTTGCTGGACCCGGCGGCGGACCTCATCGACCGCGGCCGTGCCAAGCTTGACGACGTGGAACGCGTCAAGCACCGCGATGGCGTCCTCCAACTGGTCGTCGATGGCGTTCTTGTAGCCGTGGAACGGGTCCAGCGTGGCGATCTCGACGCCTTCGCGGAACGTGTCGCCGCGGACCTTCAGCCACGACGTGTAGGCCTCGCCGGAACGACCCGGGACCAGATCAAGGAGCCGCGCCCGGACGCGTCCGTCCTTGTCACGGGTGAGATCAACCATGCCGGTGAACTCCTTCGGGCCGCGTCCACCCTGCTCGACAGGCCTGGTCGAGACGTGATGCCAAATGTGTTCGTCAACACCCAGCGAGGTGACACCGGCGAAGCGCGACTCATCGGCAGCAGCGGCTTCAAGGTTCGGCTTGACGGCTCGCCACAGCGTCCTCCAAGCACAACCCAGCTGACGGGCAAGACCCTGAACCGAAGCGTTCTCGCGGCGCATCTGCCCGACCGCCCACGATGTCGCCCGAGCGGTGAGCAACGCTCTGGGCCGCGCCACGTCGGGGTCTTGTTCCATGAACGAGGTCACCGGACACGACGGCTCCGGACACAGCCATCGTCGTTTCCGCCACCACAACCGCACCGGCGCCGTGAAACAGGCAGCGTCGATCAACTCCACCCGCTGCCGGCCATGCGCATGCGCCACGACCCCACATGTCGCGCAGCCCATCACCGCAGGAGGCCGAGACTCGACCTCAACCCGAAGCCCCGCGTCGTCGCGATGGACACCGGTCACATGGAGCCCGGGCAGGCCCAGAAGAACATCACAGCGCTGGCAGTAGGAAGTAGGATCGGGCATCGTCGAGGTCCTCGAAGTCGAGTGGTGTGGTAACCCCGATTCTTGAGGGCCTCGACCCCCTCCACCCCACCGACACGCCCACCATCGGATCCACGCTCAACCCACGCTCAGGTCCGAAGAGCCTGATAAGGATTCCAGGATAACGTTTCTGGACCTCATTCTTTACCATGTCAAGAACGAGGTAACCACGGGTCGTCACGCTTGCTGCCTCCTCTGCGCATAGTTGATGTAGCACGGGCATTCCCTGTTGCCCAGGTGGAACAGTGTCTTCCTGCCCCCAGCGAATATGAGGCAGCCCATTGCGCAGCACCACGACCTCCTGTGCCTGCGGGTTAGGATCTGAAGGACCTTATCATCCGATCTCGAAGGCGATCAGTAGCGACTCGCCATCGTTGTTGTCTTGTTCCGGCCACTCATCCAGGTACTTAGCCGGGTTCCTCACAGCCGCGTCGAACTTCTTCCGGCCAAGGCCCATCAGTAGCGTTGCCTGCAGCTCACGCTCCGCCCCGCAGGCAGGTTCCTCCACCGACGCGGCAGCAGCAACCCACCGATCCACCTCCCGGACACCAGCAGCCTGCAAGCTCATCGACACCTTAGGGTCCATCTCTGCCCACCGGGCATTCAGCGCCTCCTGACCATGGGCAAGGTAGAAGTCGATCTCTTCCCAGATCTTCGCCCGCGACGCAGGCCGAACGTGCTCCGGAAGAATCGTGAACGCCAACGCGGGCGGAGCAGGCTCCGTCCCACTCAGCTCCAGCTCGCGTTCCTCCGGCGACCGAGGCACCAAAGGCGGCGGCCCAGCATCAAAGTGCCTCGACAACGCCAACAGCGCCGCATCCCCGTACCGGGCAAACGCCAACCCCCACCCCACAGGATCGCGCCGCAACGGAGGACGAGCCGCCACATCAATCCACACGCCCTCACACCAGTTCTCGACCCAGAAAGCCCTCGTCGCACGCCGACTAACGAAATCCAAATCCACCAGCACCCCGCTAAGCCCCGAAACGCTCGCCAGCCACTCCAACACCTCAGGCCACGGCTGCTCAGGCTCACTGGCCTTCGTCGAAGCCTCCAAACTGCGCTTCACCTCGCGGTCTGGATACACCGCCATCTCCCACCCCAACAAAAAGAACTTGTCCTCATCGGTTGGCGACGCGACATGTCCCGAGTGCTCTACTTGCACGCTCTTCCTGTCCTTGTCTGGTTACCCCGAGGGCACTTCCCGTATCTCTTAACATACGCCATCAGATAGGAGTACTCCACGATCCTGGCATACCTTCACCTGTAACCCTCGCGACCATCGCGAATCCACATTTGAAATCTCTGTGAAATGTCTGGCATGCTCGTACGCCAACTCTTGCCCTGGCAGTCCAGTTTACCTGGCGGGTGATGCCGTATTTCCAGATTTTGGAGGGTTCCTCACCGGCGCAAACGCAGTCTTCTCAACCACCACACCATCAGGCCCCACAAACACCCGAGTAGTCTCCGAACGCTCAGAGAGCACCTCCACCCGCACACCCTGCGCACGCGCCGTCACCGTCGCCGAGGTCCAATCCGGCCGCGACACCTCGCCAGCCACAGGCTCCGCCGGACCCGAACCATCATCAACAGGATCCGCCCACGACGGCTGAGCAACCCCCACCGAGATCGCCAAAGCCCAACACACAACAACCCACAACCAACGCGACACTGCGTTCACCCTCGACTCCACTCTGATCAACAGGGTCCTGACACGAAATTCATTGCCTACTCACAGGAGAATGAGGCCAGCATGTCCTACCGCGTGTAGGAACACAAGGGACCACAGGCTCTTGATCTCGGGACCGCATGCACGCTAAGACGAAGCAGCCACCCGGCAACACACGCCTGGGGGGTGACGAGCCGCTCCCGGGGCTAGCGGGCGAGCAGCTCACGCTCGACTGCAAGCTGGCCGAACGATCCGTAGGTGACGCTGCGCTTGGCTGGGCTGAGGAGGCCGTGGCGTTCCAGCTCGTTGGCGTGCTGGGTGTAGCGCTGGGGTACGAACACGTGTCCCGGCTGGGTCAGGTGACCGACGTTGGCTAGGTTGACGGTGATGACGTCGAGGAACTCGCCAGCCATGAGCTGCTCGCCATCTTCGGCCGCATACAGCGTGATCGCAGTTGCGCCTTGCTCGTATTCTCCGATTTCAACGATGACGGGACCGCTGAAAACGTCGGTGCCGATGGCGACAGTCACATTGTCTAGAGTCATTTTCGAGATTCCTTTCAAAGAATCACTTTGTGATGGCTGGTTTAGCTCCACCTGCCGTCTCTGACTCTACTACCGGCAAAGGATCATTAATAGGTGTGTGGTGTAGCTGGTTACCACCACGACCCGGGTAGGGTTGTCGTGGTGTTACGGGATGGGGCCCTTGGCTGGCCCCACCCCGCATTGCTTTGGTCAATATTCGCTTGCTTCCCAGTCCAGTCCTCGTTGTTGAGCAGTTCGAGGACGTCGGCCTTGGTGAGGTTCTCGGTGGCGTTGTCGAAGGTGCTGCCCTCCACATAGGCGGTGAAGGTGATCGTGAACTCGGCTCGGAAGTCGCGGGTGCGGCCCTTCATGCCGTGTTCCTCCATGAACTGGTCGAAGACCTCGCACAGGTTGTTGTCGTCGGCGAAGGTGCGGGCGTCCTCTGCGAGGTGATCCAGCCACCGCTCCTTCTCCAGCACGATGGAGGCGGCGGCGTACGCGATGCGCAGGGACTCCCCCACTGGCTCCAGCCCCCGCGCAGTGGTGAGCGGGATCATGTAGGGCCAGGTGCGCATCGTTTCGCTCTCCAGCAGGAACACGCGAACGTTGGTGGCGTCCTCGAGCAGGTCCGCGGGCTTGATCCAGAACAGCCCCCGCCCCCACAGGTTGATCCGCTGGCCCGGCTGCGGCAGGACCGTCACCTCACCGATCGGCAACACCTCATCGCCCACCTTCACACCCTCAGGCCCGACCACCACCGAGAGCAGCACTCCGTTCCGCACGACAGTTCAGGTCTCCTCAGCGACCTTCTGCACAGTCTCCATCACATTTCCCCTTCGTAAAGACACTGGCCCTTTTCAACGAGCCTTTCAGTCGGGGGTTGGTTTAACTCCTCCGACATCGCTAATACTACGGGGGCCCAGACCCTAATCAGGGCTATCCCCCTCGGCAATATGCCGTTATCCACCACCACGACCCGGGCAGGGTTGTGGTGGTGGATAACGGCCCATTGTTTGTTATTTGGTTGTGAGGTGCTGGGAGTGTCGTAGTGGTCAGCTAGCGTGCTGGTGTGACTAGGAAGATCTCGGAGTTTGGTTCGCTGGCTGAGCGTGGTGAGTGGATGCGTCGGCGTGCAGCTGGCCTCGACGCGGGCTCGTCGAGTGATGAGCCTAGCCAGCGGTTCAGCTGGTTGAGTGAGGATGCGGCGCCGAGTGAGGGCCTGGCCGCCTGCGTCGAGGGCATCGACGGGTCCCTTGTGCGTCATGTGTGGCTCGATGGCAGTATCGCGGCGCTGGTCTTAGACCGCCGATTCGTTGATGGGGCGTGGCAGGGTCTGGTGACCTGGGGAAGGCCGCGAAGCTGATCCGGGAGCCCCGTCGGTAGGCGCAGGTACAGTACGAGGTTGATGAGGCTACTGCTCCCCGCCCTGCTCATGGTCGCGCTGGCGACCGGCTGCAGTACGGCCTCCACCGCCTCGCCTGGGCAGACACCCTCCACGGCACCGGCGGACCTCGCCGCGTTGGCCGAGCAGTACGGGCTGCAGGCCTGCCCAGAGACCGACCCTGACGCCGTGGCCGTGGACGGAGGCCTCCCCGCGACCGCTCTGACCTGCCTGGACGGGTCGACGACGGTGAACCTGGCAGGTCTGCCGCGGACGCCTACCATCATCAACTTCTGGGCCCAGTGGTGCGGCCCCTGCCGCGTCGAGTCCCCGTTCCTCCGGGAGGCGGCTGCGCAGCTCGATGGCGTCTCGTTCCTGGGCGTCGACTATGACGATCCACAGCCCGACTGGGCGATCGAGTTCGCCTCGCTGGCCGGCTTCGCCTGGCCGCACGTCATGGACCCCGACCGGTCCCTGCGGGCCGAGCTGTCGATCGCCGGGATTCCGACGACGTTCTTCGTCGGCGCGGACGGCCGCATCGCCGGCGTTCACGCGGGTCAGCTGGAGTCGACCGAGCAGCTGCTCGACCTGGCCGAGAAGTACCTGGAGGTGTCATGACGGCGCCCTTCGACAAGCTCAGGGGAGCCCCCTTCGACAGGCTCAGGACTGCGCTCGCAGCGGATCCGCGGCCCAGGACGCTGGGGTTCGACCGGACGCCCCGCGGCGAGCGGGCCGCTGCGGTGCTGATGCTCTTCACCCGGGACACCGACCCCGCCCTGACCTTCGTCACCCGGGCCGAGACCCTGCGCAACCATGCGGGCCAGGTCGCGCTCCCCGGCGGGGCGGTGGACCCCGGCGACATCGACGCCACCGACACCGCGTTGCGGGAGGCCGACGAGGAGATCGGTCTCAACCGCCGCTCGGTCAGCCTGCTCGGGCAGCTCCCTCCCCTCTGGGTCCCCGCCTCCAGGTTCGACGTGACGACGGTTGTCGCCACCTGGCCCGGAGACGCGACGCTGGCGCCGATGGACCCCGCCGAGACTGGCTCCGTCGAGCGGTTCACCATCTCCGAACTCACTGACCCGGCCAACCGCGTCACCGCCCGCCACCCCGTCGGATTCACGGGCCCGGCGTTCGCGATGGGCGAAGTCTTCATCTGGGGCCTGACCGCCCATCTCGTGGACTGGGTGCTCGATCTGGCAGGATGGGCGCGACACTGGGACATCGACCGCGTCGTCGACATCCCCGCGCAGTTCCTCCGGGACTGATCCTGATGCCCCGGATATCCCGTTTGTTCGTTACATTTCCCGAGCGACGGTATTCGCGCTATGTCGCGTAGTTAATCGGGCCTCGCATGCGCAATTCTCCACTAAAGCCGAAGGGGCGGGGCCAGTCGGCTCCCACCCCTTCGGATATTGGTTGATCGTCAATGCACCCGACTCGGGAGGACCACCACGCGCCCGCCGGGCTGCCGAGGGTTCGTCAGGAGCACCTCGTGCCACGAGTCGATGTCGGGTCGCGAACGGAGCAACGCGCGGCGCTCACGTTCAGTCATGCCACCCCAGACGCCCCACTCGATGCGATTGTCCAGGGCCTCCGCGAGGCACTCGGACCGCACCGGGCACCCGGCGCACACCGTCCTGGCCCTCTTCTGGTCCTTCCCCTCGGGGAAGAGTGCATCGGCCATGTCGCGGCATTTCGCTCGCAGTGTCCACTCGCTCACTTCAGCCAGAAACATTTCTGCCCTCCCTTGCGCAGATCAACCCATCCGGTTGACACCGACGTTAGCGCATTTTCACACCCAGACAAAGTGGGCTGCTGTACGATATGTTCCCACTCGCAGGAATGCCCTCGCCGAGGGCGGACGCGCCGCGGGGGCGGGCACCACAGAACCGTCACGTATCATGTCGATCATGAAGTCAGCCTCCCTGAGCCAGAAGGCGTACTCCCTGCTGATGTTCCTGGCGGTGAGCGTGCTGGCCGGCCTGCTCCTCTCCGGACTCGCCGTGCCACTGACCGCGCTGGCCGGCGGGGGAGCCAAGCTCGCCGCCGACTCTCTCGACGACATCCCCGCGGACCTGGAGACGCCCACGCAGTCCCAGCGTTCCGTCGTGCTGATGGCCGACGGGTCCGAGCTGGCCACGTTCTATGACGAGAACCGCGTCTATGTGCCGCTCGAGGACATCTCAACCAACATGCAGGACGCGCAGATCGCGATCGAGGACCACCGCTTCTACGAGCACGGCGCCATCGACTTCCAGGGCTTCGGCCGCGCACTGCTGAAGACGCTGTCGGGCGATACCCAGGGCGCCTCGACGCTGACGCAGCAGTACGTGAAGCTCGTGCGCGTCGAGACGGCCTCCGTGTCGGGCGACGCCGAGGCCGTCCGCGCCGCCACCGAGGTGACGCTGGAGCGCAAGATCATCGAGGCCCGCTACGCCATGGCCCTCGAGGAGCGGCTGACGAAGGACGAGATCCTCGAGCGCTACCTCAACATCGCGTACTACGGCGACGGCGCCTACGGCGTCGAGGCCGCCGCCCAGCACTACTTCGGCACGTCGGCCAAGGAGCTGACGCTGGGGCAGTCCGCGCTGCTTGCCGGCATCGTGCAGAACCCCGTGAACCTGAACCCGGTCAACCACACGCAGCGCGCGCTCGACCGCCGCGACGTGGTGCTGAACCAGATGGTCAAGTGGGGCATGATCTCCGAGGACACCGCCGCCGAGGCGAAGAAGGAGACCTTCGAGCCCAAGCAGGTCACCCCGACGCCCAACGGGTGCATGGCGTCGGACTACCCGTTCCTGTGCGACTACGTGCGCCTCACCCTCCTCTCGGACGACATGACCAGCATGGGCGACACGAAGGAGGAGCGCGCCAACCGCCTGAACCGCGGCGGCCTGACCATTCAGACGCTCATCGACCCCGTCGCCCAGGACTCCGCGGAGGCCGCCGTCGCGCTGCAGGTAGCCCCGACCGACGCGGCGATCGCCACGAGCGTGCTGATCCAGCCGAAGACCGGGCTGATCGTCGCCATGGCCCAGTCCAGACCGGACATGGGCACGGGCAAGGGCGAGACGTACTGGAACTACAACGCGTCGAAGGCGCTGGGTGGCGCGGAGGGCTACCAGGCCGGTTCGACGTTCAAGACGTTCACGATCGCCTCGGCCCTCGACCAGGGCATGACTCCGCAGAAGACGTACAACGCGCCGGGCCAGATGCAGTTCCGGGGGCAGACCTTCAAGAACTGCGACGGCTCCTTCACGTTCAACCAGGACTACCTGCTCGGCAACCAGTACCTGCGTGGCTACGGCACCATCAACATGCTCAAGGCCGCCCAGAACTCGGTCAACACGTACTTCATGCAGCTGATCCGCGACACGGGCATCTGCTCGTCGATCGAGATGGCGCAGAAGGCCGGCGTCGAGCTGGCCAGCGGCGACAGCCTCAAAACCATGCAGAACTACCCGTCCTTCGTGCTCGGCACCGCGGACGTGACGCCGATCTCCATGGCGGAGGCCTACGCGACGTTCGCCAACCGCGGCAAGCACTGCAACCCGATCATCCTCGAGAGCGTCGAGACGGTCGAGGGGGCCAACCTCGAGGTGCCCGACGCGAACTGCAAGCAGGTCATCAAGAAGGACGTGGCCGACGGCGTCAACTACATCCTCCAGTCGGTCGCCGAGCAGGGCACCGGCCGACCCGCGGCCATCAACGACGGTCGCGACGAGGCCGGCAAGACCGGTACGACCAACAACGCGACCGCCGTCTGGTACGCGGGCTACACCCCCGAGCTTGCCGGCGTGGCGATGATCGCCGTCGACAAGACCAACGACTACTGGGAGGGCCGGAGCCAGTCCCTGACGGGCCTGCGGGTCAAGGGCGGCTACCTCGCCGGTACGGGTGGCGGCGACGCCGGCCTGATCTGGAAGGCGGCCATGAAGTCCGCTCTCCGAGACCTCCCGAAGACCAGCTTCACCCAGCCGTCCGACGAGATCCTCGAGGGCGTCAAGGTCAAGGTCCCCGACGTGTCGGGCATGTCCTACAACGAGGCGAAGGAGACGCTCGAGGCGGCCGGGTTCAGCACCCAGCGCTGGGGCATCTACTCCAACTACTCCGTGGGCACGTTCCTGGGCATCTCCCCCTCGGGCACAGCCACGAAGTTCTCGACGATCAGCCTGAAGGTCTCCGTCGGGCCGAAGCCGGTCGCGGCCGAACCCGAGAAGGAGGATGAGGACAAGTCCTCCGACAGTGACAAGAAGGATGACTCCAAGAAGGACGACTCCAAGAAGGACGACAAGGACGACGGCGACTGATGGGGCATCCGATCCTGAAGGCGGCGGCCGTGACGGCCGCCGCCGGAGCCGCGTGTTTCTCCTGGGGACTGTTCGAGGCCGGGCTGTACACCCTGCGCCGGGCAGAGGTCCGGGTGCTGCGCCCGGGCGCGCGTGAGCTGAAGCTGCTGCACATCTCCGACGTGCACCTGCTCCACACGCAACGCCGCAAGCTGGCCTTCCTGTCATCGCTCGCCTCGCTCGAGCCGGACCTCGTCGTCAACACTGGCGACAACCTCACCGAGGCCGCGGCCGTCGAGCCGTTGCTTGAGGCACTCGCCCCGCTGTCGTTCGCGCCCGGCGCCTTCGTGTTCGGGTCCAACGACTACTACCCGCCGAGCTTCCGGAACCCGGTCAAGTACGTCTCCCGTCGGCCGCGCACTGTCCGGCATCCCCGGGTCGAACTCCCCTGGCGCGAACTCAAGTCCGGACTGGAGAGCTTCGGCTGGGTCGACCTGGACAACCGCCGGGCGCAACTCGACGTCGGCGGCCTGCACCTCGACCTGCGAGGCACCGACGACGCGCACCTGAACCGCGACGAGTACGAACAGGTGGCCGGGCCCTTCGACCCTGCGGCCGACCTCAAGCTCGGCGTCACCCACGCGCCGTACCTGAGGGTGCTCGACCAGCTCACCGCTGACGACCCCGACCTGATTCTGGCCGGCCACACACACGGCGGACAGGTCTGCGTGCCCGGCTACGGCGCGCTCGCGACCAACTGCGACATCGAGCCCGCCCGGGTGAAGGGCCTGTCCGAGCACACCGTCGGGCCGCACACGTCCGCGCTGCACGTGTCTGCGGGCCTCGGCACGTCGAGGTACGCCCCGTACCGGTTCGCGTGCCGACCGGAGGTCACGATGCTGACCCTGCAGCCCCGACTGTGACGCGCCCCCGTTTCGCACTTCCGGCGCAGGTGGGCTAGTATTTCGGTGGCCCAAGGGCCATCGGGGTGTGGCGCAGCTTGGTAGCGCGCGTCGTTCGGGACGACGAGGCCGCAGGTTCAAATCCTGTCACCCCGACAGTTGGAAAGCCGCTCTGGTTTGGAGTTTCACTCCGAATCAGAGCGGCTTTCCGCGTCGTGCGTCCCGCGCATCCTCAGCCCTGCCAACTCTTGCGGGGTTCTGCGCACTCTGTCACGCCGATTGCGCACGGGCAGCAACGCCCGCCCTGTCGAGCACCTTATTGGCCCTCTTGACCAGATTGAGCGCGAGGAACTCGCGACGACCCTCCCTACGCTCGCCCGCCTGCGTAGCGATCACCGAGCCCAATGACTACCCGGCGGGTCCTTGCAAGGCCCCGCGTCGGCGGAGTCGCGCTCAGACGGAGTCCTGCAAGTACCCAACGATCCTGAGTCGCGTTCTCCGAACGACCCGCCATCGGTCTGGGTCGCCGGTCCGGGTATCGCCGCGGGTGACCGAGCCGCCGTGCGAATCCAGAAACTCGACGAGTAGAGCCAGCGAAGGCGACCGCCTCGGCCGGGTGCGGAAGGTGTTCCTCCGCCCGCAACGCTCACACTCGGAAGTCGGTCGGCAAGCCTTGGGCTTCCTGCGGGAGTTGGACAGCCCCGGGATGCCGCTCCGCCCGGGGGATGTCACGCTTTGATCAGGGTGAACTTCACTTGATAGCGGTAGAACTCGATGCCGCTGGCCACGGAGAGGGCCCGCTGGATCCGGAGGTCGTCCTCGAGCGCAATGATCACGCCGCGAACTGCTTGAGTGGGCTCGGCCACCTGATCCTTGATGTAGCCCATGTAGCGCTGGATCTGCCCGACGACTGAGTCGCTGGCCTTTCCCCTCTTGAGCTCGACGACAAGGAGTCCGCGCCATCCTTGCTCACGGCCAAGATATCGAGCGGGCCTGTGTCGCTTTGGTACTGGCGGCCGATCTGGTTTCCCTCATCATCGCAGTAGATGTCGTAGCGCTTCCCCAACTCAGTCCTCGTCCAGTTGTCGACGAGGAACTCCTCCAGGTACTTCTCCAGGGCGAACTGAACGGGATCCTCAACGTCTGGATCCGTCGAAACCAACTGCGGGTATTCCTGGAGCAGACTCTCGATCTCAGCGAGGTGTTGGCTGATGTTGGACACAGTGGCCGGGTACCTGTCCGTCGAGCGCCTCAACTCGGCACTCATCTCATCGCGGTTGATGGTCCCGAACTGCCACGACACCGGCCGGCGGTGCGGCAACTCCTCGCCTGGAACGAAGGCGTAAGGGCCGGTGACTCGGCCCACGTGCAGGATTCCAGCGGGGTCCGGGGTGACGACGAGGTCTCCGTCCTTCATTCCCTTGCCAAGGGTCCAGATCGTGCCACACGCAAGACCCGCGGCCACCTTGGTCTTGTCCGGGTGCAGGTCGAGGTAACGAGGGATGTAGGTCTTGTTGAATGCGGTCCACTCGTCGGGGAACTTGCCCTTGAAGTCGTCGACCATGCCGTAGTCGACTCCGACGTAGCCCCGCTCGACTGCGTCCTGGACGAAGGTCCCCTGCTTACCGAGTCGGATGAAGTAGCAGGCCGTCATCGATGTCCTCCCTGTCGTCCAAACACTGCGCTCAGCGTAGGCCCGCGTAGCCGACGTTGCCCGCCGCTCCGACTTTGCACCGGGTGAACGGGTTGGTGACATTCGGGTGTCGAGCTGTCTGGGCGATGGCTGGACGGCCTGTGACCGGGAGGCCACTGCGGTCTGAGTCAGTCGGCCGACCCAGCCGACCGACCCGGGTCGACGCGCCGGAGCAGATAGGTGTCGAACATCCACCCCTTGCGCTCGATGGCCTCGTTGCGGACCCTGAGGACCTCGTCGCGGACCTCTGCCAGGGGTCCGGAGATGAGGATCTCGTCGGGCGAGCCGAGATAGGCGCCCCAGTAGATGTCGATTCCCTCGGGGTCGATCGAGGCGAATGCCTGCTTGCCATCCAGCATGACGACGGCGTCGACGACCCCGTCCGGCATGCCGTCGGCGAGCAGGCGCGCGGGCATGATCTGGACGGCGTGCCCCTGGCGGTTCAGGGGGATGTGGTGGCGGGCGGCGAGCGCGAGGACGCTGCTCACTCCGGGGATGACGTCCAGCTCGATGTCGGTCTGCGAATGGGAGATGACCTCCTCGATGATCGCCAGGGTGCTCTCGTACAGCGACGGATCGCCCCACACCAGGAAGCCCCCGGTCTCCCCCTCGCCGAGTTCGGCGGCGAGGGCCGCGCCCCAGGCGTCGCGGCGCTGGGCTCGCCACCGCCTCACGGCGGCCGGATAGTCGGGCGTGGTGCGCCAGGGGCGCTTCGGGTCCTGCAGGGAGACGGTCCGCAGCGGCGTGTCCCGGTGCCGCGCGATGAGCTCGCGCCGGGCCTCCACGAGGTCGTCGTATTCGGCCTCCTTGACCACGACGAACAGGACATCGACCCGCCGGATCGCGTCGACCGCGGCGAGGGTCAGCCAGTCGGGGTCGCCGGCTCCGACGCCGATCAGCACTAGTTCACGACTCATGGGAACCCATCGTATGACGACCTCCGGCGGTGGGCCAGATCGCCCCTGGACCACCCCTGTTGCGCACAGCCCAGGGGATACGCTGGCCGAACGCACGCCCCTCTGCAGGAGAAGCCATGACCCACACGCAACCCGCTCCTCCCCCGGCCGCCGTCCCGACCGAAGCGCCACCGCTGATCCTGGTCGGCAACGGCACCCGTGTTCCGGCCGGCCTCGACGAGACGACGCGGCTGGCGGACCTGGTGCGTGCGCTGCTGCCCGAGGTGCGGGTCGAGGTCGGCTACGTCGAGCTGGCCGAACCGGCCCTCGACGAGGTGCTCGACACGATCCTCGTCGAGTCGGGGGCCGCCGTCGTCGTGCCGCTCATGGCCGGCCCCGGCGGGCACGTCCGGCAGGGTGTCCCGCGCGCCGTGGAGGGCGCGAAGGCGCGCCACGAGGACGCCACAGTCATCCCCACGAGGCATCTCGGATCCCCCCAGCCGCTGATCGACGCGATCCACCAGCGGATCACCGCGGCCCGCGACACGTGGCCGGCCGACGAGACCGACGTGGTGATGGCCGGCCGCGGCAGCAACGACACCGACGCGAACGCCGACCACGTCCGCCTGTCGCGCGTCATCTTCGAGACCGGCGGCTACCGGCAGGTCCTCTCGGCCTTCATCCAGATCGTCGGACCTGACCTGCCGCAGATCCTGCACCAGTACTACTCGTCCGGCAGCCGCCGGATCGTCGTCATGCCGCACGCGCTCTTCTCCGGCAGGCTGGACGAGTCGGTGCGCAGGCTGGTGGACGAGTTCCGGGCCAGCCATCCCGACGCGGAGATCCGGATCGCCGACGTGATCGGCCCGTGCGACGAACTCGCCGAGGTCGTGGCACAGCGCACAAGGAGGGCGCCCTCCGGGCCCGCACCGCGACCGGCTCCCGCGCGTACCTGACCGGGCTGCTGCTGACCGGCCGGAAGGTGGTCGTGGTCGGCGGCGGCTGTGTCGCGCGCCGCCGCGTGCCCAAGCTCGTGGAGGCTGGAGCCCTGGTCGAGGTCGTCGCGCCGGAGCTGCACCCGGCACTCGGCGCGATGGCCGAAGCCGGGGAGTTCACCTGGCACGCGCGCGACTACGCCCCCGGCGACATCGACGGGGCCTGGTACGTGCTGGCAACCACCGACTCCGGCGCCGTCAACGCGGCCATCGTCGCCGAGGCCGAGAGACAGCACACCTACTGCGTCCGCGTCGACAGCGCCGACGAGGGGTCCGCCTGGACGCCGGCGACCGGCGATGCGTCAGGCGTGACGGTTGCCGCGATCTCCACGCACGATCCCCTCCGGGCACGACGGATCCGCAACCGCTTCGTCGAGCTGGTCAACGAGGAGGAGCTGTAGGGGCCCGGCGCCCGCTCCCCGGCGGTAGGCTGCGCGCATGTCGCACGTGAGGCAGCCCGTTGCCACGCGGCGTCGGCTGCTCAGGCCCGCCGACGTGGTGGACGTCTTCGTCTACGTCGTCGTCCTCAACCTCGTGGCCGAGTACCTGCCGATGGTGATCGCCGAGACGTTCACGCTCTCGCTGCTGGCCGCCGTGCTGCTCAAGGGCGTCCTCGAGGTCGTCGTCCTCGCGAAGAACCGCGTCAAGACCCGGTTCAAGAGCGCGCAGACCGTCGCCGGGAAGGTCGGCGCCGGCCTCCTGCTGTGGGCCGTCCTGTTCGGCAGCAAGTTCGTCGTGCTGGAACTGATGGCGTTGGTCTTCGCCGGGCGGGTGGTGTTGGGCGGCTTCTTCGCCGTGACCGGGCTGATCCTGGTCCTGATGGCCGCCCGGGCGGGCGTGCGCCGGCTCCTGGCGGCTCCCGACAGGGCCGCCTGAGCACTCGCTACCTCTCGCCCTCCAGGGTCACGCTGCCGCCGAGCACCAGCGTGACGGTCGCGTCGACGGACCCGAGCCCTGCCTGGTCGAGGCGGTCCCGCAGACCGGACTCCTGGATCGTGGGCGGCGGACCGAGCGCGACGATCCGCAACACACCCTGCCGCACGCTGACGTCCTGGATCTGCCACCCCTGCGCCTCGGCCCACTCGCGCGCGACCGGTGCCGCGCGGGACGCGATGAGTTCCTGCCTGATGACGACGGCGCTGCCGACCCCCAGCGGGATGCACAGCGCGATCAGGGCTCCGATGACGACGGCGACGGTGCTCGCCCGCAGTTTCCCCAGCGGTATGCCGGCATCGTGCGCCGTGGTGCGCACCCCGTAGGCGAGGAACACGATCGTGCCGGTGGCGATGATCGCCGTGACGTTCGTCCCGAACAACAGGAGCGCCCCCACCGCCTGCTCGGGGGCCCCTGACTCCAGAGTCAGCCCGACCACGGCCAGCGGCGGAACCAGGGAGATCGCGATGGCAACCCCCGGCAGCGCGTCCGAGATGTCCGACCGGACCATTGCGAAGGCGCCCACCACGCCGGTTGCGAGGGCGGCGACGAGGTCGATCAGGCGGGGCGTCACCCTGGCCGCGATCTGCGCGTTCGTGTCGGCGACCAGCAGCATCTGATTCGTCAGGCCCAGAAGGTACGCGATGACGACGACGCACAGCGCGCCGGCAACCACCATTCCCAGGTTGACCAGGATCAGTCGTCGCCTCGCCATCACGACCGACAGGGCGGTCCCCAGGATCGGCGTCATGAGGGGCGCGACGATCATGGCGCCGATGACGGTGGCCGTCGAGTCCGCCATCACGCCTGCGCTGGCGATCACCGTCGACAGGATGATCAGCACCCAGAAGGCGGACAGTTTGCGGCCGCGGTCGTCGCCCTCCGTGACCAGAAGCCGTGCCGTCAGCCGCTCGATGTCGCTCGGCTCCAGTCTCCGGCGCGCCGTCGCGCCCGCATTCCCGGTCATCGGAGCTCCCTTCCCGCTACCGGCCCACCGCCTCGGATTGACGCGCGCTCACGGTTCCCGAGGTCGCATCCATCCGATGGATTCCGGCCATATGGAAGGGTATTCCCGGATACCGACCGCTGGCTAGACTGGCATCGACTCCGCCGGATTCGGGACGTCGTCCCACCGTGGGTCGACGCCGGACTCGGCCCCTACGAAAGGACTGACGGATGTCATTCTGGGAATCTCTGTGGCTGGTCATCTACGGCTTCTTCTTCATCATGTACCTGATCGTGATGTTCCAGATCGTCGTCGACATCTTCCGCGACTCCGGGCTCAAGGGCTGGGCAAAGGCACTGTGGATCCTGGCGTTGCTTGTCGTGCCGGTCCTGAGCGCGCTCATCTACCTGATCGCACGCGGCGGCGGGATGAACAAGCGTCAGTACGCGGCCGTCGAGCAGTCCCGCGAGGCGACAGAGGAGTACATCCGCTCGGTGGCGGGCAACGACCCGGCCAAGCAGATCGCCGACGCCAAGGCGTTGCTCGATTCGGGAGCCATCACGGCCGACGAGTTCGCGCAGCTCAAGGCCAAGGCGCTGGCCTGACATGACCAGCTTCGGACCTGCCGACCTGTACGTGGTCGAGTTTCCGTCCGGTTCCTCGCCGTCCGAGGTGACCGCGACCCTCCGCGAGGTCACTTCCGCCGGGGTGCTCACCCTGCTCGACGTCGCGGTGGTCCGCCACGGTGACGGTGGCGCCCGCGAGGTCGTCGAGCTGGATCAGCTGGCCGGAGAGTTCGACCTGTCCGGCGCAACGCCAGAGGCCGACGGGCTCATCGGCGAGGACGACCTGCTGGAGCTCACCGAGGACCTGGCTCCGGGCGCGATCGCGTTGGCGGTCCTGGTGGAGAACACCTGGGCCCGGAAGATCGCGACGGCGATGCGGGACTCGGACGCCCGCCCGCTGTCGGTCCAGCGGTTCCCCGCCGAGGTCGTCAATGAGGTGGCCACCGCGGCCGGCCTCGAAGTCTGACAAGGAGTGATTCCATGATCCGTCGAATCGGACGCCCCGGTCTCCTCGCGACCGCAGCCCGAACAGCCGTCATCGCAGGCACGGCGCAGGCGACCGCAGGAGCGGTCGCCAGCCGCCAGCACGCCCGTGCGCAGCAGGCCCAGGCAGCGGCCGCGCCGCCGCCTCAGGTCGTGGCCGCGCCGCCCGTTCAGGCCGCCCCGCAGCCTCCCGCCCCTTCGGGCGCGGGCGACCTGATCGCTCAGCTGGAGCGACTCGCGCAGCTCCAGTCTGCCGGCGTGCTGAGCGCCGAGGAGTTCGCCGCGGCCAAGGCCAAGCTGCTGTCCTGACGACAACGAGAAAGGGGGCGGGGCGCACTGCGTCCCCGCCCCCTTTTCGTGTTGTGTCGCCTAGTAGTCGACTCCCTTGCCGTCCTCCGTGCAGCGCAGACCCGGCACACCGGCGGGGATGTCGAGCCGCGCGAACGTGCTGCAGGGCTGCGGGTCGGCGAACTGCAGCACGTACTGCCACTGGCCGTCGTCCACGCCCCAGAGCGACTGGCCGTCTCCGCAGGTCGAGTCCTCGGCGCCGAACGCGTACCCGTCCGGGTGGACGCCGCGCAGGCGGATGCTCTCGGTGACGCAGCCTGTCGTCTCGTCCTCACCCAGTCGCCCCGCCAGGAACGACCGCAGAGACGGGGGCACCGCGTCGAGGCTGTCGAGCTGTGCGGCGCTGGTGATCTCGGCGTCGACCACAGTCCACGTGCCACCCTGGGGCGACGACTGTTCGACGGACGCAAGCGACGTGGCGGGCGCGGACTCCGCGGTGGGCGGGGTGGTGGCGTCGGGCTCCTCGGTCGGGGAGACGACCGGAGGTGAACTCACCGCGGGCGTCGGCGTCGGGGAGGAAGCCGGCCGACCCGTGACAGGTTCCTGGCCTGCGCATCCGGCGACCGCTCCCAGCGTCAGGAGAATGGCGGCGCATGTTAGCTGACGTCCCACGCCGCCGAGAATAGCATCGGGCGAAACTGATCATCCGCCCACCACATCCGCCTCGCCACGGTTATGGTGACAGCACAGGCACCCGGGGCGGATGCCTGACGCAACGACGCGGACAAGGAAATAGCCGATCATGAGCACCACTGTTGGCCTATCCCTACGAAACTCACTCCCCACCACGGGCGACCAGCCCACCCACCCGAGGCTCCTCGAATGGCTCGACGAGGTCGTCGAGCTCTGCCGGCCCGACGCCATCCACTACTGTGACGGGTCGGATGAGGAGTGGGACTCGCTGGTCGACCTGCTGGTTGCCGCCGGCACCGTCCAGAGGCTCAACGAAGACCGCAAGCCGAACTCCATCTACGCCCGGACCGATCCGGACGACGTCGCGCGCGTTGAGGACTCCACCTTCATCTGTTCGGTCGACGAGCGCGACGCCGGCCCCACCAACAACTGGATGGCCCCGGCCGAGATGAAGCGCGTCATGACGCAGCTCTACGACGGCTGCATGGTCGGGCGCACGATGTACGTCATGCCCTTCTGCATGGGCCACCTGGATGCGAAGGACCCGAAGTTCGGCGTCGAGGTCTCGGACTCGGCCTATGTCGCACTGTCGATGCGGATCATGACCCGGATGGGCGCCGAGGTGCTGCGCGTCATGGAGGAGACCGGGGCCGATTTCGTGCCGTGTCTCCACTCCGTCGGCATGCCCCTGTCCGACGGGCAGCCCGACGTCGCCTGGCCGTGCAACTCCACCAAGTACATCGTCCACTTCCCCGAGGAGCGGATGATCTGGTCGTACGGCTCCGGCTACGGCGGCAACTCGCTGCTCGGCAAGAAGTGCTACGCGCTGCGGATCGCCTCGGCCATGGCCCGGGACGAGGGCTGGCTGGCCGAGCACATGTTGATCCTGAAGCTCATCTCGCCGACGGGGCGCGAATACCACATCGCCGCGGCCTTCCCGTCGGCCTGCGGCAAGACCAACCTCGCGATGCTGCAGCCGACGGTGCCCGGCTGGCGGGTCGAGACGCTCGGCGACGACATCGCCTGGATGCGCTTCGGCGAGGACGGCCGCCTGTACGCGACCAACCCCGAGACGGGTTTCTTCGGCGTCGCCCCCGGCACCGGCGCCGCGACGAACCCCAACGCGATGGCGGCCATCGATCGCGGCAACTCCATCTTCACCAACGTCGCCCTGACCCCGGACGGGGACGTGTGGTGGGAGGGCATGACGAAGGAGAAGCCCGCCGTACTCACGGACTGGAAGGGGCGTACCTGGCGCGCCGAGTCCGGGCCCGAGGGCGGCCGACCCGACGAGACCGCCGCGCATCCGAACAGCCGCTTCTGCACCCCGATCGGCCAGTGCCCGATCCTCAGCCCCGACTACGACAACCCCGACGGCGTGCCGATCGACGCGATCATCTTCGGCGGCCGCCGCGAGAACACCGTCCCGCTCGTGACCCAGTCGCGCGACTGGCGCCACGGCGTCTTCATGGGGGCGACGTGCTCGTCGGAGTCGACGGCCGCGGCGAAGGGCGCGGTCGGCGTGCTCCGCCGCGACCCGATGGCGATGCTCCCGTTCATCGGCTACCACGTCGCCGATTATGTGCAGCACTGGCTCAACCTGGGCGCCAAGGCCGACCCGGACAAGCTCCCGAAGATCTTCTACGTCAACTGGTTCCGCCGCGACTGCTCCGGTCGCTTCATGTGGCCGGGGTTCGGTGAGAACTCCCGCGTGCTGAAGTGGGTCGCGGAGCGAGTCGACGGGCTCGTCGACGCCGTCGAGACCCCGATCGGCCTCCTGCCGACCGCGGACGGCCTCGACGTCGACGGGCTCGACATCTCGGCCGACGACCTGCACGACGTCGTGCGCTACCAGCCGCAGGAGTGGCGCGACGAGGTGCCCCGCATCGGCCGTTGGTTCGACACGTTCGGGTGGCGGCTGCCGCGCGACCTCGTCGACGAGCTGCGACAACTGGAGTCGGCGCTCGGCCAGCCGGAGAGCACGTTCGGCATGTGACCGGCGGCGGAACCCCGCGGGGCGTCGGCCTTGCGGGGTTCCGCATGTCCGGGGCCCGATGAGCACATCCTCCTTCTCGTCGACCGAAAACCGCCCTGTGAACGTTCGCCCGACGCGTGACAAGTGTGTCGTGCTCATCGCACCCCCTGGCGGCGGCTATCTACCCCGCGGTCGGTACCGCTAGGCTCTCCTGCCATGGCACCCACCCGCGAGGTCGTGCGCGCCCGGTGGGGCGTCACCATCATGTTCTGGCTCAACGGCGTCGGCTTCGCGTCGCTGCTGCCCCGCTACCCCGAGTTGAAGGCCAACCTCGGCCTCGGCGACCTGCAGTGGGGGCTCGCCGTCGGGCTCGGCCCCCTCGGCGGACTGCTGGCCGGGCTGTTCACCGCCCGGCTGATCCGGCGCCATACGTCGTCGACGGTGACCGTCGTGTCCGCGATCCTCGGGCTCGCGTGCCTGTCGATCTACGGCAACGCGACCCACTGGGCCGTTTTCGTGCTCGGCATCCTGCTCATGTCCGCGCTCGACGCGTTCACCGACATCTCCATGAACTCGCACGGGCTGCGCGTACAGCGCCTGCACGGCTCGTCGATCCTCAACGGCTTCCACGGCTGGTGGTCCGTCGGCGCCGTCTGCGGCGGCTTCCTCGGCTCCCTCGCGGCTCAGGCGCAGCTGCCCATCTGGATCCAGTGCCTCGCCGCCTTCGTGATCTTCTCCGGCGTCGCCCTGTACGCGAGGACGCTGCTGCTGAAGGGCCCCGACACCGTCGTCGATCCCACCCCCGAGGCGACGGCCGCCCCCGTCGGCAAGGGCGTCGCGCGACGCTGGCTGCCCCGCCTGATCGCGCTCGGCCTGCTCGGCGCGTTCGCGGGCATGATCGAGGACTCCGGCGCCTCCTGGGGCGCCGTCTACATGGACTCGATGTTCGAGGTGAGCCCGTTCCTCGTCGGCATGGCCTTCGTGGCGCTGCAGTCGGTGCAGGTCGTCGGGCGGTTCACCGGGGACGCGCTGACCAACCGCTTCGGCCCGCGCGCCGCGGTGACACAGGGCGCGATCGTCGCCGGGGTCGGCATGGCGCTGGCCGTGGCCTTCCCGTCGCCCGCGCTCACGCTGGTCGGCTTCGCCTGCGCCGGCTGGGGCATCGCCACCGCGATCCCGATGGTGATGCACGCGGCCGACGAGCTGCCCGGCATGGCGGCCGGCAACGGCCTGACGTTCGTCAGCTGGCTGATGCGGCTCGGCTTCTTCGTCTCGCCTCCGCTGATCGGCCTGGTGGCCGACTCCCTGACCATCCGGTGGGCCCTGATCGTCATCCCCGTTGCCGCCTTGGCGATGCTGGCGCTGTCTCCCGCGCTCACGCCTCCTGCGAAGGCCGCATCTGCGGTTGAATAGGGCCATGAGCCTGACGCTGCCCACCCCCCGCACCCCGGACCCGATGACCGCTCCCCCGCTGCGCTGGGGCATCATCGGCACCGGCTGGATCGCCGAACGCTTCGTCGACGCGATGCACAAGCACACCCGCCAGCGCCTCGTCGCCGTCGGCTCCCGCACGCTCGAGCGTGCGCGGGCCTTCGCCTCGACGGTCGGCGCCGAGCGCGCCTATGGCTCCTACGAGGAACTCGTCGCCGACAAGGGCGTCGACATCGTCTACGTCGCGACCCCGCACAGCGAACACCTCGCCAACGCGCTCCTGGCGATCTCCGCGGGCAAGCCCGTCCTGGTCGAGAAGGCCTTCACCCGCAACGCCGACGAGGCACTGCAGGTCCTCGAGGCCGCCGGCTCCGCGGGCGTGGCCGTCATGGAGGCGATGTGGACGCGCTTCCTGCCCCACATCGACGTCGTGCGGCAACTGCTGGACATCGGCGCCCTCGGCGAGATCGAGTCGGTGTTCGCCGACCACGGGCAGTGGTTCGCGCCGGACCCGTCGCACCGCATGTTCGACCCCGACAAGGCCGGCGGCGCCATGCTGGACCTCGGCGTCTACCCCGTCTCGTTCACGCACTTCGTCCTCGGCTCGCCCAGCCGCCTCTCCGCGCTGGGCACCAAGGCGTTCACGGGCGTCGACCGGCAGATCTCCGCGACGCTCGAGGGCTACCCGGGGCACGACAACGCGCAGGCGCAGATCTCCACGACGCTCGCGTCGCTGACGCCGAACATCGCGTTCGTCTCCGGCGACCTCGCGACGCTGGAGATCCCCGGCACGTTCTACACGCCGCAGAAGGTCCGCGTCTTCACCCGCGACGGGGAGGAGGCCTTCTCGGAGGCTCCCGTCATCGAGGCGCACGAGGGCCTGTGCTTCGAGGCGGCGCACTTCGCGACGATGGTGGCCGAGGGTCGCCAGCAGTCGGACCTGATGCCGTGGTCGGAGACCATGGCCGTCATGGAGACGATGGACGCGCTGCGCTACCAGGTGGGCGCGCTGCTGCCGGGCGAGGAGCTGTAGCTCAGCGGAGGAACAGCGCCCGGAGGCGGGCGGTGGCGAGCGTGACGCCCACGACGATCATCACCACGAAGTAGGTGACGTGGACCCAGATGGTGGGCTGGATCAGGCCCGTCGTCAGCTGGCGGATCATGTCGACGCCGTGCCACAGCGGCAGCGCCTTGATGACCCACTGCACCGCCTCCGGGTACACCTCGATCGGGAAGAACGTCGCCGACAGCAGGAACATCGGCAGCAGCACGAAGTAGACCATGTCGAGATGCTGGAACCGCTTCATGAAGCTGGTGATCGCCAGCCCGATGGACGCGAAGCCGAACGCGACGAGCAGCGCGGCGGGGATCGCCAGGACCGCGGTCCAGGCGAGGTTCAGCCCGAGGATCGTCGTGATGATCATGAACCCGATGGCGTACAGCAGGCCGCGGATCAGGGCCATGATGATCTCGCCGAGCGCCACGTCCAGCGGACCCAGCGACGTCGACAGCATCTGGTCGTACAGCTTCGCGTACCGCATGCGGAAGAAGACGTTCATCGTCGAGTCGTAGACGGCGCCGTTCATGGCGGACACCGCCATCAGCGCCGGCGCGATGTACGCGCCGTAGGGCACGTCGTGCCCGTAGAAGGACACGGTGCCGATCAGCGCGCCGAGGCCGAACCCCATGCTGAGCAGGTAGAACACCGGCTCGAAGAAGCCGGACAGGATCACGAGCGTGTTGTGCTTCATCATGACGCGCACGCCGCGTTCGACGACAGCGCGGGTGTTGCCCGCGTAGAGGCTGTTCACTGGTCGAGCCTCCTCCGGAAGACTCGGGCCGCGACGAGCCCCATGACGAGCGCGAGGACCGCGAGGTAGGCAACGTGGACGGCGACGAGCCAGCCCGGCACGGGCGCGGAGTAGAGCGCGACGCGGCCGAGCTCGGCCGCGTGCCACAGCGGCGAGACCCAGCCGACGGGCTGCAGGTAGCCGGGCAGCGTCTCGAGCGGGAAGTAGCTGCCGGAGAACAGCGTCAGCGGCAGGATCACGAAGCGCTCGACGAACGACAGCTGGCCGCGGTCGTCCTTCTGGCTGGCGACCCACGCCATGACGGTGAACCCGACGGCGAAGGCCAGCAGCAGCCCGATGGGGATCATCAGGAGGACCCGCAGCGGGTGCCCCAGCCCGAACACCATGACGGCGAGGCAGTAGAAGACCAGCATCGGCAGGACGCGCAGCAGCGTGGAGACCTGGAACCCGAAGGCCATCTGGCGGGGGCTCATCGGGGTCAGCCGCATCGCGGTGAAGATGTTGGACCACTTGAACCCGCCGAACACGCCGTAGGTGTTCTCCTGCGCGGCTGTCTGCATGGCGGTAGCCATGACCAGGGCCGGGGCGACGAAGACGATGTAGTCGACGCCCTCGATGCCGCTGCCCCCGTCGACGAGCACGCCCAGCCCCAGCCCGAGTCCCATGAGGTACAGGAACGGCGAACCGATGCCCGTCAGCAGCATCGTCGGCAGGTAGAGGCGCATCAGGCGCAGCTGGTGGTGCACGACGCCGAGCCAGCCCCAGCGGGCGACGCGGCGAGGGTCGACGGCCGTCGTCGGGCGGGTGGCGAGGCTCATTCGATCAGGCTCCGGCCTGTCAGCCGGAGGAACACGTCCTCGAGCGAGGAGCGACGCACGAGCGAGGCGATGGGCTCCAGCTCGCGGTCGATGACCGCCTTGAGCGCGTGTTCGCCGTTGTCGGCGTAGATCAGGACGCGGTCGGCCAGCACCTCGCGCCGCTCGCCGATCCCGTCGAGCCGGGCGGCGACCTCCTCGTTGCGGCCGGATCCGAAGCGCACCTCGAGCACCTCGCGGGTGGCGTACTGCGAGATCAGCGACGTCGGGGAGCCCTCCGCGACGATCCTGCCGTGGTCGACGACGACGAGCCGGTCACACAGCTGCTCGGCCTCGTCCATGAAGTGCGTGGTCACGACCAGCGTGGTGCCCTGCTCCTTGAGCCGGAACAGCCGGTCCCAGAGGATGTGCCTGGCCTGCGGGTCGAGGCCGGTGGTCGGCTCGTCGAGCAGCATGATCTTCGGGTCGTTGATCAGCCCGCGGGCGATCGTGAGGCGCCGCTTCATGCCTCCGGAGAGGCCGTCGACGCGGGCGGTGCGCTTCTCGCGCAGCTGCGCGAAGTCCAGCAACTCCTCGGCGCGGGCCTTGACCCAGGCGCGCGGCAGCGCGAAGTAGAGGCCGTAGACGATGAGGTTGTCGATGACACGCAGCTCCTCGTCGAGCAGGTCGCCCTGCGGCACGATGCCCAGTTGGGCCCGGATCTGCGGGCCATGGTGGTTCGTGTCGAGGCCCAGCACGTCGAGGCTGCCGGCGGTGCGCGTGGAGGTGGCGGCGATCATCCGCATGGTCGTCGACTTGCCGGCACCGTTGGGGCCGAGGAACCCGAAGGACTCGCCCGGCGCGATGTCGACGTCGATGCCGTCGACGGCGGTGACGTCGCCGTAGCGCTTGGTCAGGCCCCTGGCCGTGATGACCGGGGCGCTCACTCGACGATCCCCGTAGACCTCAGGAAGTCGGTCAGGTCCTGCATCTCGGTGGAGCTGGTGCCGTGCTCGAGGCCGGGGTACGCGAAGACGGTCGCGTCGGCGTGGCCGGGCAGCCAGTCGAGGAGGCCCGACACCGCCTGTGGCGGGATGATCCGGTCGAGCTCGCCGCGCCCGTAGAAGACCGGCGGGCGGCTCTCGGCCAGCTGAGCGTCGGCCGGTTGTTCGGCGTCGAGCAGGAAGCCGGAGAGGATCACGGTGCCTGCGATGCGCTCGGGGCGGGTGCGGAGCAGCTGCGTCGCCATGAGGCCGCCCTGCGAGAAGCCGACGGCGAGGATGCGGGTCGCGGGGTCGAGCACCTCGTCGAGCAGGGCCCACAGCGCCTCGGTCGCGGCGGTGACCTCGTCGACGTCCGAGGGGTAGCCGAGGTTGAACCAGGCGGCGCCGCCGCCCTGCACCGGCAGCGGCGCGCGGGGCGAGATCCAGGGCAGGTAGAGGGCCTCGCCGATGGTGGCGAGGTCCCGCTCGTCGGCCCCGAAGCCGTGCAGGAGGACGGTGACGATGGGCGCGGCGGGGTCGAAGCCGCGCGATCCGACGGCCTGGTCGATGCGCATGTGGTTCCTTTACGTGCCGGGTTCGAACATGGTGCGGCGGCCCTCGAAGGCTCGGCCGAGGGTGACCTGGTCGGCGTACTCGAGGTCGCCGCCGACGGGCAGGCCGGAGGCGGGGCGGGTCACGCGCACGCCGAAGTCGCGGAGCATCCGGCTCAGGTACGCGGCCGTGGCCTCGCCCTGCGTGTCGGGGTCGGTGGCGAGGATGACCTCGGTGACGGACCCGTCGGCGAGGCGCTGGAAGAGCTCGCGGGTGTGCAGGTCGCCCGGGCCGCGCCCGTCGATGGGCGAGATGGAGCCGCCGAGCACGTGGTAGAGCCCGCGGAACTCTCCGGTGCGCTCGATGGCGACGACGTCCTTCGACTCCTCGACGACGCAGAGCTGGCTCGGGTCGCGGCGCGGGTCGCGGCAGATGCGGCAGCGCGCCTCCTGCGACACGTTGAAGCAGACCTCGCAGAAGCGCGACGACTCCTTCACCCGGCGCAGGGTGTCGGACAGCTCGAACACGTCCTCCTCTGGCGCGTCGAGCAGGAAGAAGGCGATGCGCTGGGCGCCGCGCGGCCCGATGCCGGGGAGCCGGCTCAGCGCGTCGATGAGGTCCTGGATGGGCCCTTCGTACATCCGGCGGGTCAGCCCCCGAAGCCGGGGATCTGCGGGATCTGCGGCATGGCGGAGGCCATCGCGGTGTCGGCCTGCTCCTTGGCGGAGCGGTAGGCGGCGATGATCAGGTCCGCGAGGGTCTCCGTGTCGTCCGGGTCGCAGGCTTCGGGCTTGATGGTCAGCGCGTCGATCTCGCCCTTGCCGTTGAGGACCACCTCGACGAGGTCGCCGCCGGACTGGGCTGTGAAGGTCATGGCGGAGACCTCACGCTGCGCGCGCTCGAGGTCGTCCTGCATCTGCTGGGCCTGGGCCATCAGCGCGTTGATGTCGAAGTCACCAAACATCGGTCTCTCCTTGGTGGGTTGGGGTCAAGAATAGGAGCAGCTGGAGACGTCAGTCCGCGTCGCGGACCGCGATGATCTCCGCCCCGAGCTCGGTGCTCAGGAGCTCCTCTGCGTTGTGTTCCGCGTCGAGGACGGCGTCCTCCGCGGAGACCTCGTTCTCCCTGCTCCGGCGGGCATCCCGGTTCCCTGAGCCTGTCGAAGGGCCACCGTGGTTCCCTGAGCTTGTCGAAGGGCCTGAGCCATCCCGGTTCCCTGAGCCTGTCGAAGGGCCTGAGCTTGTCGAAGGGCCTGAGCTTGTCGAAGGGCCTGAGCCATCCCGGTTCCCTGAGCTTGTCGAAGGGCCTGAGCCATCCCGGTTCCCTGAGCCTGTCGAAGGGTTCCCCGACGGCTCGGCCCCCGCGGGCCGCTGCTCGACGGGACGACGCTGCTCGACCGGCGCCGGCTCAGCCGGCTGCTGGCGCTCGGGCTGAGGCCGCTGCTCGACGGGCTGGACACGCTGATCGGCCGGCGGCGCTGCCGCCGGACGCTGCTGCGGCGCCGCGTCGACCGGCGTCGATCCGTCGTTGACGACCGTGTTGATGTGCAGCTCGACGCCCATGACCTCGATCATCGAGTCGGCGAGCACGTCGGCGGACCCACCGGAGCCGAAGTTCTCACGGGGGCCGGCGGCGCTGAACCCGAGGGTCAGCACGCCGTCGGAGATGTCGAGCACCTGCGCGTGCTGGGCGAGCAGCATGTGGGTGAAGCGGCGGCGACGCTTGACCTCGTCGAGGACGGTCGGCCACACGCGGCGCAGTTCGGCGGCGGTCAGCTGCCCGCTCGACGGGGCGGTCTGCGCCGCGGGCGCGGGCATCGGGGCGGCCTGCACGGGCTGCGCCGGGGCGGGCTGGGGCTGCGCTGCGGGAGCACTCCCCGCGGGGCGCTGCTGCGCGGCGGGCTGCGGGGCGGGAGCCTCGGCGACGGGCTGGGCGGCGGGAGCCTGCTCGGCCGGTCGCTCCTGGGCGGGCTGCTCCGCGGGACGCTGCTGGACGGGCTGCTCAGCCGGGCGCTGCTGGGCGGGCCGTTCGGCCGGCCGCTGCTGAGGCGCGGGGGCGGAGTGCTGCTGAGCCGGGGCGGCGGGCATCGACGGGGCTGCCGCCGCGGGCGCGTCGCCCATCATCCCGACGCGGCGCTCGAGCCTGTCGAGGCGGGCGTGGAGGCCGCGCTCGTCGTCGTCGGCGCCGGGCAACAGGACGCGGGAGCACATCAGCTCGAGGTGGAGCCGGGGCGCGGTGGTGCCGCGCATCTGGGTCAGGCCGGTGGCGATGACCTCGGCGGCGCGGGTCAGCTCGCCGGCGCCCATGCCGGCGACCTGCGTCTGGAGCCGCTGCGCCTGGTCCTCGGCCACGCCGAGGATGCCGGTGGTGACGGCCTCGGGCACCGCGGCGAGGATGACGAGGTCGCGGAGGCGGCGCAGGAGGTCCTCGCCGAACCGGCGCGGGTCCTGCCCGACCTCGATGACCTTGTCGATGGTGGTGAAGACGCCCGCGGAGTCTCCGGCGGCGAATGCGTCGACGATCTCGTCGAGCAGCACGTCGGGCGTGTATCCGAGCAGCGCGGCGGCCTGCTCGTAGCTGACGCCCGTGTCGGCGGCTCCGCCGAGGAGCTGATCGAGCACCGAGAGCGAGTCACGCACGGAGCCGGCGCCGGCGCGCACGACAAGCGGGATGGCCGCGTGCTCGATCGAGACGCCCTCGACCTCGCAGATCTGGGTCAGGTAGTCGCCCAGCACCCGGGGCGGCACGAGCCGGAACGGGTAGTGGTGCGTCCGGGAACGGATGGTGCCGATGACCTTCTCGGGCTCGGTGGTCGCGAAGATGAACTTGGTGTGCGGCGGCGGCTCCTCGACGAGCTTCAGCAGGGCGTTGAAGCCCTGCGTCGTCACCATGTGGGCCTCGTCGATGATGTAGATCTTGTAGCGGCTGGCGACGGGGGCGAAGTAGGCCCGCTCGCGCAGGTCACGGGCGTCGTCGACGCCGCCGTGCGAGGCCGCGTCGATCTCGATGACGTCGATGGAGCCGGGGCCGCCGCGCGCCAGGTCACGGCAGGACTGGCACTCGCCGCACGGCGTGGGGGTGGGGCCCTGCTCGCAGTTCAGGCAGCGGGCGAGGATGCGCGCCGACGTCGTCTTGCCGCAGCCGCGGGGGCCGGAGAACAGGTAGGCGTGGCCGACCTTGTTGTTCGCGAGGGCGCGCTGCAGCGGGACGGTGACGTGCTCCTGGCCGATGACCTCGGCGAACGTGTCGGGACGGTAACGGCGGTACAGCGCCAGCGGGGCGTCGGGGGTCTGGGGTCGCGGCGCGGCGGGCGTGCGCGGGGCCTCCACGACGGGGGCCGCGACCTCGGCGACGACCTCGATCTCCTCCTCGGCCTCGTCGAAGAGGCCGGGGCCGTCCATCGGGACGAAATCGGGCGTGTCGGCCGAGCCGTAGGCGTCCCCGTCGATGGGGGCGTAGTCGTCCTCGTCGTCGTAGTCGTCGTTCACCCGATCCACCCTATTCCAGCCAGCAGACAGTTTCCGGACAGAAAAAAGGGCCCCTCGCGCACCCGGAAGAGCTCACTTACCCTTGCTGCCTTCCGACCCTGGGGGAGTTGGGCGAGATACCGCCGCGCGAGGAACCGGGAACCACTGTAGCGCATGCCCGAAGGGTCCCGTGCGGCGCCCGGGGCTCGCGCCAGTAGGGTGACGCGCATGGTCAAGACTGCAGATCCCGCTCTCGCCGAGGTGTGGAGGGGCGACTACCTCGAGGCCGTGCACCACGGCTGCCTGGCGGTCACGAATCCCGACGGCTCCCTGGCGCTCGGACTCGGCGATGTCGACTCCCCCTTCCTCGCCCGTTCCGCGATCAAGCCCTTCCAGGTGATCGCGATGCTCAGGGCCGGGCTGGACCTGACCGGCGCGGAGCTGGCGCTCGCGTCGGCATCGCATTCGGGCGCGGAGATCCACGTCGAGGGGGCGCGCGACATCCTGGTCGGCGCCGGCCTGACGGAGGACGCTCTGCAGGTCACGCCCGGCACCCCGCTGGACCCCCAGGCGGCGCGGGAGTGGTTCGCCGCCGGCCACGGCGACGAACGGATCATCCACAACTGCTCCGGGAAGCACTCGGCCATGGTGCGGACCTGCGTGCGCGCCGGCTGGCCGCTCGAGACCTACCTCGTGCCAGGACACCCGCTGCAGCTCGCGATCCGTGAGACGCTGGGCGATTACACGGGCGACGAGATCGGCGACCCTGTTCCCGACGGCTGCGGCGCCCCAGCCCTCCCCTGCACGGTCGCAGGGCTGGCGAGGGCGTTCGGTCGGTTCGCCGCCGGCGACACCGTCGAGTCGCGGAAGCTGGCCGACGCCTACCGAGCGCACCCCGAATACGTCTCGGGCACGCGCCGCGACGAGGTCGTGCTGCACCACGAGGTGCCCGGTCTAGTCTGCAAGATGGGGGCAGAGGGGACCCTCGCCGTCGGCCTGTCGGACGGGACCGGCATCGTCGTGAAGGCGTCCGACGGGGCCCACCGCGCGACCGTCCCCGTCGTCGTCGCGGTGCTCGACGCGCTCGGCCTCGCGACGGAGGTGCTGCGTGAGTTCCAGCCGCAGCCGGTGCTGGGCCACGGCAGGGTCGTCGGGCGGGTTTCGGCGTCGCAGGACCTGCTGGCGGCACTCGCAGGGATGTGACCGACCCGGATTTGAGACGACGGCGCGGCCTCCGGTAGAGTCCCCCACGGAGGATTCGCCTAGAGGCCTATGGCGCTCGCTTGGAAAGCGGGTTGGGTTCACGCCCTCACGAGTTCGAATCTCGTATCCTCCGCCACCGCCATTCCTGCTTCGCGCAGGGATGGCATTTCTCTTGGGACGCAGCGCGCTGGGACAGCGACTGACTCACCCAGCCAACCTGCGCGGCCAAGCTACTGACCACCGCCCGACCTCTCTGGGGTCGGGTCTCTCTTGCTTGCAATCACCCTCAGCGAGGACCACCGATGTTGCCTTCGAACGCACCTCCGGGAATTGTCAGTGTGCTCGGCTACGGTCACTTCAGCTGGTGGCACCGGCTGAGCCGCGACTAGAGGATGGTGCTTCGATGACGAGCAGCTCACACCACCCCGCTCAGGAGCTGGTGCTCACAGCGGAGTACCTGAGACAGCTCCAGTGCAACGCCGAGTCGCTACTTGCCGATGCGCAACTGTTGTTCGAACACCAACGGTGGGCGCGAACCTTGGCACTCGCGGTGTTGGCGACCGAGGCGGCGGGAAAGGCGTTCCTCGCCATCGCGAGTCTGAATCCCGACAACGACCTTGGCGGGCTCAAGGAGACCCGACACGAAGACAAGCTCACCTCAGCCGCACTTCTGCATCTTCTCTTCGACGGCGAGTTGTCCGAGCTGGAGTCGCTCCTCAGCCAGATCGACTCCGACGCTCTCCATCGTCAGAAGCTGTCGGCCATCTACGTCGACCGACGATGTGACGGCGTTGTGTCCCCGTCCTCCGTGTCGCACGACGATGCGGCCCTCTCTATCAGGGACGCCACACGGGTAATCGAGTGCGCGGGCCGAGTCCTTCGCCAAGTGTCCCCCGACGCGATCGAGGCTGCCCTTCTGATTCACGACACCCTGGCCCCGGCCCTCGACGCGTACACCCTGGAGCATGGCGATGCGTCCGGCCTGCAGGTGGTGCGCGACCTCGTCGCCTGGGGCGAGTCCCTCAGCGATAACGAATCGACGAGCGAGTCCGGCAACATCTGGAGCAATCACACCGATGAAAGTTTCCACAACGGGCAGTAGTGTTGCATTGTGGACATCAAACTGTTCCAGAAGGCGCCGTTCGGGAAACTTGTTCCGATCAGCGGCTCGCTTCCCGGTGGCGGCGTCTGGGAGCACTGGGCCTTTCTCCCCGACCCGTTGCCGGATGACAGCCCGGAGCTGAGCGGTCGGGCGTACCGGAGCGTCGGCGATGCGCGCGCGGCCCTCGCCGCACTCGACTCGACCGCCCTACGGCTGCCCAATCCGAGGCTGTTCAGGAGCTCGACGCTACGCCTGGAGGCCCAGTCCACTGCCGCGCTCGAGGGCACCTACGAACCACTGGCTCGTGTGCTCGCCGCCGACTCCGACGACGTGCAGGACCCCTCGCTGCGTGAAGTACTCAACTACGTGATCGTGGCCGAGACCGCGTTCGGCTGGGCAGAGGAGGGCCGCAGTTGGGGCGCCTCCAGCTTGGCCACACTTCAAGACCTGCTCATGCGCGGAACGTCGTCCGAGCGTGAACACTCCGGGCAGGTGCGGACGGTACAGGTGGTGATCGGTCGCAGGGAGGGCATGCCGCCCAGCGAAATCCCGATCAAGGCGGCACGGTACGTGCCACCGCCTCCGGGAGCCGATCTCATTGCACGACTACGCGACCTGAGCGCGTGGATGCAGGCAGCTCACGGCGACCTCATAGATCCCGTCGTCGCCGCGGCGATGGGTCATTACGAGTTCGAGGCGCTCCATCCCTTCCACGACGGCAACGGACGACTGGGACGACTGCTGATCGTCCTCCAGCTCTACGCGTCCGGCGTCCTCACCGAGCCGACACTCTCGGTGTCGACCTGGTTCGAGGCGCGGCGGGCGGAGTACTACGACGCCCTGCTCGGCGTCTCGACCGACGGCGACTGGTCCACCTGGATCGAGTTCTTCGCGCAGGGGTTGGCGGATTCGGCCGAGGCCGCGCGGAGAAGGATGCTGGCCCTGGCAACGGTCCAGGCCGAACTGACCGAACGCCTCCAGGCCACCCCGATCCGCACCGGAAACGCACGGCTGCTCGTCGACTTCGCCATCGGCCAACCCACGTTCACCGTCGCTCAGGCGGCCCGGACCTTGGGCATCGGCAACGCCGGCGCCAAGAAACTCATCGACTCACTCGTCAATCACGGCATCCTCGCCCCCTACGACGAGCGGGTGTACGGCCGACGCTTCCACGCGCCGAGGGTTCTGGACGTCCTGCTTGGGCAGTAGCGGGCGCCGTTCGCATGGATCAGTGATCAGGCGACGGGCACCAGCCGCGTGACAGTCGGGAGCCCAGCCGCCCGCTCGACTGCGAGGTCGTGAGCGGACTGAATCGCCAGCCATGCCCTCGCGGTACTGACGCCGGCCTGCTCGAGCCTGATGGCCAGGTTGGGGCTGATCCGCGCGTGACCGTGCAGAACGCGACTCAGCGTCACCCGCGAAACCCCGAGACGGGAAGCCGCCTCACCGACGGTGAGCCCCAGATCGGCGAGCACATCCTGACGGAGGATCTCGCCCGGATGCACCGGGTTGGCCATGATCATCGCCTTCACCTTTCCAGTGTCTCAGTGCACCCAGGTCTTGAGCACGACGAGAATCAGCCCCAGCGCCGCCGTGGCGATGCCACCGGCCACCCGGGCCGACGTGCGCGTCGTCCAGATCGCCACCTTGGCGTAGCCGAGGAGGCCGAGCAGCGCCACGCACGCCCACAGCGACGCCCAGACGGCAATCTGCGGGTCCATGAACCTCACGCGGCCGAGCAGCAGGACGATCATCGGCGGGACGGCCGCCAGCAACATGCCCCAGGAGTGCTGGGCGGCGTCGGCGACGGCGTTGCGGACCCGGAGCACTGCACCGCCGGCGGGTTCGTCGCCAAGGTGGGCGACGGCGCCCGCGTAGACGTGCGCCACCCAGAACACGGCGAGCGTCGCGCACACCTTCACGAACACGTCCCAGTACTCCTCGGCAGCCTCCCCCGCGATGAACACGAGGCCCGCGACGAGCAGGACGCCGTAGATCGCGGACTCGCTCACGAGTGCCTTCATGTCCCTCCCTCACGCCGCGCCGCGCAGGTGCTGGGCCGATCGTCGCAGACGTCGACCCGCGCTGTCAGCCCCCGTCGGTCGGTTGCCGCCCGAGGCCCGATGAGCACATCCTCCTGCTCGTCGGCGAAAAGTGCCCCAAATCGCCGGATTCCGGCGACGACAAGTGTGTCGTGCTCATCGCACCCCCAGGCGCCCGGATGCAAGCAAGTGCTTGCATCCGGGGCAAAGGAGTTCTAGATTGCTCGCATGAGCATCGAGCAGGAGCCGACCGGGACAGAGCCGACGAGCGCGGCCCTGCTCGACGCGGCGCTGCTGGTGATCGGGGAACGGGGCGTGAAGGGCGCGACGACGCGGCTCATCGCCGAGCGGGCAGGCGTCAACGAGGTGACCCTGTTTCGGAAGTTCGGCACCAAGTCGCAGCTGATCCGCACCGCGATCGAGAACCGCTTCACCACTGCGCGCGACGAGTTCATCGTCTACTCCGGCGACCTCGAGCATGACCTCACCCGACTGGCCGACGGGTACGCGACCGCCATGACCCGCTTCGGGCCCGCGGCGCGGGTGATCCTCGCCGAGGCCCCGCACCGCCCCGAACTCTCCGGCGCCCTTGCCGCCGCCCAGCAGGCCTTCGCGGCACTCTCCGAGGTCCTCGAGCGGTACCAACGCGAAGGCGTCCTGCGACCCGAACCGATGGAGACCCTCGTCCCCGCCTTCCTCGGGCCCATCCTCATGACCCACGTCATCCCCACGGCCGGCGGCCCCGCGCTCCGGTGGGACGCCCGCACCCACGTCGACGGGTTCCTCCATGGCCGCGCGACGAGCTGACCGGGCGGGGAACGTCCCGGCGGGGCGCGTCCCGGCCGGACTGACCCGGGCGAGGCGCGTCTGGACCGGGCAGATCTGGGCGGTCGGCGCGCTGGCCGCCGTCGCGCTGGCCGGCGGCTGCTCGGCGGCGGACGGCCCGGACTTCACCGTGACCGGCACCGTCGACGACACCCTCGTCTCCGTCTCCGCGCCGATCCTGACGTCCCCCACCGTCGACGTGGATGCGGGTTTCCCCGCCGACGCAACCTCGGCTGCCACCCCATCCGGCGACACCGCCTCGACGACCGACGCCGCCTCGACCCTCGGACTGGGCGCGACGGTGCGGCTGGCCACCGTCGCCGTCCGCGAGGGCGACACCGTCACGGCCGGGCAGACGATCGCCACCGTCGACGACACCGCACAGCGGGCCCAGCTGAGCGTCGCGAAGGCCGACGAGACGGCGGCGAAGGCTCAGGTCGGCGTCCTCGACGCGGCCATCGACAAGACCTACGACCAGGCCGACGACGTGGCCGACGCGCAGCACAAGGTCCGCGACCAGATCACCGAGGCCACCGACACCAGGGAGCAGCTGGAGGCCTCGCTCACCCAGATCCAGCAGGCCAGGGCCCAGCTCGTCACGCAGCTCGACGCCGCACAGAAGCTGGCCGACAACTACCCCCCGACCCCGCCGACAGGGACCCCGACGCCCCAGGAGCTGCAGGCCACCATCGCCCAGCTCACCGCCGGCGTCGCCACGGCCGATGAGAACCTCGCCACCATCCGGCAGACCCTGACCCAGATCGACGAGGGCATCGAGACGGCCCGCTCCGCCCTGGCCGACCTCGAGGAGGCGACCGAGGGCATCACCGACGCCCGCGCGGGCCTGAAGGACGCGCGCGAGCTCGCGAGGATCACCGCCAGCGCGGCCGCCATCCCCGTGGACCTGGCCCGCGCCGACCTCGACCGGACCGAACTCACCGCCCCCGTGTCCGGGGTCGTGACGTCGGCCGCCGACCCCGGGGCCGTGCTGGCCCCGGGGGCGACCGTCGCCGAGATCCGCCCCGACGGCCCGGCGACGGCGACCGCCTGGCTGTCCCCCGCCCAGGCGACCCGGGTGTGCCAGGGCGACGCCGCCTCCATCGTCGGTGACTGGATGCCCGACGGGGCCGCCAGCGACGCGACGCTGACACGCATCGGCACCAGCTACCAGTACCCGCCGACCAACGTGACCACCGACGAGATCCACCTGACCCGGGCCCTGGAGGTCCAGGTCACCACGACCACCGATCCCCTGCCCGCCGGCGTGCCGGTGGACATCACCATCACCGGCTGCGCCCCGGCGGGCCGCGACGAGAACGGATGACTGACATGGCTGAGGCGAAGAGGAGGCGGCCGCCGGTCCCGGTGATCGTGCTCGTGGCGCTGCTGGTGATCGGCGGCGGGATCTGGTGGTGGTGGAGCGCGACGCAGGCCACACGGTCGGCCGACGAGCCCACGACGCTGTCCGGCACCGTCGAGGCCGACACCTACCAGGTGGTCCCGGCGATCGCCGGGCGGGTGACGGACGTGCTCGTCGCCGAGGGCGACACCGTCGCGGAGGGCGACACACTGGTCACGCTCGATCAGACCGCCATGAAGCTCCAGGTCGAGCAGGCCGAGCAGGGCGTCGTTGCCGCGAAGGCCGCGCTGACCAACGTCAAGGACGATGACGACGCGACCGACGCCGACGAGACCGCCGCGAAGGCGAAGGTGAAGCAGGCGAGGGCCGCGGTGGAACTGGCGAAGGTCCAGCTCGGCTACGCCACCGTCACCGCCCCGCACGACGGCACCGTGACATCGGTGACTGTCAACGTCGGCGAGAACGCCTCGGCCGCCAGGACCCTGATCACGTTGACGGACCCGGCCAGCCTGTTCGCCCGCGTCTACGTGTCGGAGACCGAGATCGGCGACGTGACGATCGGACAGGAGGTGACGGCGACCACCGACTCCAGCGACACAACATTCGGCGGCGCCGTGACCTACGTCGCCACCACCGCGCAGTTCACCCCCAACACCATCCAGACCAAGGACCAGCGGGTGAAGCTCGTCTACGAGGTGCGTGTCTCGGTCGACGACGACTCGGGGACGCTGAAGCCGGGCATGCCGGTCGACGTGGAGCTGTCCTGAGCCATGACCGGGATCGAGCTGGCCGTACGGGCGCGGGGGCTGCGGCGCACCTTCGACGCGGTGGTCGCCGTCGACGGCGTCGACCTCGACGTGGAGGCCGGGGGCATCTTCGGGCTGCTGGGCCCCGACGGGGCCGGCAAGTCCACGCTGATCCGCATGCTCGCCACCACGTTGGCGCCCGACGCGGGCGCGGCCGAGATCTTCGGCCACTCTGTCATCGCGGAGCGGGACCTGGTGACTCCGCGGATCGGCTACATGTCGCAGCGGTTCTCCATGTACCCCGACCTGTCCGTCGCGGAGAACCTGGAGTTCTTCGCGACCATCCGCGGCGTCCCCCGCGCGGCGCGCCGCGAGCGCGCCGGGCGGCTGCTGGAGGCGATGGGGCTGGCCGAGTTCGCGCGCCGGCAGGCGCAGCACCTCTCGGGCGGCATGAAGCAGAAGCTGATGCTGGCGACCACCCTCATGCACGAGCCCGACCTGCTGCTCCTCGACGAGCCCACCACCGGCGTCGACCCCGTCTCCCGGCGCGAGTTCTGGCGGATCCTCGCCGGGCTGCACCGCGAGGGGCGCACCGTGCTCGTCGCGACCCCCTACATGGACGAGGCCGAGCGCTGCACCCACATCGCGTTCCTCGACGCGGGCCGCATCACGCGTTCCGGCACCCCCGCCGAGATCAAGGCCCAGGTGCCGGGGACGCTGTTCGAGGTCCGCACCGCCGAGTCCCGCGCCGCCACGCCGGTCCTGGCCTCCGTCGTCGGCGTCCGGTCGGCTCACCCGCTCGGCGACGTCGTCCGCGTGCTGTGGGACGGCGACGACGAGCCGGTCGCCGCCCTGGGCGGCGCCCTCGAGTCCGCCGGGCTGCCCGGCGCCGCCATCGAGGCCATCGCGCCGGACATGGAGACCGTCTTCGGGTTCCTCGCCGACGTGGGCCACGGGGAGCCGTCGTGAAAGCCCCGACGCGCATCGGCGCCGTCGTCGTCAAGGAGTTCCGGCACCTCGGCCGCGACCCACGCATGCTGGCCGCGGTCGTGCTCCTGCCGATCCTGCTGCTCGTGCTGTTCTCCTACGCCCTGAGCTTCGACATCCGCAGCGTCTCGACGATCGTGATCGACCAGGACCAGTCGGCGACGAGCCAGCGCTACCTGCAGGGCTACGAGCAGTCGGACTTCTTCGACGTCGTGGCGCGCGGCTCGTCGATGACCGACGCGGACGAGGCCTTCGCGACGAGCACGGCGAAGGTCGCGGTCATCATCCCGGCCGGCTTCGAGCGCACGATCCAGGCCGGCGGGCACGCCGAGGTCGCGGTGCTGGTCGACGGGACCGAGCCGAACTCGGCGCGCGTCGGCCGCTCGTACTCCGTCGCGATCAACCAGCTGTCCTCGACCGCCATGACCCGCGAGTGGGCGGAGAGCCAGGGCATCGACGTGTCCGGCGTCGGCACGCTCGATGCCCGCATCCGCACCTGGTACAACCCGGACCAGCGGTCCTCGGACTTCCTCATCCCCGGCCTGATGGTGGTGATCCTCGCCATCGTCACGATCCAGCAGACGGCGGTCACGCTGGTGCGTGAGCGGACGCTGGGCACGGAGGAGCAGCTCGAGGTCAGCCCCATGCACAAGCTGGAGCTGATGATCGGCAAGCTGATCCCGTGGACCCTGCTGGCGCTGGTCGACGTGGTCGTGATCGTCGCGATCGGGGTGCTCGTCCTCGGGGTTCCGCTGCGGGGCAGCGTCGCCGCCCTGGCGGTGGGGGCCGCGCTGTTCATCCTCGCCAGCCTGGGGATGGGGCTCGCGGTCTCCGCCGTCGCGCCGACGGAGGACACGGCCAACATCGCGGCGATGATGATCGCGCTGCTGCCGTCCTTCATGCTCTCGGGCTTCGTCTTTCCCCTGAACCAGATGCCCGTGGTGCTGCAGTGGATCTCGGCCGTGCTGCCCGCGCGCTACATGGTCTCGCTGTCGCGCGGGGTGTTCCTGAAGGGCGCGGGCTTCGCCGAGCTCTGGCCGGACCTGCTCGCCCTCGCCTTCGCGGCGACGGTCCTGATCGCCGTCTCGACGGTCATGTACTCCAGGAAGGCACGACGATGATCCGCCGCATCCGGCTCCTGATCTGGAAGGAGTTCCTGCAGCTGCGGCGCGACCCCTTCCTCGGCGGGATCCTCATCGTCGCCCCCGTGCTGCAGCTCATTATGTTCGGCTATGTCGTGGCGGTCGACATCAGCCACCTCGACACCGCGATCGTCGATCTGGACCGCTCGACGATCTCCCGCTCCATTGACTCGGCGTTCTCCAGCACCGAGTACTTCACCGTCACCGAGCGCCCCTCCAGCGAGGCGGAGGTGCGTCAGCTGATGGACCGCGGGGAGATCCAGGTGGCCGTCGTGATTCCCGAGGGCACGCAGGACGCCCTGACCCGCGGCGAGACGGCCGGCGTCGGCGTCATCGTCGACGGGTCCGACTCGCAGGTCTCGACGGCGGCGGGCGCCTACTCGGCGCGGGTCGTCGCGGGCGTGAACGCCGCCCGGCTGGCGGCCTCGGGGGTCGCGGTCGCGGGGCCGGGCGTCGACGCGCAGGTGCGGGTGCTGTTCAACCCGACGCTGGCCTCGGTCAACACGATGGTCCCAGGCCTGATCGCGATGATCACGATGGTCTCGCTGCTCATCGTCATGAGCCAGGCCGTCGTGAAGGAGCGTGAGGCGGGCACGCTGGAGCAGATGTTCGTCACGCCCATCCGGGCCGGCGAGTACATCATCGGCAAGATCACCCCCTACGCGCTGCTGGCCGTCGTGCAGATGGTGCTGGTCGCCAGCGTCGGCATCGGCTGGTTCAAGGTCCCGTTAAACGGGAACGTAGCGGTCGTGGCCGTCGGCATGCTGCTGTTCATGCTGACGAGCATCGGGCTCGGGCTGCTCGTCTCCCTGCTTGCGAGCACGCGTCAGCAGGCCCAGCAGGTCATGGTGTTCCTGATGATGCCGTTCATGATCCTGTCCGGGTTCATCTTCCCCGTCGAGGCGATGCCGGGCTGGATGCAGGCAATCAGCGCCTGCATCCCCATGACCTACATCCTCGAGGTGCTGCGCGGTAGCTTCGTCAAGGGCGCCGGCTTCGCGGACCTCGCGCAGCCGCTGATCATCCTCGCGGTGTTCGGCGTCGTGATCTTCACCTCCGCCGTCCTCGCCACCCGCCGCCGGATCACCTCGTAGGAGAGCCGTGAGCACCACAACAGATCGGCCGACGCTCCCCGCGGGGACCGCCGTCAACGTCCGGGGGCTGACGAAGGCCTTCGGCGGGTTCACCGCCGTCGACCACATCGACCTCGACGTGCCCCGCGGCCAGATCTTCGGCTTCCTGGGCCCGAACGGCTCGGGCAAGACCACGACCATCCGGATGCTGACCGGGACCCTGCGCCCCACCGCGGGCAAGGTCCGGGTGCTCGGCGAGGACGTCGTGCGCCACGCGCACCGGGTCGCGCCGCGGATCGGCTACATGAGCCAGAAGTTCGCGCTGTTCGAGGACCTCACTGTCGAGCAGAACCTCCGGTTCTACGCGGGCGTCTACCAGCTGTCGGCCGACCGGTTCCGGGAGCAGCGCGACTACGTGCTCCAGATGGCCGGCCTCGTCGGGCGCGAGAAGGAGCTGACCCGCAACCTCTCGGTCGGCTGGCGGCAGCGGCTCGCCCTCGGGACGGCCACCATCCACGACCCTGAGTTACTGTTCCTCGACGAGCCCACCTCCGGCGTCGATCCCGTCGCGCGTCGCCAGTTCTGGGACCTGCTCTACGAGCTGGCCGGCCGCGGCGTCACGCTGTTCGTGACGACGCACTACATGGACGAGGCCGCCTACTGCGACCGGCTCGCGTTCATCTACCGGGGCCGGCTCATCGCCGATGGGAGCCCCGCCGAGCTGCGGGCCGGGCACGGGCAGCCGATCTTCGACGTCTCGCTCGCCGACGTCGACGCCGCGCTCGGCTGGCTGGAGGGGCAGGACTGGGTCGATGACGCCTATCTGTCGGGCGCGACGCTGCACGCCGTCCTGCCGCAGGGCTCGAGCGTCACGGGCGATCAGCTCATGGAGCGGCTCGACGGGGCGGGGTTCGCCGACGCGGCCGTGTCCTCAGTCGAGCCATCGATCGAGGACGTGTTCGTCAACCTCGTCACGGCCGAGGAACGCGCGGGCGGCCCGGCTGCCGTCAGCGGTCCAACTCGCGCCTGACGAGCCGCTCGCTGAGGCCGAACAGCGCGGCCATCCCGCCGCCGAAGGCCAGCACGGCGCCCGCAAGGGAGATCCACAACTCCAGCGGCCACGGTCCCTCCTCGACGGTCTCCAACCAGTCGAAGGCCGCCATCCCCGCGATGAAGAACAGGAGGGCGCCCGTCACCGCGGCCAGCACGCCGGTGAACATCAGGGTTCCGCTGCGCATGCTGCTCCCCCACCCGTCGGCTCGAACGTCAGCTTGAGCGCGCGCTCGCCGATCTGCTCGTGTCCCGTCAGGCGCAGCTCCGGCCGGAAGCCCTTGAAGTAGGGGGTGCCGTGCCCGAGGACGACGGGATGGAGGTAGATGCGGTATTCGTCGATGAGGCCGAGCCTCCCGAGGCCGGAGGCGAGCACCGGCCCGGCGACCTCGATCTCGCCGTCGACCTCCCCCTTCAGCCGGCGGACGGCCTGGTCGAGGTCACCCCGGATGAGCGTGGCGTTCGGGCCGACGCCGGTCAGCGTGCTGGAGACCACCCACTTCGGCAGGGCGCGCCAGGCGGTCGCGTAGGCGCGCTCGTCGTCGCTCCAGCCGGGATCGTCGTCGTCCCAGTACCGCATCAACCCGTACATGGTGTGGCCGTAGAGGCATCCGGCCTGCGAGCCGACCTCGTCGACGAAGTGCCTGAACAGCGTCTCGTCGGGGCCGAACCGGTCGTGGTCCACATAGCCGTCGAGCGACTGGTTCATCCCGTAGACGATCCTGGCCATGGCGGCTCCTTCCTGTCGGACCCATCACACCGCACGAGTGGTTCGGGAGATCGCAGCCTTCGCCCGCGCCGCCACATTCTCCGCCGTGAACCCGTACTTGGCGAACAGCGCCGCCCCGGGGGCCGACTCGCCGAAGTGCTCGATGGAGACGATCTCCCCTGCGGCGCCCACGACCTCGCGCCAGCCCAGAGCGATGCCCGCCTCGACCGAGACCCTGGCCACCGCCTCGGGCAGCACCTCGGCCCGGTATGCGGCTGGCTGATGGTCGAACCACTCCCGGCAGGGCATCGACACGACGCGCGTCCCGATGCCCTGGGCCTGCAGCAGGTCCCTGGCCTCGACGGCGAGAGCGACCTCGGACCCGGTTGCCACGAGGACCACCTCGAGCTCCCCATCCGCGTCGAACAGGGTGTAGCCGCCGCGGACGGTCAGCTCGGCCGGGGCAGCGGCGTCCGCTCCGCGGGCGGTGACAGGAAGGTCCTGCCGGGAGAGGATCAGCGCGCTGGGCCTGTCGGTGTGTCGCAGCGCCTCGGCCCAGGCCTGAGCGGTCTCGTTGGCGTCGGCGGGGCGGATCACGTCCAGGCCCGGAATGGCACGCAGGCTGGCGAGGTGTTCGATCGGCTGGTGCGTCGGCCCGTCCTCGCCGACGCCGATCGAGTCGTGCGTCCACACGCAGATGGTGGGCGCCTTCTGGAGAGCCGCCAGCCGGACCGCCGGACGCATGTAGTCGGCGAAGACGAGGAAGGTGCCGCCGTATGCCCTCGTCAGGCCGTCGATGTTGATGGCGTTGAGGATGTTGCCCATCGCGTGCTCGCGGATGCCGAAGTGCAGGGTCCGGCCGTTGTAGTCGCCGGCGAAGTCCGTGGACGCCTGTTCGGGCGGCAGGAAGGAGCGTTGGCCACGCATGGTCGTGTTGTTCGACCCTGCGAGGTCGGCGGATCCACCCCACAGCTCCGGGACCGCGTCCGCGATTGCGGTCAGCACCTCGCCGGAGGCGGCCCTCGTCGACTTCCTGCCCTCGGGGAATGTCGGCAGGGCCCGCTCAAGGTCGGGCTGCTTCCCCGCCAGGATGCGGTCGAGGAGCGCGGCCTTGTCGGGGTGGGCGGTGCGCCAGGCGTCGAAGCGGGCCTGCCACGCGGCCCGGGCCTCAGCCGCCCGCGACGCCGCATTCGCTCTGGTCTTCGCCACGAGGTCCTCCGGGACTGCGAAGCTCTGGGTCGGATCGAGCCCGAGTCGGGTCTTCAGGCCGGCGATTTCCTCGGCACCGAGAGCGGCGCCGTGCACGCTGTGATGGCCGGCCCGGGTCGGGAGCGGCCATCCGATGACCGTCGACAGGCGGATCAGGGATGGCCTGTCCGTGACCGCCTTCGCCTCCTCGATGGCCGCGTACAGCGCGTCGACATCCTCTGCGTAGCCGGATCCTCCCTGGGTCCAGTCCACGTGCGCCACATGCCAGCCGTACGCCTCGTACCGTGCGGCGACGTCCTCGGTGAACGCGATCTGGGTCTCACCCTCGATCGTGATGCGGTTGTCGTCGTAGATGACCACGAGGTTTCCCAGCTTCTGCGCGCCCGCCAGCGAGGATGCCTCGCCAGAGACCCCCTCCTGGAAGCAGCCGTCGCCGGCCAGCGCGTAGACCATGTGGTCGAACACGGACGTGCCGGGGGCGGCCTCCGGATCGAACAACCCGCGCGCCCTGCGTGCGGCCATCGCGAAGCCGACTGCCATCGCGATACCGGCACCCAGTGGCCCCGTGGTGCATTCGACGCCTGCGGTGTGTCCGTACTCGGGATGCCCCGGGGTCAGGGAGCCCTCGGTCCGGAGCGCCCTGAGATCGTCGAGCTCGAGCCCGTATCCGGCGAGGAAGAGCTGGCAGTACTGCGTCAGCGAGGAGTGCCCGGCCGACAGGACGAAGCGGTCTCTGCCGAGCCACCGCGGATCGGCAGGGTCTCCCACCATCACCTTCTGGTAGAGGAGGTGGGCGACGGGGGCGAGCGAGATCGCCGTTCCCGGATGGCCGTTGCCGGCCTTCTCCACCGCATCGGCGGCGAGCGCCCTGGCCGCGTCGACCGCGGCCCTGTCCGTGTCGGTCCAGTTCAGCGCACTCATGCGGCCCTCACAGATCCCTGGGCCCCCCAGAAGCCACCGGGCGCGAACAGTCGCTCGGTGAAGTCGTCCAGCAGGTGCGCCTCCGCCAGCGTGTCGAGGATGGTGTAGCGGGACCGGATGAGCTGGCTGCGGACATAGGTGGCGCGGAACTCGTCCCAGGCGAGGCCGATCTCATCCGGGTGGGCCGGAGCGCCAGCGGCCCGGAGCATGGCCTGCAGCGTGTCGGCGGGGATCAGGTGCTCGCGCAGCCGGGCTGACAGAGTCGGCCACCCCTGTGCGAGGGTCTCGAGGCGTCGGCCGACACTCGTCCCATCGACGTACTTGGCCATGGTCTGCTGGACCGCAGCCTCGCGCAGACCCGGTCGCCGATGCTGCGACAGGACGAGGAGCTCCATCTCGTCGCGCCCGGGCCAGGCCCTGACGGCTCCGTCGATATCGAGGGAGGCGAGATCGTCAGCGAGCAGCTCCTCGTAGAGCGCGGAGATGGCCACGCTGCCGACGGCCACCTTGAATCCGTGCGACAGCCGTCGCGGGGTCACGTCCACGCCATGACCCTCCATCTCCCACAGGTGGGAGAAGAGGTGTTCGGACCCGGAGGCCGGACGGGAGCCGTGGTAAGCCTGCATGGCCAGGCCGGACATCACCAGGCCCTCGGCCAGCTGACCCAGCGCGTCCGCGTCGCCGGCGGCCAGCGCCGCCGGCCTCTGCAGGGCACCACGGAGCGGCCCCTGGACGAGGTCCCACACGCTGGTGTCGATCGCCTCGGCCCCGACAACGTCGGCCAGGAGCCAGTCTGCTCCGGCCGGGAGTTTGCCGAGCAGGTCTCCGTACCCGGAGGCCGTCATCGCCGAGGGCGCCGCCGCCATCACGTCGAGGTCGGCGACCGCGACCGCCGGGGCCGGGCAGTCGAGGGTCTGCTTGTAGCCGTTGACTGCGATCGAGGCCCCGAAGGCCGTGTACCCGTCCATCGACGCGGCGGTGCCCACCACCACGTAACGGCGGCCCAGCTCCCCGCAGGCGCGCTTGGCCAGGTCGTTCAGGGTGCCTGCCCCCACCGCCACCACGACGGCATCCACCTCGGCGATCCGGTCGCGGAGCAGCTCGGCATTCTCATAGCGGGCGTAGAGCTCGGGATCGCCGGGGAAGATGAATGGCGGAGCCATCGGCACTCCGGCGGCGGCAAGGACATCACAGACGTCATGCCCGGCGGCATCCTGGGTCCGCTCGTCTGCCACGACCAGCGCCGTCGCTCCCCCGAAGACGCGGCGGAAGGCCGCGGGGAGGTCGGCGATCACGCCCTGCCCGATCAGCACCTCGGAGGTGTCCGTCGCCGCGGCAAGGGCCCGCTGGACGAGTTCACTCATGCCCGCACCGCCTCGTGGTCGACGATCCGGTGGATCTGCTCGGACAGTGCGGGGTACCCGGCGCAGTAGGCATCCAGATAGAAGGAGTAGTCGAGGTGCCGTTGGAGGTCCGGCACCAGCTGATCCACCTCGTGCACCATGCCGGCGGCCGCGTCCTGCAGGTTGTCGTAGAAGCCTGCACCGACGGCGGCGCACATCGACGACCCGAGGGCGACGGCGTCGCCCACCCGGGTAAGCGTGATGGGGGTACCCGTCACGTCGGCATGCATCTGCAGCAGGGAACGGCTCTTCGTCATCCCGCCGGCGGCGACCAGCTCGGTGACCTGGAACCCGGCGCGCGACATCTCGCGCAGGATGTGGGCCGAGCCGTAGCAGATGCCCTCCTGGATCGCGTGGTAGACGTGCGCCGGCCCGTGGGCCAGCGAGAGGCCCCAGATGATCCCGCGCGCCTTGGAGTCGGTGTACGGGGTCCGGTTCCCCTGGAAGTACTCGTTGACGATGAGGCCGTCGGATCCGACGGGGATGTGCGAGCTCTCGGCGTTCAGGACGTCATAGACGTTGGCGCCGGTGCGGTCCGCCGCCGACACGAGGTCACGGGCGAAGTTGTCCTTGAACCACTTCATCACCGACCCTGTGGAGACCTGGCCACCCTCGACGGTGTACTGACCGGGCACCACACCGTCCGTGTAGGATCCGAAGAAGCCGGGGCCGTGAACGGAATGGGCGGACTGCCCGCTGAGGACGTGCGACGAGCCCGTGATGAGTGCCATCTTGCCCGGGTTGACCACGCCAAGTCCGATCTGGCCTGCCCATGCGTCGGCCGGGCCCTGCGCGACGGGCGTACCGACCGGCAGGCCGAGGTCCTCCGCGGCACGCGGCGTCAGGCCACCGACACGCTCCCCAAGATCGAGGACCCGCTCGGGGATCTTGTCGAAGACGTCCCCACAGCCGATGTGCTCGTAGAACTCGACCGGCCACCCACCGCGGTCGCGGTTGTAGTACATGCGCTGCGCCGCCGAGTTGATGTTGAGCGTCCACTCGCCCGTGAGCTTGAAGGTCACCCACTCCGGCGCATCGACCAGGCGGTAGGCGTTGCGATACGTCTCCGGCTCGTGCTCGCGCAGCCAGGCAGCCTTGAAGGGGTACCACTCGGCCGTGGCCGGCATCGTCCCGCCACCGTTGTACAGACGGGCCCAGTGATCGGTGGTCAGCGCGCGGGCCGCCTGCTCAGTGGCGCGGACGTCCATCCACATGATCGCGGGACGCAGATGGTTGCCCTCCCTGTCCATGGCGACGACCGTCATGGTGGTGGCGTCGTACGAGATCCCGGCGACCTCATCGCCGCTGATCCCTGCCTGGTTCATGGCCCGCCGAGCAGAGGACTGCAGAGCGAGATACCAGTCGTCGGGCGACTGTTCGGCCCACCCGGGACGCGGATGCGTCGTCGCGTAGGTCGTGGCAGCAATGCTGACCGGCGTGCCGACCAGATCGAAGATCGCGACGCGGCAGCTCTCCGTGCCGTAATCGATTCCCATCACGTAGGGACCTGGCATGTCTATCTCCTTTGATGACTGAAACACTGACACAGGGGTCAGGAGGGATCGGACTCGGCCCAGCCGAGTTCGTCCCAGAGGTGGGCGGGTATGAGGCGGTCGACGCGGTCGAGCACCAGGTCTGGGGCCCGGTCCTCGGGTTGCGCGGCGATCTCCTCGACGGTGGTTTCACCGGTCAGGACCGCGGCTGCAGTCATCCCGGTGTCGAGGGCCATGGCGATGTCGGTCTGCAGCCGGTCTCCGACCATGACGGCCCGCCCGACGGGGCAGTCGAGCGTCGCCATGACCGCCTCGAGCATGATCGGGTCGGGCTTGCCGAAGCTGACCCGGCACTTCACCCCCGAGCAGGCCTCGATCGCGGCGGTGATCGCGGCGCAGTCGGGCTCCCCGCGCCCCCCGGGGAACGGGCAGAAGCGGTCGGGGTTCGTCTGCACGAGGAACGCGCCGCGGTGGAACCAGAGCGCGTCGAACGCGATCTGCAGCTTCCGGTAGTCGAAGCTGCGGTCGTAGCTGGCGATCACGATGTCGATCTCGGAGGGATCCTCGCTGAGGCGGAACCCGGCCTCGACGAGAGCGTTGATGAGGGGCGCCTCCGCGATGGGATACAGCACGGCGTCGGGGTGGTGCTGCCCGAGCCACGTGACGGTCGTGACGATGGTGTTGGCGATGTCCTCGATGGGGGTCGGCAGCCCCAGCCGTTCCAGCTTCTCGGCGTACATCGCCGGGTCCTTGGTCGGGTTGTTGGACAGGAACCGCACGGGGATCTCCCGACGACGCAGCTCGCGGATGAGGCGCGCTGCGCCGGGCAGCAGGTGATCGCCGAGGTAGATCGTCCCGTCCATGTCGAAGACGTAGGCGTCGAACAGTTCTGCGGGGGCGCGCAGCACGGTCTCGGTCATGGGAGTCCTCCGGGTCAGGGTCAGCTGACGGCCGGCAGCAGCGCGGCGATGAGCATGATGACGGTGTTCATGGGCCAGATGGCGAAGGCCGGCGGGTCGACGTGGGTCGTTCCCCTCGCGAGGAAGAACCGGGCCATCCACTCGCCGAGGAACGCGGCGAGCACGCCGAAGACGGCGCCGACGATCAGGGCTCCCACCGCAGCCTCCGGCACCCAGCCCGCCTCGGAGATGGAGGCCGCGCCGGCGAGGTAGGGATAGAACACGATCGCCGCGAGCCCACCGATGTTGGTCATGTGGTGCGTGACAGGCACGTTGTAGCCCATGTTGAGCAGGCAGATGGTGATGGCCGAGATGGCGAAGGGCAGGGTGTTGGCGTTGCCGAAGGCGGCGACGGCCGGGAAGCTCGTCGAGAGCACCACGGAGACACCCGCGGCGAGGATGCCCGCAAAGGCTCCGATGGTGAGCATCTGGCCGGGCTTCTCCTGGTACCGCAGCCATGAGGAGTCCCCGTGTGGTGCGAAGCGAGGACCGGACGGGTTGCACTTGTCCAGGTTGAGCAGCGACCCGTCGCCGAAGATGAGGCGCACGGCGAAGGCCGAGATGATGATCGACAGCGCCACGGAATCCGTGTGGCTGCCGAACCAGGGGATGAGATGGATCGCCTGCTGCAGGGCGTAGCCGATGCCGCCGAACAGGGCGCCGACCAGCAGCACATCGGGCTTTCCGAGACGTGCCAGGGGAAGGACGATGTCCTTGCCGGAGTCGGAGTAGCCACGGCGGGCTGCGTAGGCCGCGGCGGCGACGCCGCCTGCGAAGGCGACGTGGGGGCCCATGAAGGGGCCGAATGAGACGTAGTTGAACATCATGTTGCTCATCTCCGGCGCACCGGCGACGGCAGAACCGACGGCGGCGAGCAGGCTGAAGCCAACCATGACGAAGGCGAAGTTGGCGCCGATCGCTGCGCCGAAGAAGCCACCGCCGAGCGCGGCGATGAGCATGAACAGGAACTCCATTGTCGTGTCCTTCTGGAATGGGGCGGCTGCGGTGCCGCCGGGAGGGGTCCGCGGTGGGCGGAGGGGGTCAGGCGGAGGTGTCCGCGGACTGGGTCTGGGGCTCGTAGGAGCAGAGCGCGGCGACCTTGGGGGCCGAGGCGGACGCAGGGTCGAAGGTGTAGCCGAGCCACTCCCGCGTGAGGCGGCGTGCGAGTTCGAGGCCGATGACGCGCTCGCCGATCGTGAGCACCTGCGCGTCGTTGGACAGCACAAGCCGCTCGACCGAGAAGGAGTCGTGGGCGACGGAGGCGCGGATGCCAGGCACCTTGTTGGCGGCCATCGCGACGCCCATCCCGGTGCCGCAGACGAACAGGCCTCGATCCGCCTTGCCTGCCGCGATCAGACGCGCCCCCGTCACCGCGACGTGCGGGTAGTCGGTGTTCTCACCGTGGCCCACGCCGACGTCGATCACCTCATCGACGCGGGGATCGGCCGCCAGGTCCTGTTTCAGCTGCTCCTTGTAGTCATAACCGGCCGAGTCGGCGGCAACCACGATGCGAAGTCCCATTATGCGTGTCCTCTCACACGTGCGCGCATCGATGCGCGCACCAAGTTGTGATGAAAGTATCACAACTTGTGCAAGAAACAACAGCGAATGTGTGAGATTCTCTGGCGGGTGGTCCTACTCGGCGACGATGACCTCCGGTCCAAGCTGCCTGACCAGCTCCAGGTCTGCGGGGTCGATCGCGGAGTCGGTGACGATGTGCGAGAAGTCGGTCAGCGCCGCGAAGCTGTGGAGGGCCCGTCTGGCGAACTTGGTGTGGTCCAGCAGGAGGATCGCCTTCTCGGCCGAGGCGACCATGGCGCGCTTCACCAGGGCGACATCCTCATAGGGGTGGAAGCACCTCCCGTCGCTGATGCCGGAGGCGCTGAGGAGGCAGTAGTCCGTGCGGACGCCGTCGATCATGTCGAGGGCCGTCTTCCCGAGGAGAGACTCCGCCCACGGCTGGTACTCGCCTCCGGTCACCAGGAGGCGGACCGCGCTCCGCGGCTCGACCTCGCGCGCGACGAGCAACGAGTTCGTGACGACCGTCAACGGGACGGACGCGAGTTCGCGGAGGGCCCACAGGGCGCTGGTGGAGTCGTCGATCAGGACGGAGCTGCCTGGCCGGATCAGAGCGGCGGCGGCCCGGGCGATCGCCGCCTTCTCGGCGGAGTTCTGCTCGAGCCTCAGCAGCGCACTCACCTCGCTCAGGCGCGAGGCCGCGGCCGACACGGTGCCTCGCCCCTGACGCGTGACGAGGCCCTCCTCGACAAGCGCCTCGATGTCGCGGTAGGCCGTCATGGTCGACACGCCGGCTTCGGAGGCCACGTCCTCCACCGACATCGTCCCGCGCTTGGCCACCTTCTCGGCGATCAGCCTCCGCCGGCGCCTGACGGCCTCCGCCGAGGCCCTGCCTCCACCTGTCGACATGATGGACTCCTCCCTCGCTCACCCGTGGGCTCAGCCTAGGGGGCGCGGCGAGGGATCATGAGGGGTCGCGACCCTCGTCGTCGGAGATGGTCCGCAGGAAGTCCTCGAACTCCGCGCCGAGCTGGTCGGCCGACGGGATCTGCGACCCCTCCGGCACCCACAGGTTGGGGGCCTGCTGGCCGCGCATGAACGCGTCGTACTGCTGTTCCAACGCCTCGACGATCGCCTTGACCTCGTCGTTGTCCTCGACCTCGGCCGCGATGGCGCGCCGGTTCATCTCCGCCTTCTCCACCAGGCCGTCATTGGGCAGACTCAGCCCGGTGGCGTCGACCACGGCATTGAGCGCGGCGAGCGCGCCCTCTGCGAACTCGGCGGCCGCCAGGTAGTGCGGGACGTGGATGGCGAACCCGACGGCGCGCTGACCCGACTCCCCGAGCCGGTACTCGAGCAGGGCCGGGAACGAGGCGGGCACCTGGACCCGGCCGAAGGGGGAGCGCGCCTCTCCGATCAGCTCGGGATCGGTGGCATGCGACGTCATCCCGATCGGGCGGGTGTGCGGCACACCCATGGGGATGCCGTGCACCGTGACGACCAGGGAGACATCGAGCCGGTCGATCAGCTCGCGGACGGCCGCGACGAGCCGCTCCCACTGGAAGTCGGGCTCGGGGCCGGTCAACAGGTAGTAGAGGCGGCCGTCGCGGTCGGTCAGGCGACGGAGGAGGATCGTGGGCTCGTCGTAGCCGTCCCAGCGGTCGCGGTCGAAGATCATGGTGGGGCGGCGGTCGCGGTAGTCGACCAGCTGATCGACGTCGAACGCGGCGACCGTTTCCGGGTCCCCGGCCTCGACCAGGTGCTCGCCCAGCAGCCCCTGGATCTTGCCCGCGTCGATGAACGATCCAACGGCGACGACCAGCACGCCGGAGCGTGGAACATCCGCGTCGGCGTCGGACTCGAAGCGGAAGAGGTCGGACGGGTTCTGCACGACATGCCTTTCTCGTTGACGCCCGGCCGCCGCCGACAGCCTCTCGCCGGCCGGCGCTGCCGGTCCCTTCGACACTACCCGCAGCACGCCAGACCCTGCGGTTCGCATCACGGTGATCACGTCGGTACTACACGACGTAGTGTCATATTACGCACACAGAGCGCAACCGATTTACGTCACGGTCACAGATACCCCTAGCCTGCCGATCACTGTACTTCGGGGGTAGTCAGCGCGGACCTCGCGACTCCCGGACGAATCTGTAGGGATGGTCAAGACGCGTGCGTGCCCGTATTTCGTTTCTCCTGGTCGTGGTGTTGGCTCTGCTGGCGGGAATCGGGGCGACCGTCCCGGCGTCCGCTGAGGTCCCTGTCGCTCCCGGCGTGGCGGACGGTATCACCGTCACGGTCCACGGCGACGCCGTCCTCGCCGGTGCCACAGGGCAGGTGAATGCGTCGGTCAGCAACCCGGCCGGGGTGGACCTGTTCAACGCCCTCGCGGTGGCTGTGCTCCCCGTGGGCGTCGCCTACGCACCGGGCAGCATCAGCCCCAGCAGCCTCGGCGAACCGACGATCCTCACCTGGATCCCGGACCCCGACGACCCCGACGCGGAGAACCCGGCCACAGCGCAGGTGCTGGTCTGGTCGAACATCGCCGACCTGCCGATCGGCTCCGACGTCGGCCTGACCTTCGGGACCGTCGCAGATCCGGATCTCTACCCCGCCGGTTCGTCCTACGAGGTGGGCGTCGGCTTCTACGCCAGCGACAACGAGCGCAACGCCCCCGACGTCACCATCCCCGACTCCGGCCCGCCCGTCATCAGCGACGCCACCGAGGGAGGCGACAAGGACGCGACCGTCCAGGTCGTCCCTGTCACCATCACCAAGTCGGAGACGGCAAACGCCGAGGCTGAGGTCTACCGCGGCCCCCAGAACCCCGCAACCTACGCCGTGACGGTGCGCACCGCCCCTGAAGGCGGCACGGCCGGCGTCGTCGTGGTCGACGACGTGCCCGCCCAGTTCACGGTCACCGGCTGCACGGGTGCGTTCCCGTGCACCCGCACGACCGTCGAGGTCGACGGCGAGGTCTTCACCCGCCTCGCCTGGGACCTCGGCACCGTCGCGGCCGACACCACAGTCAAGCTGACCTACACCGCCTATGTCGGCGAGCGCGAGATCACGATGCCCAACGGTGAAGCCACCGGCGCCAGCACCCGCCCCGACGGCGAGGGCTACGACGTCAGCAACACGGCGATCCTCACGGGCACCTACGCCGGCGACGTCGCCCCCGGATCCCAGGCGGACGTCACCGTCTCCGACTCCGCTACGGTGCGCGTGCTCGACCTCGGCGTCGTGAAGACCGCCTCCGCCAGCGATTTCGTCGGTGGGGACACCCTGCGCTACACCCTGAACGTCCGGACCAGCCAGTACGTCTCCACGACGGGCATCACGCTCAGAGACATCATCCCCAACGGCATGTGCCCCGTGCTGCCGGCCGGCGTGCAGCTCACCGGAGACACCTGGCCGGCCGAGTGCGCCAACGCCGCGGCGGGCACCGGCTCGGTCACCGGCGCGACGATGACAGCCGTCGACTTCGACGCCGCCACCGGCGTGTTCACGGTCGACTTCACCCTCCGGGACCTCGACGCCGACCAGGACGCCACCGTCCGCTACTCGGTGCTGATGCGCCTGAACTACCAGGACGGCGAGCCGACGGCCGTCGGAGACGGGTTCACCAACGCGGTCACCGTCGCGGGGACCACCCACGCCGACGACGAGGATCTCAGCGTGACCAACGACTCGGCCGCATCGTTGGGGACGGCCGACGTGACCCTGGCCAAGTCGATCTGGCTCAACAGCTCGCGCACGCCGATCACCGGTATCTCCGGAACGGGATCGACCTGCCAGAATGGCGAGTACACCCAGGCCCCGTCGGATGCCCCGAGCTACCAGCTCGGCGACCTCGTCTGCTTCCGCATCGAGTCCACGTTCCCCGTCGGCGTGTCGACCAGGTCGGTGTTCCTCACCGACTTCCTGCCCCCGGGCATGTCCATGGTCGGCTGGGCAACCGCCCCCGGAAACACCACCACCGTCACGCCGATGGGTAGCACGCCTGCCACGGCGACCCGCTGGGCGCTCGGCGAGGAGACCTCCGGCACCCGCTTCGTCGCCCCGGGAGCGACCGCGACGATCGACATCCTCGCGCGGGTCGATTCCGTCCCCGCGACCAAGCCGCGTGTCACCGGCAACCTGGCCAAACTGCGGTACAGCACTGACGACAACCGGGTGGTCGGTCTGCGCGACGCCGTCGACCTCCAGCTGTCGCCGCCACCCCCGCTCGCGCTGGACAAGAAGGTCAACGGCGCCGACTCCCTCACCCCGGTGCGGGAGGGCCAGTCGCTCTCCTTCACCATTGACGTTTCGCACACCGGGACGACCGCGAACTCGACCGCTGACCCCGTCGACGAGGTCGAGGTCTGGGATGTCCTGCCCGCGGGCTTCGACTGTGGCGACATCACCTCGGCATCTCCAGCCATCACCCCCGGCTCGGACTGCACGACGCTGCCCGACGGCAGCACCCGCGTGGTCTGGAACCTCGACCTGGCGACTCCGCTCGTCGGCGGCGGGAAGACGACCATCTCGTACACCCTCTCAGTCCCGACGCCGCTGTCGATCTCCTCGACGCACACCAACACCGCGGCGGTGGTCCGCTACACGCCGATCAGTACCGACGGGATCAGTGCCGTCACCGGGCGTCCGACCTTCTACCCCACCAACCCCGTCGGCGCCTACCCCGACGAGACGAAGAACGCCCCCGAGGCGTCCGACCAGGCGACGGTCGGGCTCGCACCGGCCGCCGTCACGAAGGCGGTGGTCTCCACCGGCGTCTCCGAGACCAACAACTCCGCCGACACGCAGGCCACCATCGGTGAGACCGTGACCTGGCGCTACACCGCGACCATCCCGGCGAACACCAGCATCTTCAACGGGGTGCTGAGCGACGGGCTGCCGGTCGGTTCCCGCCTCACTGTCTCCGGCGCCGGAACACCCACCGCGACCGCTTCGAACGGCGCGACGATCACCACCGGCTGCACGGCCGACGCCACCGCTTTCCGCCTGTGTAGCGACGCCGCCGACCCCCAGTTCGGCTCGTTGCTCTTCCCGACCATCTGGACGAACACCTCCGCCCAGGCCGTGACCTTCACCGTCACGCTGCCGACTCGGGTCGCCGACGTGGCGGCCAACACCCACTCGTCGACCATCTCCAACACCGCGACGCTGACCAGCACCCCCGGCACCGCGCCGACCGGGTCCGTGACCCGCGGCAGCGCCACGGCGCAGGTCGGCGTCGTGGTCGCGGCCCCGGCGCTGGCGAAGGCCGCGTCCGTGACCTCCGCCACCGCCGGCTGGACCACGGCCGACAGCCTCGTCGCCGGCGGCGGCCAGACCCTGTACTACCGCCTCACTGCCAGCAACACCAGCGGTCGGCCTCCGGTGCACGACACCGTGATCGTCGACTGCATCGACTCCCGCCTCACGAACTTCTCGAACCTCACCTCCTCGACGGTCGCCACTCTCGGCGGACCCGTCGCCGGCGATGGCACCAACGGCTGCGCCACCGGGCGCACGAAGTACACGTGGACCCTGGCGCAGGACCTCGCCTCGAGCGCGACGATCATCTACAGCGCCACCGTGCCGAACCCCATCGCGGGCGGCGTCACGTTCCGCAACGACGCCGCGCTGGCAGGGTCGACGGTCGCCGGCGTCGTCGACGGTGAGCGCACACTCACCGCGACCGCCAACCGCACCGTCACGGCCGCCCCGCCGACCCTCACGAAGGTCCGGGTCTCCCCCACCGGCGCGGCCGTGCCCGGCGAGACCGTCACCTGGCGCCTCACCATGAAGGTCCCCGCCGGCGTCCTGCTGCACGAGGCCCGGATCCTCGACACGCTCGGCACGCCGCTGGGCACCGCAGCCAACGCCACGTTCGCCGTGTCCTGCGCCGACGACTGGACCGGCCCCTGCCCGACCGGCTCCCGCCTCGCCGCGCCGTCCGGCTCGCCGCAGGTGCTCGGCGTCTACCTCGACGACATCGCGGCCGCCGACGCCGCGCGGACCCTCTACGTCGACGTCACCACCGTCGTGCCCACCTCGACGGCCGCGACCGTCCTGACCGCGACCAACCAGGCCCGCATCAGCTGGAACACCACGGCGGGCACGCCGCCGACCACCGCGGTCGCCGGCACCAACTCGACGTCCAACGTGAGTGCCACGGTCGACCTGCGGCACCCACTCGTGACGGTCACCAAGTCCGTCAGCGACGCCTCCACGCCCAAGGCCCAGGGTGAGATCTTCATCTACACGGTCACCGCCGGCGCGGTCCAGAACACCTCGCCCAACGGCAAGCCGGCCTACAACGTGAAGGTGGTCGACAAGGTGCCCACCGGGGTCATCCCCGTCGTGAGCTCCACCGACCCGACGCCGCTGGCCGACAACGCGACCCTCGCCGGCGGCGGCGTGTGGAACGCGACCGCCCGGACCATCACCTGGACCTTCGCGTCGCTCACCCCGGGCGCGACCGCGACCAGCGTCACCTACCCGGCGAAGCTCGACCTCGCGACGAGACTCACCGGCGCGGCGCTGGTGAACACCGCGACGCCCACCGCGTGGGACTCCCTGCCTACCGACGGGAAGACCTACACCTCGTCCACCGGCGCGACGGCGTCCGTCACCCCGGCCGCGCCGAAGGTCGACGCCACCAAGCAGCAGGTGACCGCCAACCCCGTCTACATCGGCGACAACGTGACGTTCTCACTCACGCTGACCAACAGCGGCACCGCAACAGCGGTCTCCCTGAGCGCGGTCGACACCCTGCCCACCGGGTGGACGTACGTCGCCGGGTCGGCCAGGCTGGGCGGCTCCGCCCTCGCCGACCCCGCCGTCTCCGGCCAGCGACTCACCTGGGCCGGCCTCGGCCCCCTGACACCCGCCCAGTCGGCGACGATCACCTACCAGGCGGTCGCGGGCAGCGGCGTGCAGGTGGGCAGCACCGTCGCCCACACGAACGCCGTCACCGCGGCGGACGTGACCGACGCGACGGGCGGCACCTCCCTCACCGGCGGCGCACTCCCCTACGTCGGCACCGGCGACTCGGCGACCGCGCGCATCCACCAGACCGACCTGGCGATCACCAAGACCGCCGGCACGTTCACCGCGGGCGGCACGGGCAGCTTCACGATCGTCGTCACCAACAAGGGCGCCGACCCCGCCGTCGGCGCCAGCGTCCGCGACACCCTCACCCTGCCGACGGGAGTATCCGTCGCCAGCGTCGTCACGACCCGCGGCACCTGCTCCCTGACCGGCAGCGTCCTCGACTGCACGAACCCGGCTCCACTCGCCTCGGGCGGAACCTGGACCATCACCGTCGGCCTCTCGGTCGCGGCCGACGTCGCCTCCGGGACGGAGGTCCCCAACACCGCGACCGTCTCGGCGCGCACCGAGGACCGCACGCCCGGCAACAACACCGCGACGGCCACCGGCAGGGTCATCACGTCCGCCGACCTCGCCGTCTCCAAGGCCGTGACGAACCCCGCGAGCGGGGCCGTCACCGCCGGGCAGGCGATCGAGTGGTCCGTCACGCTCACCAACTTCGGTCCGTCGGTGTCGCGCGGCAGCGCGGCGACGCCGATCGTGCTGACGGACACGCTGCCGAGCACCGTCACGGGGCTCTCGATCACGGGCACGGCGCCGGACGGATGCACCCTGACGGGCCGTCAGCTGCGCTGCGAGATCGACCGTGACCTCGCCGTCGGCGACACGATCGTCGTGCGCGTCGCCGGCACCGTCGCCTCGAGCGTGCCCGCCGGCCGTGGCGCGATCGTCAACACCGCCTCGGTGACGCCGGTCACCACCGATCCGGCCACGCCGAACAACTCCTCGACGACCACCACCGACGTGGTGGTGCGCGAGGCCCTGACCATCGTCAAGGCCATCACCGACCCCGCCCCGCCCGCCGAGGTCACCCCGGGTGACCAGCTGACCTACACCCTCCGGGTGAGCAACGGTGGACCCTCCGATGCCCGCGGCGTCTTCATCGTCGACGCCCTCCCCGAGGGCCTGACGTTCGGCAGTATCGTCGGCGCCGCAAACGGCTGGACCGCGACGGCGAACGCTGACCACACGGTGACGTTCACCTACGCGGGCACGCTCGCCGCCGGGGCCGACGCGCCGCTGATCACCTACACGGCGAAGCTCGGCGCGCACGTGACGGGCGACCCGGCGGATCTGGAGAACGTCGCGACGGTCTCCTCGGCGTGGAAGGCGAACCAGGATTCCAGCAGCGCCATCCCCGGAGTGCCGAACCCGGAGGCGGACCTGGCTCTCGACAAGTCAGTACGTCCGACCGGCGGCGAGGCCGGTGACTCCGTGGTCGCCGGGAAGACGGCCGTCTACACGATCACCGTCGACAACCGTGGGCCGTCCGACGCGGGCACCGTCACGGTGACCGACGTCCTGCCCGTCGGCCTGAGCGTCGACGGCGACCTGCCGGAGCAGTGTGAGGCAGACGGCCGCAGGATCACGTGCGTCCTGGCCGACGGCCTCGACGCCGACGACGACCCGTGGACCTTCTCCTTCACGGTGCTGGTCGACCCCTCGTTCGACGGCACCTCGGTTGACAACACGGCGACGGTCACCTCCGTCACCGATGACCCCGACACCGGCAACAATGCGGACACCGCGACGCTGGACATCATCTCGCGCGCCACGCTCCGCGTGACCAAGACCCCGTCGGCTGAGACCGTCACGGCCGGCGACACCGTCACGTGGACGATCGTCGTCGACAACGACGGCCCCTCGGACGCCCGCGATGTGCTCCTGACGGACGTCCTCGAACCCGGGCTGGAGTTCGTCTCGGCCGGCTCCTCCACCTCGGGCGTCACGTGCGCCGAAGATGCGGCGACCTGCTCACTGGGCACGATCGCGGCGGGCGAGACGGTACGGATCTCCGTCGTGACACGGGTCCGGTCGTCGGTCGTCGATGGCACGACGATCCCTAACGAGGCCACCGCGACCTCGTCGACGATCGATCCCAGCACCGGGGACCCCGCCACCGCGACGGGTGGGGACGAGATCGCCACCATCGCCAGGAGCGAGCTGACGATCAGCAAGACGGCGACCACCCCGACGGTCTCCGCCGGCGAGGTCGCCATCTTCCGCATCGCGGTGGGCAACGACGGTCCCTCCGACGCCGCGGCGGCCGTGAAGGTGACCGACACGCTGCCCGACGGAGCCACGTTCATCTCCTCCTCCACCATCGGCGGGCCCGCGCAGTGGGCCTGCGAGGACGGGGGCGATGACGTCGTCTGCACGCTCCGGGACGCCGACGGTGACCCGGTGACGCTGGCGGCCGGCACCGACGCGCCCGTTCTCCAGATCTCCGCTGTCCTGGACGCGGCGCTGCCGGCGGGGAAGGTGACGAACACAGCGAAGGCCACGTCGCCGAGCGACCCGACCCCGCCGTCGGACACCGCCGACGTGGACGTCGTCACGTTCGCCGACCTCGGCATCACCAAGACGGCCGTCGGCACTCCGACGGCCGGCGAGGAGTTCGCCTGGACGATCACCGTGACGAACCACGGCCCCAGCGACTCGGTGGCCAGCGCGACCGATCCCATCCTGATCACCGACGAGCTGCCCACGGGCGTCACGTTCGTGTCGGGGTCGGGCGCGGCCTGCAGCGACGAGGACGACACAGTGACCTGCGAGCTGCGCAGCACGCTCGCCGCGGGCGACTCCGTCGCCGTGACCCTCCGCGTGGCCGTCGACGAGGCAGCCAGCGGGGTGATCAGCAACACGGCCACCGTGACCCCGTCGCTGACCGATGAGCCCGACGGCGCGACCCATCCCAACGAGGCGACCAACGTCACGGAGCCCGTCATCGAGGAGGCGGACCTGGCGATCGCGAAGGCGGTCACCACCGACGCCGGCGACATCGTGGCAGGGCAGCCGATCGCGTGGCAGCTCACGGTGACCAACCTCGGCCCGTCGAACTCCGATGCGGATGCCGACCACCCAATCGTCGTGACCGACACCCTGCCCGAGGGCGTGACCGCGCAGTCGGCCAGCGGCCAGGGATGGGACTGCGCCGTGTCGCAGGACCAGAAGACCGTCACGTGCACGCTCGACAGCGACCTCGCCACCGGCGACCCGCAGACGATCACCGTGCAGGCCATGATCGACCCGGACACCCGGGGCGATGTCACCAACACCGCGGCCGTCGCCCCCGGCCTCACGGCGCAGCCCGCCGACTCGGCCGACAACGACGAGGCGACCGCCACGTCCACCGTGCTCGAGTCCGCGGACCTGCGGCTGGTCAAGGACATCAGCGGCGAGGTGGTCGCCGGAGCGACCGGCCGCTACCTGATCCAGGTGTTCAACGGCGGCCCGTCGACCGCCCGCGACGTGACGGTCACGGACCGGCTGCCGGAGATCCTGACCTTCGAGCGGGTCGTGACGCCTGAGGGCGAGGCGTCCCCGTGGACCTGCGCGCCGTCGTCCGGTGACCCGCAGGTCATCGAGTGCACCTACGACGGGTCGATCGTTCCCGGCCCGGAGGCCGTGACCCTGGAGATCGAGATGTCCGCCGCGGCGGACCTGACCGGCGACGTCACCAACACGGCGACGGTCACCTCCTCGACTCCCGACCCCGACCCGGCCAACAACACCGACGGCGTCGACGGGACGCTGGTGACCTCCGCCGACCTCGTCGTCGCCAAGTCCCACGACCCCGAGCTGCCGGCGGTCGCCGGCGAGGAGTTCACCTGGACGGTCACCGTCACCAACGACGGGCCGAGCGACTCGGTCGCGTCCGAGGCCTCGCCCATCACGGTGACCGACCGTCTGGAGGACGGCACCACGTTCGTCCCGGATCGGTCCTCCGACGCGTGCAGCGTCGACCCCGCCGACCCGCAACTCGTCGTGTGCCTCATCGAGCAGACGATCCCGGCGGGCGGCTCGGCTAGCGTCGACGTGCGGGTCGCGCTCGACGAGGCCCTGGCCGGTGAACTCTCCAACTCGGCCACCGCCACCCCCGGCGACACCGCGGACCCCGACCTCGCCAACAACACCGGCACCGACACTGTCCCGGTGGCGGAGGTCGCCGACCTCGCCGTCGAGAAGGGGGTCGTGACCGCGGCCGACGACGTGGTGGCGGGGCACCAGATCGAGTGGGAGGTCCACGTCATCAACCGCGGCCCGTCCAACTCGGACGCGTCGCCCGACGACCCGATCCGTGTCGTGGACACGCTGCCTTCCGGCGTCTCGTTCGTGTCCGCCGAGGGAACCGGCTGGGCCTGCGCGGCCGGTGAGGTGGTCGACGGCCGCGAGACGGTGGAGTGCCTCCTCACGTCCGACCTTCCCGTGGGGCGCGCCCCCGTGATCACGATCGTCGGGCTCATCGATCCCGGTGTGCAGGACTCGGTGCGCAACGAGGTCGAGGTCTGGCCAGGCCTCACGCCTGAGCCCGACGGCAGCCGTGACGGGAACACCGACCACGCGAACGCGCCCGTCGGGGAGTCCGCCGACCTGCTGCTGACGAAGGCCGTCGCCGAGACGATCAACGCCGGCTCCGGAGGTCGGTACGCACTGACGGTCACCAACCTCGGCCCGTCGACGGCCCGCGGTGTCGAGATCGTCGACACCCTGCCCGACGGCCTCACGTTCGCCGCCGCCACCGGCGACGGCTGGGAGTGCGCCGCCGATGGCCAGGAGGTGGAGTGCTCCTACGCCGAGGTCCTGGCGCCCGCCGCGTCGCTCACGCTGCTGATCGACGTCACGGCTGACGAGTCCTTGACGGGCGACATCGTCAACACCGCGACGGTGTCTGCCACGACGCCCGACCCCGACCCCGACAACAACACGGGGACCGCCACCGGCACGGTAGCGGAGCGGGTGGACCTGTCGATCGTGAAGACGGCGACCGGTAGGCCGGTGGTCGGCGAGACGTTCGCCTACGAGTTGGCCGTGCGCAACGCCGGGCCCGCCATGGCCCGCGGGGTGCTGGTCTCCGACCTGCTCCCAGCCTCCCTGGCGGCCGTCTCCGCGGAGGGCGAGGGCTGGTCCTGCGGCCTCGACTCCTCGACGGGAGCCGTCTCGTGCGCACTGCCCGAGCTGGCCGCGGGCCAGAGCGCCCCGGTGATCACGGTGCTGGTCAGGGTGCTGCCGGCCGCGTACCCGACCGTCGCCAACACGGCGTCGGTCTCGTCGACCACGCCGGAGGACGCGGCGACGCTCGCGGACAACTCCTCGACCGCGACGGTGGAGGTGCCGGCGCTAAGTGCCCTGGCGATCACCAAGGAGTTGACCGGGGGCCTCATCACGGGCAAGACGGCGCACTACGTCGTCACGGTGACGAACCAGGGCCCGACGCCCGATCCGGGCCCGGTCACGGTCACCGACCCGATGCCGGACGGCCTCGTCGCCAGGAGTGCGGAGCTCACCGGGGCCGACGGCTCGTGTGAGGTGGACGCCGACGAGGTGACCTGCCTCGTCGACGGCCTCGAGGTCGGGCAGACGGTCACCGTCGACCTGACCGTGTACGTGTCGGCGGACGCGAGCGGCGACATCATCAACGTCGCCACGGCCACCTCCGACGCGTCGGACGACGTGGTGGAGGCCAGCGCGGAGGGCACGGTGACGGTGGTCAGGCTGCCCAACGCGGGCGGCGGCCAGGGAGTCTCGTTCGGGGTCGGCCTGCTGGCCCTGGTCGGGCTGATCGCACTGGCAGGCGCACGCCGACACCGCGACGAGGCCTGACCGCGACGCGCCGCCGGGAAGCCATCCCCGGCGGCGCTCCGGCTCACTCGATCCAGGCCGTGTCGACCGCGACGCCGTCCTCGAACGTCACCCACACCCACTGCACGTCGCTGCCGCAGTAGGTGTAGCGCCAGTCCTCGTGGTCGCCGTCGGCGTAGTCGAGGCGGCCGGGCGAGTGAAGCTTCGCGGCCACCTCGGCCCTGGTGTCCCCGATGGCCACGCGCGACACGTCGGCCGCCGTCGCGCAGCCGCAGGTCGCGGCCTTGCGGATCTTCAGCGTCTGGAACCGCTTGACGGTCGTGGCCGCGTAGTAGCCGCCGCTGCGCTTCTTCACCTTGTACGTCACGACGGTCTTGACGGTGTAGGTGCCCGTCCCCAGCTTGGCGGACTTCTTCTTCGACACGATCTTGTCGCCGGCCGCGTTCCAGATGGTGACGTACTTCTTCGTGATCCTGACCTCGCCCCTGACGGTGAGGGCCGGGCGGACCGTGACCTTGCTGCCGGCCGCGATGGGCGCGACCGTGATCCTGTTGATCGTGACCCCCGTCGCCGCGTCCGCTGTGGCCGGGGCCAGGAGCCCGACGACGGCGGCCAGCAGGACGATGATGAGCGCCTTCATGCGCATGTCGACTCCCTGCGTTCAAAGGTGGTCAGACGAATCTACGTCGCGCGCCCCTCCACCACTCCGGGCCGCCGGACGGTTCCGGAGCGCTGATTGTTTGTGCAGCCGCGGGGGTCATCTGGCGCAGGGACAGGTGGGCGATTCGCCTCGCCCCCCGGCGAGGCAGCCGCCGCGTTGAGCCCGTCGCGAAAATGCCTCGCGGGAGACCTGCGGGGCTCTGGACATCGGGCAGCGACGGGGATTGAGAAAGGTTAGGCTGACGAAACTACCCATGCTCAAAGGAGACACATGCCACCGCGTCAGCGCGTCCTGCGCCATGCCACGGTCACCGCGACCGAACGGGTCTCCCCCTGCCTCGTCCGACTGACGTTCGCCAGCCCCGACCTGGCGGGGGCGGACCTGCCGTTCACCGACCACTACATCAAGATCCTGTTCCCGCCCGCCGGCGCGCCCTACACCGCGCCGTTCGACCCTGAGGTTGTCCGCGAGCGGTTCCCGGAGCACGCGCCGGTGACCCGGACGTACTCGCTGCGGACGCACGACGCACAGTCGGGAACGATCACCGTCGACTTCGTCGAGCACGGCGACGACGGCCTGGCCGGACCCTGGGCGGCACGCGCGAAGGTGGGCGACGAGATCGGCTTCTTCGGTCCGGGTGGGGCCTGGGCGCCCGACGCAGCGCACACCAGCTACGTCCTGGCGGGCGACGAGGCCGCGGCGCCCGCGATCTCGGCCGCGCTGGAGTCGCTGCCGGCCGGCGCCCGCGCCGTCGCCTTCATCGAGGTCGCCGACGACGCCTCCCGTTTCGCCGTCCCCGCCCCCGAGGGCGCCGAGGTCGTCTGGGTCCCGCGCGACGGGGCCCCGTACGGCTCGAGGCTGACCGAGACCGTCCGCGCGCAGGCGCCCACCGACAAGGGCGTCGCCTGGTTCGTCCACGGCGTCGCGGAGATGGTCAAGGACCTGCGCCGCTACCTGTTCGTCGAGCTGGGCCTCGACCGCGCCGACGTGTCGATCTCCGGCTACTGGCGCACCGGGATGACGGAGGACGGCTGGCAGAGCTCCAAGCGCGAGTTCGTGGCCGGTATGGAGGAGCAGGAGGCCGCGGCGCTCGCCGGTAACCTGTCGACATGAGTCGTACGGTCGCCATCGAGGACAGCGACGCCGGGCGCGAGGGACGCCCCAGCTCGATTCCGGCGCACAACAATGCCTATTTCGGGGTTGCTGCACCCATGTTGCAGCAACCCCGAGATAGGCATCGTTGTGCCGGGGAAGGGGGATCCGGGCGGGCTCAGGGAGCCCGGAACGTTGAACACACAGTCGCGATCGAGGACCGGGACTTCGTCGACTGGCACGGCGGGTGTCGGCACGCGCTGGTGTGGGTGACCGACGTCGACACACCCGAGGTGCGCGAGGCCGTCGCCGCGATGCGTGCCCGACTCGGCGACCTGCTGCTGCCTCGCTACGAGCGCCAGCCGCACGTGACGGTCGCGTTCGGCGGGCTGGCGCCGGAGCCGGGCGCAACGCCGACGGGCGTGCTGTACCCACCGGATCTCGCCGACCTGCACGCCGCCCGCGTGCGGGATCTGGGCGTGGCCCCGTTCACCGTGCGGATCTCGGGCTGGGACACGTTCACGACGACGCCGTACCTCGTCGCCGAGGCGCCGCAGCTGGCGCTCCTGCACGAGGCGCTCATCCGCGAGCGCCCCCGCACCGCCGACTTCGCCCCGACCTACGTCACGCACGTCACCACCGGCCACTACGCGGTCAGCGTCCCGGTGGAGGACGTCCGCCGCCGCCTGGAGGGGTTCCAGTGCCCGGACCTGGAGGTGAGGGTCGACCACCTGACCCTGGCGAGCTATGAGACCCACGACATCGCCGGCCGACTGTCCGTCGCCCGGATCGTTGAGCACTTCGACAGGCTCAGCACAGGCCCCGTCGAAACGCCCTGAGCGAAGCGAAGGGAACAACGCAACCACCTCGCTGCGCTCGGCGCCCTTCTACAAGCTCAGGGACCCGGATCGCTGAGCACTTCGACAGGCTCAGCACAGGCCCCGTCGAAGCGCCTTGAGCGAAGCGAAAGGGCCGAGCCCACCACCTCGCTCCGCCAGGTGCACTTCCCTGGGAGGTTGTGAGCAGTTGACGGGAAAGTACGCCCCGCTCCGCTCGGCTCCCTCGACAGACCCAGGGCCACCCGACGCCACCCTTACCGACGGACGCCACCCTTGTTCGCACATGCCACCGCCATGGCGGTGGCATCGGTGGCGAAGGGTGGCGTCGGTCAGTAGGGGTGGCGCCTGTCGGTAGGGGTGGCGCCTGTCGGTAGGGGTGGCGCCTGTCGGTAAGGGTGGCGTCTGAGCGGGCGTCGGGACCAGCTAGCAGGCGGGTGGGCGGGCGGGCGACTCCGGGCGCGTGCGCGGGTGCCCCCCGGAGTGTCAGATCGTCCCGATGGTCAGCGCGGCGACGATGAGGAACGCGGCCTGCGTGACCTCGATGAGCGACCCGAACAGGTCGCCGGTCCAGCCGCCGAGCCGGCGGAGCAGGTGCCGACCCCAGACGACCGCTACGCCGGCCGCGACCACACCGGCGACGGTGAACGCGGCCAGAGCGTGCACTCCCCCGGTCAGCCAGCCCAGCCCGAGGGTGACGGCCGCGACGACGGCCAGGTTGGCTGCGGCCGCCCAGCGCGGGGTCACGCCGACAAACAGCGCACCGAATCCGACGGTGCGGGCGGACGACTGGGACACGGTGGCGGTCATGACCGCAGCCCGGCCGGCCATCGCCGCGCACGCGATCGCGGCCCCTCCGACCCACGCACCGGGCAGCGACACAGCCGCGGTCACGTCGACCAGCAGCACGAACAGCAGCGTCACGACACCCATCGGGCCGATGTCGGAGCGCTTCATGATCGCCAGCGCGTCCTCGGCCGGCTTGCGGGAGCCGAGCCCGTCGGCAGTGTCCGCCACGCCGTCGAGGTGGAGGGCTCCGGTGGCCGCGGCGAGTAGTGCCAGCGCGAGAACCGCGCCGAGGAGCGGCGACGCGAACCGCGCCACAGCAACGAACACGAGGCCAGCAACCGAGCCGAGCACCAGCCCGAGCCACGGCATCGCCGCCATGGCGCGACGGGCGGTGTCGCGGTCCACGTCGAACGGCCGCACGGGGATGAGCGTGAACAGGCCGGTGGCCTCGAGCAGGGCCCTCACCGGATGCGCCTGGCGATGCCGGCTGTGCAGGTCCACACCTCGTCGACCGCAGCGGCGACGGCGACGTTGAGCCGACCGAGCTCGTCGCGGTACAGGCGGCCACCAGGGGTCGCGGGGACGATGCCGAGGCCGACCTCGTTGGTGACGAAGATGGCGTCGCGGCGCGTGGTGCGGATGGCGTTGACCAGCGCGTCGACCTTCGACCTCAGCCCCTCGCGCCAGCCCGGCGCGTCGTTCCAGGCGTCAGCGTCGAACAGGACCCTGTCGAGCCACACCGCGAGGCAGTCGACGAGCACGGGAGCCGGGTCGTCGGCGGCGAGGACGGCGGGCAGGTCGACGGTCTCGGTCGTGCGCCACGACGAGGGCCGCCGCTCGCGGTGCAGCCGGATCCGTTCGACCCACTCGGCGTCGTCGGGGTCGTAGTAGGAGGTGGCGACGTACTCGACGTCCGCCGCGTCGGCAAGCTGCGACTCGGCCCAGAACGACTTGCCCGACCGCGCCCCGCCGAGCACGAGCGCAGTGCCGGGGCCGTGCACCGGCACCATCACCTCGCCGCGGCCCGCGAGCTCGCGCAGCAGGGCGACGGCCGCATCGTCGGACGGGTCGATGGTCACGTGGAACTCCATGGGGTCCTTCACGGGCACCAACCTACGCTGCGGGTCGGCGGCGCCGCACTCTAGGATCGGTGCATGCGCGACGTGGTTGACGAACTGATCTGGGACGAGGCACCGAAGCAGGCTTCGGCCGTGGCGGTGTTCGATGCCCCCGAACTGGTGGCCGACGCGCTCACCCTGACCCCCGACGTCCGCGTGTTCTGCGACGACTGGCGCGACGCAGCCCTCGTCGACCCCGACCTCCTCGTCGAGCACCCCGACGACCTGCACGGCGTCGACGTCGTGCTCTCCCGACTCCCGAAGTCGCTCGCCGCCCTCGACGAGCAGGCCGCGTCCGTGCAGGGCGCGCCCGACGTGACGTTCGTCGGCGGGGCCCGCATCAAGCACCTGAACCGCAGCATGAACGAGGTGCTGAACAAGCACTTCGCCGCCGTCGCCGCGTCGCTCGGCCGCTCCAAGTCTCGCGTGCTGCGCGCCTGGGGACCGGAGAACCAGGAGTCCGACTGGCCCAAGGTGCGCATGCACGATGACTTCGGCTTCGCGGTCGCGGCGCACGGGTACACGTTCGGCGGCACGAAGATCGATCCCGGCTCCCGGCTCCTGATGATGGCGCTGGCCGGCGGGGGCCGGACGCCCGGCCTCGAGGCCGACGACGTGCTGGACTTCGGCTGCGGCAACGGCACGCTCTCCATGCGCCTGGCGAAGGACGGACTCAACGTCAGCGCGCGCGACATCAGCTGGTCGGCCGTCGCGGGCACGTCCGTCGCGGCGGAGGTCAACGGGCTCGACGTCGACGCGTCCTGGGGCGCCGGGCTGGACGGCTTCAAGGACGATTCCTTCGACGCCATCGTCACCAATCCCCCGTTCCACCAGGGCGTGGCCAAGGACACCACCGACACGCTCGCCATGTTCGATGATGCCCGTCGCGTCCTGCGCCCAGGCGGCCAGCTCTGGTGCGTGTTCAACTCGCACCTGCCCTACCGTCGAGAGCTGAACGTCCGCCTCGGGCAGACCCAGGTGGCGGCACAGGATCCCAACTTCACCGTGACGGTGACCACGCTGCGCTGACCGGCTCGCCGAGCCCACCGGTTCCCTGAGCCCCACCGGTCCCCTGAGCCTGTCGAAGGGCCTGAGCCTGTCGAAGGGCCTGAGCCTGTCGAAGGGTCGCACCCACGCATCGCCCTCTCGCTCCGCTCGAGGCACCTCGACGAGCTCGGCGACCCGTGTATCCCTGAGCCCCACCGGTTCCCTGAGCCCGGTCGGAGACTGAGCCCCACCGGTCCCCTGAGCCTGTCGAAGGGCCTGAGCCTGTCGAAGGGTCGCACCCACGCATCGCCCTCTCGCTCCGCTCGAGGCACCTCGACGAGCTCGGTGACCCGTGTATCCCTGAGCCGCCCCGGTTCCCTGAGCCCGGTCGGAGACTGGTCAAGTCCCGTGGTGTGGTGTCATTCCGTTGCTTCCTGTTGGTGGGTGATGGTCAGGCGGTGAGGTAGAGCTCGTGGTGGGCGGGTTCGGTGTGTTCGTGGAGGGTGTGGACGAGTTTGCGCATGGAGATGTCGGAGAAGTAGCGGCGTTCGCCGTAAGACCATTCCTCGTGCTGCTCCTGGAGGACGGCGCCGATGAGGCGGGTCACGGAGTCGCGGTCGGGGAAGATCTGGACGACGTCGGCGCGTCGTTTGATCTCCCGGTTGAGGCGCTCGATGGGGTTGTTCGACCAGACCTTTTGCCAGTGCTCGCGCGGCAGCGTCGCGAACCCGGTCAGGTCCGCTTCGGCGGCCTCGAGCATCGCGGTGACCTCGGGAAACGCGGAGCGGAGGCTGTCGGTGACGGCCTTGTATTGCGCGATCACGGTTTGGGTCGTGGTCTGCGCGAAGATCGTGGAGATCAGCGCGTTGACCGGTTTCGAGTGGGCCGATCCGAGGCGTTGAGTTACGTTGCGGGCGAAGTGGACCCGGCATCTCTGCCACCCCGCTCCGGGCAGGATCGCTTTCACTGCCGCTTTCAGTCCGGCGTGCGCGTCGCTGGTGACCAGGGTCACCCCGAGCGGGTCCGCATCGGTGGCGACCTTGAGGCCACGGTCGCGCAGCGAGCGGAGGAACTCGGTCCAGAAGTCGGTGGTCTCCGCGTCACCGAGCGCCATCCCGAGGATCTCGCGTCGGCCCTCACCAGAGACTCCGGTCGCGACGACCAGTGCTTGGGAGACGACCCGGCCGCGGTGGCGGACGTCGAGGTAGGTGGCGTCGAGGAACAGGTACGGGAACCAGGTGTGATCGAGTCTGCGGTGCAGGAACTCGTGGACTGCCTCGTCGATCTCGCCGCAGATCCGCGACACCGTCGAGCGGGAGATGCCGGTGTCGTTGCCGAGCGCACGGATCAGGTGCTCGACCTTCCGGGTCGAGACCCCGTCGATCCAGGCCTGGCAGATCACCGCGTAGAGGGCCTTATCGACCCGCCGCCGCGGGTGCAACAGAGACGGGAAGAACGACCCTTCCCGCAGCTTCGGGATCTGCAGGTCGACCTCCCCGGCCGGGGTCGCGAGGACCTTCGGGCGCGTGCCGTTGCGGCGGGTGGTCCGTTCCGGGGTGCGCTCGTAACGGGCGGCGCCGATCTTCGCGGTCGCTTCCGCGTCGACAAGGTCTTGCAGGCCGGCCTGCAGCATCCGGCGGAACACGTCCTGATGCGCGAGGTCGGGATCGGCGAGAACTTCACCGATCAGGGTCGAAAGGGCAGACTGGTACTGGGTCATCGTGGGATCTCTGCTTTGCTTCTTGCCGGAAACAACTGGTCATCCCACGATGGCCCTTCAACGTCCACGACGACGAGAACCCCCACAGGATTGACACCACGCTATGGGACTCACCCCGGAGACTGAGCCGCCCCGGTTCCCTGAGCCTGTCGAAGGGCCCTGAGCTTGTCGAAGGGTCGCGCCCAGGCACCGCCCCTCGAAGTCCACGCCCCCTTCCCGTGCATAACTGTGGCCAGAGCCGCAGCACCCGGATATATGCGACGCGCTTCGGACCAGGCCACAGTTGTGCACGCCCTGTCCGGTCGCCCGCTCGAGGCGTGTCGAAGCGCCTGAGCTGAGCCCGTCGAAGTGCATGTGCTGAGCCCGACGAAGTGCCTGAGCTGAGCCCGACGAAGCGCCTGAGCTGAGCCCGTCGAAGTGCATGTGCTGAAGCCTGTCGAAGCGCTCGACGACCCGGCGCGACGGAACCCCTTGCCATCCCGCCATCGGCCCTCCGACCGACCTAGATCACCAATATCGATTCCGCCAGGAGTCTTAGCAGCCCATCAGCCGACTCACAGGATTCACATAGACTCGCAGGGTTTCATAGTGGACATGAGCAACGAGCAGCACCCGAACCCCTGGAGCCGCGAGGCGTGGAGCACGTCCGGCACCCCCCGCGAGTCGGCCCCGCAGCAGCAGTGGGCCGCACAGGGTGACGCCGCGCATCAGCCGCAGCAGGCGACGCCGCCCCAGCAGCAAGCGACACAGCAGCAGCCCTCACAGGCATCCGCATCGATCAACGAGCCGACGCTCAACCTCACCTCGCAGCAGGGCTACCCCACCAGCGGCCCCGACGCTCAGCAGGGCTACCCCACCAGCAACCCCGGCTACCAGCCGGTTGGCCCCTTCGGCCAGCCGCAGGCGACCGCCGGGACGCAGACCAAGACCCGTTCCAAGGGCCGCAGCAAGGTGGCGGGCGTGCTCGCGCTCGCGCTCCTCGCCGTCGGCGCGGGCGGCGGGGCCGGCTACGCGGCGACTCAGCTCGGCGGCTCGACATCCGCCTCGGGCGTCACGACCACCGTCGTGCAGGCGGACGCCTCGAACCCGAACTGGACCACCGTCGCGGAGGCCGCCACACAGTCCGTCGTCGCGATCGACGTGGTCAGCTCCTCTGGCGAGGCCCAGGGCTCGGGCGTCGTGATCGACGCCGAGGGCTACATCGTGACCAACAACCACGTCGTGTCCGGCATGAGCGGTGCGACGATCACGGTGCTCCTCAACAACGTGTCCTACGCGGCGACCATCGTCGGCACCGACCCGTCGACCGACCTCGCGGTCATCAAGATGGACAACCCGCCGAAGGACCTCGCCGTGATGTCGTACGGCGACAACACGGCCCTCTCGGTCGGCGACCCGGTGATGGCGATCGGCAACCCGCTCGGCCTCTCCGACACCGTCACCACCGGCATCGTGTCGGCCCTCAACCGGCCCGTCACCACCGAGGCCGTGACCGATGACACGACCACCGAGTCCCAGACGCAGGTGCCCCAGAACGGCAACAACCCGTTCGGCGGCCAACAGCAACAGCAACAGAACCAGAGCGCGACCACCTCCACCAGCGAGACGGTCGTGACGGCGGCCATCCAGACCAACGCGGCGATCAACCCTGGCAATTCCGGCGGCGCTCTCGTGAACACCTCGGGTGAGCTCGTCGGCATCACCAGCTCGATCGCGACGCTCTCCTCGTCCTCGTCGAGCGAGTCGTCCTCCGGCAACATCGGCATCGGCTTCGCGATCGGCTCCGACCAGGTCAAGTACGTCGTCGACCAGCTCATCGCCAACGGCACCGCCGAGCACCCGCAACTCGGTGTCACCGCCACCGACGTGACCGGCACCGGCCAGCAGGGCGCGCAGATCGTGTCCGTGACCGAGGGTTCGGGCGCGGCGGAGGCTGGCCTCGAGGCGGGCGACGTCGTCACCGCCGTCAACGGGAACGCGGTCTCCTCGACCGAGTCGCTCGTCGCGCTCGTCAGGGCCGGCCAGGTCGACAAGCCCATGACGCTCACCGTGATCCGCAACGGCACGGAGCAGGACGTGTCGGTGACCCCGACCGCCGCCGCCAACTGACCCGCATCAGGCTTCATCGTCGACGAGAGGAGACAGGTTGGCAGGAACTTCGTTGAGAATCTCCCTGTGTGAGAGCCGCGCCTTCGGGCGCGGCTTTCGCCGTTTCCGGGCGCGACGGGGACGCGGATCGGGCCCCGGCTAGGCTCTCAGCATGGAGATCCGCGTGACCTTGGCCGCCATGGGCCCCATTCCCGCCTCGCTGGTGGCGCTCGTCCCCCAGTCCGAGCAGGTCATCAGCGATGAGACGCTGTACGGCCAACGCATCAGCGTCTTCACCGAGCACGACGACCCGGAGCAGCTGCTGGCAGCCCTTCGCTCCGTCGCCGGGAACGTGGCCGTGGGCGTCGTGTCCGGTCCCATCGCGCGCCACTCGGCACAGCTCCTGATGATGGACGTCGACTCCACCCTGACCACCACCGAGGCCATCGACCTGCTCGCCGGCCACGCCGGCGTCGGCGACGAGGTGGCCGAGATCACCGAGCGCGCCATGCGCGGGGAGCTGGACTTCGGCGAGTCGCTGCGCGAGCGCGTCGCCACCATGGAAGGCCTGCCAGTCAGCGTGTTCGACGACGTGTTCCCCGCCATGACCCTGACGCCCGGCGCCGTCGAGCTCATCGCCGCGGCCCGGCAGGCCGGGGCGCGGGTCGGGGTCACCTCCGGCGGTTTCACGCACCTCGTCGGGCCGCTGGCCGAGCAGTTGGGCCTGGACTTCTCCAACGCGAACCAGCTCGAGACCGCCGTCGTCGACGGCCGCGAGGTGCTGACGGGCCGCGTCGTCGGCACCATCGTCGACCGCGACCAGAAGGCCCGCGACCTGCTGCGGTTCGCCGACGAGTCCGGCGTCGACCCCGGCATGGCCGTCGCGGTGGGCGACGGGGCCAACGATCTGGGTATGTTCGCCGCTGCTGGTCTCTCCGTCGCGTACTGCGCGAAGCCCGTCACCGCGGCCGCCGCGGACGTGGCGATCGGCTTTCCGCGGCTGGACGCCGTCGCCGCGTTCGCTTTTCGTACCGACTAGCGGTCATTTCGTCCACACAATGAACCAGACGCCCCCGATTGAATCTTGCCAATGGTGATTTGAGCGCCCCCGACATGTTGTCTGGGGGCGCCCGCTAGGGTTGGGCACAGCACCGCGATCTCTTCAAGGAGGACAGATGTCAGGTCGCATCCACAGCGAACTGTTCAAGAGCAAGGTCATGTCGGCACAGGACGCTGCCGCACTCGTCCAGAACGGCTGGAACATCGGCTTCTCCGGGTTCACCGGCGCCGGCTACCCGAAGGAGTTCCCGGTCGCGCTGGCCGACGTCATCAACGCGGCCCACGACCGCGGTGAAGAGTTCAAGGTCGGCGTGTGGACCGGCGCCTCGACGGCCCCCGAGCTCGACGGAGCGCTCGCGCGGACCGGCGGCGTCTCGTACCGCGCCCCCTACCAGTCCGACCCGGACATGCGCAAAGCCATCAACACGGGCGTCACGTACTACCAGGACATCCATCTGTCCCACATGGCACCTCAGGTCTTCCAGGGCTTCCTCGGCCCCCTCGACCTCGCCGTCGTGGAGGCCAGCGGCATCGACGCCGACGGCAACATCATCCCGTCGTCGTCGGTCGGCATGAACCGCACGTACCTCGAGTACGCGAAGCACATCATCATCGAGGTCAACGAGTGGCAGTCCGAGGATCTCTTCGGCATGCACGACATCTACTACCCGATCGGCGCCCTGCCGCCGCGCCGCGCGCCCATCCCGCTGATCAACCCCGGTGACCGCATCGGCGACCAGGTCATGCGCATCAAGTCGGAGAAGGTCATCGGCGTCATCGTCACGGACGATCCCGACCGCAACTCGCCCTTCAAGCCGCTCGATGACGACTCCCGCGCGATCGCGAACAACCTGCTCGACTTCCTGAGCAACGAGGTGAAGCAGGGTCGACTGCCCAAGAACCTCCTCCCGCTGCAGTCCGGCGTCGGAAACATCGCCAACGCGGTCCTCGCTGGCCTGCTCGACGGCCCGTTCGAGCGCCTGACCTCCTACACCGAGGTCATCCAGGACGGCATGGTCGACCTGCTCGACTCCGGCAAGCTCACCGTCGCCTCGGCCACCGCGTTCTCGCTGTCCCCCGAGGCCGCGCACCGCATGAACGAGAACGCCGCGAAGTACCGCGAGAAGATCGTCCTGCGCCCGCAGGACGTCTCGAACCACCCCGAGGTCATCCGTCGACTCGGCGTCATCGCCTGCAACGGCATGATCGAGGCCGACATCTACGGCAACGTGAACTCCACCCACGTCATGGGTTCGCGCATGCAGAACGGCATCGGCGGCTCGGGCGACTTCACCCGCAACGGCTGGATCTCCTCGTTCGTGACCCCGTCGACGGCGAAGGGCGGCGCGATCTCCTGCATCGTCCCGATGGTCAACCACGTCGACCACACGGAGCACGACGTCCAGGTCATCATCACCGAGCAGGGTCTCGCCGACCTCCGCGGCCTGGCTCCCCGCCAGCGCGCCCAGGTCATCATCGAGAACTGCGCGCACCCTGACTACAAGGAACCCCTGCGCGAGTACGTGAAGTTCGCGGCAACCAAGGCCAACGGGCAGCACACCCCGCACGACCTCGCCACCGCCCTCGGCTGGCACGTGCGCTTCCTCGAGACCGGCACCATGCAGGCCTGATCGACGAGACAGCCGAGTGCCCCACCGCAGCCGCGGTGGGGCACTCGTGTTTTCAGCAAGAACTGCGCGCACGCGGAATGCAAGGACCCTGACGAGGCACTCCCCCACGACTTTCGAGCAGTGCCCACTTCTCCCCGGTCGTGCGTCGAGAATCGCCCAACGCCTGGTGGCGCGTCGGTCTGGCCCGTCAGGCGGTGAGCGCTTTTCGGGACCGGACCGGGGAGAACCGACCAATGCCCGTTTTTCGTGATCAGCCCGGAGGCATTGGGTTGGGTCCGTAGGCACCGCAACCCAGGCCTGGAGGCGCTGCGGGGTCAGAGCGGGAGGCGAGCGGGGTTTGCCGCTGCGGCGTCACCTTGGTAGACGGCGCGACGAAGGGGAGGCGACCGGCGTTTGGCCCAGCCGGGGCCGTGGTCTAGACTGGGCCTCTGACCACCTCCGGGTGTGTCTTACATCACCCTCGCCAGGGTGATTGAGATGGGCCGAGCGCACCACCGCTCGGCCCATCGCCTTGCCCGGACGAGATTCGTCCGTCGAGCGCGACTAGGAGCCCCGCCGCATGGAGATCATGCTCACCGCCGGAATGACCTTCCTCCTGATCATGGATCCCCTCGGCAACGTGCCGCTGTTCCTCACGTCGCTGCGCAAGACAAGCCCCGAGCGTCGCCAGTGGGTGATCCTCCGAGAGTGCCTGATCGCGCTGCTGGTGATGGTGGTCTTCGTGTTCGCCGGCAAGGGGCTGCTGACCGTCCTCCACATCGACGAGGCGGCCCTGAAGGCCGCGGGCGGCGTGATCCTGATGCTCATCGCCATCCGGATGGTGTTCCCCACCCCCGAGAAGAGCCTCAAGGAGCCCGTCACGCACGAGGAGCCCTTCATCGTGCCGCTGGCCGTGCCGTACGTCGCGGGACCGTCGCTGCTGGCCATGATCGTGGTATTCGTGAGCCAGGACCCCGACAACGTGCCCTGGTACCTCGGCGGCCTGGTCATCTCCTGGCTGGTCACCACCGTGACCCTGTACTTCTCCGGGTTCCTGCAGCGGGTCGTGGGCACCCGCGCGCTGGTCGCGGTCGAGCGGCTGATGGGCATGATCCTCGTCCTGCTGTCCGTGCAGATGATGTTCGAGGGAACCAAGGCATTCTTCATGGCCTGACAAGCCATTTCGACAACACGTCGACAGCCTGTTTTCAACCCTTTCTCGTTGCGGAAATGCCCTTGTGGCACGGCTGTTGCGGTACATCGACCCCACCCCTGAGAAGGGAGGCGTGGTGTTGTTATCGTGACTTGGTCAGACCAGCACTCCCCAATGAAGAATGGAGCCGGTCATATGTCCGTGACAACGTCCCGCGCGGTCCTCACCCCGGGCAATCAGGCCGCTATCGACGCGCTTCGCGCCGCACTCGGCAACGACGCCGTCAGCACCCGTGAACTCGACCGCGTCGCACTCGCGGTCGACGCATCGCACTACCTCCGCACCCCCGACGCCATCATGCGCGCCCGCCACGCTCAGGACGTCGCCGTCGCGATGTCGATCTCGAACCAGCTCGGCTGGCCCCTGACCCTGCGCTCCGGCGGCACGTCCCTGTCCGGCCAGGCGCTGTCGGAGGGGCTGACCGTCGACGTGCGTCGCCACTTCCGCGACATCGAGGTGCTCGAGAACGGCGCGAAGGTGCGCGTGCAGCCGGGCGCGACCATCCGCGCCGTGAACGGCGCGCTCGCCTCGTACAAGACGAAGCTCGGCCCCGACCCCGCCTCGGAGATCGCCTGCACCGTCGGCGGCATGATCGCCAACAACTCCTCCGGCATGACCTGCGGCACGGTCAAGAACGCCTACCAGACCATCGAGTCGATGACGATCGTGCTGGCCTCCGGCACCGTGATCGACACCGGCGCACCGGACGCCGATGAGCGGCTCCGCCGCGCCGAGCCGGCGCTGGTCGACGTGCTGGTGCGCCTGCGCGACCAGCTGGGCGGCGACGCCTTCCGCTCCGACATCGAGCGCCGCTACGCCATCAAGAACACGATGGGCTACGGCATCAACTCGTTCATCGACCACACCTCCCCCGTCAAGATCCTCGAGCACCTGATGATCGGCTCGGAGGGCACGCTCGGCTTCGTCGCCGAGGCCGTGTTCAACACGGTCAAGGTGCCCGCCCGCACCACCACCGGCCTGCTGCTGTTCGACTCCCTCGACGCTGCGACGACCGCCCTCCCGGCGCTGGTCTACTCCGGCGCCGACGTCGTCGAGCTGATCGATGCCGCCGCGATCCGCGCCATGGGCGACGACGCGAAGGACGTTCTCCCGCAGGGCTTCGTGCCCGAGCAGCACGCCTCGCTGCTTGTCGAGTACCAGGCCGACGACGCCGACGGCATCGCCGAGCGCGCCTCGACGGGCATGAAGACGTTCGCCGACCTGGGCGGCCTCGCGTCGGCCCCCGAGCTGACTGAGGACAACAGGCGCCGCGGCCAGATGTGGCTGATGCGTAAGGGCCTCTACACGAAGGTCGCGAAGAACCGCCCCAAGGGCACCGCGGCGCTGCTCGAGGACATCGCGGTCCCGATGGAGACGCTGGGCGGCATCTGCAACGAGCTGCAGACGCTGTTCACGAAGCACGACTACCACGACGCGGTGATCTTCGGCCATGCCAAGGACGGCAACATCCACTTCCTGGTCACCGAGGACTTCGCCGGGCCAGAGTCGCTGACCCGCTACGACGCGTTCACCGAGGACATGGTCTCGCTCGTGCTGGACGCGCAGGGCACGCTGAAGGCCGAGCACGGCACCGGCCGCATCATGGCTCCATTCGTGCAGCGCCAGTATGGCGACGACCTGTACCAGGCGATGTGGGACGTCAAGAACGCCTGCGACCCGAAGCGGATCCTCAACCCCGGCGCAGTCCTGACCGATGACCCGAAGCTCCACCTCAAGGACATCAAGCCCACGGGCGAGGTCCGCGAGGTGATCGACAACTGCGTCGAGTGCGGGTACTGCGAGCCCGTGTGCCCCAGCCAGCACCTGACGACGACTCCGCGCCAGCGCATCGTGATCCAGCGCGCCATCGAGGCGGCCGAGGCCGAGGGCAACACCGAGCTCGCGGAGGCCCTGTTCAAGCAGGAGACCTACGACGTCGTGCAGACGTGCGCGGTCGACGGCATGTGTTCGACGGCCTGCCCCGTCGGCATCAACACCGGCGACCTGATCCGCACGCTGCGCAAGGAACGTCAGAAGCCCGCCCTCGACGCCGGCTGGAACGTCGCGGCCGAGCACTGGGGCGTCGTGCTGCGCACCGCGTCGATCGGCATGAGCGTCGTCGAGAAGGTCCCCACCCCGCTGGTGCGTGGCGTCCTGCACACGGCGCGCGCCGTCGCGGGCACCGACGTCGTGCCGCTGCTGACCAAGGAGATGCCCGGCGGCGGCCCGATCCGGAAGCCGGAGCCGGCGGCGAACCCGGACGCGATCTTCCTGCCCGCCTGTGTCGGCTCGATGTTCGGTTCGCAGCACGGATGCGGCACCGGCGTTGCGGGGGCGGTGCGGCAGCTGGCCGCGCACGCCGGGCTGACGCTCAGCACCCCCGACGGGGTGAAGGAGCTGTGCTGCGGCACGCCGTGGAAGTCGAAGGGGCTGGCCAAGGGCTACGACACCATGAGCGAGAAGCTCGTCGACTGGGTCGTGGCCGCCACGGACAACGGCCGCCTCCCGCTCGTCAGCGACAACGTCTCCTGCTCCGAGGGCATGGAGGTCGCGCTGAAGAATCGCGGCGTGACCAGCGTGCACGTCTACGACGCCGTCCAGTGGGTCGCGGAGAAGGTCGCGCCGAAGCTTCCCGTCGTCGCGAAGGCCGGCACGGCCGTCGTGCACCCGACGTGCTCCTCCACGCTGATGGGCGTCAACGACAACCTGCTGTTCCTGGCCGGCCTCGTCGCCGACGAGGTCATCGCGCCGCAGGGCTGGCGCTGCTGCGCCTTCGCCGGCGACCGCGGCATGCTGCACGAGGAGCTGACCGCCACCTCGACGCAGGATGAGGCCCGCAACGCCCGCGAGGCGGACGCCGAACTCTACCTGTCGCTCAACCGCACCTGCGAGATCGGCATGACGCGCGCCGTCGGCAAGACGTACGTGCACGTGCTGGAGGAGCTGGCTGCCCGCCTCGCCAAGGCCTGATCGGCTCCTTCCCTCATAAAGATGCCCCAGAGCCGGAGGCGTGCCCGCATAGGACACGCCTCCCTCTGGGGCATTCTTGCGTGCAGGGTTCAGGGGAGGGGTCCGGCCCGGCTACTCCGGAGTAGGGTCGCTTCACCGTTCTCACACCGTTGCGTACACAATTGCAATAGTTGCTATTATGACCACATGGACTCAGTGAGCAGCCAGGTGACCACGCGCGAGTTGCGCTCGCACCTCTCGGACGTGTTGGGCCGCGCAATGTACGGTCGGGAGCGGATCGGCGTGACCCGCAACGGCAAGCTCGCCGCCGTCGTCGTGCCCGTGGAGGATCTGGAAGCCCTCGAGGCGTTCGAGATGGCCCAGGACGTCGCCGCCTACCGTGCGGCCAAGGGCGACGACGACGGTCGTCGCGTCACGCTCGACGAGCTCCGCAACAGCCTCCCCGCGTGACCTACTCCGTCGAGTTCACGACCGCTGCGGCACGGCAGCTACGAAAGCTGCCCCGCCCGGTCCGTGATCGCCTACTCGACTCGATCACCGCACTGGCAGAGGATCCCAGGCCGCACGGTTCGCGAAAGCTCGTGGGCGAGCAGACGGCGTGGCGGATCCGCGTCAGTGGGACCTAGAAGTCGACGGCGACGGCGTCACTCACCAGCATGTCCCTCGGCCTCGGGGTCTGGTCCACGGTGACCTCATCCAGGACACGAAGGTCGGGGATCGAGTAGCGGCGGATGACGATCTCGTCCGCGAACTGGTAGGCCTTCACCACGGTGTCACCCTGCTGGGTTGTGCTCGAGTTCCGCGGATCCATCGCGGGAACGTGCTGAGAACCCGCGCCACACCCGTGTCGAGGTCGGCACCCCACACCTCGCCCTGATGATTCGTCCACACCAGTTGACCGTCCATGAGCCATTGCTCACTCGGGCCCCGCCCACCGTCGTCCCACGTTCCATCCTCCGCGAGCGGCCGCCCCTGCTCATCGACGAGCGGGATGCTGGACCTCGCGAAGGAGTCGCGTGTGTCCCAACGCGACAGCTCGACGGATCCCAGCTCCAGGCCGGACGGCACGCGTTCGAAGGCGTAGATGACGCCGTCCTGACAGAGCAGCTCGCCGTTGATGCCGCCGACCCGGTCATCCGGAGTCGTCGCCAGCACCTCCCCGGTCGCCGCATCCTCCCAGCGCGCCTCGTCGAACGTCAGCCCCCCGGTGGTCAGCAGATACGCACTCCCCGAGCAGACCGACATCGCATCCAGATACCTGTCGATGGTGCGGTCCATGGATGGATCGCTGATGTCGAGGATGTCGGTGCGGTACCCGCCGCCGGCTCCCGAACCCACGTTGACCGAGGCCAGGATCCGACCCTCGGCGACCTGGACGACGGGCCCGCCGCTGCCGGCATACTCGGCGTCGACCTGGTGGGGAAAGGACGTCAGCCCCGTCGCGTCGATCCGGTAGCCGGCCCTCTCCCCGATGAAATAGGCGCCTCCGGCCGACGCACGCAGGGCAGCCATCGACAGGGGCTCGAACCTCGGAGTCTCGGCCACCACAGCCCCCTGGCCGTCGATCAGCCACACCAGCCCGTCCGCACTGCCGTCCTTTTCGCGATACCCGCCGAAGATGTTGCCGAACAGCAGGGCGTACCGCGCCGACGGCGGCGCTTCGCCCTCAGTCAGTTGCGCGGCTCCGGCCACCCGATGATCGGCGCAGCCGACGCTGGCGAGCACTGCCGCGATCATCACGCAGCCCACAGCCCGTCTCATCACATCAGGGTCCTCTCGCACGTTGGCCGAGGACCCCCACAATGCCGCCTGACAACGGGCTTGTCATCTTGCCGTGGCACTTTCGTGCCACGGACCCTCCGCCTCCGCCCAGGCCTGGGCCGGGCGCTCAGCCCTCCTTCGGGGGGCGACCGGGGCGGCGGATGGGCCTGGCCTTCACCTCGCGACCCGACCGGCGCAGGGCGTCACGCAGCAGCATCTCGATGTGCGCGTTCAGGCTGCGCAGGTCGTCGGCCGCCCACTGCGCCAGCGCCTCGTGCACCCCGGGATCGAGCCGGAGCAGCACCGACTTCCGCGAGGCCTTCGCAGGCTCTGCGGAGTCGGCGCCGGGCTGCTCGTCGCTCATCAGCCGTAGAGCGTGCCCGTGTTGATGACCGGCGTCGAGCGCGAGTCGGAGCACAGCACCACGAGCAGGTTGGACACCATGGCGGCCTTCCGCTCGTCATCGAGTTCGACGATCTGGTCGGCCTCGAGGCGCTCGAGCGCCGACTCGACCATGCCGACGGCTCCTTCTACGATCTTCGAACGAGCCGACAGGACCGCGGAGGCCTGCTGCCGCTGAAGCATCGCCTGGGCGATCTCGGGGGCGTAGGCCAGCGACGAGATGCGCGTCTCGACGACCTCCAGGCCTGCGATCGCGATGCGGGCGGCGACCTCGCGCGCCAGCTCCCCGGACACGAGGTCGGTCGAGCCGCGCAGGGACTCCTCCCCCTCGTCGGCGAAGTCGTACGGGTGCGACGTGGCGACGTGGCGCAGCCCCGCCTCCGACTGGACCTGCACGAAGTCCTCATACGCCTCGACGGCGAAGACGGACTTGGCCGTGTCCGCGACCTGCCACACGACGATCGCGGCGATGTTGATCGGGTTGCCGTCGGCGTCGTTGACCTTGAGCTCATTGGTCTCGAAGTTGCGGACCTTGACCGAGACCTTCTTCTTGGTGGTCAGCGGCACGGTCAGCAGGAGGCCCTGCTTGCGGATGGTGCCGACGTAGCGGCCGAAGAACTGCAGGACCTTGGTGTCGCCTGGCGACACGATCGTCAGCGAGGAGAAGATGACGATGGCGACCAGCCAGCCGACCACGATCCCGATCCCGAGGATGGGGCTGACCTCGTCGCCGGCCTCCGCCGCGACGGCCGCCACGATGGTCCCCCAGGTGCTGAGACCGAAGATGACGAGGCCGAGCAGCAGCGCGAGGCCGCCGTTCATCGTCCAGGCCGTGCGCTCATCGATCACGACGCGCGTGCCGTCGTGTCCGACGGGGCGGCCGGCGGCCTCGCCGCCGACCGAGGCCTCGTCGGGGGTGGTGATGTCTTCCATAATCATCCTCCTGGAAACTGCTATCAATGTGATATCACTTTAGCAGGCCGGTGGCCGCCTGCGCACCCACGGGGCAAGAATGGGCCCCGTGAAGAACAGCGAGATCCACTCGGTCGTCTGGAAGGGCGACGCCGTGGCCGCGCGCGACGTCCCCTTCGCCACCATCTCCGACCACCTCGCCGACGAGTCGTCGCTGATCTGGGTGGGCATCCGCAACCCCGACGCCGAGATCTTCGAGCGGCTCGGCGGCGAGCTCGGGCTCGAACCCGCCGCCATCGAGGACGCGCTCAACCACGTCGAGCGACCCAAGGCCGTGCGCTACGGCACCTACTCCTTCGTCACGGTGTACGCGGCGGTCGAGCAGCCGCCGATCGTCGACAACGTCGAGCAGGACGAGGAACTCGCGCTGGCCAAGGTCTCGTCGTTCGTGTTCAAGCGGGGCATGGTCTCGGTCTGGTACGACGACCGCTTCAGCTTCGACGAGATCATCGACCGCTGGAACGAGGCGGGCAACCTGGGCCGGCACGGGTCGCCGATGCTGGTCCACGGCATGCTCGACTACATCGTCGACGGCTACTTCCACCGCACGCAGAGCCTCGACGACGAGATCGAGGAGCTGGAGGACGAGGTTCTCGAGCAGCACGCCGGCACGACGCGCGGCCTGCAGCGGCGCATCTACCGCCTCCGCAAGTCGCTCGTCAGGCTGCGCCGGGCCGTCGTCCCGATGCGCGAGGTGGTCGCCTCGATCATGCGGCACCGCCGCGAGACCGACGGCGACCCGTCGCTCGACCCCTGGTTCGATGACCTCTACGACCACTCGCTGCGCGCCGCGGAGTGGGCAGACTCGCTCCGCGACCTCGTCACGACGATCTTCGAGACCAACATGTCCCTGCAGGACACCCGGCTCAACGTCGTGATGCGCCAGCTGGCCGCGTGGGCCGCCATCATCGCCGTGCCGACGGCGATCACCGGCTGGTTCGGGCAGAACCTCCCCTACCTCGGCTTCGGCCAGGACTGGGGCGTGTGGGCGTCGGTGATCTCGATCGGGCTCGTCAGCGTGGTCCTCTACTGGTCGTTCAAGAAGCGGGGCTGGCTCTGATGCGCGAACGCGAGCTCACGTATCCCGTGTCGCTGACCGACGCGCACGGGCGGTTCAACCGCGAGGCGCACGGCTGGGCCCGCGACAACCTCGTCGACGCCTCGGCGATCGACGGTCGCGCCAACTGGGGCCGCAACAAGCGCTGGGAGTACTGGTGCGTCGTCACGCCGACCCACTTGCTCGCCTGCACCATCTCCTCGCTCGACTACCTGTGCCTCGGCGAGATCTTCGTCCACGAGCGGGCGACCCACCGCAGCTTCGGCCGCACCCGCTTCGCGCCGGGGTCGCGCTGGGCCCGGCTGCCCGGCAACCTGGAGGGCACCGTCGCAACTCTGCGCATCGGGGACGTCCGCGTCACGGTCGAGGAGGTCGAGGGCGGCACCCGCATCCGCGCCGACGGGGGACGGTTCTCCTTCGACGTGACCGCCGAGCGCCCGCCCCACCACGAGCGGCTGGCTGTCGCCGTCCCATGGGACGACAGGCGCTTCCAGTACACGGTCAAGGATGTCGGTCGGCCCGCGCGCGGCCATGTGACGGTGCACGGCGTGCGGCGCGAGGTCCCCGAGGGACAGTCGTGGGCGATCCTCGACCACGGTCGGGGCCGATGGCCACGCGAGATCACCTGGAACTGGGCCGCCGGGGCGGGCAGAGGCTCCGACGGCCGCACCGTCGGTCTGCAGCTGGGCGGCAAGTGGACGGTCGACACCGGCTCGACGGAGAACGCGGTCCTGATCGACGGGCGGCTGCACAAGATCAGCGAGGAACTGGTCTGGGACTACGACCTGCACGACGCCGCCGCCCCCTGGCACATCCACGGCGCCGGCCTCGATGCGACGCTGACACCCGAGCACCCGAAACGGGCACACACCAACGTCGGCATCCTCGCCTCCAGCACGACCCAGGTGTTCGGGACGTGGTCCGGCACCTGGACGCACGGCGGCGTGGTCGTCGCCTTCGACTCCCTTGCGGGTTTCGCGGAGGAGACGCACCAGCTCTGGTGATCGGACCGTCTGGTGGATCCATCCGCGACGGCGCGGCCCTGCCACTAGGCTCGACGGGTTCCCCGCTCCCAACACCGCAAGGACCCCCGCGATGGACCAGCTGACCGACTTTCTCAATGCCCTGAGCGGCATCGTGTGGGGACCGTTTCTCCTGATTCCCCTGCTGCTCGGCACTGGGCTCTACCTGACCGTCCGCCTGGGCGGCATCCAGTTCCTACGACTCGGCGCCGCGCTGCGTCTGGGGCTGTGGAAGCGCAGCGACGACGGCTCCGAGGGTGACATCTCGCAGTTCCAGGCGCTGACCACCGCACTGGCCGCGACCGTCGGCACCGGCAACATCGTCGGCGTCGCCACGGCCATCGGCATCGGTGGTCCCGGCGCCCTGTTCTGGATGTGGGTGACCGGCCTGCTCGGCATGGCGTCGAAGTACACCGAGGCGTTCCTGGCCGTGCGGTACCGCACCACCGACGAGGTGGGCGAGCGCAACGGCGGGCCCCAGTACTACCTGGAGCGCGGGATCCGCGGCCCGCTCGGTAAGGTGCTCGCCTGGTCGTTCACCATCTTCACGATCGTCGCCTGCTTCGGCATCGGCAACCTGACCCAGGCCAACTCGGTCGCGGCGAACCTGAGCCACAGCTTCGCCATCCCCACCTGGGCAACCGGGCTCGTGATCGCCGCCGTCACTCTGTTGGTCCTCGTGGGCGGCATCAAGTCCATCGGCAAGGTCACGGCGGGCTTCGTGCCGATCATGATCGTCTTCTACGTCGTCGGCGCGATCGTGATCCTGATCGCCAACATCGGGTCGGTGCCCGCCGCCCTCGCCCAGATCTTCCACGACGCCTTCACAGGTTCGGCTGCCACAGGCGGCTTCGTCGGCTCCGTGCTGATCATCGCCGTGCAGTTCGGCGTGGCGCGCGGCATCTTCTCCAACGAGTCCGGCATGGGCTCGGCGGCCATCGCGGCGGCGGCGGCACGGACGAGCCACCCGGTCCGGCAGGGCCTGGTGTCCATGACCCAGACCTTCATCGACACCATCATCGTGGTCACGATGACCGGCCTCGTGATCGTGACGACCGGCGCCTGGTCCGCCGTGGACGAGTCCGGCGCCCAGATCTCGGCGTCCGTGATGACGGGTGAGGCCTTCTCACACGGTCTGCCGGGGCAGTGGGGGCACATCGTCGTGACGATCGCCCTGGTGATGTTCGCCTTCTCAACCATCCTGGGCTGGGCCTACTACGGCGAACGCAACGTCGAGCGGCTGCTCGGGCACCGCGCGGTGCTCCCCTTCCGGGTGGTGTTCTCGATCATCACCTACTTCGGCTGCACCACCGCGTTGGACGCCGTATGGGCCTTCTCTGACATCGCCAACGGCCTCATGGCCCTGCCGAACCTGATCGGCCTGCTCATCCTGTCCGGGCTGGTCGCGCGCGAGACCCGGGCCTACCTCAAGCACGACCCCAAGCTCACGGCGAGCCAGGCGGAGGTCGAGGCGTTCATGGAGGGTGAGCCCGGCTGGGCCGAGTGGCGGGCCAGCGAGGCCGAGACAACCGTCTGAGAGCCCGGGCCCGACGTCAGTTGTTCGCAGCCAGGAGCCGCCGGACGCCTTCGTCGAGCACCTCGTCGCGCTTGCAGAAGGCGAAGCGCACGATGCCTCGCCACGGTCCAGGGTGGTCGGTGAACACGGAGACGGGCACGCCGGCCACACCCCGCTCAGCCGGGAGCCGGCGGCAGAAGTCGAGGCCGTCGACGCCGTCGCCGAGGTCGACGCACACGTAGTAGGTACCGGCACTTGCGAGGGTGTCGAATCCGGCGTTCCGAAGCGCAGCCGACAGCCGGTCGCGCTTGCCGAGCAGGTCGCGTCGTAGCCCCTCGACCCACGCCTGCTCGTGGCGTAGTGCGTGTTCGACGGCGGGCTGGAAGGGAGCGCCGCCGACGAAGGTGAGGAACTGCTTGGCGGCGAGCACCCCGTCGAGCAGCGGTGCGGGGGCCAGCGCCCAGCCGATCTTCCAACCCGTCACATTGAACGTCTTGGCGGCGCTCGAGACCGTGATGGTCCGCTCTCGCATGCCGGGCAGCGACGCGACGGGGACGTGGCCGGCGTCGAAGGTGAGGTGCTCGTAGACCTCGTCGGACAGGACGAGCAGGTCGTGCTCGCACGCGATCTCCGCGACGACGCCCAGCTCGTCGGCCGTGAGCATGGTCCCGGTGGGGTTGTGCGGGGTGTTGAGGATGATCATCGCCGTGTCGGGCGTGACCGCGGCACGCAGGGCGTCGACGTCGAGCGCGAATCCCCGGCCGTCGCGGACGAGGGGTACGGCGACGCGGCGGGCGCCGGCCAGCGCGACGGCGGCGGCGTAGGAGTCGTAGTACGGCTCGATCAGGATGACCTCTCGTCCCGGCTCGACCAGGCCGAGGACCGCGGCGGCGATCGCCTCGGTGGCGCCGACGGTGACGAGCACCTCGGTCGCGGGGTCGAAGACGGTGCCGTACCGCGCGGCGCGGTCGTCGGCGATGGCGGCGCGGAGACCTGGCATGCCGCGGCCGGGCGGGTACTGGTTGGTCCCGGCCGCGATCTGCTCGCGGGCGACCTCCAGCATCCGCGGCGGGCCGTCCCAGTCGGGGAACCCCTGGCCGAGGTTGACCGCGCCGTGGCGGGCGGCGAGTTCGGACATCTCGGCGAAGATCGTGCCGCCGAAGGGCCTCAGCCGTGCCACGGTGCCGTGCGTCGTCATGCGGGCGATTCTAGGGAGCCTCGCCCCACGCGCCGGGTCAGCGGGCGACGGTGAACAGGTCGCCGGGCTGGCAGCCCAGCGCGTCGCACAGCGCGGTCAGCGTGCTGAACCGCACCGCCCTGGCCCGCTGGTTCTTCAGGACGGACAGGTTCACGGCCGTGACGCCGATCGTCTCCGCGAGCGCGGCCAGGGTCATGCCGCGCTCGTCCAGGAGCCGGTCCAGGTGACATACCACCTTGTGGTCGTCGTCGGCCGGCATGTCAGACCAGCCCCTCGACGTCTTCCTCGAGCTTGACGCCGCGCTCAAGGATCGCGGCGACCAGCGCCATCATCACGCCGAAGGCGAAGATCAGAAACTGGGTGCTGGTGATCTCGGCGACGAAGATCGATCCGTCCCCCAGGACGAGGTCCGTCATGGCGCCCGACGCGATGCCCGAGATGAGCCAGTGCAGCAGTCCACCGAAGACCAGCGTGACACCGGAAGCCTGCAGGCCGCGGACGTTGCGGATCGTGAACGGGTCGCCCTTCTCGGCCGACGCGGTCACGCGCCACAGCGCGACGATGACCGAGATGGCGGCCATCGTGAGCACGATGCCGGGGAGGATCAGCAGCACGCTGATGCCGACGGGGACGTCGGGCACCTCGACCTGCACGAGCGCGGGCGGCACCAGCGTCGCGCCCTTCGCCATGGCGCCGGCGGCCGCCTCGTCGACGGAGATCCTCCCCACCATCGGCTGCCCCGTGACAGCCCGCAGCAGCGGCACGCCGACGGTGGCCAGCGTCACGACGACGCCGCACAGGACGAGCACGACGCGGGAGACGGCGTAGTCGGCGCGGGAGAACCAGGCGACGGGTCGCGACATGGGAACCAACTTCCTCACTAGTATCGAAAAACGATAGTATCGACTACCGATACGGGGGTCAACGGAGCCCCGTCGGCTTGTCGGATGCGGTAGACATCTGTCATGACCATCGACCTGATCGCCCTGCGCCGTGAACTCCACCAGATCCCCGAGGTCGGGCTGCAGCTGCCCCGGACCCAGGAGCGCATCCTGCAGGCCCTCGACGGGCTGCCGCTGGAGATCACGTTGGGCCAGAGCGTGACGTCGGTCGTCGGCGTGCTGCGCGGCGGTCGCCCCACCGAGGGCAAGCGTCCCGTCGTGCTGCTGCGCGAGGACATGGACGCGCTGCCCGTCGAGGAGCTGACCGGGCTCGAATACGCGTCAACCAACGGCGCGATGCACGGCTGCGGGCACGACCTGCACATGTCGATGCTGGTCGGCGCCGCGCACGACCTGTGCGCCCGGCGCGATGAGTTGGCCGGCGACGTCATCTTCATGTTCCAGCCCGGAGAGGAGGGCGCGGACGGCTGCCGTTACATGCTGGAGGAGGGCCTCCTCGACGTGGCCGGGTCGCGCCCCGACCGCGTCTACGGCATCCACGTCTGGTCGTCGCTCGACCCGTGCGGCACCTTCTCGACCAAGCAGGGCACGGTCATGGCCAGCTCGGACGAGGTGCGCGTGCGGATGGTCGGGCGCGGCGGCCACGGCTCGTCGCCGCACCGCGCGGCCGACCCCGTCCCAGCACTCGCCGAACTCACCACGGCACTCCAGACCGTTGTCACGCGCCAGTACGACGTCGTGCAGGACCCTGTCGTCATCACCGTCGGCCTCCTGCAGGCGGGCACCATGGCCACGGTCATCCCCGAGGAGGGGCGCCTCGCCGCGACCATCCGAGCGTTCTCCCGCGAGGCCCGCGACCGCGCGGTGGGCATGATCCCGCTGGTCGCCGACTCCGTCGCCGCCATCCACGGCGTTCAGGCCGAGTTCGAGCTGATCGAGCAGTATCCGGTCACGGTCAACGACGACGAGCAGGCCGACCTGGTCGCCGGGCTCGTCGGCGAGCTGTTCGGAGACGATCGGCACCTGCGCTGGCGGCACCCGCTGCCGGCCGCGGAGGACTTCTCGCGCCTGCTCGAGACGGCCCCCGGCTGCTTCATCGGTCTGTCGGCCTGCCCGCCGGAGCTCGATCCGGCCACCGCCCCGTTCAACCACTCGGCCTACGCCCGCTTCGATGACTCCGTCGTACCGGACGGCGCCCGCCTGCTGACCGAACTGGCGCTGCGCCACCTGGCCTGATACCCCTCCCGCAACCGGATTGACCGCGACACAATGGCATCCATGCGACCCATGCTGGCGACACCCACCGCGACCCCCGGGGTTCCCCCGTCGGGCGACGAGTGGGTCCACGAGGTGAAGTGGGACGGCGTCCGAGCACTGGCCGAGACCGTCAACGGCGAACTCAGGATCTACAACCGCAACCAGGTCGACGTGACGGTCGCCTACCCGGAGATCGTCGCCGGGGCCGTCGGCCTGCCCGACGGGCTGCTGTTCGACTGCGAGATCACCGCTCTCGATCCGACGACCGGGATCCCGACGTTGCAGGCCATCGCGCCGCGGATCCACGTGAGCAACGCGAAGAAGGCGGCGAAGCTCGCCGCGGAGCGTCCCGCGCTGCTCGTCGTGTTCGACCTGTTGCGCGAGGGCGGGGCCGATCTCACCGGGCTGCCACTTGAGGAGCGCCGTCGGCGGCTGGCCCTCATCGACCTCGACCGTCCGTGCTGGCATCTGTCCGACGTGTTCGACGACGCGGAGGCCATCACGCAGTTCACGGCCGACGCGGGCATGGAGGGGGTCATGAGCAAGCGCCGCGGCTCCCGCTACCAGCCGGGTCACCGCAGCCCCGACTGGGTGAAGACGCCCCATCGCAGGGAGGTCGTCGCGGTGATCGGCGGCTGGGTCCCGCAGGCCGGCACCGACAACGTGCTCGGCGCCCTGTGGGTCGGACACGCGACCGACGAGGCGACCTTCGATGCCGACCCGGTCCTCTACCCGCTTGCGCGGGTGGGCTCGGGGCTGAAGTCGAAGGAACGGGACGCGCTCATGACGGTGCTGCGCGGCCTCGCCCGCGACACCGCCCCGTTCCACCCGCTCCCAGAGGGGCCCGAGGTCCGGCGAACGCACTGGGTCGAACCCATGGTGTGCGTGCAGATCCGCTACCTGTCGACGTCGAAGGGCGGGGCCCTGCGCCAGCCGGTGCTGCGTAAGCTCCGCCCCGACGTCAGCCCGGTGGAGGCCTCCACGGCACCGACCGTCTGACCCCGGGTCGCCGGGCCCACCCCGGGTCGCCGAGCACTTCGACAAGCTCAGCACAAGCCTGTCGAGGTGCCTCGAAGCGAAGCGAGAGGACTCCCCCGACCCAGAACCCCCTTCGCTCCACTCAGGGCCCTTCGACAAGCTCAGGGAACCGAATCGGTAGTCCCTTCGTTCCGCTCAGGGCCCTTCGACAAGCTCAGGGAGCCGAATCGCCGGGCCCACCCCGGGTCGCCGAGCACTTCGACAAGCTCAGCACAAGCCTGTCGAGGTGCCTCCAAGCGAAGCGAGAGGACTCCCCCGACCCAGAACCCCCTTCGCTCCGCTCAGGGCCCTTCGACAAGCTCAGGGAGCCGGGTCGCCGACCTGAACCCCGGGTCGCCGAGCACTTCGACAAGCTCAGCACAAGCCTGTCGAGGTGCCTCGAAGCGAAGCGAGAGGACTCCCCCGACCCAGAACCCCCTTCGCTCCGCTCAGGGCCCTTCGACAAGCTCAGGGAGCCGGGTCGCCGACCTGAACCCCGGGTCGCCGAGCCTGTCGAGGTGCCTCGAAGCGAAGCGAGAGGACTCCCCCGACCCAGAACCCCCTTCGCTCCGCTCAGGGCCCTTCGACAAGCTCAGGGAACCGAATCGGTAGTCCCTTCGCTCCGCTCAGGGCCCTTCGACAAGCTCAGGGAACCGGATCGCCGACACTTCGACAAGCTCAGCACAAGCCTGGCGAGGTGCCTCGAAGCGAAGCGAGAGGTTCCAACCCGCCCGCGGACGGCACACCGCCGCGGAACGGCTGGCGGGACCCCCGCCCGGGGAGGGCACTACTCTGGTGGGCGTGACCGACGACAAGCAGATCGCCACGCTGCCTCCGATCGAGGAGCTGCACAACGAGGTCGTGCGCAGCCCTCGCACGGGCGAGCCCCGCCGCCCTGCGGTGCTGCTCGTCGCCGCGATCCTGCTCCAGCTCGCCGTCGCCGCCACCGCCGTCGCCTACGCGCACCACTGGTGGCTCGCCGTCCACCCGTCTTCGTACCCCACGTCCGCCCGGCTGATCGCCTGGGTCGAGCCCGATCCCGGCAAGTGGCTCTCGCTCACCCTCGAGGCTGCCCTGGCAGCCGCGACGGTGCTGGCCGCGGGAGCCGCGGGCGTCGCGGGCTTCCAGGCCTGGAACGGCTGGCGCTGGTCCCGCTGGGCTGGGCTCGTCGCCGTCGGACTCGTCGGCGGATACCTCGCGATCACCAGCACGTGGGCCGTCCCGGCCCTCGCGCTGACGGTCCTCGGCGCCGCGCTGCTGTTCCTCCCGCCGGTGACACGCTACTTCCGCGACCAGGACCGCGTCCGCGCCGAACGACCCGAGCTCTACCGACGCCCCGAGCGCGTCTTCTACGGCCGCCTCCCCCGCTTCCGCTGATCTGGGGCGAGGTTGATCGTGGTTTCCGTCGGCCGGCCGACGGAAACCACGATCTGCTTCCGCGGGACCTGGCAGGTCTGTCTGCTGCGGTGGCGTCCGCCGGCAAGGGGTGGCGCCGGCACTAGGCTGCCGACATGGCCGGCTCCAGCGCTTTCCTCGACGGCGTGCTGCGCGTGCTCCGCGGCGTCGCGGACACCGCACTCAACAACGCGACCCGCCCCGGTTCGGACAACGCCGCGCGACGCGGCGACCCCCGGCCAACAAAGCCTCGGACCGACGGCAGCCGCTCAGCCGCCCGGCCCTCAGTCGACGGCGGTGACTACCCCGGCGACTACGACCGGCTCCCCGACATCGTCTACAGCCCCCGTCACGACGGGGAGCCGGACCCGGGCGAGATCGTGTGGACCTGGGTCCCCTACGAGGAGGACCCCACACAGGGCAAGGACCGGCCGGCGCTCATCATCGGGCGCGACGGCGGCTGGCTGCTCGCGCTCCAGGTGACCAGCCAGGACCACGACCGCGACGCGGAGCAGGAGGCCGAAGCCGGCCGATTCTGGGTCGACATCGGCACCGGGGCGTGGGACCCGCAGCACCGCCCCAGCGAGGCCAGGGTCAACCGCATCATCCGCATCGACCCCGACGCAGTACGCCGCATCGGCGCCGTCCTGGACCGGCCGACCTTCGAGGCGGTCGCCGTCGAGGTGCGCCGGCACTACTAAGACGGCTCCGCCATCGGTGAACACCATGCGGAACTACGTGACCGCGATTGTTCCGGCACGCCGGTCGGCTGCTTGAATATCTCACCATACGGTTGAAGGAGTCGGGTTGATCACTGTGAAAGACCTCACGAAGGTCTATTTCCAGGGCAAGCGGGAGGTGCGCGCCCTCGACGGCGTGTCGCTGAGCGTCCCGTCCGGTTCCATCCACGGCATCATCGGCCACTCGGGCGCCGGCAAGTCGACCCTGGTGCGCTGCCTCACCCTGCTCGACCACCCGACGTCGGGCACCGTCGAGATCAACGGCGTCGACCTCACCGCCGCCCGCTCCGACGCGCTGCGGACCGCGCGCCGCCGGATCGGGCTGGTGTTCCAGCAGGCCAACCTTTTCGACTCGCGCACCATCGCCGACAACGTCGGATACCCCCTCGAGATCACCGGCGTGCCGCGCACGGAGCGCGAGGCGAAGGTCGCGGAGCTGCTCCGTCTCGTCGGCCTCGGGGACTCGGGCAAGGCGTACCCCGCTCAGCTGTCCGGCGGAATGCGGCAGCGCGTCGGCATCGCCCGGGCGCTCGCGACCGACCCTGACGTGCTCCTGTTCGACGAGCCCACCTCGGCGCTCGACCCGCGCACCACCGACGAGATCCTCGACCTCATCGTGCAGCTGCGCAACCACCGCTCCGACCTCGTCGTCCTCGTCATCACCCACGAGATGCACGTCGTCAAGAAGATCTGCGACTCCGTCTCCCTGCTCGACGGGGGCCGGGTGCTCGAGTCCGGGCCGCTGACCGAGGTCGTCAACCGCCTCGACGGTCGCCTCAGCAAGGCACTGCTCGGCATCCCGCCGCACGAGTCGATCGACGATTCACGCGGCACCCTCGTCGACGTCCTGTCCGCCGGCGAGCGGGCGAACCAGCCCGTCGTCGCGATGGCGTCGCGCGCCATCGGCGCCGAGATCGCGATCATCGCCGGCAGCGTCGAGCACCTCGCCGGAACGACCTTCTCGCACCTGCGCCTCCTCGTCCCGCCGGACGCTGACCCGCAGGCCGCGATCGCCGAGTTGCGCAAGCTGGGCGCCGACGCGCGACTCACCAGCGAGCTGACCGAGGAGGACGCGGCGTGATCCTCCTCGACACCTGGCTCAGCAACCCGGCCATCCAGAAGGCCCTCCTCCCCGCCCTGTGGGAGACGCTCATCATGGTCGGCATCTCGTCGCTCGCGACCGTCATCATCGGACTACCACTCGGCGTCGTGCTGTTCGTCACGCAGAAGGGCGGGATGAGCGAGAACCGTCCGGTCAACGTCATCCTCTCCAGCGTCATCGTCAACATCACCCGCTCGATCCCCTACGCCATCCTGATGCTGGCGCTGATCCCCGTCACGCGCGTGCTCGTCGGGACATCGCTCGGCCCGATCGCGGCGTCGGTGTCGCTGGCGATCGGCGCGATCCCGTTCTTCGCCCGTCTTGTCGAGTCCGCCCTGCGTGAAGTGCACCCCGGCAAGCTCGACGCGGCGCACGCGATGGGCTCGACGAAGCTGCAGTCGGTCACCAAGGTGCTGATCCCGGAGGCCATGCCGGCGCTGGTCGCAGCAGTGACCACCACCGTGGTCGTGCTGATCGGCTACTCCGCCATGGCGGGCCTGATCGGCGGCGGCGGCCTCGGGCGCCTCGCCTACAACTACGGCTTCCAGCGTTACCAGCTCGATGTGATGGTCATCACGGTGATCCTGCTGGTCATCATCGTCCAGCTGGTCCAGTGGATCGGCGACAGGATCGGCAAAGCCATCGACCACCGCTGATCCCCCAAGAACTTCCCACGTACCGGGAAACGGCCACCAGGCCACAGAAGATGGCCGACTTGTTGTCGGCCCAGAGCAAGGAGTACTCCTCATGCGAAAGATTCTCACCGTAGTCGCTGCCTCGTTGGCAGCCACCCTCGCGCTGTCCGCGTGCGGCTCGTCGACGACGACCGACACCTCCAGCGCCCCCGCGACCCTGGACCCGGCCAGCCCGACGAAGCTCGTCGTCGGCGCCAGCCCCGTCCCGCACGCCAAGATCCTCGAGTACGTCCGCGACAACCTCGCCGCCGACGCCGGCCTCGAGATCGAGATCCAGGAGTTCGACGACTACGTGCTGCCGAACGAGGCCCTGGCCTCCGGCGAGCTCGACGCGAACTACTTCCAGCACGTCCCGTACCTCGAGAGCCAGATCGCCGAGAAGGGCTACGAGTTCTCGCACGGCACCGGCATCCACATCGAGCCGTTCGCGCTGTTCTCGAACCAGTACGACTCGGTCGACGCGATCCCCGACGGTGGCACCATCGCCATCACCAACGACCCGTCGAACCAGTACCGCGGCCTGAAGCTCCTCGAGGACAACGGTCTGCTGGCCGGCATCACCGAGGACACCACCGTCCTGACCCTGAGCGACGAGCAGAACCCCAAGGGCCTGGCCTTCGAGGAGTCGCAGCCTGAGGTCGTCGTGAAGCAGCTGGACGATCCCAAGGTCGCCGCGGCGCTGATCAACGGCAACTTCATCCTGAACGCCGGGCTGAAGGCCGAGGACGCCATCGCGATCGAGTCCGTCGAGAACAACCCGTACGCCAACGTGCTCGTGTGGCGCACCGAGGACGACGGAAACGCCGCCATCGCGAAGCTCGACGAGCTGCTGCACTCCGACGAGGTGGCCGAGTTCATCAAGTCCGAGTGGCCCGCAGGTGACGTGATCCCCGGCTGATCACCCACCGCTGAGCCCTGAGGGGCATCCGGCAACCGAGGGGCCGTCACGCGAGAGCGTGGCGGCCCCTCTCGCGTCCCCCGACAGACCCGCGGGGCCGCTCGCACCGGTAGGGTGCAGATGTGGCGCGCGCAGTTCTCTTCGACCTTGATGGCACTCTCGCGGACACCGTTCCGGTGATCGCGCACCACATCGCGCTCACGGTCACCAGCTTCGGCACCCTGGTGGTCCCCGAGGCCGTCGTCCCCTACGTCGGCAGGCCGCTCGAGGTGGCGCTGGTCGAGCTCAGCGGGCTGCAGCACGACGACCCTCAGATCCCCGAGATGGTCGCCGCCTACCGCGAGACGTGGCGCAGCGTCGTCGACGAGCACGGCGTCACCCTGCTCCTGCCTGGCGCGCGGGCGCTGCTCGATTCGCTGCGCGAGGCCGGGCTGAGCGTCGGCGTCGTCACCGCCAAGACCACCGACGGGGCCGAGCACCTCCTGCAGGCGATCGGCATCGCCGACCTGGTCGACATCGTCGTCGGCACCGACCTCGTGACCCATGGGAAGCCCGCCCCCGACTCCGCCCTCCTTGCGGCGGAGCAGCTCGGCATCGATCCCAGCGCCACCTGGTACGTCGGCGACGCCGTCTCGGACGTCGTGATGGCGCGGGCCGCCGGCATGCGGCCGCTCGGCGTGACCACCGGTGCCAGCTCCGCGGAGGAGCTGCTCGCCGCCGGCGCAGAGCTGGTCGTCTCGGAGGCCTCGGCTGTCGCGCCCGTCGTCCTCGCCGGTGACGCATGACCTCCCCCGACGCTGGTCGCGCCGCGCCGTCGCCCGGGGACGCGGCGCCCACGCATGATGAGCCGCACCGCGAGGGGCTGGCTCAGCGACTGAACTGGCTGCGGGCCGGTGTGCTGGGCGCCAACGACGGGATCGTATCGGTGGCGGCGGTCGTCGTCGGCGTCGCGGCCGCGACCACCGACTCAGCGACCGTGCTGCTGGCCGGCATGGCAGCGCTGATCGGAGGTGCGATCTCCATGGCGCTGGGCGAGTACGTCTCGGTCAGCAGCCAGCGCGACACCGAGCGGGCGCTGATCGCCAAGGAACGCGAGGAGCTGCGGACGATGCCCCGCGAGGAGTTGGCCGAGCTGGCCGACCTCTACGAGCAGAAGGGCCTGTCGCCGGAGACCGCGCGGAGGGTCGCGGACGAGTTGACGGCCCACGATGCGCTCGCGGCGCACCTAGACGCTGAGCTGCACATCAGCGCCGACGACGTCGTCAGCCCGTGGCGGGCAGCGGCCGCGTCGCTGGTCGCGTTCACACTCGGGGCCGTGCTACCCATGCTGGCGATCCTGCTGCCGCCCGCCGGGCTGCGGATCCCGGTGACTTTCGTGTCGGTGCTGGTCGCGCTGGCGGCGACGGGCGCCGTCGCCGCGTGGATCGGCGGCGCGCCGTGGGGTCGGGCCGTCGCCCGCACCGTCGTGGGCGGCGCCCTGGCGCTGGCGGCCACCTACGGCATCGGCGTCCTGCTCGGCTCCTGACGCCTGGTCTCACGCTTGCCCCTTCGGACAACCCCTTCGCCCGGTCCTTTCCCTTCGACAAGCTCAGGGCCCTTCGACAGGCTCAGGGAACCGGGTGGCTCAGGGACCGGGTGGCGGAGCCTTCTCGGTTCGCCGAGCCACCCGGGTCGCCGAGCTTGTCGAGGCGCCTCGAGCGAAGCGAGAGGAAAACCCGCGCCCGGGTCCCAACCCTTCGCTCCGCTCAGGGCCCTTCGACAGGCTCAAGGACCCGAATGCGCTCAAGGACCGGGACCTCAACCCACCGACGCCGGACGCGTGGCGATCAGCGTGAAGCTGGCCGGCAGGCGTTCGGGGCGGTCCGAAAGCCGGTACTCACCGTCGTCGCCGAGCGTCATCATCCCCGGCAGCGCATCCCAGGGCACACTGTCGTGCTCGACGAAGGTCTCGATGGTCAGCCCCGCGGAGAGCACCGCCGTTAGGATCTCACCGATCGAGTGGTTCCACTCGGCCGAGACGGGCGAGGCCACCGGCGTCGACCCCGCGTAGCTCGTCTCCTCACACCAGACCCGGTACTCGGGCTGTGTGTAGTAAGCGAACTCCAGCGCGGGGCTCATCCCCCCGGGGGCGGTCATGTCGGGCTGCTGGCCGCGCTCCGCATACTCGTCCCCGACGACCACGGCCGCCAGTGAGTTCAGCACCGGGTGCCCGTCGCGGATGAAGAGCCTGCCGCCGGGCCGTAGCAGCGCGGCGACGGTGCGTGCCCAGCGGTCGATGTCGGGGAGCCAGCAGATGGCGCCGATGCCGGTGTAGACGAGGTCGAAGCGCCCCGGACCCAAGGCCTCCACGGCGCCGTACACATCGGACTCCACGAAGTCGACGTCGACGCCGACCCGCGCGGCGAAGGTCCGGGCGTGGGCCAGCGCCCGCGGGGCGAGGTCGAGTCCGGTCATCCGCGCGCCGAGCCGGGCCAGGCTGACGGTGTCCGTGCCGATGTGGCACTGCAGGTGGACGGCGTCGAGCCCGGTCAGGTTGCCGAGCCGGGGCCGGTCGAACGCCACGACGTCGGAGATCCACGCTGGGTCGTCGAACGCCTCCAGCTGGTAGCCGTCGGGGCCGACGTGCACGTCCGCCCGCGCGTCCCAGTTGGCGCGGTTGATGTTCAGATAGCTGTCGTCGGTCACTTCTCTCCTCCTTGCAGTGGTTGGTGGGGCCGCGGCGCGGAAGCGGGTCGCCGAGCTTTCCCGGTTCGCCGAGCCTGTCGAGGTGCCTCGAGCGAAGCGAGAGGACACCTCCTTCGCTCCGCTCAGGGCCCTTCGACAAGCTCAGGGAACCGGAGCGGCTCAGGGAACCGGGTCGCCGAGCTTGTCGAGGTGCCTCGAGCGAAGCGAGAGGAAAACCCTTCGCTCCGCTCAGGGCCCTTCGACAGGCTCAGGGAACCGGTGTGGCTCAGGGCCCTTCGACAGGCCTGCGCTGAGCTTCGTCGAAGTGCTCAGGGAACCGGTACGTCAGCCGACCTTCAGCTCGCCCATCTCGTCCCAGTCGTCGCCGTCGACCTGGCGCGACACGATCTTCGGCGTCGTGGACAGGTACGGCGGGAGGTCGACCTGCATCTGCTTGAAGTGGGCCGAGTTCACGTGCGGACCCGCACCATCGTCGTCGAAGGCCTCGACAAGGACGTACTCGTTGGGGTCCTTGACGGAGCGCGACCACTCGAACCATTTGTTGCCCGGCTCGGCGAGCGTCGCCTCGGTGAAAGGGCGCGAGATCTCGGGCCACTGGTCGGCGAACTCCGGCTTGACAGGGAACTTCACGACGATGAAGTACATCGGCATCCTCCTTGATCGGTTACTGCCACCCTAGGGCCTCAGCGATTTCTCGAACGCGGCCTCGACGAGGATCGGGCGGAACCCGAGGGCCTCGTTGACGTCGAGCATGTAGCGGTTCTCCTCGGCGTTCCACGTGACGATGGCAGTGGCGTCGGGCGCGGCCTCCCGCACCTGGACAAGGTTCGCGGCCTTGACCATCATCCCCAGCCGGTGGCCCCGGTGATCAGGATGGACGATGGTGTCCCACTGGTCGACGAACGCGTCGGGCGCGTCGCGCTCGAGCATCAGCTCGCTGATGGCGACCGCCCGGCCCGAAGGTCGGTGGCGGATGACGGCGACCCAGCGGCGCATGGTCGGAAGCATGGAATCCTCCATGCGGCGGACGCGCTCGGCATCCCACGTGGTCTCGACGACGGTGAGCCCGCCCGACGGCGGGTCGACGCTCATCCGCTCCTTGAGGACGGCGATGTCGGCGAGGAACACGTCCGGCGTCGCGCCCTCCCAGGTGAGCGCCTCGTACTCGTCGCCCGCCGCGGCGGCCGCCGAGTCGCGGGCGACGACGGGGTCGACGAGCGGGGCTGCGAAGTCGTAGCGGCTGACCCGCTCGATCTGGTGCAGGACATAGCCACGGCTGAGCGCGAACCGGACGCCGTCGTGGTCGGCGGGCGCCGCGCCGATTCCGCTGGTCGGGACGACGCGGTCGTCGCCGGGGCGGGGGGCCTCGACCCAGGCCGTGGCGCGCTTCGCTCCCCGTGCGGCGAGCCGCTCGTCGAGGCGGGCGGCAAGCTCCCCGCCGATGCCGCGGCCGCGCTCGTCGGGCAGGACGAAGACGAACACCTGGGGTGCGTCGGGATCGTCGACGAGTTGGACGGACAGACTGGCGAAGCCGACGGGGCGGTCCTCGTCGACGGCGAGGAGGCGCTCGGTCGTCCGCTCGGCCAGGTTGGCCCGTGCCCGGTGGAGGGAGGCTTCGTCGGTGGCGTCCCAACCGGGACCGTCGATCAGGAGGTGGTTGCTGGTGCGTATCAGCTCGCAGTAGGCGTGCCAGAGGTCGTCGGGCTGCTCGGGCAGCGGGACGTCGATGATGGAAACAGGCATGAGGTGTCCTCGGGTGGTGAAAGGGGTGTGTTCGGGCGCGCGACGGACGCCGAGCCTGTGCGGCTCAAGGCGTCTGCGCGGTCAGCGACGGAATGCGAACATGGGGCGAGCCTGCCATGATCGTCGACGCCCTGGCAACCCCTGAGTCACCCTGAATCAGGTCGTCACCGTTTCGAAGTCACCGCCCGGCTGCGTAGGGTGGAGCGGTAATCGCCACCGACCGAGACGAGTAGACGCGCCCATGGCCCCCGCTGACGAACTGCGCAACGACCCCGCCGCCATCGACGTGACAAGGCCCGATACGCCGAAGGGCTGGGTGTCGCGGCTGCTGAAAGGCATGGCCGTCGGCGTCGGCGCCATCCTCCCCGGCCTGTCCGGCGGCGTGCTCGCCGTCATCTTCAAGCTCTACGACCCGATGATCCGGTTCCTGGCGAACCTGCGACGCAACTTCGTGAAGAACGTGCTGTTCTTCACCCCCGTCGGCATCGGCATGATGCTCGGCATCGTCGGGTTCTCCGTGATCGTCGAGGCCGCGTTCGGCCGCTACGCCGCGCAGTTCACGTGCCTGTTCATCGGCTTCGTGATCGGCACGTTCCCGTCGCTGTACCGCCAGGCCGGCAAGCGGGGTCGCAGCACGAAGGACCTTGTCATCATGGGCCTAGCGGCGCTGGCGATCTTCGCCCTGATGTACATCGGCGGCGATTCGCAGCTTCTGCAGGTCGAGCCGAGCGTCCCTGTCTGGTTCGGCTCCGGTGCCCTGATCGGGCTCGGCGTCATCGTGCCGGGCATGAGCCCGTCGAACTTCCTGATCTACTTCGGCCTCTACGACAAGATGGCCTCCGGTATCAAGAACTTCGACATGGGCACGATCATCCCGCTCGCGCTCGGCCTCATCGCGTGCGTGATGCTGCTCGCCAAGGCCGCGGCCTGGGCCTTCGACCGGTACTACTCCGGCATGTACCACTTCATCCTCGGCATGGTGATCGGCTCATCCGTCGCCATCTTCCCGACGGTGGTGTTCCCCGCCTTCGCACCGGCCGGCCTCGCCGCAAGCGGGCTGTCACTGGGCGGTTCGATCGCCTTCGCCGCGGCCCTGCTCGTCGTCGGCGTCGTCGCGTCGTACCTGTTCAGCAAGGTGGAGGACCGCTACTCCGACGAGCGCGAGGCCATCGAGTCGGGCGGCAAGGACGCCTGACCGCTCGTCGGCCTCTGCTCCTTCAGGCTCTGGGCCGCACCGTCGGCGGGCCTCCACGTGCTCGACCACACCGTCACCGGGCCTCCACATTCCCGACCACACCGTCACCGGGCCTCCACATCCCCGACCACACCGTCGCCGGGCCTCCACACCCCCGACCACCGGCCCCAACCCCCGACCGGTGACCGCCGACCGCCGACCGACCGCTGACCACCCCATCGCGAAAATCGTTCAGTGGTCGATTCTCCCCTGTGAAGTCTCATACCTTCGTGGACGGTTGTGTCTCATAGCTTCGTAGACAGATGTGTCTCGACCTTCGTTGACAGTGGGTGTTGACGGTTCTGTCTCACGGTTTCGTGGACAGTTGCGGGTGTCCGCGGTGAGGGTCGGGCCATGGCTGCTCGTATCGATGTTCGTGTTCGTCAACGGATCATCAACTTCCCTGACAGTCCTCGTAGGGGCGAGGTCACCAGGTTCTGCCGGGAGCACGGCATCTCTCGCGCGGAGTTCTATAAGGTCCGGTCCCGGGCCGCCGACGAGGGCAAACTCGCCGCGGTGACGGCCCGGCAGCCGATCGCCAGGTCCGTGGCGCGACGCACCAGCGACGAGATCGAGACGATCGCGTTGCAGGTCCGTGCCGGGTTGAAGCGGGAAGGCTGGGACCATGGGCCGTTGTCCGTGGCGGCCGCGATGCGGCGTCAGGGGATCGACCCGCCGTCCAGGGCCACCCTGGCCAGGATCTTCACCCGGCACGGGGTGGTGCGTCCGGAGCCAGCGAAACGTCCCCGGGCGTCGTATCGCCGGTTCCGTTACCCGGACCCGAACGGCTGCTGGCAACTCGACGGAGTCGAGATCGTTCTCGACGACGAGGCCGGGTCGAGACGATGCGTACTCCAGGTCGAGGACGACCACTCCCGATTCATCCTCGCTTCACACGTCGCCTTGTCCGAGACCAGCCAGGCAGCGATCACCGTCGTCGCCGCGGCGATCGGTCACCACGGCGCCCCGGCCCGATTCCTGACCGACAACGGGACCGCGTTCAACCAGTCCCGCCGCGGCAGGACCTCCCAGCTCGAGGGTTTCCTCCGACGCCAGGGCGTCGAGCCGATCACCGGTCGGCCCGGCAAACCCACCACCCAGGGCAAGAGCGAACGCCTGCACCAGACGTTCCACACCTTCCTCGACGCGCACCGCCCGATCCGCTCCCAGGCCCGACTCGCAGAACTCGCCGACCAGTTCGCCCAGTACTACAACACCCAGCGGGCCCACCAGGCACTGGACCCCGACCAGACTCCCGCCGACGCCTACCAAGCCCGCCCGAAAGCACTCCCCGGCCCACCGACACCCCCACCACCCCAGCCAACCCCGACCAGCCGACGGACCGTGAAGTCCGGCATCACACGCCGCCTGAAAGGAGAACGCCCCGCCACCGACCCCAGCCAGGCCCGCTGGGCCGACCGGCAGGTCTCCCGCAGCGGCCGCGTACACATCTGCAACGCGAAGATCTACGTCGGCAGCAGCCACATCGGCGAAACACTGCACATCATGTTCAACGCCACCACAATCGAGATCTTCGACACCAACGGCGTCCTGGTCGGCACCACCCCACACCCCGGCAAAGTCCCCACCGGCACCACCCGACTGCTCACAATCAGCCCCAGAACCACCAGCCACCGTGAGACATAACCGTCAACAAGCCACTGAGACACAACCGTCCACGAAGCACCGAGACATGGCAGGTCGATTCTCCCCGGTGTGGCGACGAAAACCGCACAACGCTTCAGGAGGCGCGCGAGAGTCCGACGAGGCATCGAACGATTCTCGGCACAAGACCAGGGAGAATCGACCACTGAACGATTCTCGGGAGGGGAGCATTGGCAGTGGTCGGCCGGGGTGCGGCGAAGACGCGCATCGCCTCGTCAGGCTGACAACAGCTTGACGAGGCGACGAGGGCCGGCATGACTGCCTGGATCAGCCTGCCCGGCGCGATGCAGCGACTCAGGCCACCAGCGAGCGTTTTTCGACCGCGGCTCCGGCTCAGGACAGCGGGACGACGATCCGGTCAGCCAGCTCGTACGGCTCCCCCGCGACGACGACGGTGACCTTCTCCCCGGCCCGGAGCTGCACCGCCGCCTCACCCGGGCTCACCGTCAGGCCGACGGTGCGGCCGCGGAACTCCAGGCTGAACGAGTACGACTCCCAGCCGTCGGGGCAGTACGGCGCGAACGACAGCTGACCGTCGCGAACGCGCATCCCGGCGAAGCCCTGCACGATCGCCAGCCACGCGCCACTCATCGACGTGATGTGCAGGCCGTCCTCGGTGTCGGCGTTGTAGTTGTCGAGGTCGAGGCGCGCGGTGCGCTGGTACAGCTCGACGGCCTTCTCCCGCTCGCCGATCGACGACGCGAGCACCGAGTGCACGCTCGCCGACAGCGACGACTCGTGCACCGTGAGCGGCTCGTAGAACGCGAAGTTACGACGCAGCTGCTCGACGGTGAAGTCGTCCTCGAACAGGTACATGCCCTGCAGCACGTCGGCCTGCTTGATGTAGCAGGAGCGCAGGATCCGGTCCCACGACCAGGTCTGGTTCAGCGGCCGGTCCTCGGGACGGAGCTCCGCCACGGGCGTGAGGTCCTTGTCGAGGAACGTGTCGTGCTGCACGAAGATGCCGAGCTCGTCGTCGGTCGGGAAGTACATCCCCTCGGCGATCTCGCGCCACCGCGCGACCTCCTCCGACGCGACCTCCGGCCCGTGCCCGGCCGCGACCAGCTCCGCCGTCGAGCGCATGGTCCACGCGGCGAGGTAGTTCGTGTAGAAGTTGTTGTTGATGTTGTTCTCGTACTCATTCGGGCCCGTGACGCCGTGCAGCATCCACTGGCTGCGGCGCTTCGAGAAGTGCACGCGGTCCGCCCAGAACCGGCTGATCTCCACCAGCACCTCGGCGCCGTCGCCCTCGAGGTAGCTGCGGTCGCCGGTGTAGTTGGCGTAGTTGTGGATTGCGAACGCGATGGCGCCGTTGCGGTGGATCTCCTCGAAGGTGATCTCCCACTCGTTGTGACACTCGATGCCGTTGAAGGTCACCATCGGGTACAGCGCGCCGGCCAGCCCCTGCTGGCGGGCGTTGTGCTGCGCCTGCGGCAGCTGCTCGTGGCGGTAGCGGAGCAGCGCCTTCGTGACCTCGGGGTCCGCGACCGCGAGGTACAGCGGCACCAGGTAGGCCTCGGTGTCCCAGTAGGTCGCGCCCCCGTACTTCTCGCCGGTGAAGCCCTTGGGGCCGATGTTGAGGCGGTAGTCGTGGCCGTAGTAGGTCGAGAACAGCTGGAACAGGTTGAACGCGATGCCCTGCTGCGCCTCGTCGTCGCCGACGACCGTGACTGCCGCGGTCGCCCAGCGGGCCTCCCAGGCCGCGGTGTGGCGGGCCAGATGCTCGTCGAAGCTCTCGGCCGAGAGGCGCTCCAGCAGCGCGTCGGCGACAGCCTCGTGCGTGTCCGCCTCGTGGTCGCGCGAGGTCAGGACCGCGGTGGTGCGCACGATCTCGAGCCGCTGCCCTGCCTCGAGCCCCGAGGCGACGCTCACGCCGACCGACGTGGGGAGTTCGAGCGGCTCGACCTTGACGTCGGCCGCCACCCGGCTGACCGCCGTGACGGTGAACTGCGGCACGCCGAAGGAGTTCGGGACCGTCCTGGTGGAAAGTGCCGGCTGCTCGCCGACGCGGCGCCCGGTCTCCTCCCAGAACTGCTCTCCGTAGTTGGAGTCCTGGTTGTGCACGTCGCGGTCGATGCGCGGCCGCAGTTCGACGTTCGCGCCGCCGGTGAGGCACTCGACGACGACGCGCTGCCAGCAGGTCTCGACCTCGACGACCGAGAGGAACTTCTCGAAGCTGATCCGGAACGTCGACCCGGCAGCGGCGAGCTCGAACGACCTTGTCAGGAGCCCGTTGCGGAGGTCGAGGCGGATCCGGAAGTCCGACGGCTCCACGGTCGCGAGGTCGACGGGAGCCTCGTCGATCAGGACGTCGACGGCCGCGAAGTTCAGCGCGTTGATGGCCTTGCCGAAGTACTCCGGGTAGCCGTTCTTCCACCAGCCGACCCGCGTGCGGTCGGGGTACCAGACGCCGGCCAGGTAGGTGCCCAGGTGGTGGTCCCCGGAGTAGCCCTCCTCGAAGTTCCCGCGCATGCCCATGTGCCCGTTGCCGATCGAGGTCAGGGACTCGATCAGCCGGAGCTTGTCGCGGTTGAGGACGCGGGTCGTGAGGGCCGTCGGTTCGACGTCGAATACTCGGTCAATCATGCTCGTCGCTTTCTCTGCTGCCCCGGAACCGGTAACGCGCACACGGCCTCCCTGATTCCGGAAACGTATCCGGGAGCACCATAACCTGCCGGGCTCTGAGAGTCACCCCCCGGGGCGAGCCGAGCGCGACGACGTAGTCTTGTCCGTGGAAACGAGGTGATCAGCGTGCGGCTGTTCCAGTACGACGCCCCCCTGTGGCGGGCGATCAGCACCGTCGGCGACCTGATCGTCCTGAACCTGCTCGCGTGCATCTGCGCGCTGCCCGTGGTCACGGCGGGCGCCAGCCTCACCGCGCTGGCCGACACCTCCCGCCGCATGGCCCAGGGTGAGGGCACCGCCGTCTGGCGGATGTTCCTGACCTCGTTTCGGCGCAACTTCCGGACCGCGTCGCTCGCCTGGGCGGCGGTCGGACCCGTGACGCTCGCCCTGCTCGCCGCCTGGATCTTCGTGCAGGCCGACGAGCTTGTCGTCCTGAAAGCGCTTCTCAGTGCCGTGTTGCTGCTCGGATTCCCGTTCCTGTGGTCGCTGATCGCCCGCTTCGAGAACACGGTGGGAGCCCACCTGAAGAACGCCTGGCTCGTGGCGATCGGCAACCTCCCCCTCGCCCTCGGGGTGCTCGCGATCCACGCCGGGATGATCGCCCTGGTGGTGGCCACTGCGTACTACCTGCCCGCCGGCCTTCCGGTGCTCCTGCTGCTCGGCGTCTCGCTTCCCTGGGTCGCCTCGGCGCCGCTGATCGAGCGCGCGTTCCGCCCTCTGCTCGACCGGGCCTCCTGACCTTATTCGACCCCACCTCTTGCGGGCCATCCTGCCGTTCTGTACTCTGACGCTCAGCGGAATCGTTTCCGGCGTTTCGGTCGGAAACAACCACGTGAGACACAGTGAGTCCTCATTCCAAGGAAGGCAACAGGACTATGGCAACACGCAAGACAGCGAAGCTCGCGGCCGGCCTCATGGCAGGTGCCCTGCTCTTCGGTGTGACCGCCTGCAGCGGTTCCAGCGACGACAGCGCGGATGCGACCGGCAAGGTCTACTACCTGAACTTCAAGCCCGAGCAGGCCGACGACTGGGTCGCCCTCGCCAAGGCCTACACCGAGGAGACCGGCGTCCAGGTCGATGTCCAGACCGCGGCGTCCGGCACCTACGAGACCACGCTGAAGTCCGAGATGGCCAAGTCCGAGGCCCCGACCCTGTTCCAGGTCAACGGCCCCGTCGGCCTGCAGACCTGGAAGGACTACGCCGCCGACCTCAGCGACACCGAGGTCTACGCGCAGCTCAACGACCAGTCGATCGCCCTGACGAACGACGACGGCAACCCCGTCGCCATCCCGTACGTCATGGAGACCTACGGCATCATCTACAACAAGGCGATCCTCGAGGACTACATCGCGACCGACGGCGCGAAGATCACCTCCGCCGACGAGATCACCAGCTTCGACACCCTGAAGTCGGTCGTCGAGGACATCCAGGCCAAGAAGGACGACCTCGGCATCGACGGCGCGTTCACCTCGGCCGGCTTCGACTCCTCGTCCGACTGGCGCTTCAAGACCCACCTGGCCAACATCCCGCTGTACTACGAGTACAAGGCGGACGGCATCGTGGGCCAGCCCGAGTCGATCAAGGGCACGTACCTCGACGGCTTCAAGAACATCTTCGACCTGTACATCAGCAACTCCACCACGGAGCCCTCGCTGCTGTCGGGCAAGACGATCGATGACGCCAACTCCGAGTTCGCCCTTGGCAAGGCCGTCTTCTACCAGAACGGCACCTGGGCCTACAACGACATCAAGGACCAGAAGGTCGACGACGCCGACATGGGCATGCTGCCGATCTACATCGGCGCCGACGGCGAGGAGAACCAGGGCCTGACCACCGGTTCCGAGAACTACTGGGTCGTCAACTCCGAGGCCTCCGAGGCCGACCAGAAGGCCACCAAGGACTTCCTCAACTGGGTCATCAGCTCCGACACCGGCCGCGACACCCTGACCAACACCATGGGCTTCGTGACCCCCTTCAAGACGTTCGCCGACTACGAGTCCAGCAACCCGCTGGTCCAGGCCGACGCCGCCTACACCGCTGCCGGCAAGACGGCCGTGACGTGGAACTTCACCACCATGCCCTCCGAGGAGTGGAAGAACACGCTGGGTCAGGCGATGCTGGCCTACGCACAGGGCACCGGCGACTGGGACGCCGTCCGGGCAACCTTCGTCGACAACTGGGCCACCGAGGTCGAGCTCTCCAACCAGGGCTGACCCCCACGGGACTCCGCCGGAGAGACGGAGCCCCTGACCCAAACTGAAACGGTGTGACGGTGCGGGCGCACTTCACAGTGCGCCCGCACCGTCGCGCGTAGGAGAAGAAATATGTACAGATCGCTCAAGCGCTGGTGGTGGCTGTTCACCGGGCCGACCATCGCCGCCTTCATCATCGGGTTCGTCGCGCCGTTCGCGCTTGGCGTCTACCTGTCCTTCACGAAGTTCACGACCGTCACGAAGAGCCGCTGGGTCGGCCTCGACAACTACGCGCGACTGCTCAGTGACGACACGTTCCTGCACTCCCTCTGGTACACCGCGGCATTCGCGCTGGTCACGACCGTCGTCATCAACGTGGTGGCCTTCGCCGTCGCGTACATGCTCGTGAAGAAGTTCAAGGGCTCGAACCTCTACCGCTCCGTGTTCTTCATGCCGAACCTCATCGGCGGCATCGTGCTCGGCTACGTGTGGCTGCTGCTCCTCAACGGCATCCTCGGCCACTGGGCCCGCTCGATCACCTATTCGGCGACCTACGGCTTCTGGGGCCTCGTGATCCTGGTGTGCTGGCAGCAGATCGGCTACATGATGGTCATCTACATCGCCGGCCTGCAGTCGATCCCGGGCGAGCTGATCGAGTCGGCGGAGGTCGACGGCGCGACGCCGCGCCAGACCCTGCGCAGCGTGATCATCCCGCTGGTCATGCCGTCGATCACGGTGTGCACGTTCCTGACGATCACCAACGGCTTCAAGCTCTTCGACCAGAACCTCGCGCTGACCAACGGGGCTCCGTCGCGGCAGTCGGAACTGCTGGCCCTCAACATCTACAACACGTTCTACGGCCGCACGGGCTTCGAGGGAGTCGGCCAGGCCAAGGCTGTCATCTTCCTCATCATCGTCGCCGCGATCTCGCTGCTGCAGAACCGCTTCGCCCGCTCGAAGGAGGCGTGACATGCGAGACCCGAAACACCCCAAGCTCTGGACGGTCCTCTTCGCGATCGTCGCGGTCGCTTACCTGTTCCCGATCCTGCTCGTGCTGATCAACTCCTTCAAGGGCAAGGTCTTCGTCTCCTCGGAGCCGTTCGCCCTGCCCAACGCGGAGACCTTCGTCGGGCTCGAGAACTACATCACCGGCATCGCGAAGACGGACTTCCTGTCGTCATTCGGCTGGTCGCTGGTCATCACGATCGGATCTGCCTTCCTGATCCTGCTCTGTACGTCGATGACCGCATGGTGGATCGTGCGGACCGACAACAGGTTCGCCAAGTCGCTGTACATCGTGTTCCTGTTCAACCTGGTGGTCCCCTTCCAGATGGTCATGTTCACGCTGTCCTGGCTGACCGACTACCTCGGCCTCGGCAACCCGTTCGGCCTGTGGATCGTGTACCTGGGCTTCGGCGCCGGCCTCGCGGTGTTCATCTTCACAGGCTTCGTGAAGGGCATCCCGACCGAGATCGAGGAGGCGGCGACGATCGACGGGTGCGGCCCCGTGCGCACCTTCTTCCTCGTCGTGCTGCCGATCATGAAGCCGGCCGTCATCACGGTCGCGATCCTCGAGGTCATGTGGCTGTGGAACGACTACCTGCTGCCCTACCTGACCCTGGACATGCGCAAGTACAAGACGGTGCCGATCGCCGTCCAGTACCTTAAGGGCGGGTACGGAACCGTGGACATGGGCGCGATGATGGGCGTCCTCGTCCTGGCGATGATCCCCGTGATCATCTTCTACCTGTTCAGCCAGAAGCACATCATCAAGGGCGTCGTCGCAGGCGCCGTGAAGGGGTGATCCGCCAGTGAGTGGAGGTGTGACGATCCGCGAGCTCGCCAAGCTCTGCGGCGTCGCCGTCTCGACGGTCTCCCGGGCCATGAACGACCGTGAGGACGTCAGCCCGGAGACCAAGGAACGGATCCGGGCTGCCGCGGAGAAGCACGGCTACGTGCCGAGCTCCAGCGCCCGGACGCTGAAGCTCTCCGAGACCAACTCGGTGCTCGTGGTCATCCAGGGTGAGACCGGCAGGCTCCTGATCTCCGTCCTCCAGCTGCTGGAGACGGCGTTCGCGAAGGCAGGGTTCACCACCAACCTCACCCACGTCGTCGACAGCGAGGCCGAGGCCTCGACGATCGAGCGCGTGGTGCGCGCGGAGCGCTACCGGGGCGTCGTGTTCCTCGGCCGCTACGGCAACCGCGACAGGGAGGCGTCGGTGACGCTGAGCCGCCGACTCGCCCGGATCGACGTGCCGATGGTGTTCTGCACGACGTCGGACTACTCCAGTTCGGGCGCGATGCACTCGTTCGTGTCCGCGGACGATCAGCGCGGAGCCGCCGACCTGACGCAGTACCTGATCGAACGCGGGCACCGTCGGATCGCCTTCGTCGGCGCGGGTCCGGAGAATGACGCGGGTCACGCGTGGGCGCAGCGTCTCGCGGGCTACCGCAACGCGCTCGCCGACGCGGGCATCGCGCAGGATCCGGGCCTCATCATCCGCGCGGCCGTCCCCGAGCGGCTGTACACGCTGGAGAACGGCTTCGACTCGCTCGCCACCCGCCTGATGGAGGGGATGATCGACTTCACCGCGCTCGTGGCGGTGTGCGACGAGGTCGCGATCGGTGCGGCGGGCGCCCTGCGCGAGGCCGGCCTCCGGGTCCCGGAGGACTGCTCGCTCGTCGGCTACGACGGGCTGGATCTCGCCCGCTACTGGTCGCCCAAGCTCACGACGATGCAGCAGCCGCTGGCCGAGATCGCCGAGGCGACCGCGCGCGTGATGCTCAAGGCGATGACCCAACCGGGCCACGCAACAGAGCAGGTCTGGATCCGGGGAAGCCTGCTGGAGGGCGACTCCGTCGCCACCGTGGTCCCCGCCCCCGTCGACTGACCTGTTCTCGACGCCGCCCTTACTCGCAGACGCCACCCTTACCGACGGACGCCACCCTTGTTCGCCGACGCCACCCTTACCGACGGACGCCACCCTTCTTCACACATGCCACCGCCATGGCGGTGGTTTCTGTCGAGAAGGGTGGCGTCTGGCGATAGCGGTGGCGTCGGCTCGTTGAGCTCGTCGAAACGCCCTGAGCGAGGCGAAGGGGCTGGCCAGGTCACCGCCTCGCTCCGCTCGGCGCCCTTCGACGAGCTCAGGGAACCGGGAAGCGGCTCAGGAAACCGGGGTGGCATGACTCATAGGTGCCGTGCGACTTGATGGCGAAGGGCGCCACAAGCGACAAGACCAGCGGCGAACCTCCTTGTCAGGAGGGGTTTCGCACCGGTCGTCGTGGAGCGGGCGACGGGAATCGAACCCGCGTATCGAGCTTGGGAAGCTAGCGCTCTGCCATTGAGCTACGCCCGCGACGGAGCCAAGATTAGCAGCTTTCCGACGGGCCACGCCAAGCGCCGCTCTGCGCACGCATCGCCCGCGGTCTGCTGCCGACGCGGAAGCCACCGCGGTTCATGCAACGCCGTACCGCACCCGTGATTCCGAACGCCGAGACCTATGGAGCCGGCGATGGCGAGGACCCGTGCATGCAACGCCGGAGCGCCCCTGGATCCCGCACCCCCGAGACAGGGCACGTCCGCTTCGGGCGTGCCGTGCCGAAAGCGCCGCGCGTGAGTAGTGTGACGACCGTGATGAGCGAGGAGGCTGCAAGCGCACCGATCACGCGCGACAGCCGCGCCATCACCCGCCTCGCCATGGCGCACGATGCTTCACACTTCCTCCTGACCCCCAAAGAGGTCATCACCCCGACGCGTATCGAGGACGTGGCCTTTCTGATGTCCGAGGCGGCTCGGACCAGGCGCCCCATGACCTTCCGATCGGGCGGCACGAGCCTCAGCGGCCAGGCCGTGACCGACAAGACCCTGGTCGACACCCGGCGCTGGTTCCGCGACATCGAGGTCCTCGACGAGGGTCGCCGCGTGCGGGCGGGCGTCGGCGCGACGCTGAGCGCGGTCAACGCCCGGCTCGCGCCGTACGGGCGCCGCCTCGGTCCCGATCCGACGAGCGCGATCGCCTGCACGATCGGCGGGATCATCGCCAACAACTCCAGCGGCGTCCTGTGCGGCACGACGCAGAACAGCTACCACACGTTGGAGTCGATGGTCTTCGCTCTGCCGAGCGGACGCGTCGTCGACACCGCGGACCCCGCCGCCGACATGACCCTGCGCCTCGAGGAGACGCACCTCGTCGGCGGCCTGCACATGCTCCGCAAGCGGCTGCGCACCAACCCGGACTCGATCGCGCAGGTCAACCACTTCTTCGGCATGAAGAACACCATGGGCTACGGCATCAACGCGCTGATGGACTTCCACCGCCCCGTCGACATCATCTCCCACCTCCTGATCGGCAGCGAGGGGACGCTCGGCTTCGTGTCCGAGGCGACGTTTCGGACGGTGCCCCTCCCGCGCCGCACCGCCGTCCTGGTCCCCGTGTTCCCCGACCTGCAGGCGGCGGCACTGGCCGCGGTGGCGCTGGCCGACGAGAACTGCCAGGCGGTCGAGTTGATGGATGCCGCGACGCTGCGGGTCCTGCAGCATCAGCCCGGCAGCCCCGACGAGTTCCGCGACGCCGAGGTGACGACGCAGGCGGCGCTGATCGTCGAGCTGCACGACGAGGACGACACGGCCCTGACGCTCCGGCTCAACGCCGTGGCGGCAAGGCTGCGTGCGCTCGGGATCCTCGGCGAGCTGCTGATCACCACCGACGAGGCCACCCGCCGGGAGCTCCTGACGCTCCGCCGGTCGCTGTACGCGCTGGTCGCGGGCGTCCGCCCGTCGGGCGCGACGACTCTCCTCGAGGACATCTGCGTGCCCCTGGACCAGCTGCCCGGCATGCTCGCCGACCTCGACGATATGTTCGACCGGCACGGCTACGGCGTGATGAACGTGCCGCTGTTCGCACACGCGAAGGACGGCAACGTCCACTTCCTCCTCAGCGAGCGGTTCGACGACGCGACCGGCCTCAAGCGGTACCGCAAGTTCACCCGCGAGATGGTCCGCAGGGTGCTGCAGCGCGGCGGCGCGCTGAAGGCGGAGCACGGCACCGGCCGCGCGATGGCCCCGTTCGTGCACCAGCAGTACGGAGACGAGCTGTTCGAGGTGATGCGCGCCATCAAACACCTCTTCGACCCGATGGGCATCCTGAACCCCGGCGTCATCATCACCGACGACCCCGACGAGCACCTGCGCCACCTCAAGCTCATGCCGCCGATCGAGGAGTCCGTCGACGGGTGCATCGAATGCGGCTTCTGCGAGTCGAGCTGCCCGTCGCGCGACCTGACGCTGACCCCACGCCAGCGGATCGTGCTGCGTCGCGAGATCGCCGCCCGCGGGGACGACGCTGAGCTGCTGGCGCGCGTCGATCAGGAGTACCAGTACGAGGCGATCGACACGTGCGCCGTCGACTCCATGTGCGCGCTGGCCTGCCCGCTCGGCATCGACACCGGGGCCCTCGTCCGCCGGCAGCGCGCCGACGCCGCCACGCCCACCGAGCGGACTTCCTGGAAGAACGCCGCCCGCTCGTGGGGCCTGCTCACGCGGCTCGGGTCCGCCGCCCTCACCGTCGCGAAGACGGCGCCGCCGCTGGCCAGGGCGGCGACGGGCATCGGGCGACGTGCGCTCGGTACCGAGACGGTCCCGGACTACGCGGCGTCGCTGCCGCGGGGGTCGGGGCTGAAACGCCGCCCGCGCCGTCGCAGCTACACGACGCCGGGTGTGGCGGCCTACTTCCCGTCCTGCCTGCAATCGATGCTCGGATCCTCCTCCGACGAGGGCGTCTTCGCCGCCTTCCGGGAGCTCTGCCTCCGCGCGGGCGTGCGCGTCACGCTCCTCGACGCGGCAGACCTGTGCTGCGGAGCGCCGTGGCAGGCCAAGGGCATGGACGAGGGCTATGCCATGATGCGCGACCGGGTCCGCGCGGCGGTCGACCTGCCTCCCGGCATCCCGATCGTGACCGACGCCTCCAGCTGCACCCAGTCCCTGCGACGCATGGCCGAGGACTGGGACGTCGAGGTGCGCGACGTCGTGCAGTTCGCCGTCGCCGAGTTGCTGCCCCGGCTGTCGGTGATCTCGCCCATCGCATCGCTGGCCGTGCACCCCACGTGCTCATCGACGCGCGCGGGCATGAACGACGACCTCATGAAGGTGGCGCGCTTCATCAGCGACGACGTGCATGTCCCCGACAGCTGGGCCTGCTGCGGCTTCGCGGGCGACCGTGGCCTGCTGCACCCCGAGCTGACGCGGTCCGCGACCCGCGAGATGGCCGCAGAGCTGGGCCGCCGCGAGTACGCGACCTACGCGTCGCTCAACCGGACGTGCGAGATCGGCATGTCGCAGGCGACGGGCCGGACGTACCTGCACATCCTGGAGCTCCTCGCCCGCGCGACGCGCCCGACGCAGGACGCGCCGGCCAGGGGCAGACTCAGCTGGCGCTGACGACGTCGGCGACCAGCTGGTCCGCACGGATGTCGTCGACCGACGGCGAGAAGCCGAGTCGGACGACGACCAGATCCTCGCTCGGCACGACGTAGACCCGCTGCCCGTCGTGGCCGCTGGCCCAGTACGCGTCGGCGGGCAGCTCCGGATTCATCAGGGCGCCGTCCGGCAGCTCATTGACCCACCACGAGGCGGCGAGGTTCGGGGAATCCGTCTCCGCCACTTCTTCGACGGTTGTCGAACTAGCCATCCATCCGTCTGGTAGCAGCCGCACGCCGTCGACGACGCCGTCGTCGAGCGCGAACTGGCCGATGAGAGCCCAGTCGCGGGCCGTGGCCCAGAGATAGGAGCCACACACGGGTGTGCCGACGGCGTCTGGCTCGAGGACGGCCGTCGACAGACCGAGCGGCTCGAACAGGACGTCGTGGGGCAGCAGCGGCCCGTCGCCGGTGACGGACCCGGCCAACACCGAACACAGCAGGGTCGTCGAGCCCGAGCTGTACTGCTGGAACGTGCCGGGGTCGTGGGTCGCGGGCCGGCTGGCGACGAAGGCCCCCATATCCGGCTCGCCGTAGAGCATCTGGGTGATGGGCGTGCCGAGGTCGTAGGTCTCGTCCCAGGCCAACCCGCCGGTCATGCGCAGCAGGTCGTCGACGGTGATGTCGGCGCGGGAGTCGTCGGCCCACTCGTCGCGGAGGTGGTCGGAGTCGAGCGTGAGGTCGGTGTCACCGTCGTGGATGATGCGTCCGACCATCAGGTTGGTGACGGACTTGGTCATGGACCAGCCCAACTGGCGCGTGTCGGCGTCGAACCCGTCGGCGTAGCGCTCGGCGACGACCTTGCCGTCGCGCAGCACGACGACGGCGCGGGTGCCCAGCTCGTCGCGGGCGGAGGCGTCGAGGTCGTCGCCGAATGCTGCGGCCAGGGCGTCGTCGAGGGCGGGGTCGAGCGCCGACTCGAGCGTCGCGGCCTCGACGGGCGTCGGCTCGGGGGCGACTAGGGGGCCGGAGCCCAGCGTGCAGCCGAGGCCGGGCGTATACCAGGCCGTCTGCCAGGCGAGCGCACCGAGCACGGTCACTGTGGCCGACGTCTCCCCGGCCTGGGAGACGAGGAACGGGACCAGCGGGTTGGGCGGCAGATCCGAGGCGGGGTCGTCGCGGCCGGCGAGGTGGGCGACTGCGCAATTGCTGTGCGCGGCGTAGCCCGTGCCGGTGCGCAGCAGCGGCCGCACCGACCAGTACCCGCCCACCGCGACGAGGGCCACGGCGGCGACCACCGAGCCCGCGACGACCGCCCGCCGACGACGCGGCACCGGTCAGTCGCCCAGGCCGGTGCCCACGCCGCGGGCTGCGGTGAGCCAGGGGTGGTCGAGCGGGACGGTCTTCAGGTTGCCCGCCACCTCGGCGAGCGGCACGGGCACCGCGTCACCGCCCTGCGAGGCGACGGTGACGCCGTACTCGCCCGCGGCCACGAGGTCGGCGCCGGCGGAGCCAAGGAGCGTGCCGAGGAGCCTGTCGTTCGCGTCGGGGGTGCCTCCCCGCTGGACGTAGCCGAGGATCGTGACGCGGGACTCGAGCCCGGTCGCGGACTCGAGCGCGGACGCGACGCGGAAGGCGTTGTCGCGGTGCGCCGCCTCGACGGACGCCTTGTGCTTGTCGGCTGCCGCCCTGGCCTCCGGGGACGTCGCGCTGCTCTTCAGGGCGACGGCGGCCGCGAGGTCGGCGGAGCCCTGGAGGTCGCGGGCACCCTCGGCGATGGCGATGACCGAGAACGGTCTCCCGGACGCGGCGCGGCCCCGGACTGACTCGGCGACGGACTCGATCGAGTACGGGATCTCGGGGATGAGGATGATGTCCGCCCCGCCGGCGATGCCTGCGCCGAGCGCCAGCCACCCGGCTTTGTGGCCCATGATCTCGACGACGATCACGCGGTGGTGCGAGTGCGCCGTCGAGTGGAGACGGTCGACCGCGTCGGTGGCGATGCCGAGCGCCGTCGAGAAACCGAAGCTGGTGTCGGTGTGGGCGATGTCGTTGTCGATCGTCTTCGGCAGGTGGATGACGTTGAGCCCCGCCTTCGAGAGGCGGTTGGCGTTCTTCGCCGTACCGCCGCCGCCGATGCAGACGATGGCATCGAGCTTGTTGCGCTCGTAGTTCTCGATGATGGTGGGCGTCATGTCGCGGATCTCGCCGTCGACGAGCATCTTGTGGGGTTTGTCTCGCGAGGTGCCGAGGATGGTGCCGCCGATCGTGAGGATCCCGGCCAGCGCCTGGCCGTCGAGCTTCTGCCAGCGGTCCTCCACGAGCCCCTTGAGGCCGTCGCGGAACCCGATGAGCTCCATGCCGTGCCCGAGCGCCGCCTTGCCGAAGCCGCGGATGGCGGCGTTGAGGCCGGGCGAGTCGCCGCCGGCCGTCAGGATTCCCACTCGTCTGGTCATCGTTCCTCCTCAGAGCCTGTTTGCCACACCCTATTGCCGTCGACCGTCACTTGGGCAGGGGTAACGGCTACCAGGGTGGTCCCTGAGCCTCCCCCGGTTCGGGTTCCCCATCCTGTTCCAGCGCCGGCGCCCCGCCGTAGGATCGTTCCATGGCCACCGACATGACCCCGCGATTCGACCAGTTGCGCTGCGCCGACCAGGACCGCGAGCTGGTCGCGCAGGTGCTCAACAACGCCTACGCGGAGGGACGGCTGACGTTCGACGAGCACGCGGACCGCATCGCCACCGCCTACGACGCCAAGACCTTCGGCGACCTGGATGTACTCACGGCGGACCTGCTCCCCCGCGACCCGCACGTCGCCGCGCAGCCGGCCACCCCGGCACCGGCCGCGCAGCGGCTGGACAGCGTCGCGATCCCCGGCGCCTACACGGGCGCCAACGCGATCCTGTCGACGCAGAAGTCCGGCTCGATCAGCACCGTCGCCGGCGACCTCACCCTCAACTCGTGGCTCGGCGAGGTGCGCCTCGACCTCGTCGGGGCGACGTTCGCGTCGCGGCACACGACGGTTCACGTCGGTGTTCTGATGGGCGAGGTGAAGATCCGCGTTCCCGAGGGCGTCGAGGTGAACACCTCCCAGATCACGAACGTCATGGCCGAGACGAAGGTCGACGGCGTCGCGCCGCACCCCGACGGCATCGTGCTCACGCTCGTCGGCACGGTCATCATGGGCGAGGTTACAGTGCTCGGGCCGCGCATCGCCAAGCAGCGCAAGTACGAGAAGTTCGCGCAATAGGGGGCACCGGCCGCCCACAGCCCCTGCTATTGTATTAGACGCCTAATACAGATCGAGTGTGAGAAGTACGCGCCGTGACGAACGCCCCTGACCAGACCCAGACGCTCGATGACCCGTTCGCGCCGCCCGGGGTCGCCTGGCAACGGTTGTCGCCGAACTACCTGCGGATGAAGCTGGTCCTGATCCCCGTAGTGTGGGGGCTTCTGTTTGCGGCCGTCGGCGTCGCGGCGACGATCTTCCTCGGGTGGGACCGGGTGCCGAGTTGGCTGCCCTGGTCCGCGCTCGCCGCCGCCGTGGCGTGGATCGCCTGGCGCATGTTCCGTGCTCCACGGGTGTTCCGGCGCTGGGGCTACGCCGAGCGCGACGAGGACGTGTACCTGACGAGCGGGCTGTGGTGGCGCTCGCTCCAGTGCGTGCCCTACGGCCGGATGCAGCTGGTCGAGGTCGAGGCCGGACCCCTCGACCGCGCCTTCCGACTGGCGAGCGTGAAGATGGTCACGTCCTCGACCAGCGGAACGATCAACATCCCCGGCCTGGCCGCCGCCGACGCCGCAGCTCTGCGGGACCGCCTCATCTCGCGCGGCGAGCAGCAGCAGGCGGGCATCTGATGACGGGTCCGCAGACGGAACCCGATCTGCCGACGCCGACGCAGGGCCCCGTCGATCCCGACCCCGTAGGGCAGCATCCCGTCATCCCCGCCACGCCGACTCCCGCGCCGGAGAAGATCGTCGAGCGGCCCAGCCCTCTGACTGGCCTGGCCCGCGGCGGCATCGCGCTGGTCGCCGCAGCGTGGTTCCTGACCCGCGAGATCCTGGAGGGCGAAGAGCTCGGCGGCAGCGTGGTGATCATCGGCGTCGTCCTGGGCATCTACGCGATCATCGCGGGCGTCTCGGGGGTGCTGACCTGGCGGATGACCACGTTCATCGCCGACGACGAGGAGTTCCGTATCGAGCGGCGCCTCGTGTCCCAGACCTCGACCCGCATCGACTACACCAAGGTGCAGTCCGTCGACATCCAGCAGCCGATCGTCGCCCGCCTGCTCGGGCTGGCGAAGGTCCACATCGACGTTGGCGGCGCAGGCGGCGCTGACCTCGTCTACCTCTCGCTGGCACGAGCCGAATCGCTGCGCGACCACCTGATGGCACGCATGCGCGGAGCTCGACGCGGGCTGCCGACGCCCCCCGACGCCACACCGATCACGACCGGGGCCGACAACCTCGCACCCGACCTCGAGTCCGCGGAGGACGTGGTCGTCGCGCGGGTCAGCCCCAGGAACCTACTGATCGGCGCGTTCGTGTCGAGCAGCACCGCCGTGTGGGTGGTGATCGCCGCCGCCGTCCTCATCGTCGGGCTGGTCGCGGGCGAGCCCATCACAGCCATCCCGGCCCTGCTCGCCGTCGGCGGCTGGGTCTGGAGCCAGACAGGCAAGAACTGGGGCTTCGTGATGTCGCGTCGTGGGGAGACGCTCCACATCTCGCGGGGTGCGCTCAACAAGGCGGCGCAGGGACTGCACCCCCGGCGCATCCAGGGCGTACAGGTTCGCCAGGACATCCTTCACAGGCCCTTCGGTCTGTACTCGGTGAGCGTGACGGTGCTCGGCTACGGCGACGTCGGTGACGAGAACGAGGGCAGCAACGCGTTGATCCTCCCCTATGGCACGGCCGAGGACGTCGCCGCCGTCCTGCACGCGATCTGGCCCGACGTCGATCTGACCGCGATCAGGCCGCGGCAGCAGCCAGCCCGCGCCCGTTGGTTGACCCCGGTCACGTTCCGGACCCACACGTGGGGATTCGACGACACGGTCATCGTCGCGCAGCACGGGCTGCTGACGCAGACGCGCACCATCGTTCCGCACCGCCGGATGCAGTCCGCCGGGCTTCACCAGGGCCCACTGGAGCGGAGGCTGGACCTGGCGACGGTCGCCATCCACACCACCGACGGTCCAGTCGACCTCAGGCTCTATCACCTCGACGCGCAGGCTGCCAGAGGGGTGCTGTTCGAGCAGCTCCGCCTCGCCAGGCTCGCCCGGGCAGCTGCTGACCGCTGAGCAGATCCCTTCCACCGCCCAGGGCCGATTGATACGCTGACAGCCAGTTTCACAGACGTCGAAGAAAGGCCGCCCCTGTGGAGTACGCCCTCGCCCTCGCCCTCGTACTGCTGCTCGTGCTCGTGACCAGACCGTGGTGGGGCAGGAAGCTCACGCGAGCGATCAACGCCGAGGGCGAGGCCGCCTCGGCCAGGCGAATTGCCACGGACCTCGACGACGTCCGCGGCACCGTCGACTTCACCTGCGATCTGGAGACGGCCACGGCGGTCATCGACGCGGTGCTTGAGGATCGACGGAAGTGGACAAAGGGGCCGGGGCATCTGTGGCACTTCCGCAGCATCGGCGACGACGACCTCGTGCTCGTCGCGGAGAGCACCCGACAGGCCTCCCACCTACGCGTTTCGCGCGTCAACGAGGTCGAGTTGCAGCTCCAGGGCGTCAGGGAATGGACCAAGGTTGCGTCGGCCATCACCGACGCGGCTTTGTCGCGGGAGATCGACGCGCAGGCGGGAAAGCAGCCGGAGTTGGTGCGCGACCAGACCCCGACCACCATCGAGGTGGGAGGCATGGTCGTGACCGCCAACACCTACGTCTGGCGGGCTGTGACCTGACGGGGGCCGATCGCCACTTCGAAGCAAACCAACGGTAGGATTTTTGTTATGAGCATTTACCTGGGTATCGACGTCGGCGGCTCCGGCATCAAGGGCGCCCCCGTGGATCTGGAGGCCGGCGACTTCGCCGCCCCGCGTCTGCGCATCCCCACCCCTGAGAAGTCGACCCCGAGCAACGTGGCGGCCATCCTCGGCGAGATCGTCGACGAGTTCTCGGACCAGATCGGCGACACGTCCATCGGCCTGACGATCCCGGCCCCCGTCGTGCACGGCCGCGTGCCGTTCATTGCCAACCTGAACCAGAAGTGGGCGGGTCTGCAGGCGGATGAGTACCTGTCCGACAAGCTGGGTCGCAAGATCACGCTGGTGAACGACGCTGACGCCGCCGGCCTCGCCGAGGTCCACCTCGGCGCCGCCAAGGGCAACAACGGCCTGGTCATCCTCACCACGCTGGGCACCGGCATCGGCGCGGCGATCATCTACCGAGGCGTGCTGATCCCCAACGCCGAACTCGGCCACCTCGAGCTCGACGGCCGCGACGCCGAGACCTACGCGGCGTCGTCGATCAAGGACAAGGAGAACATCTCCTACGAGGAATGGACGACCAAGCGCCTGCAGCCGTACTACAAGCATGTCGAGATGCTGTTCTCCCCCGACCTGTTCGTCGTCGGCGGCGGCGTGTCGAAGGACTGGGACAAGTTCGGCCACCTGTTGGACCTCAACACGGAGATCATCCCGGCCAAACTCCGCAACCGCGCCGGCATCATCGGCGCGGCGCTTGCCGCCCGCGACGCCGACGAGCACCCCGACCTGGTCTGAGGCCTGAGTTGGCCTGAAGGCTGAGACGAACCCGAGGGGGCCGGACCGCGAGGTCGGCCCCCTCGTCGCGGCCCCGTCGATCCCCTCACCACCCACTCCGTGCACAAGAGTGGCCTGAGCCGGAGCACCCGGATATAACGCGCGTGATGGGGACCAGGCCACAGTTGTGCACCGCGCACACCACCTCCGGTCGCCTCGCTCTCCTGCTCCCTTCCTCCGAAAAACGGGCAGTGGTCGATTCTCCTCGGTCTGACCACGAGAAGCGCACACCGCCTCCGTCGGCTCGACGCTGAGGCGCACGGACGGCCGGGCTCGTGTGCGATTCTCGACACGGGACCGAGGAGAATCGATCACTGAACGGTTTTCAGGGGTGGGGCTGCCCCGTGGGACGACGACGACGGGGCGGGGTCGAGGGGACTCCTCGACGCCGCCCCTCTCGTCGTCACATCCGGGCCGGCGCGTCGATGCCGAGGAGCGACAGGCCCGCGGCCAGGACGCGACGCGTGGCCTCGCACAGCGCGAGGCGCGACGCGCGGACATCGCCCTCCGACTTCAGCACCGGGCAGGCCTCGTAGAACGACGCCAGCGAGCCGGCAAGGTCGTACAGGTAGCCGCAGAGCTTGTGCGGGGTCAGGTTCTGCGCGACGTCGTCGACGACCTCACCGAAGCGGCTGAGCAGGAGCGCCAGCTGCTGCTCGACGGGGTCGGCGAGCACCGTGACGGCGCCGAAGTGGATGTCCTCAGCCTCCGCCTTGCGCAGGATCTGCGACACCCGGGCGTGCGCGTACTGCAGGTATGGGCCTGTGTCGCCGGTGGTCTGCACCATGCGCTCCGCGTCGAAGGTGTAGTCCTTCTGGAGGCCGTTGCTGAGGTCGGCGTACTTGATCGCCGCGAGCGCGATGTTCGGAGCGGCCTGCTCCTCCGCGGCGTCGAGCAGCGACTCGAGCGTCGCCGCCGACCCGTCGCGGGTCTTGAACGGCTTGCCGTCGCGGCCGAGCACCATGCCGTAGCCGACGTGCTGGGCGACGACGTCGTCGGGCAGGAAGCCCGCCTTCCGCGCCGCGGCGAACACCTGCGCGAAGTGGCCGGCCTGGCGGGCGTCGGTGACGTAGATGATGCGGTCGGCGTGCAGCTCGCGCACGCGGCGGCGGATGGCGGCCAGGTCGGTGGTGGCGTAACCGTAGCCGCCGTCCGACTTGCGCACGATCAGCGGGGCGTCGAAGCCGTCGACGAACACGCACAGCGCGCCGTTGTCGACGACGGCGACGCCGGAGTCCTCGAGTTCCTTGACCAGCACGGGGAGGTCGTCGTTGTAGGTGGACTCGCCGGCGATGTCGTCGTCGGTGAGCAGCACGTTCAGCCGCTCGTAGGCGACGTTGAACGCAGGCTTGGAGATGTCGACGAGGCCGTGCCAGATGGCCAGCGACTCCTCGTCGCCGCCCTGGAACGTCGCGACACGGGCGCGGGCGCGGGCGGCGAACTCCTCGTCGGACTTGAACTTGGCGGCCGCCCGCTTGTAGAGCGCGTCTGCGTCGGCCAGCGTCAGGGTGTGCACGTCGAGGCCCTCGTCGAGGACCTCCTCGATCAGCATGCCGAACTGCGTGCCCCAGTCGCCGATGTGGTTCTGCGCGATGACGGTATTACCCAGGGCGCCGAGCACGCGGTTGAAGCAGTCGCCGATGATCGTGGTGCGCAGGTGGCCGACGTGCATCTGCTTGGCGACGTTCGGCGCCGAGTAGTCGATGACCACGCGCTGCGGGAAGCGGGCCGGGTTCAGCCCGTCGTTCGGGTCCTCGAGCAGCGATGAGACGGCCTGGGCCAGCACGTCGGAACGCATCCGGAAGTTGATGAAGCCCGGGCCGGCGATCTCGAGGGGCTCGCACAGGTCCTCGATGTTCAGCTGCGCCACGAGGTCGGCGGCGACCTCGCGCGGCGGGCGCCCCTGCTGCTTCGCGAGCCTCAGCGCAACGTTCGACTGGAAGTGTCCGAACTGGGGCTTGGTGGCCGGGCGCATCTCGGGATCGACACCGGTGAGCGCGCGCAGGCGTGCGTCAAGTAGGGCAGGCAGCGATTGCATGGGGCCAATTGTGTCACCCTGTCGCCGCCTGCCCCAACCGGGCTCAGAGGTTGTCGACGGCGGCGCGCTCGATCGCGAGCCCCGCGCGGAACCGCTCCATGAACGTGTCGAAGCCCGCGACATCGGCCGGCACCGGCTCCATCGTCTCGACCTCGGCGCCCGCGAACACCTCGTCGGCCAGCCAGCCGGTCAGGTCACCGCCGCCCGCACGGAGGAAGGACGCGAGCAGCGCCATACCCCACGCGCCGCCCTCCCCGGCCAGGTCGCCGACGGACACCGGCGTGTCCATCGCCGCGGCCAGGAAACCCTGCGCGACACCCTTCGTCTTGAACAGGCCACCGTGCGCGAACATCGAATCCAGCTGCACGCCCTCGTCCTTCAGGAGGACATCCATCCCGACGCGCAGCGCGCCGAGCGACGCGAACAGGTGCGTGCGCATGAAGTTCGCCAGCGTGAACGTGCTCTCCGGGCTGCGCACGAACAACGGCCGCCCGGCCTCCAGGCCGACGCCGTGCTCGCCGGCCAGGAAGTTGTAGGCCAGCATCCCGCCGCCGTCGGCGTCGCCGGTCAGCGCGGAACGGTACAGCGACTCGAACAGCGTGTTCGTGTCGACCGTGGCCCCCAGCGCCGCCGCGACCTCCCCGAACAGCGACACCCACGCGCTCAGATCGATCGTGCCGTTGTTGCAGTGCGCCATGCCGACCAGATCGCCGGCCGGGGTGGTGACCAGATCGATCTCCTCGTGCAGCGACTTCAGCGGGCCCTCGAGGACGACCATCGCGAAGATCGACGTGCCGGCCGACACGTTGGCGGTGCGGCGGGCGACGGAGTTCGTGGCGACCATGCCCGTGCCGGCGTCGCCCTCGGCGGGCGCGAAGGGGATACCCGGCTGCAGGGTGCCGGTCGGGTCGAGCAGCAACGCGCCGTCGGCGGTCAGCGACCCGGCCTGGGTGCCGGCGGGCAGCACGGCGGGGAGGAGGTCGGCGAGCTTCCAGCCGTAGCCGCGGCCGGCGACCAGCTCGTCGAACTGCGCGATCATGCCCGTGTCGAACTGGCCGGTGGCCACGTCGATCGGGAACATGCCCGACGCGTCGCCCACGCCCAGCACCCTCTCACCGGTGAGCTTCCAGTGGACATAGCCGGCGAGCGTGGTGAAGTGAGCGACCTGCCCGACGTGCGCCTCGCCGTTCAGGATCGCCTGGTAGAGGTGCGCGATGCTCCACCGCTGCGGGATGTTGTGCTGGAACAGCTGCGTCAGCTCCCCGGCCGCCTTGCCGGTGCTGGTGTTCTGCCAGGTGCGGAAGGGGACGAGCAGCCCGCCGGCCGCGTCGAAGGCCAGGTAGCCGTGCATCATGGCGGAGAATCCCATGGCTCCCACCGTTGTCAGCTCGACCCCGTGATCCTCACGAACAGCCGCGGCCAGCTCGGCGTAGGCGGCCTGCACGCCCGACCAGACGGCGTCGAGGTCATAGGTCCAGTGGCCGTTCTCCAGCTTGGAGCGCCACTCAAATCCGCCGGTGGCAAGCGGCTGCTGATCGGGGCCGATGAGCACGGCCTTGATGCGGGTCGATCCGAACTCGATCCCGAGAGCGGTGTTGCCGGACGTGATCGCGTCCTGGGCCTTCTGATCCACTGGTGACCTCCGTGTCAGTCGCCCCACGTCGGGCGAGTCCGTGGCAGGCAAACGCCTCCGAGGCTAAGCGTAACGCGCCCGATGAGACCGTTCACATCAAGGGCGACCATCCCGTCCCCCTCCTTCCTCCTCCACGAGGGCGCCGGGGACGCGCCTGAGGCGGACTGGTTAGTCTTGGCGTCATGCGTATTTCCGTGATCGGCTGTGGCTACCTCGGCGCCGTGCACGCCGCGTGCATGGCGGAACTGGGGCACGAGGTCATTGGCCTCGACGTTGACGAGCGGAAGGTCGCCGACCTCGCGGCCGGCGTCGCGCCGTTCCACGAGCCGCGGTTCCCCGAGCTGCTGGCCCGTGGCGTCGAGTCGGGACGGCTGACGTTCACGACGGACCCGTCGCTGATCGCGGACGCGCAGATCCACTTCATCGGCGTCGGCACGCCGCAGCAGCAGGGTCGTCTCGGCGCGGACATGTCCTACGTCGACCAGGCGATCGCGACCATCATCGAGCACACCGCCGCGGGCGAGGACGGGGTCCCGGTGCTTGTCGCGGGCAAGTCGACGGTGCCAGTCGGCACCGCTCAACGGCTCGCCGACCGGCTCGACGTGTCGGGCAAGCCGTTCCTGCTGGCCTGGAACCCGGAGTTCCTCCGCGAGGGCTACGCAGTCAAGGACACGCTGCACCCCGACCGCATCGTCTATGGGCTGAGCGACGACGTGGCCCGCGGCGAGCAGGCCAAGCTTCTGCTCGACGAGTGCTACGCGAAGCTGCTCGCCGAGGGTGCGCCGCTGGTGGTGTCGAACTACCCGACCGCCGAGCTGGTGAAGGTCGCGGCCAACTCGTTCCTGGCCACCAAGATCTCGTTCATCAACGCCATGGCCGAACTGTGTGACGCGACCGGCGGCGACGTCACGCGGCTGGCTGAAGCCATCGGCTACGACGACAGGATCGGGCCGAAGTTCCTGCAGGCGGGCATCGGCTTCGGCGGCGGCTGCCTGCCGAAGGACATCCGGGCGTTCATGGCGCGGGCCGGCGAGCTGGGCGTCGACGAGGCGCTGACGTTCCTGCGGGAGGTCGACGCCATCAACCTGCGTCGCCGCGACCGCGCCGTCGCGCTGGCCGAGGAGGCCATCTGCGGGCTGGAGGGCAAGCGGATCGCGGTGCTCGGCATCACGTTCAAGCCCGACACCGACGACCTGCGCGACTCCCCGGCCCTCGACATCGCCAACCGGCTGTGGGACCGGGGCGCCCGACTGGCCATCGTCGACCCGGCCGCCGCGCCGCGCCTGAACGAACGCCGGCCCGAGTTCGAGACTCCCGCCACCGTCGAGGAGGCCGTCGCCGGCGCCGACGCGGTGATGGTGCTGACCCCGTGGAAGGAGTTCGTGGACCTCGACCCGGAGTCGATCCGCGGCCTCGTCAACCAGCCGGTGATCATCGACGGCCGCAACGTGCTGGATCCGCGTCGGTGGCACGACGCCGGGTGGCGCTACTTCGGCATGGGCCGCGGCGTCTCCGTCTGGTGACGCCGTAACCGCTCGGGCCGCGATGAGCACATCCTCCTGCTCGTCGGCGACCTGAACGGTCACATCGCTTTTTCGCGCGACGACAAGTGTGTCGTGCTCATCGCGGCGAGCGGACGGGCCCACCGAGGGCGGATTAGCCGCGGCGGGAGTGGTCGCGCAGCGTCGGGTCGAGGGGGTCGTCGCGCTGGGGGCGACGGTGGGTGAACAGGTCCCACTCCATCTTGAGGTTGGCGAGCTGCTCGCGCGCCAGGCCGCGGACCCACTTCGGGCCGCGGCGACGGCGGATGGTGCGGTCCGGCACGCCGACCACGTCGATGCCGAGCTCGCGGCAGATCGCAATGATGCGGGGCAGGTGGTAGTCCTGCGAGATGACCGTCAACTCGGTCAGCCCGAACGTGTCGCGGGCGCGGATGCAGGAGTCGTAGGTGTCGAAGCCGGCGCCGTCCTCGAAGACCGCCGTGGCGGGTACCCCGTGCTCGACGAGGTAGTCCTTCATCACCTTCGGCTCGTCGAACGAGCGGGGAAGCCCGTCGCCCGTCACCAGGACCGCGTTGATCTTGCCGCGGGCATACAGCTCGACGGCGACGTCGAGCCTGGCGGCGAGGAAGGTCGACGGGAACGTCGGGTAGGCGCGGGCACCCAGCACCATCCCCACCCCGCGGTGAGGGACGTCCTCGGGCAGGTGCGTGCGACCGGCGGACAGCCACCGGACGCGCGCGGCGCTGGCCGCCACCGGGAGCGCGCCCAGCAGGGCGAGTGTCCCGGCGGCGGCCAGCAGTCGGCGGTCAGGCACGCGTCTCCAGGTACCAGCTGACCAGCGACCGCGTGGACGGGTCCTGGCGGGACAGCGCCTCGGCGTCGCCGAACACGGCCGGCGCGATCTCGAGCGCGAGCTTCTTGCCCAGCTCGACGCCCCACTGGTCGAACGAGTCGATGCCCCACACGATGCCCTGCACGAACGTGATGTGCTCGTACAGCGCGATCAGCTGGCCGACGACCGACGGGGTCAGCTCGGAGGCCATGATCGACGTGGTGGGTCGGTTCCCCTCGAACACGCGGGCGGGGACGATTGCCTCGGGCGTTCCCTCGGCGCGGACCTCGTCGGCCGTCTTCCCGAACGCCAGCGCGGCGGTCTGCGCGAAGAAGTTCGCCAGGAACAGGCCGTGCACGTCCGTGTCGCCATCCTTGACCGGGTGCGCGGGGTTCGCGACGGCGATGAAGTCGGCAGGGATGAGGCGCGTGCCCTGGTGGATCAGCTGGTAGAACGCGTGCTGGCCGTTGGTGCCGGGCTCGCCCCAGAAGATCTCACCGGTCTGGCTCGTGACGGGAGTGCCATCGGCGCGCACGGACTTGCCGTTGGACTCCATGGTCAGCTGCTGCAGGTAGGCCGCGAAGCGGTGCAGGTACTGCGCGTAGGGCAGCACCGCGTGGCTGTGCGCGTCGAAGAAGTTGACGTACCAGACGTTCAGGAGGCCCATCAGCAGCGGCACGTTGCGCTCGGCCGGGGTCGTGCGGAAGTGCTCGTCGACGGCGTGGAAACCACCCAGGAAGTCGCGGAACCCGTCGGGGCCGATCGCGATGGCCACGGACAGGCCGACGGCGGAGTCGACGGAGTAGCGGCCGCCGACCCAGTTCCAGAAGCCGAACGCGTTGACGGGGTCGATGCCGAACTCCGCGACCTTGTCGAGCGCGGTGGAGACGGCGACGAAGTGCTTGGCGATCGCGCCGCGGCGGGCCTCGTCGGTGTCCTCGATCTCGCCGTCGGCCGCGAGTGCGCGCAGCAGCCAGTCGCGGGCCATGCGGGCGTTGGTGAGGGTCTCGAGCGTCGTGAAGGTCTTGGACGCGATGATGAACAGCGTGGTGCTCGGATCGAGGTCCGCGAGGGTCTCGGCGCAGTCGGCGGGGTCGATGTTGGAGATGAAGCGGCAGGTCAGTCCCTGCTGCTTGTACGGGAGCAGCGCCTCGTAGACCATCACGGGGCCGAGGTCGGAGCCGCCGATGCCGATGTTGACGACGGTCTCGATGCGCTTGCCCGAGACGCCCTTCCACTCGCCGGAGCGGACCTTGTCCGCGAAGGCGAACATCGTGTCGAGCACCTCGTGGACGTCGGTGACGACGTCCTGGCCGTCGACGACGAGCTCGGCGTCGGCGGGCAGCCGCAGCGCAGTGTGCAGCACCGAGCGGTCCTCGGTGACGTTGATGCGCTCGCCGCTGAACATGGCCTCACGGTGGGCGGGAAGCTCGACCTGATCGGCGAGGCGCAGGAGCGCATCGACGACGTCCGTGTCGATGAGGTTCTTCGAGAGATCGATGTGCAGGTCGGCCAGGTCGAAGGTGAACTTCTCGGCCCGGGACGGGTCGGCGGTGAACCATGCGCGCAGGTCGGGGACGAGGGCGTCCTTCAGCGTGCGCAGGTCTTCCCACGCCTCGGTGGTGGTGGCGTCAACCGGAGTAGTCATGGGGCCAGCCTAGTATTTCGCCCCGGGCGCTTCCCACGACGGGTGCGGCATCAGGAGCCGATGCTGATGTGCACGTGGTCGTAGTGGTTGGCGGACGTGCTGCCCCGGTCCGACATCGACCGCCAACCGTCGGCGGCGCGTTGGGTTGTCCAGATCTTCTGCTGGTAGATGACCTCGACGATGCCGAGCTCGCCGGCGTTGTCCCTGGCCCACTCGGCAATCTCCCACCCGGCCGACCCGCTGATCATCGCGTCGATCGCCTGCCCGGAGCCGTGGTAGCCGGAATCGCCCGCCCGGTAGCCTCCGAAGCTCGTGACGGCCGGGAACCGTGCGCAGACGGCGCGCAGCACACCGTCCGCGGCCGTCGTCAGGTTGGCCTCGAGGCCGTTCGCCTTGGCGCAGGTCGCGGTGGAGAAGCCTGACTCCGCCGGCTCGTCCGCCGTGAGGAAACTGGCCTTGATCCACCCGGCCTCGCCGTCGAACTTCACCTGGCGCCAGCCGTCGACCTTCCACTGTGTGCTCTTCACGTCCTCGCCCGTACCGAGGGTCCCGACGGAGTCGTAGTCCGTGCCGGGCCCGGTGCGCACGTTGACGGCCGCCTCGGCGTAGAGGGTGCGGGCCGTGTCGGCCAACTCGTCGTAGTCGGGCGCCTTCTCCTTGGTCTTCTTGTCAACCTTCTCGGCCTTCTTCTCCGCCGTGGCGGAGGGTTCGGCCGACGGGCTGCTCTTCTGCGCGGCCTCCGCGGCGGCGGGCGAGGGGCTGGGGCTCTCGAGCGCGGTGCGGGGCAGGGAACGCGAGGTGCCGAGCGGCCCGGAGAAGGCGGCGACCCGTACCGGGTCTGTCCGATCGACTGTCTCGCCGTCGGCGGGAAGGGTCATGAGCCCGCCGACCAGCGCAGTCACCGTCGCGACGGCCAGGGGCGCCAGCACGAGCCTGAGCGATGCGCCGCCGGCGCGCCCAGAGCCCCTCCGCGGGGTGGCGGCATGATCTGCCGTCGACACCTCGACGATGTCGTCGTCGCGCGCCGCCCTTCTGGCTCCCGCCATGCCCACCTCCCTGAGAGTTTCTTAAGTTTCCTCAGGATAGGGGAAAACACCCGTCTCCCCAACCCCTCACCACCAGACTCTTCCCGCCACGCGATTCACAGCGAGTAAAAACGACGCTGGCGACGGGTGCCGTCGCGCGATCAGCTAGCCTTTCAGCCGAATTGCTCACAACCACGGGAGAACGAGATACCGGATGCACGCGACGAGATGGGCCTCGGTCACCTGCCTGGCATCCCTGTTCCTCCTTCCCATGGTCCCCGCGACGGCCACCGGCGACGGCATGCCCGCCGCTCCGGTCACCATCGGCCTGCCTGCCGACGACGTGACCGTCAGCCCGACCCCCACGGCCTCCGACGCCACCCCCACTGTCGAGGCGTCGGAGGAGCCGACTCCCGAGGCCGTCCCGCCCACCCTGACCGCGAGCGGTCCTGGGAAGGCCGGGAACGGGGAGGTGGTCACCATCTCCGGCACCCTGACGCAGGACGGAGCGGCAGTTCCGAACTGCGGCATCAACGTGAGTGATGCCAACGGTGACGTAGCCGACTCCTTCACGGTGACCGATGCGGACGGCCGGTACATCACGATGTATGCGGTGCCGGAGGACCAGGGCGACGGCTCGCTCACGCTGACGCTGATCTCAGAGACCCCCACCGAGGCGACCACGAGCGTGTCGCTGACGGTCAAGCACACCGATATCAGCACCGCGTCCCCGTCAGCTGACGAGGTGGAGTCCGAGGAGGCGGACGTCGCGCCGCCCGAGGAGACGGACGCCGGGCAGAGCGTCGCGGCCACCGCCACGCCTGCCGCGGAGCCCACCAGCAGCTCGAGCAGCCCTGGCCTCGGCGTGTGGACGTGGTTCATCGGGGCGCTCGTCGGGCTCGGCGGAATCGCCGCGGCGTCGACCGCCTTCCTGATCTACCGGGATCGCAGGGCGCGGGCCGACGAGGACCTGGAGACCGGCGGCTTCCTCGACGACGACGAGGAGTCGCTCGGCCTCCTCGACTCGGATTCTGCCCCCTCCGCCCAAAGCCCCGGCGAGGCAGCCACTGCGCCTGGGGTGAGGTCCGCCGTCGATCAGGAGCCGCCGCGTCCGTCCCGCGGGCTCCCGGCCGACGGGGACGCTCCTCAGCCGCCTACCGCTGGCCGCCGCGGCATCTGAGGCTGCGTCAGGACGCAGCCGCGTCGGCCTCGGCATGCCGCGCCTGCACGGCGACGAACGCGCCACAGCGCTCACGTAGTTTGGACAGCGACCCGCCCTGGTAGGCGTCGCCCAGCAGGGCCGAGTCCACGCACACCGCCGGCGCTCCGGCGGCCAGCCACTCCCCCGCGGCGTACGCCCCGACCCCGCCCATCGGTATCACCGCGGTGGCGAGGCCGACCTCGGCCAGGCGGGAGGCGAGCGAGTGGCCGACCACGTCGGCCGGCCAGAGCACCGCTCCGGCCACCCGCAGCCGCAGAACAGCGCGGATCTCCGTGGCCGTCATCGCCGACGCCCAGATCTCAGCCCCGACGCGGGTCGCCTCGTCCACCAGCTCCCCCGGCGCGTCGTCAGCGAGCAGCCGGGTGATGCCCGCCTCGACGGCGTGGCTCACGTCGTCCGCGGTGGCGACCCTCGTCGCCCAGAACGTCGCCCTGGCCCCGAAGACCCGAACGAGGTCGGCAATGGCATCCGAGCCGACCGGCACCCCGAACGAATGAAAGCCCTCCTGGATCAGGACCTCCACGACCGCCATGTGGTCGTCGAGCGGCGCGTCCGGCAGGCAGGGGATCAGCGGGCGTCGGGGTGGCAGGTTCATGGAGTCCATCTTGCCGGATCTCCCAGACGCGGCAGCGCCCCGGCCTGGCAGGCCGGGGCGCTCGACGACGGTTTACGAGGCGCGCCTGAGGGCGGACGCCTTCAGGAGCTCGAACTCGTCGTGGCTGATGACACCCGAGTCGAGCAACTGCTTCGCCTCGGAGATCTCGCCGGGGACCGTCGTGCCGGTCACCTGGCGGATGTAGTCGTCTGTCTCACGCCTGGTCTCGTGCGCCCGCTCGGCGGTGCGCTCGGCTATGCCGGAACCGCGGGCGATGAGGTAGATCACTGCGGTGAGGAATGGCAGGAAGACCAGGAAGATCAGCCACAGGGCCTTGAGGATTCCCCTGAGACTGCGATCCCGGACGAGGTCGGTGATGATCGCGAAAAGCGCCATCAGGTAGGCGATGAACACGAACGCGAGGAGGAACCACCAGATCGCATTCCAGATCGTCGACCAGAAATCGGGCATTTCAGCCCTTCTGCCCCTCGGGCTGCTTCTCCCGGAGCATGATCCCAGGGAGCAGCCAGGTGGCGAGAGCCGTCACGATCCAGACGATGAACGTGCCGAGTGCCCAGGTGCCGAACCCGTCGATGCTGAGGCCGCCGGGGAGGAGGCTGGTGATGAGCAGCGAGAGGAACGTCGTGACCAGACCGACTCCGCCGATCAGGGCGCTCGCGTACTTTCTCGTGAGTCGGACGACCAGCGGGGCGAGCAGGCTCTGCAGGATCGCGAAGACGATGACGGCGAGGATCAGCCCGCCCGTCGAGAGGTGGAATCCCGGCAGCAGGAGCTTCGCGGCGAGCAGGCCGAGGAGCGAGCTGAGGATCCACACGAGTGCGCGGATGAGGAAACGAGTCATTTCCGACCTCCCTTTCATTGGCTCGAAATCCGGGGAGCGGGCGAATGCCTCGACCCGATCCGCAGGCATCGATATCTTGCCGTCAGACTAGCAGCGCGGCCGTTTATGAGACCAGAAAGTGCGCTGGAGAGTCGACTGAGATTTGTGCCGGCCGGTCACCCTGAGGGCGGTGCCGTCCACCCGTAGACTGGCGCCGTGTTCGACGTGATCGCCGGGCTCCCGGCCCATCCGCTGATTGTCCACCTGCCCGTCGTACTGCTACCCCTGGCTGCGGTGGGGCTCATCCTCCTGGCCGCGATCCGGTCGTGGCGGCCCCGCTTCGCGATGGCCGTCCTGGCGATCCTGGCCGTCGGCACCGCGGGCGCCGTCCTGGCGATGGTCTCCGGCAACGCGTTCGCCGAGCACGTCGGCCGCCCCAACGCCCACGCGGCCGCGGGCACGAACCTGGTGATCGGCGCCGTCGCGCTGCTGCTCATCGGCGGCGCGTGGCTGATCTGGGTGCGCACGGGCGAGTCGATGCGGGCGAAGGACGTCCTCGGCTGGGTCGTCGCCGCGGTGGCGACCGTGGTCGTCGCGCTGACGGTGATAGCGGGACACTCGGGGGCGTCCGCGGCCTGGTCGGGCGCGATCGCCGCCACCCCGTCCGCCTCGGCCGAGCCCACACCGTCGGCCACGGCGAGCGAGCCGGAGTCGACCGGGACAGCCTCGCCTGAGGCCACCTCACCGGAGGCGACCGGGGGATCGTCCGAGCCGACGGAGACCTCCACCGAGCCGACCGAGACCACCAGCTCGGCGAGCGGCTACACCATGGCCGACGTCGAGGCCCACAACACGCAGGACAGCTGCTGGGCCGCGATCGAGGGCAACGTCTACGACCTGACAGACTGGATCAGCCAGCACCCCGGCGGCGCGAGCCACATCGTCGCGCTGTGTGGCACGGACGGCACGTCGGCCTTCGAGGGCCAGCACAGCGGCGACTCCCGCCCGGCGGACGAACTCGCGTCGTTCCTGCTGGGTCCCCTGGTCGGCTGAGCGGCAACAGCCCCCGTTGATAACAGCCGCGTTATCATGTGCGCATGGACTACGGGCACCGGGTGAAGGCACGGAGGGAAGCGCTCCAGCTGTCCCAGCGTGATCTCGCCGCCCGCGCGGGGGTGAAGCAACCTCTGATCTCAGCCATCGAGTCGGGCAGGCGAGAGCCCACGGCCGCCGCCAGGGCAGCGCTGGACCGCGCACTGGAGGTGAGGCCCTCCGATCTACTTCGGCACCTCCGGCCGGAGGTGCTTGCGGTCATCGCCCGTCATCGAGGCTGCGATCCGTTGATCTTCGGGTCGGTCGCCAGAGGCACGGACGAGCCTGGGTCAGACCTCGATCTCCTGGTCCGGTTCTCCGACGATGCGGGGATCACCGATCTGCTGGCGATGGAGGACGAGCTTGCCGAGTTGCTGACCGTTCCCGTCGACGTGGTCTCTGCCGGTTCCTCCGGACGGGTCATCGGGCGCGCGCTGAGCGAGACAATTCCGCTGTGACCAGACCTGGATCTGCACACCACGGCCGAGTCCACGACTGGCTGCAGGATCTGGCCGGCTTCGGGGCAGACGCCGACTACCTGGTCGGCCTGGGCGAGAACGCCTATCTCGCCGACACACCAGAGGGGCGTCTCCTGCGTAACGCGGGAGAGCGTCTCCTGATCAAGGTGGCCACGGTCGTCGAACGCCTGCCAGACGCCTTCAAGGCCGGATACCCGGACGTCGAGTGGGCGAACATCACCCGCATGCGGAACCTGGTTGCCCACAAGTACGACAAGGTCAATGACGACCTGATGTTCGTCACACTCCGACGCGACATCCCGGCCCTGATCAAACGGTTGGGCTTGTCCGGCTGAACCTCCCCGCGACACGGCCATGGCCTGCGCGCCGCCATCCTGCCGCCGAGGTACCCCGGAGACGTGCAGAAGAACCGTCGCCGAGCGGCGCACCCAGACGGCGACTTCCGGCCGGCGGAGGAGCGGGAGTCTGTCCTGCTGGGACCTCTGGTCGGTTGGGCGGAGGTTGCGATGGGGGCGTCGAAAACGTAAGAGAGCCCTCCGGCTCTATGGGCCGGCGACAACGAGAGGCCATAAGGGCCCATACACCACCGGGCCGCAAAACGCGTGGGGCAAGCCCACTCACCTTGATGGCTCAGTCAGATGTCCAGAAAGTCCGCCATCCAGACCTGCACCGTCGCCAGGCACTCGGCCGACACCTCTCCCGATATGGAAGTGAGCCGTTCTCGAGACAGTGTGCGCGGCTGCTCGGTCATGATCCACGAAGGGCGCCCCAGTCCGCTCGACCCCTCCACCCGGATGTGGTTGGGCCAGCCCCGATCCGTCGTCGTGATCGGCAGGACAATGACGAGCGTCCTCACCGCGTCCAGATACCCGGCCGAGGACACGACGAGCACCGGTCTGCGCCCTCCCTGCTCCCTGCCTGTGACCGGCTCGAGAACGGCCCACGCGACGGACCCGGGCACCAGTTCCAGACTGGTCACGATTCTTCGGACAGCTCGGCGCGCTCCCAGTCTGCGGTCTCGGCCGCGTGTGACTCCATATCCGAGGGGCTGGACGCACGGATTGCTGACTTCAGGGCCTGCAGCCGCAGGCGTCGATCCTCGGCGTCTGCGAGGTGCGCCAGGTGCGCTCCGAGGGTGAGCCCGTCCCGCGCCGCCTGCGCCTTGAGCCGGTCTCGGAGTTCATCGCTGACCTTGATGGTCGTAGTCATACCAGGAGTATACCGAGGCGCGGGGGCCGCGGCCGCGACGCAGCGCCGCTCACCGCCGGCAGGCTTCCCGCGGCAAGGCAGTGGGCGATCCTCGTCGCGGGACCGATCAGAATCGACCAGTGAACGATTTTCAGGGGATGGATGATCGGGGATCGGCGAGGACAGGAAAACCCCTGGTCATCATGACCAGGGGTTCGGTTTGTGCGCGCGAGAGGAGTTGAACCTCCACGTCCCAAGGGACACTGGCACCTGAAGCCAGCGCGTCTGCCATTCCGCCACGCGCGCATCGGGCCTTGCGACCCGAGGTGAAACACTAGCATCGACTCGCCGGTCGTGACAAAACGTGCCGCCATCGTCGCCGGCACCCCGTCTCCTGTCCTCGCCCCACAGTCCTCGCCCCCCGGATCGCGCACAACTGTGGCCTGGCCCCCAGCACGCGCCGTATATCCGCGTGCTCCGGCTCTAGCCACTCTTGTGCACGGGGTCGGCGGCACCAGCGCGCCGGCGACAGATGATCCGACTGCCCCATCCGCGCCGCACCCATTGCCCCCTCCTCACCTCCGGACCGCGCACAACTGTGGCCTGGCCACCAGCACGCGTCATAAATCCGAGTGCTCCGGCCCTGACCACTGTTGTGCACGGAAGGGCGGGCAGCCGCCGTCGATGGAGGGTCGGCAGCACAGCATCCGACTGCCACATCCGCACGCTCCCCAGCGCAGCCCTCCCGGTCCCCGTGCCGCGCACAACTGTGGCCTGGCCCCCAGCACGCGCCGTATATCCGCGTGCTCCGGCTCTAGCCACTCTTGTGCACGGGGTCGGCGGCACCGAGGCCGGAGAGAGACAAGGGCGCGGCTGAAGCACGCAGGCGGGGCAACTCAGGGAAACCAGGGCGAACCGGCCAGAAGCCAAGGCGACCCGTCCGAGGCCAGGGCGCACTGGACGGATGCGGGGCGCCGCGTGTGTGGCCCCGCTTCGGGGGGACGGTAGTTTCTCCCTCATGCGCGTCGCCTTCATCTCGTTGCACACCTCACCGGCCGAACGGCCGGGCACCGCCGACGCCGGCGGCATGAACGTGCTCATCCGCGCCCTCGCGCGGGCACTGCAGGGGGGAGGCGACGACGTCGAGTTCTTCACCCGGCGCTCCCGCCCCGAGCAGCCCGACACGGCGACGCTCGACGACGGGCTGGTCGTGCACCACATCGACGCGGGCCCGGCGCGGCCGCTACCCAAGAGCGAGATCGACCAGTACATCGACGAGTTCCGCGACAACCTCGGCTCGCTCGACGCGTTCGACGTCGTGCACTCGCACCACTGGATGTCCGGGATCGCCGCGTTGCCGCTGGCCCGGGCGGCTGGCATCCCGCACGTCATGACGTTCCACTCGGTCGCGGCTCACCCCAACTCCCCCCTGCGAGACGGGGAGCCGCCGGAGTCGCCGGCCCGCCTCACCGGCGAGGTCACCTGCGCGACGCAGTCCGACCTGATCATCGCCGTGTCACGCTACGAGGCCGCGGTGGTCATCGGCCGCTGCCAGGCCGACCCCGCGCGCGTCACCGTCGTCTGGCCCGGTGTCGACACGGACCTCTTCCGCCCGGCAGCACCCGGCGACGAGTGGACCCCGGACCCGGCGGTCACGCCCGGCTACCTGCTGTTCGCCGCCCGCCTCCAGCCGCTCAAGGCACCCGACCTCGCCATCCGCACGCTGGCCGCGCTGCCCGAGGCCGAACGCCCCGACCTGGTGGTCGTCGGGGAGGTGTCCGCCGACTTCGCCGACTACGAGGTGGAGATCCACCGACTGGCAGAGGACCTCGGCGTCGCCGACAAGATCACCTTCCTGCCCGGCCAGGACCGCGAGTCTCTCGCGCGCCTCATGCGGCACTCCTCGGTGATGCTCGTCCCGTCGCATTCCGAGACGTTCGGCCTTGTCGCGCTCGAGGCGTCATCGTCGGGCGTCCCGGTCCTTGCCGCCGCGGCCGGCGGCCTGACCGAGGCCATCTGCAACACCCACACCGGCATCCTGGTTCCGTCGCACGACCCGCAGGACTGGGCCGATGCGCTGCTCCCCCTCCTCCGCGACGACGATCTGCGCGTCCGGATCGGTGCGACGGGGCGTCAGCGGGCGGAACAGATGTCCTGGGCACACGTCGCCGGGCGCACCCGCGACGCCTACCGGCGCGCGATCGCATCCGGTCCGGTCAGGCACATCGCCTTCCTGCACGCCCACCCCGACGACGAGACCCTCGCCTCGGGAGCGCTGATCGCCCACCTCGTCGACGACGGATTCGACGTCTCGGTGCTGACGGCCACCCGCGGGGAGTTCGGCGAGGTGGTCCCCGGCCCGCTCTCGCATCTGGCGGGCACACCGGCGCTCGAGGACCGCCGCGAGGCCGAGCTGGCCGGCGCGCTGACCTCGCTCGGCGTGCGGGGCCACGCCTACCTCGGCACACCTCCCGCCCGCGCCACCGATGAGCCACGCCGCTACCTCGACTCAGGCATGGTCTGGCTCCGCCCCGGCGTCGCGGGCCCGGCCCCTGAGTCCGACGCGGCCTCGCTGTGCCGCTCCGACGAGGCCGAGGAGGTCGCCGATGCGGTGGCCTACCTGAGGCACTGCGGCGCCGACCTGGTGGTCAGCTACGACGACGATGGAGGCTACGGACACCCCGACCACGTGAGGATGCACGACGTGGCGAAGGCCGCCGCCGACGAGCTCGGGCTCCCCTTCGCCGCTCTCACCACCGACCGCGACAAGGCGACCCGCTGGTTCGACCTGACGGGCTACCTCCCGCGCGTCGCGTCAGCACTGCGGAACCACCGCACGCAGCTGACGGTGCACAACGACGGCGCGACGATCACCCACTCCGGGGGCCAGACCGAACCCATCGTCACGTCGACAGGCCTGGTCGGACAGGTCCCCCACCTGCCCTGACAAGCTCCGCGACGGCGCGGGTATGGTGACGACATGCGCCTGATCCTGATCCGCCACGGCCAGACCGACGCCAACGTGCGCCGCCAGCTCGACACGGCCTACCCCGGCCTGCCCCTCAACGAGAACGGGCACGCGCAGGCGAAGGCGCTCGTCGACGCGATCTCGCACGAGCGGATCGACGCGCTCTACTGCTCCACCCTGACCCGCGCCCAACAGACAGCGGCCCCGCTCGCCGCGACCCGCGGCCTCGACGCCGTGATCGTGGAGGGTATCCAGGAGATCGCCGCGGGCGTCGAGGAGATGAACACCGACTGGCGCCCCTACGTCGACATGCTGATGTCGTGGTCGCCCACGAACCTCGACGTCGGTCTGGACGGCGGCGAGACCGCCCGCCAGTTCATCACCCGGTTCACCAACGCGATCGCGGCGATGGAACAGGCGGGAGACGAGCACGTCGCGCTCGTCAGCCACGGCGCGGCACTGCGGGTATGGGCCCTCACGCAGGACCCCACCATCAGCCACGAGATCGCCATGCCGCTCGAGAACACCAAGTGGATCGTGTTGAACGGCGGCACCGAGGACGGCTGGCGCATCGAGCGCTGGGGCGACCATGCCCTGACGCACCCCGAGCGCTGACACACACATGAGCCGGGCAGCCCTCGCCTGCGTGGCGGCCGCCGCCCTCGCCCTTGGTGCTTGCGCGGCGGCCCCGCCGACCGAGGTCGTCGCCCGAGAGGGCAGCGCAGTCACGTTCGCCGGCGCGGTCGACGGGATCCACGTCGGATCGACGTCCAACGAGATCGCCGCTGTGGCCTACATCCCGACGCTGCCAGCGGATGGCCGGGTCCCCGTCGCCCTCATCCAGCACGGCGGGCACACCCCCTGCGCGACGGCTGAAGACCCGTGGCCGTGCGCGTCGCCGGAAGAACGGACGCCCAGCTACCTCGGCTACGACTGGCTTGGCACCCGCCTCGCGGACGAGGGGTACCTCGCGGTCTCCGTGTCGGCGAACGCGACGATCGGCAGCAGCGCAGACGTGGACGGCGAGGCCAAGCTGCTGGCCTGGTGGCTCGAGACCCTCGACTCGGGCACGGGTCCGCTGCCCGACCTCGCCGGCCGACTCGACACCGACCGCCTGGTGCTGATCGGCCACTCTCGCGGCGGTGACGCCGTCGCCCAGCTCCTGACAGGTCGACCGGGCGCTGAGGGTATCGATGCGGAGTCGGTCCAGGCTGCGGTCCTTCTGGCCCCCGTCCTCCCCGTCGACGATCCCACCGGCGTTGATCTCGGCACGTCGGCGACGCCCACGCTCACCCTCTACGGAACGTGCGACGGGGACGCGTTGGACATGCCCGCTGTCTGGGCGACGGCGTTCACGGGCGCGGGTTCGCGCACCGAGGTGATGACCGGCGCCAATCACAACTATTTCAACACCCAGTGGACACCCGGCCCGGGCGTCGTGGACGCGGTCGACGACGCCGCCCAGCGCGACGACGCAGCGTGCCGTGCTGAATCAGCGACCCGGTTGACCGCTGCGGAGCAGCAGGAGGAGGCGGGGAGGATCATCTCCGCCTTCCTCGCCGACGTCGACGCCTGACCGACGTCAGCTCCAGGGGCGCACGGCGCGGTACGCCGCGACGACCTCCGTCGCCTGCTCGACGGCAGGCAGTTCCTCGACGGGGAGGGGCCAGACGGGGGCCTCCTTCTCCCCCGACGCCGCCCAGGCGGCCTGGCGGGCGGCGCCCAGCGCGACGTACTCGCCGGCGGCGGGCATCGCGACGGGGACCGGGAACAGCGTCGCGGCCGCGGCCTGCACCGCCGGCGACGCGGCCGCCCCACCGGTCAGCAACACCCGCCCGGCCTGGCCGCCGGCGTCGGTGAGGCACTCGAGGGCGTCGACGAGCGAGCACACGATGCCCTCGACGGCGGCGCGGGCGAGGTTCTCCCGCGTCATGCTCGTCAGCGTGGCGCCATGGATCGAGCCGGTGGCGTCCGGCAGGTTCGGCGTCCGCTCGCCCTCCATGTAGGGCACGAAGACCAGCCCGTCAGCCCCAGGGGTCGCGGCCTGCGCCAGGTCGGCGAGGGCGGAGTGGTCGACGCCCAGCAGGCGCGCGGTCGCGTCGAGGACGCGGGCCCCGTTGAGGGTGCAGACCAGCGGGAGGAAGCGGCCGGTGGCGTCGGCGAACCCGGAGACGAGCCCGGAGGCGTCGCGGCTGGGCGTGTCGGAGACGCCGCATACGACACCGGAGGTGCCGATCGAGACGACGACGTCGCCGGCGGTCAGGCCCATGCCGAGCGCCGAGCCCGCGTTGTCGCCCATGCCCGCGCCGAGCTGCACCGGCTGCCCGGCCAGCGAGCCGGTGCCGACGACCTCCCCCGGGGCCGCGACGCGCGGCAGCACGATCCGACCGGCGGCGGCCTCGTCGATGCGCAGCGCGGCGGCCACGATGTCGCGGCGGTACTCGCCGGAGACCGGATCGAAGTAGCCGGTGCCCGAGGCGTCGGAGCGGTCCGTGACCAGGTCCTCGATGCGGCCGGTGCCGAGCAGCTTCCAGGTCAGCCAGTCGTGCGGCAGCGCGACGGCCGCGATCCGCGCCGCGTTGTCGGGCTCGTGATCGGCGACCCAGCGCAGCTTGGTGACGGTGTACGAGGCGACGGGGACGGAGCCGACGGCCTCTGCCCACCACGCGGCGCCGGCGGCCTCGTCGCCGCCGCCGAAGTCCGCGATCAGGTCGAGGGCCGCCTGCGCGGAGCGCGTGTCGTTCCACAGGAGCGAGTCGCGGATGACCTCGCCGTCGGCGTCGAGCAGCACCATGCCGTGCTGCTGGCCGGCGACGGCCGCCGCGACGACGTCACCCAGGTCGACCTGACCCGCGGCCTCCTGCAGCGCCTCCCACCACGCGGCGGGCGCGACCTCGGTGCCCTCGGGGTGCGACGCGCGGCCCGAGGCCACGATCGCACCGGTCGCCGGGTCGACGACGATGACCTTGCACGACTGCGTCGACGAATCGATGCCCGCCACCAGAGACATGGGAACTCCTCACTGAGTTTTTGTTGTGTCGCAATCCTAATGCATTGCACGCCGTCGGCGAACGGCGCCACGCCCTTCCACGCCTGCGCACCTACACTCGATGCCATGAGCAAGCTCTCCGTCTTCGTCAAGACCGCGGGCGGCATCGTCGCCACCACGACGACGCTGCTGGCCCTGCTCCGCGACAACCCCCAGATCTCCCAGGCCATCGACGGCGCCGTCGCCAAGCTCAAGGAGACGGCGAACTCGGAGAACCCGCGGCTGCGCCTCGACGCGAAGATCAAGGCCATCGAGGTCGCAGCCGACGCGGTGGAGGCCTCTTTCCCCGGCGCCCGCGAGCCCGCCGGCTGGCGGCGCCAGGCCTCCGCGCTGAGGCTCCGCCTTGATCTGGCCTGGACGGCGAACACCGGCACCGCGCGCAAGAAGGCCCTGAAGGCACTGACAGCCGAGACCCTCGAGGTCCTCACCGAGGTCAACGCCCGCCTCATCGAACTGCAGGGCCAGCAGCCGACGGATCCGACGCTCGAGCCGTGACCGGCCCCGCTCCGCTGATCCTGCGGGGCCAGCGTTTCGACGCGGCCCGCCCCGCCGTGATGGGCATCATCAACCGCACCCCTGACTCGTTCTACGCGCCGGCCCGTCACGCGAGCGTCGACAGCGCCATCGACCGGGCCGCCGCGATGGTCGCCGAAGGGGTCTGCATCGTCGACGTCGGCGGCGTCCGCGCCGGCCAGGAGGGCGAGTGGGTCGATGCGGCCGAGGAGATCGACCGCGTCCGCCCCCTGCTGACCGCCCTGCGCCGCGAACTCCCCGAGCTGCTGACGTCGTTGGACACCTGGCGCGCCGAGGTCGCCGACGCCTGCTCCGGCCTGATCGACCTGGTCAACGACACCTGGCAGGGCGCCGACCCCGAACTGCTCGGCGTCGCCGCCCGCACCGGCGCCGGCTATGTCGTCTCGCACACCGGCGGCCTGCCGCCCCGCACCGACCCCGTCAGCGTCGCCTACGACGGCGGCGTCGTGGCCGACGTGCTGCGCGTCCTCGCCGACGGTGCGAGCCGCGCGGAGGCCGCAGGGCTCGCCCCCTCACAGATCCTCGTCGACCCGACCCTCGACTTCGGCAAGACCACCCTGCACTCGCTGGCCCTGGTCGCCGCGACCGGTCGGATCGTCGACCTCGGCTACCCGGTGCTGCAGGCCATCAGCCGCAAGGACTTCGTCGGCGAGACCCTCGACCTGCCCGCCGATGAGCGCCTCGAGGGCACCCTGGCGGCCACGGCGATCGCGGCCTGGCAGGGCGCGACGGTGTTCCGCGCCCACGACGTACTGGCGACCCGTCGCGTGCTGGACATGGTCGCCAGCATCCGCGGTGACCGCCCTCCCGTCCTGTCGCTGCGCGGCCGCTGAACGCCCGACCGGAATCGCTCACTTCCTTCTGCACGAATGCGCCACGACCGCTCATCTGGCGTGTACCTATGCGCTCAGCCATAGGCTGAGCCTGAAGCGATTGCCAGCACATCGTCTAGCACGCCCCCGCGCGCAGGTGCGACGGACGTAGGACTAGGCTGGATCGCGGGTAACAGCCCAAGAAGACCAAATACGGAGAGCGATGAGCGATCAAGCTACGAGCGCGGCTGACATCAGTCTGGCCGCGGACTTCGAGACTCCCTCCCGCGAGCAGTGGGAGAAGGAGGTCCTGAAGGTCCTCAACCGGAGGCGCCCCGAAGGCAAGGAACTCAACATCGAGCAGGCGTACAAGCGCCTGACGAGCTCCACCGTCGACGGCCTGACCATCAAGCCCCTCTACACCGAGGATGACGGCACCGACGACCTGGGTTACCCGGGCGTCGCGCCGTTCGTGCGCGGCACCACCGTGCGCACCGGTGAGATGGACGCGTGGGAGATTGCGCAGAAGTACGAGGATCCCGACGCTGCTGAGACCAAGCGCGCCATTCTGACCGACCTTGAGCGCGGGACCACCGGCGTGTTCCTGCGCGTCGATCCCGACGCCGTCGCAGCCGGCGACGTCGCCGAGGTGCTGAGCGGCGTCCTGCTCGACCTCGCGCCGGTCTACCTGACCAGCGCCACGCAGCAGCTCGAGGCCGCCAAGGCCCTCGTCGACGCGTTCGCCGCCTCCGGCAATGACGCGGCCTCGGTCGCAGGCAACCTGGGTGTCGACCCGATCGGCGCCGCGGCGCTGGCCGGCACGACCCCGGACCTGTCGCAGCTGACGCAGGCCGTCGAGCTCGCGAAGCCGTACCCCAAGGTCCGCCCGATCGTCGTCGACGCGACCGTCTACAACAACGCGGGCGCCGGCGACGTCAACGAGCTGGCCTACGCCATCGCGGTGGGCGTCGAGTACGTCCGCGCGCTGACTGAGGCCGGGCTGACCGCCGACGAGGCGTTCGAGTCGCTGATCTTCCGCGTGTCGGCCACCACCGACCAGTTCCTGACGATCGCGCGGCTCCGCGCCCTGCGCGGACTGTGGTCCCGCGTCGGCGAGGTGCTTGGCGTCGCGGAGTCCAAGCGCGGCGCCATCCAGCACGCGGTGACCTCCCTGCGCGACATCACGCGCGACGACACCTACGTGAACGTCCTGCGCGGCACCATCTCCTGCTTCGCCGCCTCCGTCGGCCAGGCCGAGATCCAGACCGTGCTGCCGTTCGACACCGTCGAGGGCCTCCCCAACGACCTGTCGCGCCGCATCGCGCGCAACACGCAGATCGTGCTCGCCGAGGAGTCCAATATCGGCCGGGTCAACGACCCCGCCGGCGGCGCCTGGTTCGTCGAGTCGATGACCAGGCAGCTCTCCGAGAAGGCCTGGGTGCTGTTCCAGCAGCTCGACGGCGAGGGCTTCGCCGCGAAGCTGGCCGACGGCACCGTCGCGGCCGAGCTCGACGCGCTGAACGCGGACCGGGCCAAGCTGCTCGCCACCCGAAGGATCCCGGTCACCGGCGTGTCGATGTTCCCGAACTACGAGGAGGAGCCGGTCAAGCGCACGGCTCGCCCCGCAGCCCCCGCGCTGAACGGTCTCACGCAGGTGCGCGACTCCGAGGTGTTCGAGGCGCTGCGCGACCGCTCGTCGGCGGCCCGCGAGGCCGGCAAGGGCCCGAAGGTCCTGCTCGCCTGCCTCGGCGCACGTCGCGACTTCGGCGGCCGTGAGGGCTTCACCTCCAACCTGTACCACGTCGGCGGCATCGAGACGGTGCTCGCCGAGGGCGACAGCGCGGAGGACTTCGCCAAGGCGCTGAAGGAGGCCGGCACCACCGTCGCCGTCCTCTGCTCCAGCGCGAAGGTCTACGCAACCAAGGGCATCGAGGTCGCCGAGGCGCTCCGCGCCGCCGGGGCAACCGAGGTCCTCGTGGCCGGTCAGGTCAAGGAGCTGGGCGAAGGCGGCGATGCCGCAGTCGACGGCAACGTCTTCGACGGCATGAACGTGGTCGATCTGCTGACCAACACTCTGGACAAGTTGGGAGCTTGATACAGATGACATTCCCCCGTTTCTCCGATGTGGCGCTGACCGGCGCCGCGACCGCCGACGAGGCGGCCAAGTTCGAGGCTCTCAATGAAGGCAGCGGCCACACCGCCGGCTGGCAGACCCCGGAGCACATCCTGGTTCCTCCGCTGTACACCGGCCAGGACCTCTCCGGCCTGGACTTCCTGAAGACGGCCCCCGGGATCCCGCCGTTCCTGCGTGGCCCCTACGCCACCATGTACGTCAACCAGCCGTGGACCATCCGCCAGTACGCGGGCTTCTCCACCGCCGAGGAGTCCAACGCCTTCTACCGACGTAACCTCGCGGCCGGCCAGAAGGGCCTGTCGATCGCGTTCGACCTCGCTACGCACCGTGGCTACGACTCGGACCACCCGCGCGTGGCCGGCGACGTCGGCATGGCAGGCGTGGCCGTCGACTCGATCCTCGACATGCGTCAGCTGTTCGACGGCATCCCGCTCGACCAGATGTCCGTCTCGATGACGATGAACGGCGCGGTGCTCCCAGTGCTCGCCCTCTACGTCGTCGCGGCGGAGGAGCAGGGCGTCAAGCCTGAGCAGTTGGCCGGAACCATTCAGAATGACATTCTGAAGGAGTTCATGGTCCGCAACACCTACATCTACCCACCGCAGCCGTCGATGCGGATCATCGCGGACATCTTCGCCTACACCAGCGCGAACATGCCCCGGTTCAACTCGATCTCGATCTCCGGCTACCACATGCAGGAGGCCGGCGCGACGGCCGACATCGAGATGGCCTACACCCTGGCCGACGGTGTCGAGTACATCCGCGCAGGCGAGTCGGTCGGCTTGAACGTCGACGCGTTCGCCCCGCGCCTGTCCTTCTTCTGGGCCATCGGCATGAACTTCTTCATGGAGGTCGCCAAGATGCGCGCAGCGCGCATGCTGTGGGCGCGCCTCGTGCGTGAGTTCGGACCGAAGAACCCGAAGTCGATGTCGCTGCGTACCCACTCGCAGACCTCCGGCTGGTCGCTGACCGCGCAGGACGTCTACAACAACGTGGTCCGCACCTGCGTCGAGGCGATGGGCGCGACCCAGGGTCACACCCAGTCGCTGCACACCAACGCGCTCGACGAGGCCATCGCGCTGCCGACGGACTTCTCCGCCCGCATCGCCCGCAACACCCAGCTGTTCCTGCAGCAGGAGTCGGGCACCACGCGCACGGTCGACCCATGGGCCGGTTCCGCCTACGTCGAGAAGCTCACCGAGCAGCTCGCCCGCAAGGCATGGGAGCGCATCACCGAGGTCGAGCAGGCCGGCGGCATGGCGAAGGCCATCGAGGCAGGCATCCCGAAGATGCGCATCGAGGAGGCGGCCGCCCGTACCCAGGCGCGCATCGACTCCGGCCGTCAGCCCGTGATCGGCGTCAACAAGTACCGCCTGGACAACGAGGATCAGCTCGAGGTCCTGAAGGTCGACAACCGCTCCGTGCGCGAGCAGCAGATCGCCAAGCTGCAGCGCCTGCGCGCCGAGCGCGACGAGGAGGCCACGCAGGCTGCCCTCGCGCACCTGACCTGGGCCGCGGAGAACCCCGACCCGACCGACCCGGAGCGCAACCTGCTCGCCATGTCCATCAAGGCTGCCCGCGCGAAGGCGACCGTCGGCGAGATCTCCGACGCTCTTGAGAAGGTCTTCGGGCGCTACACGGCGCAGATCCGTACGATCTCCGGTGTGTACAACAAGGAGTCCGGCTCCACGAAGAGCATCGAAGAGGCCCGCAAGCTGGTCGAGGAGTTCGAGAAGAAGGAGGGGCGTCGTCCCCGCATTCTGATCGCCAAGATGGGCCAGGACGGTCACGACCGTGGCCAGAAGGTCATCGCGACCGCCTACGCCGACCTCGGCATGGACGTCGACGTCGGCCCGCTGTTCCAGACCCCCGAGGAGGTCGCCCGCCAGGCCGTCGAGTCCGACGTGCACGTGGTCGGCGTCTCCTCGCTCGCGGCCGGCCACCTCACCCTGGTGCCCGCGCTGCGCAAGGAGCTGGACAAGCTCGGCCGTGAGGATCTGATGATCGTCGTCGGCGGCGTCATCCCCGCGCAGGACTTCGAAGAGCTCCGCGCCAGCGGTGCCGACGCGATCTACCCGCCCGGCACGATCGTCCCCGAATCGGCCGTCGAGCTGCTGCAGGACCTCCTGAAGCGCGTCGACGCCTGACCGGCACCTGACAGAAGACGGCGGGCCGCCCCTCTCGCAGGGACGGCCCGCCGTCGTTGTGCGTGGGCTCAGGCCTCGATACCCGCGTCGGCGAACGTCGCCATGCCTGAGAGGATCGCGGCCGACGAGCGCACGATCGGCAGCGCGAGCACCGCCCCGGATCCCTCCCCCAGCCGGAGCCCGAGATCGACGAGGGCCTCCAGCCCGAGGTGGGCGAGGGCCGCTGTGATGCCGGGCTCGAGTCCGGCATGGCCGGCGATCAGGTAGCCCTTCGCGGCGGGGGCGATCGCCGCGGCGACGCATGCGGCCGCGGAAGCGATGACTCCGTCGAGAATCACCGGCACCTGGCTCCGGGCCCCGCCGAGGATGAACCCGACCAGCGCCGCGATCTCCAGGCCGCCGACGGCCGCCAGCGCGCTGACCGGATCATCGGCCGAGGGCGAGTGCAGCGCGATCGCCCGCTCGATGACCTCGACCTTGTGCGCCAGCACCTCGTCGTCGACGCCCGCGCCGTGGCCGGTGACCGTCGCCACGGCCGCCCCTGTGAAGACGGAGATCAGCGCGGCCGACGGGGTGGTGTTGCCGATGCCCATCTCGCCGGTCAGCAGGATCGTCGCGCCAGAGGCGACGGCCTCGTCTGCGGCATCGAGGCCCACCGCGACGGCGGCGAGCGCCTGCTCGAGGGTCATGGCCGGCTCGACGGACAGGTCGCGGGTCCCGGCAGCCACCTTGCGGTCGCGCACCCGGGGCGACGCCGGGTAGTCGAGCTTCACGCCGACGTCTGTGATCATCACGTCGGCACCCGCCTGGCCGGAGAGCACGTTGATGGCCGCTCCGCCTGCTGCCATGTTCAGCAGCATGGAGACGGTGACCTCCTGAGGCCAGGGGGTCACGCCCTGCGCGCAGACGCCGTGGTCGGCGGCGAAGACCCCGACGGTCGCGCAGCCGGGGACGGGCGGCGGGCTCGTCCGGTAGATGCCCGCCAGCTGGATGCCGGCGCGCTCCAACGCGCCGAGGCTCCCGGCGGGCTTCGTGAGCTGTGCCTGTCGGGCAGTGGCCTGCCCGATCGCCTCCGCCGAGACCTCCACGATGCCGCCGACGACGTCGGCGAGCTGCTCCTCACTCATGCGCGTGACCTTCTTCCGCGGTCGGCAGCCGCATCGAACCAATTCCAACCTTTACGGGCAGCCTAGCGAGGCGCTCAACGGGGCTGGAGGCGGGGCCGACGAGGTCGCGGCGGGATGCTGCACATCAGCGACGGGGAGGGGGTCTCGTCGACTCTGACGAGTGAGCCTGCGGAGGCGGCTCGAACCAATGGGGGGCTGACTCAAGCCGCCATCCGCAGATAGGAGATCCGGGCCCTTGGGGGGATGGGCCCTCGATCCGCCAGCAGTCTGGCCGACGATCCCCCGCTCCTACTACCCGGTGTCGGATCGTGTCGCAAACCTGTCGCAAATTGAACCGTTGCAATGGCACGTGGCTCCGCAGTACGGTTCCGCGGCGAACGCGCGCCGCAGCTGCGGTACGGTCGCGAATCCGGAACGCAGAGCCAACTGCTCACGCGAGATGCGCGGATACTCCCGCCTGATGCTGGACGCCAACTCGACCCGCGCCTTCCGCAGTTCGGCAGACGGTCTCGAACCGACGTCGGCAAATGCGCGCTGCAGCTGCCGCGGCGAGACTGCCAACTCCCTCGCCAGCGCGGCTACGCCGAGCTGCGGGTCGGCGCGGCGCACGGCGATCAGCTGTCTGGCATGCTCCAACAGGCCGACGGGGCGGGCGCCCGCCGACTGCGTCGCCTCGACCGCCAGCGCCACGCCCATACCCGCGGTGAGCTGTTCACAGATGGCACTCTCGGCATCGGTGAGGCTGTCCGAGCGGCTGCACAGGGCCGCCACGAAGGCGCGGCATGAGCGGGCGATCGGCCCCTCCTCGACGCGGGTCACGACCCGGCCGGGGTGGTCGAGGTGCGCGGCGAGCAGGTCACGGGGGACCCAGCAGAGCGTGACGGACGAGTCTCCCTCCGATGTGAGCGTGACGTCGACCTCAGGCGGGGCGATGACCAGCCGGACCCTGCTCTCGGCGCCGTCGCCGCGACGCACACCACCGGCCTGCTCGCCGAACATGGCGATCAGCGAGTGGGTCGCCCCCTGTCGGCGTCTCCGCGTCATTGGCGCGGACGGCCGCGCAACGGCCACCCGTACACCGCCGACCCGGCGGTACCCCACCAGAGAAGGACTCGGCTCCAGAGCCGCGAGAAGATCGTCCACCACGACGGCAAGCACTCCAATCAGAATCGCCCTGGCCCCCACGACGACCTTAGGTGAGAATCCGTCGTTCCCACCGGTCATCGCTCCTGACACGCCGATCCGGCCCACCCACCGCGGCACGGGGTCGCCCGAGGGTGGGGGCTAGTCTGGGGTCATGCGCAAGTTCGACGTTGACAAGCTCGTTGAGGGCATCACACAGGGCAACCGGGCGCTGATCGCGCAGTCGATCACGCTCGTCGAGTCGGTCAAGCCCGCCCACCGCGAACTGGCGCACCAGCTCCTCCAGCGTATCCAGCCAATGACAGGCAAGGCGTTCCGCGTCGGTATCTCCGGCGTCCCCGGCGCCGGTAAGTCCACCTTCATCAACGCCATGGGCGTCAAGCTCGTGCAGGAGCGCCATCACCGCGTGGCAGTGCTGGCGGTCGATCCGTCGAGCTCTCGCACCGGCGGATCCATCCTCGGCGACCGCACCCGCATGGCCGACCTCGCCGCCCTCGACGACGTGTTCGTCCGCCCTTCCCCGTCGGCCGGCCACCTGGGCGGCGTCGCCCGCGCGACGCGCGAGTCGATGCTCGTCCTGGAGGCTGCGGGCTACGACGTCGTGCTCGTCGAGACCGTGGGCGTCGGGCAGTCGGAGGTCGCGGTGTCCGGCATGGTCGACACGTTCCTGATGTTGCAGGTAGCCCGCACCGGCGACCAGCTGCAGGGCATCAAGCGCGGGATCCTCGAGCTCGCCGACGTGATCGCCATCACGAAGGCCGACGGTGACAACGAGCAGGCGGCGCGGGTGGCGGCCAGGGAACTCGCCATCGCCATGAAACTGATCTCCAGCGACAACGACAAGCGCCGCGCCCCCGTGCTGACCTGCTCCTCCTACACCGGCGACGGTCTGGACGAGGTGTGGGAGGCGGTGCTGAAGCACCGCGCCGAGCTGGAGGCCGACGGCGACCTCTCCTCCCGACGCCACGCCCAGCAGCGGGACTGGCTGTGGAACATGGTGCGTGACGAACTCTCCGAGGCCCTACGGACTTCTCCCGAGGTGCAGGCTGTGGCGGCTGGGGTTGAGGCCAAACTGAACACGGAGACGCTGTCCGCGCTCGAGGGCGCGCAGGACATCCTGGGCGCCTTCGCGGACGCGATCACGACCTTCCCGTGGGGCCGACACACCGTGGACTGACATATCCCGACGCCCGACCCGGGGCTCAGCCGGATCCACCTCCGGATCACGAGCCGGTACACTTCGCGGGTAGCGTTTACATCGACGACCCTAGGAAGGAGGCGCATGGGAGTCTTCGACAAGGCCGAGAAGCGCATCGAGTCCGCGGTCGGCAAGGTTTTTGCACGCGCCTTCAAGGGCTACGTGCATCCCGTCGAGATCGTCGCCGGGATCCAGCGGGAGCTGGACGCCGAGGCCAAGCTTCTCAGCCGTGACAAGCGCCTGGTGCCCAACGTGTTCACCATCGGTCTGTCGCAGAATGACTACGACCGCCTCGCGCCCTACGCGAAGACCCTGAACACCGAGATCCTGCCGGGCATCCGCGACCACGCCGCGGACCGGAGCTACGTCTTTAACGGTCCCATCGCCATCGACTACGTCCTCGACACCTCGCTGCCGACGGGCCAGTTCACGGTCGCGAGTCAGGCCGTCTCCAGCGAGGACACCCCCTCCTCGAGCCCACAGCCCCGGCCCGGCACCATGGTGCTCGAGGTCAGCGGCGTCCGGCACCCGCTGGTCGCCCCCGGCCTGTTGATCGGCCGAGGCGCCGAGGCCGACCTCCGCCTCAACGACCCCGGAGTCTCCCGCAGGCACGCGCTGATCAGCGTCTCCGGCGACCCGGAGCACCCCATCATCACCATCGAGGACCTCGGGTCCACGAACGGCGTCCACGTCAACGGAAGCCGCGTCACGAAGACCCGCGTCGGCGAGGGGGCCCGGATCGAGATCGGGCGCACACGCATGCTGATCCACACGCCTTCGGAGTCCTGAGGGTGTCGGACCTCATCATTGCGGCCATCAAGGTCGTCTTCCTGGTGCTGTTGTGGATGTTCATCCTCTTCGTGGCAAACGTGGTGCGCACAGACCTCTACGGCCGCCGAGTGCCCGTCGCCTCCCTGTCCGCGATTCCGGCCGACCGAGGGCGGGGCAAGGGCCGCTCGAAGGTACCGACGCGATTCGCCATCACGGCCGGCCCTCAGCAGGGCGTCTCCGTCCCCGTCGAACCGACGATCAACCTCGGGCGGGCCGCCGACTCCACCCTCCTGCTCGACGACGACTACGCGTCGGCCCGCCACGCGCAGCTCGTCCAACAGGACGCCGACAGCTGGCTGATCACCGACCTCCGCTCCACCAACGGGACCTACGTCAACGGCAAACTCGTCACCGAGCCCACCAGGGTGACCGTCGGCGACGTGGTGCGCATCGGCAAGACCCTGATGCGACTGGAGATCTAGCTTGTTCAGCCTCCGCTTCGTCGCCCACTCCGAGGTCGGCCGCGTCCGCAAGAACAACCAGGACGCCGGCTACGCCTCGCCGAACATGCTGCTGGTCACCGACGGCATGGGCGGCGCCGCGGCGGGAGACCTCGCCTCCGCCGTCGCCTCCACCGAGGCCGCCCGCTCCGACGTCCGGGCCGCCGACGGCGAGGAGATGCTGGAGCGCATCGCCGGCATGATGGCCCGCACCAACGCGAAGCTGTCCGACCTCATCGACGACGACCTCGAGCTCGACGGCATGGGGACCACCTTCTGCGGGGCCCTGTTCAACGGGACGCAGTTCGGCATCGGCCACATCGGCGACTCCCGCGGCTACCTGCTTCGCGACGGCGAGCTCACGCAACTGACGCACGACCACTCCTGGGTGCAGTCGCTGATCGACGAGGGCAAGATCACGCCCGCCCAGGCGGCGGTCCACCCGCACCGCTCCCTCATCCTCAAGGTCCTCAACGGCCAGGCGGCCTTCGAGCCCGACCTCGACCTGCTCGACGCGCAGCTCGGCGACCGGGTGATGTTCTGCTCCGACGGGCTCAGCGGGCTCGTCGACGACGCCACGATGGCCGAGCTGCTCGCGACCGACGACCTGGAGGCCGCAGCCGCGGGCCTGGCGCACACCGCCAACGCCAACGGCGGCCACGACAACATCACGGTCGTCATCGGCGAGGTCGTGCCCCAGGACGACGAGCTCGACGCGGCGGCCCCGCTGCTGGTCGGGTCCGCCACCGAGGTGTCGATCCCCCGCACCGGGGCAGCCTCCGACAAGGGACCGAAGTACCCGACCCCATCGGCGCCCGAGCCCGAGACCACCGCAGACCACGACGCGGCGGAGGTCGCCAGGTACGCGCCGCAGGAGCAGCGTCGACGCTGGCCCGGGATCGCGCTGTCGATCCTCGCGATCCTCCTAGTGCTCGGTCTCGGCGGCTGGGGCCTGGTGTCCTACGGCCAGTCCCGCTACTACGTCGCCGTCGACGACGCCGGCTACGTCGCGCTCTACAACGGCGTGCCAGGCAACGTGCTGGGGGTCTCCCTGAACCGCCTCGTCTCGAGCACCGACATTCCCGTCAGCAACCTGCCACGGTTCTACCAGCGGGCCGTCGACGCCACCATCACCGTCCCCGACGAGGCGGCCGGCGAGAGCACGACCACCGAGCTCAGGGCCCTGGCGGAGCGCTGCATGGAGGTCCGCGCCGAGCGCGCGAACGCCACCCCCGACCCGACCCCGACAGTCCCCGGCCTGCCGACCAGCAGCCTCCTGGCGACGGCTTCGCCGACGACCTCCCCGCTGCCCGACCCCGCCCCCACGCCCGGCCTGCTGCGCCCCACGACCCTCGGCACCCCGACTGCGGACGCCGAAGAGGCCGACCCCGAGGCCTGCTGATGTCAGTCCAGGTCCAGCCTGCCGTCTCCGACCAGGTCATCGTCTACAACAAGCGCCGGGGCACCGAGCTGGCGCTGATCCTCTTCGCCCAGACCTTCGGGTTCGGCGGCTGGATCATCACCAACCTCAACCTGCACGGCGACCTGCCGGACAACCTCATCCCCGTCGCCTGCATCTGGTTCGGCATGGGCATCGCAGCGCACCTGATCGTCCGCCTCAAGCTGCCGTATGCCGACCCGCTGATCCTGCCGTCGGTCTTCCTGCTGAACGGGCTGGGGCTGGCGATGATCTACCGGATCGACCAGATCCCCGACCCCATCAAGACCGACTCGGCCACGCAGTTGCTGTGGACGGCGCTCGGGCTCGGGCTGTTCGCCCTCGTCGTGTTCCTGCTCCGCGACCACCGACGCCTGCAGCGCTACCCGTACCTGCTGTTCATCGCCGGCCTCGTCCTGCTGCTGTTGCCGCTCGCCCCCTTCATCGGCCACGCCTCCGGCGGCGCGCAGATCTGGATCCGGGTCTTCGGCTTCTCGTTCCAGCCCGCCGAAGTGGCCAAGATCCTGCTGGCCATCGCGTTCGCCGCCTATTTCTACGAGAAGCGTGAGGTCCTCGCGCTGGCCGGCCGCCGCTTCATGGGGCTCGAACTGCCCCGCGCCCGCGACCTCGGGCCGATCGCCGTCATGTTCGTCCTGAGCATCCTCGTGATGGTGTTCCAGAACGACCTCGGCACTTCGCTGCTGTTCTTCGGCCTGTTCACCGTCATGATCTACATCGCAACGGAGCGCATCGCCTGGCCGATCCTGGCCGGTGCCGGGTTCGTCGGCGCGGCCTTCGCCGCCTTCTTCTTCACCAACCACGTGGCCCGGCGCGTCAACGCGTGGCTCGACCCGTTCAGCAACTACGACGCCAACCTCCAGATCATCAGCGCACAGTTCGGGCTCGCCTGGGGCGGGCTGTTCGGCCGCGGCTGGGGGCTCGGGCGGCCCGGGCTCACGCCGCTGGCGAAGTCGGACATGATCGCGGCGGCGCTCGGCGAGGAGATCGGCATCCTCGGCCTGATGGCGATCGTGATGGTCTACGGCCTGCTGGTGGCGCGAGGCTTCAAGACGGCCGTGACGTCGCCGGACGGCTTCGGGAAACTGCTCGCCGCCGGCCTCAGCTTCACGTTCGCACTGCAGGTGTTCGCAATCATCGGCGGCGTGACGCGCCTCCTGCCGCTGACGGGCCTGACGACACCGTTCATGAGCCAGGGCGGCTCGTCGCTGGTGGCCAACTGGATCATCATCGGGATCCTGATGGTGATCTCGCACCATGCCCGCCGCCCGCAGGCCGCCACCGCCGCGCCTCAGGACGTGGCGTCGAACTCGGAGGACCAGACGGCGGTGATCAGGTGAACGGCCCCATCCGCAAGGTCGCAGTCTTCGTGGCGATCATGATGGCCGCGCTGCTGGCCAACACCACCTACATCTCGGTGTTCCGCACCGACTCCCTCAACGCGGAGGCCCGCAACCGCCGCGTCCGGGATGCGGAATTCGCGGCGAACCGCGGCGCGATCCTCGTCGGCAACACGGCGATCGCCGAGTCAGTATCCGGCGATGGGACCCGTTTCCCCTACGTGCGCAGCTACCCCGACGGCGAGACGTGGAGTTCGGTCACCGGCTGGTACTCCTACGACTACGCGCGTTCCGGGCTGGAGCAGAGCTACAACGATGTGTTGGCCGGCACGTCGTCCGAGCAGACGTTCACCCGCGTCATGGACGTGCTGACGGGCCGCAGGTCCCAGGGCGCCAACGTCTCCACCACGCTCAACACCGCGGCCCAGAAGGCGGCCGTCACGGCCCTCGGCGACAAGCAGGGCGCCGCTATCGCGATGGACTACACCACCGGCGAGATCCTTGCCTTGGCCTCGACGCCCACCTACGACCCGTCGCTCCTGTCCGACACCAACCTGACCGCGGCCCGCGACGCGTGGAGCACGCTGCTGAACGCAGACGAGGAGCCGCTGAAGAACCGCGCGACCCGCGAGGTGTACCCGCCGGGGTCGACGTTCAAGCTCGTCACGGCCGCCGCCGCGATCGAGGACGGCTGGGTGCCGTCCACCGAGGTCGACTCCCCCGACTCGCTTCCCCTGCCCGGCTCCAGCCGCTCGATGGGCAACTCCACCAACTGCGGGGGCACCCGGATCACGCTCGAGCAGGCGCTGAAGGTCTCCTGCAACACCGCCTTCGGCAACGTCGGCCTCCAGCTCGGTTCCGAGAAGCTGCAGGCGATGGCAGAGGCCTTCGGGTTCAACCAGGAGCAGACAATCGATATCTCGGCGGCCACCTCGCGGTTCCCCACCGACATCGACGCGGCGCAGACGGCGCTGTCTGCCATCGGCCAGTACGAGGTCGCGGCCTCCCCGCTGCAGATGCTGCAGGTCGCGGCCACCATCGCCAACGACGGCACGATGATGCGGCCCTACATCGCCAGCGCGGTGACCAACCGCGACCTGAGCGTGCTGCAGTCCACCACGCCGACCGAACTCGGGCAGCCCATCAGCTCCGCGACCGCCGAAATGCTGCAGCAGATGATGGTCGCCACCGTGGAGTCCGGCACCGGCACCCCGGCCCAGGTCAGCGGGCTGGTCGTCGGCGGGAAGACAGGCACCGCCCAGTGGGACCTCGACCAGCCGCCCTACGCCTGGTTCGTCGGCTACGCCGAGGACCCGAGCGTCGCGATCGTCGCGTTCGTCGAGAACGCCGACATCGAACGAAACGACATCTCCGGCGGCCGTCTGGCCGCCCCCATCTTCACGGCGATTCTGGAGGCACTTCGGTGAGCATCCCGGACAGTTCTCATGTGCATGGCCCAAGATGGTGCCTGATTGACCGAAAGGACCTGCAGCGATGACAGAGCGAGGAGCCCTGCTCGGCGGCCGCTACCAGCTCGACCAGATCATTGGCCGAGGCGGCATGGCCGAGGTCTGGCGCGCGCGCGACATCCGCCTCGAGCGCGACGTGGCCGTCAAGCGTCTGCGCGTCGACCTGGCCAGCGATCCCACTTTCCAGGCGCGCTTCCGCCGGGAGGCCCAGTCCGCCGCGGGGTTGAACCACCCGAACATCGTTGCCGTCTACGACACCGGCGAGGAGCTCGACACCACCTCCGACGTGTCGGTGCCCTACATCGTGATGGAGCTTGTGGAGGGCGTCACGCTGCGCGAAGTGCTGCGCGACGGCCGCAAGATCCTCCCCGAGCGTGCGCTCGAGTTCACGGCCGGCGTGCTCGACGCACTCGCCTACGCGCACCGCGCGGGCATCGTGCACCGCGACATCAAGCCCGCCAACGTCATGCTGACGCCCAACGGGACCGTCAAGGTGATGGACTTCGGCATCGCCCGCGCCGTCGCGGACACCTCCGCGACGATGACACAGACGGCCGCCGTGATCGGCACCGCCCAGTACCTGTCCCCCGAGCAGGCGCGCGGCGAGAAGGTCGACAACCGCTCCGACATCTACTCCGTCGGCTGCCTCCTGTACGAGCTGCTCACGTCGCAGCCGCTGTTCAAAGGCGACTCGCCCGTCTCGGTGGCGTACCAGCACGTCCGCGAGATCCCCGTTCCGCCGTCGCAGCTCGACTCCGAGATCACGCCGTCGATGGACGCGATCGTGTTGAAGTCGCTGGAGAAGGATCCGCGCGACCGGTACCAGGACGCGTCCGAGATGCGCGAGGACATCCTGCGCGCACTCGACGGGCAGCCGGTGCTGGCTGGCATGCCCGCCGTCGACGACCAGGCGACCCGCGTCATCAGCAGCGATCCGCTGACCACCACGGCGCGCCGAGGCGTGGTGCCGACCGCCGTAGCACCCACGGCCGCAGCCGCAGCCTCCGGCATGTCGGGGGCCTCGCCGAACGAGATCGTCGACGAGGAGGACGAGGAGGTCAAGAAGAGCCGCAAGGGCATCATCGCGCTGTCGATCATCGCCGGCGTCGTGCTCATCGGCCTGATCATCGCCATGTGGTCGATCTTCAACCCGCCGGCCACCCCGGAGCCCTCCGATACGCCCGTCGCGATGGTCGAGGTCCCCGACCTGACCGACCAGACGCAGGCCACGGCGGAGAGCGCCCTGATCAGGCTCGGCCTCGAGGTCGACATCGTCGAGAAGACGGGCACCGAGGAGAACGAGGGCAAGGTCATCGGCCAGAACCCTGACGGCGGCACCTCCGTCGAGGTCGGCAGCACCGTCACGCTCGACATCTCGCAGGGCCCCGACACCAGGGCGATCCCCGACGGCATCACCGGCGTCTCCTACGACGACGCTGTCGCGGTGCTGAAGGCCGCGGGCTTCACGAACATCGCCTCCCCGCAGGACGCCGACCCGGCCTCGGAGCCGATCGACTCCGTCAAGGGCAACGTCATCTCCAGCAACCCCGCGTCCGGCGCGGAGGTGCCCGTCACGCAGGAGATCACGCTGACCGTGGCCACCGGTACCTCGAAGGTGCCGAGGCTCACCGGCCTGACCGAGAGCCAGGCCACCCGTGAGGCGACGTTGGCCGGCTTCGACATCGACGTGACCTACGAGGAGACCGACGCGCAGGCGCCCGGTCTGGTGTTCGACCAGGATCCGCAGCCCAGCTCCACCGCGGAGCGCAAGGTCAAGATCAAGGTGAAGATCGCGCAGGCGCCGGTGGTGGAGACCCCGGAGACGTCCCCAACCCCGGACGCCACCGAGACCACCACCCAGGAGCCCGACCAGGGGACCACAGAGGAACCCACGGAGGAGGAGTCCGAGAACTCCTGACCCGAGCCAGGACCGCCGAGACGCCCGCCCGCCCCGAGAGGGGTCGGCGGGCGGCTCGGCTACCACGCAGGTGCCGATGGCAGAATATGCCTGTGGCACGCATCCTCGTCATCGACAACTACGACTCGTTCGTCTACAACCTCGTCTCCTACCTGGCGCAGATCGGCGCCGAGGTCGAGGTGTGGCGTAACGACGACCCGCGGTTCGACGTCGACGAGTGGTGGGGGCCGTTCGACGGCATCCTGATCTCCCCCGGCCCCGGCACCCCGGAGGAGGCGGGCGTCTGCGTCGACGTGGTCTCATCCGTCGGCGGGGTCCGTCCGCTGTTCGGCGTGTGCCTCGGTCTGCAGGCGATGGCCGTGGCCTACGGCGGCGTCGTCGACCGCGCCCCCGAGTTGCTGCATGGCAAGACCTCGCCTGTGTTCCACGAGGGCAAGGGCGTCTTCGCCGGCCTGCCGTCGCCGGTCACCACGACCCGCTACCACTCGCTTGCCATCGTCGAGGACACTGTTCCCGACGTCCTCGAGGTCACGGCCCGCACCGACACGGGGGTCATCATGGCGGTCCGGCACCGGGAGCTGCCCGTCGAGGCCGTGCAGTTCCACCCCGAGTCGGTCCTGACGGAGGGCGGCTACCAGATGCTGGCGAACTGGCTCGCCGAGTGCGGCGACGCCGACGCCCCGCGCCGCGCGGCCGGGCTGAGCCCGCTGGTCGACGCCGACAACCTCGGCTGACGTTCAGCCCCGGCTGGCGTGCGTGAGGCCGACCGATCCGGAGTAGTCGGGGGCGTCGAGCTCGTCGACGGCGCTGACGGAGTAGCCCAGCCCGTAGGCGGCCACGTACTGCCGGTAGATCTGCACGGTCCGGTCGTTCTCCAGCGCGGCCTCCAGGGCCGCCTGGTCGCCGATCGCCTCGATCACATAGGGCGGCGCGTAGGGCACGCCGTGGAGGACGACGGTGTTGCCGACGCACTTGATGCCGGTCGTCGCGATGACCCGCTGCCCCTGGATGGTCAGGGCCTCCGCCCCGCCGGACCAGAGCGCGTTCACCACGCCCTGGATGTCCTGCTGGTGCACGACGAGATCGTCGTCGTCGACGCCTGCGGGCTTCACGTCCAGCGGTGCGTCGTCGAGCGTGACGCGCAGGCCGGGGCCGTAGACGGCGGTCAGGCCGGCGGCTCTCTCGGCAGCGGTCACCTCGCCGCTCAGGTCCTCGTCGCCGCTGGCCGCGTCGGTGAGGGCGTCCACCTCGTCGGACAACTCGGAGGACTGCCCACGCAGCTGCTCGTTGCGCTGGCCCTGGGAAACGATCAGGTCGCGCATGTCGGCCTCGCGGTCGCTGCGGAGGTCCTCGCCGCGGGCGGCGATGGCAGAGACCGTCATCATGAGGCCGGCAAGGAGGCACACGAGCACCGTCGCGGTGCGGCCGCGGAGGGTGCGAGGCCGGGCCTGGTTGCGGCCGACGCTGGCCCGGACGCTGCGCGCCCGGCCCCCCAGCCACTCCCTGATCCTCATGCGCCCAGCCTAACCCGGCATCGGCGGGCACACGGCGCCGCGGACCGGCGGAAAGCGTCCCACCGTCGCCCTCGTCACCTCCCGAATCGTGGATCGGCGCAGAAGCAACTAAGCTGTAGCGGTCAGACCCCCAAGGAGAAACCGTGCCCGAGTCGAAGACACGCAAGCAGGCCGTGGACAAGAAGAAGTCCAAGGAGAAGGCCGAACTCGCCGAGAAGCGGCGTGAGGCCAAGCGGCTTGCCCCCGCGTCCCGGAACTGGGTGCCCGCCGTGTTCGTCCCGATGGGCCTGCTCGGCGTGCTGTGGATGGTCGTCTACAACCTGGCCGGCAACATGATCCCCTTCATGCAGTCGCTCGGCGACTGGAACGTCGCGATCGGGCTTGGCCTGATCGTCGCGTGCTTCTCCTTCATGACCCTGTGGAAGTGAGCTCCCGGCTCGGCGTCTTCGACGCGGTCATCTTCGACTTCGACGGCACCCTGGCCGACTCGCACGCCGCGATGATGCGGTCCTACGTGCGGTGGGCGGAGGAGTATGGCGTCGACCTGTCTCAGGCCCGCATGTACACCGGCCGCCCGTCCGAGGCAGTCGCGCGTGCCCTGGTCACCGACGGCCGCGCGGAGGAGGCCGGCCTCCGCCTCGACGCGCTGGAGGTCTCCGACACCGACGGCGTCATCGCGCTGCCCGGCTCCCTCGATGCGCTCTCCGCCCTCGACGACGGCCGTCGCGCCATCGCCACCTCCTGCACCATGGCGCTGGTCGTCGCCCGGATGGACGCAGCGGGCCTGCCCCTGCCGACGGTGGTCGTGGCCCGCGAGCAGTACGCACACGGCAAGCCCGCCCCGGACCCGTTCCTGGTGGCCGCGCAGCGCCTCGGCGTCGACCCGGCCCGCTGCCTCGTCGCGGAGGACGCCCCCGCTGGCGTCGCCGGTGCGCACGCGGCCGGCTGCCGCGTGCTCGGCGTCCTGACCAGCCACACGGCCGACGAGCTGGGCGCAGACTGGCACGTCGGATCGCTCGCCGAGGTCTCCTTCGCCGTCACCGCCGACGGCGTCGCCGTCTCCCTCGCCTGAGCCTGGCTCCCGGAAGTGGCCGGGCGACGTCGGACAAGTAGGATGCCTGCGTGACTGACACCACCCCCACCGAAGTGACCGATTCCGAGCAGACCCTCGTCCGCAAGGAGAAGCGGCAGCGGCTGCTGGACGCCGGTTCCCAGGTGTACCCGGCGGACCTCAGCCGCAGCCACACGCTCAGCGAGATCCGCGCGAACGAGGCCTGGAATGCGCTCGAGGCGGGCGAGGAGACCCAGGACGTCGTCACCGTCGGCGGCCGCGTCGTCTTCATCCGCAACACCGGCAAGCTGGCCTTCGCGACGCTGCAGGACGGCTTCGCCCCCGAACAGAACGGCGAGCGCCTGCAGGTGATGCTGTCGCTGGCCGAGATCGGCGAGGAGGCCCTCGCAGCCTGGAAGTCCGACGTCGACCTGGGCGACTTCGTCTGGGTGCAGGGGCGCGTCATCCGCTCCAAGCGCGGCGAGCTGTCGATCATGGCGAACCAGTGGCGGATGGCGTCCAAGGCGCTACGCCCGCTGCCCGTGCTGCACAAGGACCTCTCTGAGGAGGCCCGCGTGCGCCGTCGCTACGTGGATCTGATCGTTCGCGACGAGGCCCGCGAGATGGTCCGCAAGCGTTCCGCCATCACGCGCGCGATCCGCGACACTCTCTACGGCCAGGGCTACCTTGAGGTCGAGACGCCGATCCTGCAGCTGGTGCACGGCGGCGCCGCGGCCCGCCCGTTCGAGACGCACATCAACGCCTTCGACATCGACATGAGCCTGCGCATCGCGCTGGAGCTGCACCTGAAGCGGACGATGGTCGGCGGCGCGGACCGCGTGTTCGAGCTGGGCCGGGTGTTCCGCAACGAGGGCATCGACTCCACGCACTCCGCCGAGTTCACCATGCTCGAGGCGTACCAGTCGTGGGGCGACCAGAAGACCATCGCGGCGCTGATCCAGTCGATCATCGTCGCCGCGGCGGACGCCGTCGGCAGCCGCACCGTCGAGACGTCGAAGGGCGAGATCAACCTCGACGGCGAGTGGACCTGGCTCGGCGTCTACCCGGGCGTCTCTGCGGCCGTCGGCGAGGAGATCACGCCCGACACCCCCGCCGAGCGGCTGGGCGCGCTGCTGGACGAGCACGAGATCGAGTTCGACCCGAAGTTCGCCGAGGGCAAGCTCGTCATGAAGCTGTTCGAGGAACTCGTCGAGCCGACGCTGATCCAGCCGACGTTCGTGTGCGACTACCCGGCCGTCGCGCAGCCGCTGGCCCGCCCGCACCGCAGCGAGCCCGGCAAGATCGAGGCCTGGGACCTCATCATCGGCGGCATGGAGCGCGGCACCGGCTTCACCGAGCTGATCGACCCGGTCATCCAGCGCGACGTGCTCATGACCCAGTCGCTGGCCGCCGCGGCCGGCGACCCCGAGGCCATGCAGCTCGACGAGGACTTCCTGGAGGCGCTGGAGTACGGGGTGCCGCCGATGGGCGGCCTCGGGCTGGGCGTCGACCGCCTCGTCATGCTGCTGACCGGCGTCGGCATCCGCGAGACGATCCTCTACCCGCTGCTGCGCCCCCAGGGCTGAGCCCGCCGAGACGCACGAGGGCCCCCGACCGGCTGGTCGAGGGCCCTCGTCGTCTGTCAGGCTGCCGACCTGGCCGACTGGGCGGACACCGGGCTCACGGCGGACTTCGCGGAGACCGGAGAGATGGGCGACTTGGCGGAGACGGGCGAGACCGCCGACTTTGCAGAGACCGGGGAGGCGACCGTCTTCGCCGACACGGCGGTCTTCACGGAGGCCGCGGTCTTTGCGGAGACCGGGCTGGCCGCCGTCACCGCGGACGCCGTGGTCCAGGCGCCCGGGGAGGTGCCCGTCGAGGTGGGTGACGTCGAGCTGGGTGACGTCGGGGTGGTGAGCGGCGAGACCGCCGCGGACGAGGGCGCGACCTCGTCGGGGGTGTCGGCGTCGTCGGCGAAGGCCAGCGTCGTGCCGCCGAGGGCGGCGATGCCGAACGCGCCGGCGAGGATCCAGTTGGTTGTCCTGCTCATGGGAGTCTCCTTGTCTGTGGGGGCCTCGGCCCGGTTTCCCTGTTGACACCACTGAACAGGGGCGCGCTGAGACGCAGAGGAGAGCGCCGTGAGAGTCCTCTCATCAACCTCCGGGGTGCGCGATGAGCCACGAGCCCCACGCGAGCGCGGCGAAGCCCTCCGCGATGCGTAGCCGTTGGTCGGCGGCGGCCTCCCACTCGGGCAGGCCCTCGTCGCGGGCCCCTGCGATCAGCGTGCAGACGACGGCGGCGGTGCGGGCCAGGAGCCCGGCGCGGCTGGCTCCGTGGGCGTCGACGTAGGCCGAGAACGCGTCGAGGTAGGAGCTGAGGAAGGCCTCCGTGTGGGCGTAGCCGGGGTGGATCGTGCGGAGCACCGCGAGGTGGGCCAGGAAGCAGGCAAGGTCGTCGACGGCGTGCCCTGGGCCGACGGCGTCGACGTCGATGACGCCGCTGACCCGGCCGTCGGCGACGAACAGGTTCGCCTCGTAGAGGTCGCCGTGCGTCGCGACGACCGGGCCGCGGGGTTCCCCGTCCAGGATGCCTGTCACGGTCGCGACGACGGCGTCGATCCGCCGCGCTCCGGCAGGGAAGGCGACCTTCGCTGCGCTCGCGTAGTCGACGATGCGGTCCGTCCATGCCTCGCGGGCCGGCAGGGTGGTGAGGTCATCGGGCATGGCGTCGACGAGTTCGGTGATCCGGGCGGGGGGAAGGGGGATCTCCGCGGAGTCCATGAACGCCTGGGCGAGCGGGGTCCCCGTCACCGAGCTGAGGGCCACGACCTGCTGCCTCACCGGTCCGACGACGCTTGGCACCGGAATCCCCGCCTCGCTCAGGAGGCGGTGTCGTCGGGCCAGCAGGTCGGCGTCGCGGCGCAGAACCTTGAGGAATACCTGGCCGGGTCCGCCGTCGAAGGTGGCGCGCAGCACGGCGCGCCGCAGCGGCCGGTAGGTCACGGTCTCCAGCGATCGGAGCCTGGCCCCGTCGCCCCAGGTCGCCTGCACCTCGGCCGGGACGCTGGCCAGCGGGAGGCCCGGCAGGAGCGGGTCGCCGGGATGCTCCCAGATGCGGAGCCGGCCGCGCGGCACCTCGACCTCCACGAGGTCGCCGTGCACGTTCTCCGTCGTGGCGACGAGGTAGCGCCTGGTGCCGTCGTCGGTCACCTCGAACAGCCCCGAGACGCCCGCCCCCGGGCGGTGGTGCAGCTCGACGAGCTCTGCGGTGGCCTCCGTCGAGAGTTGCGCGGCGACCACCGGCGCGGCCTCGTCGGTGAAGAAGCGGACCTGGTCGCTCTCATCCCAGCCGGTCACGGGCCACGTCCCTTCGTCGGTGTGCTGCGCCTAGTCTGCCGCGACGAGGGGTTCCGCGCGGTCGCCCGGCCCTGCCCGGACGCCGATCAGGGTGGCGGCCAGGATCATCGAGCCGCCGAGCAGGAATCTCAGGGTGAGGGTCTCGCCGCCGAACAGCACGGCGAAGAGCGTCGCGAAGACGGGCTCGAAGGCCATCAGCAGCACCACGCGCGACGGCGGGATGTGCCGCTGAGCCCAGGTCTGCAGCACCATCGTGACGATGCCGGCTGCGATGGCCGTGTACAGCACGGCGGCCCAGACGACGCCGTCGGGCGGGAAGTCGATGCCCGTCGGCAGCGCCGCGCCGCCGCAGATGATGGCGATGCCGATCAGCTGCACCGTCGCGAGGCTGACGGGGTCCATGGCACGGGAGAAGCGGTCGAGCATGACGATGTGCAGGGCGTAGAGCGCCGCGCCGAGCAGGGTGAGGGCCTCGCCGCGGCCGATGCCGGTCAGGCCGGACAGGCTCAGCACCGCGATGCCCGCCATCGCCAGCGCCACGGCCAGCCAGGTGACGCGGTGCGGCCGCACCCGGAACAGGGCCCACAGGATCAGGGGCGTCAGCACGACGTAGACGCCGGTCAGGAATCCCGAGGCGGAGGCCGCCGTGGTCTGGAGGCCTGTCGTCTGGGCGATCTGCGCGAACCCGTAGAGCACGCCCAGGCCGAGCGCGATGCTCCACTGTCGCCAGCTGAGCCGCCGGAGCCGGCCAAGGAAGATCAGGGACGGCACCAGCGCGCCGACCAGGAACCTGACGGCCAGGAAGTCGATGGGGTCGACCCGGCTGACGGCGTCCTTGATGATGAAGAAGGTCGAGCCCCAGATGGCCGTGACCAGCAGGATCGCTCCCGTCGCCAGCCGCATGGGTCTCCTTCCGCTGCCGCCGGGGCGGCCTAGTGTGGTGTCGTGGCGATTCTCCTCGACGCGGCCCGCTGGCCTGCGCACGGCACGGTTTTCGGACATCTGGTGTCCGATTCGACGCTCGCGGAACTGCACGCCTTCGCCCGCACCGTCGGGTTGCCGGCGCAGGCATTCGACCACGACCACTACGACGTCCCCGAGTCACGGTACCGCGAGCTGATCGCGGCCGGCGCGACGATCGTCGGCGAGAAAGACCTCGTCGCGCGGCTCACCGCCAGCGGGCTGCGCGTCCGCTCTCCCGAGCGCACGCCGACGAGGGCCACCGCGCTGCGGCGGGTCCAGGAGCGCTGGGCTCCGCTGGGGCTGCCCATGGCCATCCGCGACGACCTGCTCGCCCGGTGGCACCACAAGGACAGGCACTACCACGACGTGCGGCACCTGTGGCAGTGCCTGGCCGCGCTGGAGGTGCTCGGCTGCGACGACCCGATCGTCGAGCTGGCGGCCTGGTTCCACGACGCCGTCTACACGGGAAGCGCGGGCGACGCGGGCGACGCAGCCGACGCGTGCGACGCGGCCAACGCGGCCAACGCGGGTGACGCGGGTGACGCGGCCAACGCAGCCAACGCAGCCGACGCAGCCGACGCGGGCGACGCGGCCAACGCGGCCAACGCGGGCGACGTGGGCGACGCGGCCAACGCGGGCGACGCGGGTGACGCGGGCGACGCGGGCGACGCGGACAGGGCGGGCGACGCGGACAGGGCGGGCGACGCGGGCGACGCGGCCAACGCGGGTGACGCAAACAAGGCGGCCAGCACGGGCGACGAGGAGGCCTCGGCCCGGCTCGCCGAGCGGCTGCTCGACGGCCAGCTGGACGCCCACCGCGTCGCGGAGGTCGCGCGGCTGGTCCGCATGACCGCCGACCACCGCCCGACCGACGAGCGTGGCGCGCTGCTCTCCGACGCTGACCTGTCGATCCTCGGCCAGGTCCCCGGCCGCTACCACGTCTACGTGCGGGATGTCCGCCTGGACTACGCCCACGTCGACGACGCCGCGTGGCGCGTCGGCCGCTCACGGGTCCTCGAAGGTCTCCTCGCCGCCGATCCGCTGTTCCACACCGCCCACGGCCGGGAGCTGTGGGACGCCCAGGCCCGGGCCAACCTCGCCGACGAGCTCTCCAGCCTCACCGACCGCTGATCGCCGAGCCCACCCGGTTCGCCGAGCCCACCCGGATCGCCGAGCCCACCCGGATCGCCGAGCTTGTCGAGGTGCCTCGAGCGAAGCGAGAGGGAAACCCTCCCCACGCAGAACTGCAGAACGTGAACCGACGACCCCGACCCCCAGGCCCGGTCCTTTCACTTCGTTCAAGGCGTTTCGACGAGCTCAACGAACCGGACGCCGAGCCCACCCGGTTCGCCGAGCCCACCCGGTTCGCCGAGCCCACCCGGTTCGCCGAGCTTGTCGAGGTGCCTCGAGCGAAGCGAGAGGGAAACCCTCCCCACGCAGAACTGCAGAACGTGACCGACGACCCCGACCCCCAAGCCCGGTCCTTTCACTTCGTTCAAGGCGTTTCGACGAGCTCAACGAACCGGACGCCGAGCCCACCCGGTTCGCCGAGCCCACCCGGTTCGCCGAGCCCACCCGGATCGCCGAGCTTGTCGAGGTGCCTCGAGCGAAGCGAGAGGGAAACCCTCCCCACGCAGAACTGCAGAACGTGAACCGACGACCCGACCCCCAAGCCCGGTCCTTTCACTTCGTTCAAGGCGTTTCGACGAGCTCAACGAACCGGACGCCGAGCCCACCCGGATCGCCGAGCCCACCCGGTTCGCCGAGCCCACCACCCGGTTCGCCGAGCCCACCCGGATCGCCGAGCTTGTCGAGGTGCCTCGAGCGCAGCGAGAGGACGCAGCCAACCACCGACGCCCCGACCCCACGCGCCACCCTTACCGACGGACGCCACCCTTATTCGCAGATGCCACCGCCATGGCGGTGGCATCGGTTGAGAACGGTAGCGTCCGTCGGTAAGGGTGGCGTCTGCGTCTGAGCGTGGCCTCCGGGAGACGAGGCCAGTCGACCACGTCGTCACCCGGAAGCGAACCGACTTGATGAGTGAGTATTCACTCACTACAGTTCATCGACGTGTCACGCGCAGTACCCATGCCACCCGAGCGACGGCGGGCGGCCATCATCGAGGCGACGATCCCGCTGCTCCAGGAGCAGGGGACCCGCCTCACCACGAAGCAGGTGGCCGAGGCGGCGGGCGTCGCCGAGGGAACCATCTTCCGCGTCTTCGACTCGATGCAGGACCTGATCGAGGCGACGGTCATCGAGTCGCTCTCCGCCCGCCGGATCAGCGACCCCCTCTCCACCATCAGCCTCGGGTCCACCCTCGAGGAGAAGACCCACGCGACCCTTGACCTGATCGCCGGCCGCATCACGACCATCCGGTCGCTGATGGTGCTGGTCCACGGGCCCAGGAAGGCGCCGCACCACCCCAACCCGTGCATCAGGGACGAGCTGGACGCCAGGCGCATCGAGATGGACGAGTGGCTCACCGCCCAGTTCCAGCCCCACGAGAGCGAACTGACCTGCCCCGTCGGCGACTATGTGAACCTGCTGAGCCTCCTCGCCATGGGCAACGCCATGAACTTCTCCACCGCGTCCCGCCTCGGCGTCGACGACCTCACCACCTTCGCCCTCCACGGGGCACTCAGGAAGGATGTCCAGTGCTAGGCACTCTCGTGCGGCTCATCGGCCGCTTCATCAAGCCCTACTGGGGGCTGCTCACGGTCGTGCTGGTCCTCCAGCTGATCGCCACGGTGATGAGCCTCTACCTGCCGACGCTCAACGCCCGCATCATCGACGAGGGCGTCGTCACCGGCGACACCAACTTCATCTGGCGCACGGGCGGCATCATGCTTGCGCTGTCCGCGGTCCAGGGTCTGGCGCAGGTCGGCGCCGTCTGGGCCGGGGCGAACGCGGCGATGCAGTTCGGCCGCGACGTCCGCGCCGCCGTGTTCGACCGCGCGCTCGGCTTCTCCACCCGTGAGCTGAACAAGTTCGGCGCGCCGTCGCTGATCACGCGCAACACCAACGACGTGCTGCAGGTGCAGCAGCTGGTGCTGATGATCTCGACGGTGCTCATCTCGGCGCCCATCACCATGGTCGGCGGCGTCGTGATGGCGCTGCGCGAGGACGTCGGGCTGTCCTGGACGATCCTCGCGGCCGTCATGCTGCTCGGCGCCGGCATCGCGGTCCTCATCTACCTGATGAGCCCCCTGTTCTCGATCCAGCAGACGCGCATCGACACCCTGAACCGGGTGCTGCGGGAGCAGATCACCGGCATCCGCGTGGTGCGGGCGTTCGTCCGAGAGCCGCACGAGGCCCAGCGCTTCGAGAAGGCCAATGGTGAGCTCGTCGACACCGCCACCCGGGTCGGCCGCCTGATGGCGTTCATGTTCCCGTTCGTGGGCTTCGTGATGAACATCTCCACGGTGGGCGTCATGTGGTTCGGCGCATTCCGCATCGAGAACGGCGACCTGCAGATCGGTCAGCTGACGGCATTCCTGTCCTACCTGGCACAGATCCTGATCTCGGTCATGATGACGACGATGCTGCTGGTGCTGGCGCCCCGCGCCGCCGTGTGTGCTGACCGCATCGACGCCGTGCTGAAGACCGAGTCGACCGTCGCGCCGCCGGCCAACCCCGCCCCGACCCCTCAGGCACGCGGGGATGTCGTCTTCGACCGCGTGTCCTTCCGCTACCCCGGCGCCGAGGAGCCCGTGCTGAAGGACCTGACCTTCGAGCTGAAGCCCGGCCGCAAGACGGCCATCATCGGTTCCACCGGGTCCGGCAAGACGACGCTGACCAACCTCATTCCACGCCTGTTCGACGCCACGGAGGGCCGCGTGCTGGTCGACGGTGTGGACGTGCGCGACTTCAACCCGGACGACCTGTGGGCGCGCGTCGGACTGGTCCCGCAGAAGCCGTACCTCTTCACCGGCACCATCGCGTCGAACCTGCGCTACGGCCGCCCCGACGCCACCCCAGAGGAGCTGTGGCACGCGATCACCGTCGCGCAGGCCAGGGACTTCGTCGAGGAGAAGGAGGGCCAGCTGGAGTCGCCGATCTCGCAGGGCGGCACCAACGTGTCCGGCGGCCAGCGCCAACGCCTCGCGATCGCGAGGGCGCTGGTGAAGAAGCCCTCCGTCTACGTCTTCGACGACTCGTTCTCCGCGCTCGACGTCGCGACCGACGCCCGCCTCCGGGCGGCGCTGGAGCCCGAGACGGCCCGCGCCTCCGTGCTCGTCGTCGCCCAGCGGGTGTCCACCATCACCGACGCCGACGAGATCCTCGTGCTGGAGCACGGCGAGATCGTCGGCCGCGGCACCCACTCCGAACTGCTCGCCACCAACGAGACATACCAGGAGATCGTGAGTTCGCAGCTGAGCGCAGAGGAGGCCGCGGCATGAGCGACACCATCAAGGTCAAGGCCAACAAGCGGCCGAAGTACGCCGGACAGCGGCATCGCGGCCCGGGCGGTCCGGGCCTGGGCGGCTCCGGCGAGAAGGCGGCCAACTTCGGCGTCTCCCTGAAACGGCTCGTCCGCTACCTGCGTCCGCAGCGCAACTGGATCGTCGCGGCGCTGTGCCTCGGCGTCCTGTCCGTCGCGCTGAGCGTCGTAGGCCCCAAGATCCTCGGGCGCGCCACCAACCTCCTGCTGGCCGGCGCCATCGGCGGCCAGATGCCCTCCGGCATCACGAAGGAGCAGGCCATCGACGCTCTGATCGCTCAGGGTAACGGCGACATGGCCGACATGCTGCGCAGCATGGACTTCACCCCCGGCCAGGGGATCGACTTCCACGCAGTCGGCGTCGTCCTGATCGTCGTGCTCGCCCTCTACGTCGTCTCCTTCGGCTTCTCCTACGCGCAGGGCTGGATCCTCAACGGCGCCGTGCAGAAGACGATCTTCCAGATCCGTCAGCGCGTCTCCGAGAAGCTGGACCGGCTGCCGCTCAGCTACTTCGACAAGCAGGCCCGCGGCGAGGTGTTGAGCCGCGTCACCAACGACATCGACAACGTGTCACAGACGCTGCAGCAGACCATGTCGCAGCTGCTCAACTCGCTGCTGACCGTGATCGGCGTGCTCGTGATGATGTTCTGGATCTCCCCGACGCTGGCGCTGATCGCGCTGCTCACGGTGCCGATCGCCATGATCGTGACGACCGTCATCGGCAAGCGCTCCCAGAAGCTGTTCGCACAGAACTGGAAGTCCACCGGCGAGTTGAACGCCCAGATCGAGGAGGCCTTCACCGGCCACTCCCTCGTGAAGGTCTTCGGCCGTCAGCGCGAGGTCGAGGAGGAGTTCGGCCGCCGCAACCAGGAGCTGTACAAGGCGGGCTTCGGAGCACAGTTCATCTCGGGCATCATCATGCCCGTCATGTTCCTGGTCGGGAACCTGAACTACGTCGTGATCGCGGTGGTCGGCGGTCTGCGGGTCGCGTCCGGAACGATGAGCATCGGCGACGTGCAGGCCTTCATCCAGTACTCGCGCCAGTTCACGCAGCCGCTGACCACCGTCGCGTCGATGGCGAACATTCTGCAGTCGGGCGTCGCCTCGGCCGAGCGCGTGTTCGAACTGCTGGACGCCGACGAGATGTCCTCCGAGCCTGAGGGGCACCTGCCGAAGGAGATCGCGGGCCGCGTGTCGTTCGAGGGCGTCGACTTCTCCTACACCCCCGACCGCCCCCTGATCCGGAACCTGAACCTCACGGCGCAGCCCGGGCAGACTGTCGCGATCGTCGGCCCGACGGGCGCTGGCAAGACCACGCTGGTGAACCTGATCATGCGGTTCTACGACCTGAACGGCGGCCGCATCACCATGGACGGCGTCGACGTGGCTTCGGTCCCGCGGTCCGCTGTCCGGTCCGAGGTCGGCATGGTCCTGCAGGACACGTGGCTGTTCGGCGGCACCATCCGCGACAACATCGCCTACGGCCGCCTCGACGCGACCGACGAGGAGATCGTCGCGGCGTCCAAGGCCACGTTCGTCGACCGCTTCGTGCACTCGCTGCCCGACGGCTACGACACGGTGATCGATGAGGAGGGCTCGAACGTCTCGGCGGGCGAGAAGCAGCTGATCACGATCGCGCGGGCATTCCTCGCCGACCCGAGCCTGCTGATCCTCGACGAGGCGACCAGCTCGGTCGACACCCGCACGGAACTGCTGCTGCAGAAGGCCATGGCCGCGCTGCGCGCGGGCCGGACTTCGTTCGTCATCGCCCACCGGCTGTCGACGATCCGCGACGCGGACCTCATCCTCGTGATGGAGGAGGGCTCGATCGTCGAGCAGGGCAACCACCAGCAGCTGCTCGACGCGAAGGGCGCGTACTACAACCTGTACCAGTCGCAGTTCGCCGGCGCGATCGAGGACTGACCCTACCCACTGACCGAACCCCTCTCCCGTCCCCACCCCCTCGCTACCCCTGCCCCCCCACCCCGCGGACGCCAACGAAAAATCCCAGGCGCCAACGGTATGCACGGACGCCAACGATATTCGCGCGATTATCGTTGGCGTCTGTGTTTTTCGTTGGCGCCTGCGGTCCACCCGGCTCGTGGTTCTGCGGTCCACCCTGCCTCATGGTCGAGACAGCGCATCGCCCGCTACAGTCCGATCATCGGGCGCTCGCCCGACCATCCCATCGAGGAGCCGAAAACCAATGACCGAGACCATCTCCTCCAGCAAGGGCGCACGTCTTGCCCTCCTGATCGGGGGCATCGTCGCTGCCGGATTCGGCATCGCGGTGCTCGTCTGGCCCACCAAGGCCGCCGTCGCCATCACCGCCGTCATGGCCTTCTACGCGCTCCTCGCCGGCGTCATCTACATCGCGCTCGGGCTCCTTGCCAAGGGCCTCGGCGTCGGCGGGCGGATCGGACACGTCATTCTCGGCGTGCTGTACATGGTCGCGGGCGTCTACGCCTTCACCTCCCTGCAGCGCTCGGCCGCATTCCTGGCCGTGTTCATCACGATCATGGTGGGTGTCATGTGGATCGCCGAGGGCCTGACCGCCCTGTTCACCCTCGGCCAGTCCGGATCCAAGGTGCTGACGATCGTGTTCGCAGTTCTGTCCGTGATCGCGGGCTTCACTCTCCTCAGCAGCCCACTGTGGGGCGTCGTGTTCCTCTGGTGGTTCCTCGGCATCTCCCTGGTCGTACTCGGCATCCTGAACGTGCTCCGCGCGCTCGTGGGCCGGAAGGGCTGAGCCCACTCAACGCGATGACGCCAGCCCCGTCACGAAGGGGCTGGCGTCCGACGAGCCCACCAGCCACCGCGCACCTCACCCACGGCTCGCGGCCCGACGTCAGAGTCACCATCCAGCAACTCGACGGCGCGAACCGTGTCGGCGAGTGCGGGCACCGCCCAGACGCCCCCCTCCTTGCGCCATCGCGTGTTGCGCGCTACTTTTAGTTGACACTTCAACTTTTTCGGAGGACCTGATGACCGAGACTCTCGCCGCGGATACCCGCATGGGGCGACTCGAGCTCCGCGTGCGCGACCTTGGCGCACAGCTCGCCTACTACGCCGACGGCATCGGCCTGACGCCGCTCACCGATGAGCAGGGTGCCGTCACCCTCGGCCTGGCGGGCGTCCCCGTCGTCCGACTCACAGAGTCGAAGGACCTGCGTCCCGCCCGCCCCGGCGCGGCCGGGCTGTTCCACACGGCCGTCGTCTACCGCGACGAGCAGGCCCTCGCGGCGACGCTGGTCAGCATGTTCACGAAGTACCCGCAGACGTACGCCGGGTCGGGCGACCACCTCGTCTCGCAGGCGTTCTACTTCACCGACCCGGAGGGCAACGGCGTCGAGCTGTACCACGACCGGCCGCGGGAGTCGTGGACCTGGACGCACGGTCAGGTCGCGATGGACACCCTCGCGCTCGACCCGGCCCGCTTCGTCAACGACCACCTCGGAGGCCTCGATCCCGCCTCGTTGCCAGACGCGACCGGCCAGCTCGGGCACGTTCACCTCAGCGTCGGAGACATCCGGAGCGCCAGGGACTTCTACGTCTCGGCGCTCGGGTTCGAGGAGACCCTGACGTTCCACGGCAGCGCGCTGTTCGTCTCGGCCGGCGGCTACCACCACCACATGGCGATGAACGTCTGGAACTCGCGGGGCGCGGGGCCTCGCGACCACACGCTGGGCATGGGCGTCGTCGACATCCTCGTACCCACGGCCGACGAACTCGGCCGGGCGGTCGAGCGCCTGACGTTCGCCGGCCATGCGACGCGCCACGACGGTCGGACGCTGAGCGTGCTCGACCCGTGGAACAACGAGATCCGCCTCGCCGTCGGCTGACGGGGCCTCCCCGCCGCGGCCCGCCCCTCCCGGTCGGCCCTCGCCCTCGGGCCTCCCCTGCCGACGCCAACGATATTTCCCAGGCGCCAACGAAGTACGCAGACGCCAACGATAATCGCGGGAATATCGTTGGCGTCCGTGTATTTCGTTGGCGTCTGCAAGGGGGAGGCCGCGGCCCATCGCGTGCGCTTCGTCCCTAGTCACGGCCCTGCCGCGGTCCTAGACTGTGGCCCACCGCCCAGAGTGAGGAGCCGACGATGGCTGACCTGTGGACCTCAGATCCGCGAGAGACGCTGCGCGTCGGACCGGACTTCGACCTCGCCGCCTTCGATCGCGCCTCGCGAGGCGGGTTCACCGGCAAGAAGCGCGACGCCGAGAGACTGATCGCCGAACGGGGCGCGCTGCTTGCCGAGCTGCAGGAGCGGCTCTACGCGAACGGCCGCGCCGGCGGCACCGAGAACGTGCTGATCATCGTGCAGGGCCTCGATACAGCAGGCAAGGGTGGTATCGCCCGCCACGTTATGGGGCTGGTCGACCCGCAGGGGGTCGCGTTGCGCAGCTTCGGCGTCCCCACGCCGGAGGAGCGCTCGCATCACTACCTCTGGAGGATCAAGAAGGCGCTGCCGAAGCCCGGTCAGATCGGCCTGTTCGACCGCTCGCACTACGAGGACGTGCTCGTGGTGAGGGTCGACGAACTCGTCGAGCCGGAGGTCTGGTCGAAGCGCTTCGACGAGATCAACAAGTGGGAGAAGTCGCTCGTCGACAGCGGCACGCGCATCCTGAAGTTCGCGCTGATGGTCAGCTACCAGGAACAGGCGAAGCGGCTGATGGAGCGCCTCGACCGCCCGGACAAGCGCTGGAAGTACTCGATGAGCGACCTCAAGACCCGCGCCAACTGGGACGCGTACCAGGAGGCCTATTCAGACGTCTTCCGGCTGACCTCCACCGCGCACGCACCGTGGCACGTGCTGCCCGCCGACACCAAGTGGTTCTCGCGCCTGGTCGTCACGGAGTTTCTCACCCGGACCCTCATCGAGATGGACCTCCAGTGGCCGAGGCCCCGCTGGCAGCCGGAGGCCCAGCGCAAGCGCCTCGTCGCCACCATGACCCCCCAGGCGCTCGCGGAGTCGCTGTCGGAGACGAAGGCGACCGTGCTGGAGGCCATGGAGGCCAGCATCGACGTCAACGAGGACGCCGCCGAGCTCAAGACCCACCGCTACGACGACCTCAGCCGGGACGCCGCCTTCGCCGCCATCGAGGCGAAGCGCGCCTTCTGGGAGAACGATCTGGCCACCACGCTTCGGCAGAAGCGGGAGCTGCTGCAGGCGCTCGCCCCGGAGCTGGTCCCAGCCGATCCTTCGATGAACGTCAGCACACCCAAGGCCGACAAGTCAGCGGGCAAGGCCAGCAGGTCCGCAGGCAAGGGGAAGTCCTCGGGCAAGGGCAAGAAGGGCTCGTCGAAGGGCGGCAAGAAGGCCAAGAAGTCCTCCTGACGTCCACTCAACCGCACAACTGTGGCCAGGTCCCCAGCACGCCTCGTATATCCGCGTGCTGCGGCTCTGGCCACTTTTATGCACGGAATGCCGACAGCATGACCTGGCGGACGGAGGCGACGGGGCGGGCGACGGTCAGTCGCGGAGGGCCGTGAGGTCCTCGTCGGAGAGCAGCTTCGCCAGCCGCGTGAGGGCCTCCCGCCGGACGGAACCCGAGACGGACTGCAGGGCTGTGGCGAGCTCGGCGGCGAGCAGGTCGGACTGCGAGTAGCCCGCCTCGTAGCGCCAGGCGCGGGCGACCAGCTCACGGGTCACCAGCCCCTTCTTCGCGAGCCTGTCGAGCACCGTCATGACGGTGGTGTAGGCGAGCGGGCGCTCGACGGTCAGGATCGCGTGTACGTCGGCGACACTCCTGGGCGCGTCGGAGGACCAGAGCACCTCCATGATGCGTTGCTCAAGCTCTCCCCGGGACGGCATGCGCTCAGCATAGGGCCCGCCGCGCGGATTTTTTGCGACATGTTGTCGGTTTACGACCTCGAGTAGTAGTTTTCCGCCATGGACGCTGTAGCCCTGTCCCGATGGCAGTTCGGGATCACCACTGTCTACCACTACTTCTTCGTGCCGATCACGATCGCCATGTCGATGCTGGTGGCCGTGTTTCAGACCTTCTGGGTGCGCACCGGCAACGAGCAGTACCTCCGGCTGACCAAGTTCTTCGGGAAGCTCTTCCTGATCAACTTCGCGCTCGGCGTGGTGACCGGCATCGTGCAGGAGTTCCAGTTCGGTATGAACTGGTCCGAGTACTCCCGCTTCGTCGGCGACGTGTTCGGCGCCCCGCTCGCCCTCGAGGCGCTGCTCGCCTTCTTCCTCGAGTCGACGTTCATCGGCCTGTGGATCTTCGGCTGGGACAAGCTGCCGAAGGGTCTGCACCTGATGTGCATCTACCTCGCCGCGTTCGGCACCATGCTGTCGGCTGTGTTCATCCTGGCCGCCAACTCGTGGATGCAGAACCCCGTCGGCACCATCTACAACAACGGCCGCGCGGAGCTTGACGGCGTTTCCGGCTTCCTCGAGGTGCTGACCAACCCCGTGTTCCTCGTCACCTTCCCGCACGTCATCGCGGGTGCCTACATGGTCGCGGGCGGCCTGATCGCCGCCATTTCCGGCTGGCATCTGGCGAAGATCGGCCGCGACGGCGAGGCCCGCGAGGGCGACGCCAAGACCTACCGCTTCGGCACACGCTTCGGCGCGGTCGTGCTGCTGATCGCCTCCGCGGTCACCATGTACACCGGCGACCTGCAGTCCAAGGTGATGACCGAGGTCCAGCCCATGAAGATGGCGGCGGCCGAGGCTCTGTTCTACACCAAGACCAACGCCCCCTTCTCCATCTTCACCATCGGCAACCGCGAGGGAACCGAGGCGGTCTTCTCGCTCGAGGTGCCCGGACTCCTGTCCGCGTTGTCCGGCCACGACGAGGTCCTCGGCATCAACGACCTGCGCGAGAGCTTCGCCACCGACGGCTTCATGCGCCGCGACGGCAGCCAGACGACTCTCCAGGAGCAGTACGCCGAGACCCTTGCCGCCACCCACGACGTCGACCCGATGCCCAACGTCGCGGTCTCCTACTGGACGTTCCGTCTGATGATCGGCTGCGGCATGCTGGGCATCGCGCTCGCACTGCTGACGCTGTGGATGACCCGCAAGAACAAGTTCCCCCCGGCGGGTCGCATCTGGACCCTGCTGATGTTCGCCATGCCGCTGCTGCCGCTGGCCGCCAACTCCTTCGGCTGGATCTTCACCGAGATGGGTCGCCAGCCGTGGCTCGTCGCCGGCGTACTGCCCACCGCCGCAGGAGTGTCCCCGACCGTCTCCAATGGAGAGGTCCTGTTCTCGATGATCGTCTACACGCTGATCTACGGCTTCCTGGCCGTGATCGAGGTGTGGCTGTTCCTCAAGTACGCGAAGAAGGGCCTGCCCGACGTCGCTCCACCTGAGGTCATCAAGGATCCCGACGCCCCCCTGACCTTCGCGTACTGAGAGGACGGACGACATGCTTCACCTTCTTGAGAGCGCACCCCAGGTGCCCGTGCTCGCCACCGTCTGGTTCTGCCTGGTCGCCGTGCTCTGGCTCGGCTACTTCTTCCTCGAGGGCTTCGACTACGGCGTGGCCATGCTGATCCCCGTCCTCGGCAAGAACGACAAGGACAAGCGCGTCATCGTCAACACCATCGGCCCTGTCTGGGACGGCAACGAGGTGTGGCTGCTGACCGCAGGCGGCGCGATGTTCGCGGCGTTCCCAGGCTGGTACGCCTCGCTGTTCTCCGGCCTATACCTGCCGCTGCTGCTCGTGCTGGTCGGCCTGATCCTGCGCGGCGTCGCCTTCGAGTACCGCTCGAAGCACCCCGATACCCGCTACCGCAACATGCTCGACTGGTTCGCGACGATCGGTTCCTTCCTGCCCTCGCTGGTGTTCGGCGTCGGGTTCGCGAACTTCATCATCGGGCTGGCCAACGACAATCTGCTGTGGAACGGCTCCTTCTGGGGCCTGTTCGGACCGTTCGCGCTGCTCGGCGGCGTGATGCTCGTGACGCTGTTCCTCGTGCACGGCTCGGCGTTCATCGCACTGAAGACCAAGTACGAGATCCACGAGCGGGCCGAGGCTTTCGGCGGCAAGGCCGGCATCGTCGCGACGGTGCTCGTCGCGGCCTTCGTGCTGTGCCAGAACATCTTCTACCCGGCGAACTCCGAGTTCGGCGACTTCACCGTCGCCGCGTGGATCTGCGGGATCCTGGCCATCGTCTGCATCGCGGGCGCGACGCTGATGATCCGCAAGGGCCGCGACGGCTGGGGCTTCATCCTGACCGGCGCGACGATCCTGACGCTGTTCATCGGCATCTTCATCAAGCTCTACGGCAACCTAGGCTTCGCTCAGGACACGACCGTGGCGGCGACCGAGCGCCTGAACATCATCACGGCAGCCTCGAGCGAGACCACCCTGACCATCATGATGTGGGCCGCGATCATCTTCGTCCCGATCGTGCTGGCCTACCAGTGCTGGAGCTACTGGGTGTTCCACCGTCGCATCTCGACGAAGAACATCCCCGACGAGGTCGAGCCCGCCGCCTGACGCCTTCGGCAGGCTCAGGGGACTCGGCCAAGCCAGGGAACCGGGCACAACAATTGCCTATACCGGGAGCGCTGAGCGTATGTGCCAGCACGCACGACATAGGCATCGTTGTGCACGCCACCCCGGGAGTCGGGAAGCGGCGCAGGGAGCCCACCTCGCTCCGCTCGGCGCCCTTCGACAGGCTCAGGGAACCGGGAGGACAGGCTCAGGGAACCGGGAGGACAGGCTCAGGGAACCGGGCAGACCGGCTCAGGGAGCCAGAGCGAGGGCCCCGCACCGCATGGTGCGGGGCCCTCCCGTTCCCTCCCCGGGTCGTTGAGCCTGTCGAAACGCCTTGAGCGAAGCGAAAGGTCCCACCCGCACCGCATGGTGCGGGGCTCTCCCGTTCCCCGCCCCGGGTCGTTGAGCCAGTCGAAACGCCTTGAGCGAAGCGAAAGGTCCCACCCGCACCGCATGGTGCGGGGCCCTCCCGTTCCCCGCCCCGGGTCGTTGAGCCTGTCGAAACGCCTTGAGCGAAGCGAAAGGTCCCACCCGCACCGCATGGTGCGGGGCCCTCCCGTTCCCCGCCCCGGGTCGTTGAGCCTGTCGAAACGCCTTGAGCGAGGCGAAAGGTCCGCCGGAAGCGGGAGACACCTCGCTCCGCTCGGCGCCCTTCGACAGGCTCAGGGAACCGGGAGACACCTCGCTCCGCTCGGCGCCCTTCGACAGGCTCAGGGAACCGGGAGGACAGGCTCAGGGAACCGGGAGACAGTCTCAAGGAACCGGGAGACAGGCTCAGGGAACCGGGTCCTTCTCCCGCCGTGCCGCGCAGGGGCACAGCAACACATGCAAGACTTGGCGACGATATGGCAGGCCCCATCCATCCCCGGTTGCTCCGACGCGCCAAGGCGACCCAGGTATTCCTCGTGTCCAGCGTCGCCGTCGGCATCGTCACCGCGGTGCTGCTCATAGTGCAGGCGCGCCTGCTGGCCGACTGGATCACCAGCGTGTTCGACGCGGCTGCCTTCCCCGCCCACTCGGCCGCCACGCTGCTCCTGCTGCTCGGCGTCTTCGCCGGCCGCGGACTGCTGGCTTGGGCCAGCGCCGTGCTGGCGCACCACTCCTCGGCGTCCGTGAAGTCGGAGCTGCGCCGCGACGTGCTCGCCGCCCGGCTGGCCACCCCCGTCGAAGGCGCCTCGTCGGCGTCCCTGGTGCGCATCGTCACGCAGGGCCTCGACGCGCTCGACGGGTACTTCGCCAAGTACCTCCCCCAGCTCGGCCTCGCCGCGACCGTGCCGTTCATCGTCGGCGCCGCGATCCTGGTGACGGACTGGGAGTCCGCGCTCATCGTCGCGTTCACACTCCCGCTCATCCCCGTCTTCATGGCGCTGATCGGCTGGACGACGCAGAAGGCGACGGCCCGCAGCTTCTCCGTCGCGGACCGGCTCGCCAACCACTTCGCCGATCTGATCGCCGGCCTGCCCACCCTGCAGGCCTTCGCACGGGCCCGCGCGCAGCGCCGCGGCGTCGAGCTGGGCGAGGAGAACTACCGCGAGGCGACGATGAAGACGCTGTGGATCTCGTTCCTCAGCAGCTTCGCGCTCGAGATCCTCGCGTCGCTGTCGGTGGCCGTGATCGCCGTCACTGTCGGTTTCCGGCTGGTCTACGGCCAGATCGACTTCCCGACCGCCCTGTTCGTGCTGATCCTCGCCCCCGAGGCGTTCCTGCCCGTCCGCCAGGTGGGCGTGCACTTCCACGACTCCGCCGACGGGGTGGCCGCTGCCGATGCCGCCTTCGAGATCATCGACGGGGCCACCTCCCCCACCGGCACCACGCCCGCCCCCGACGGCCCCCTGACTCTCGACGACGTCTCCTACACCTACCCCGGCGACGACTCCCCCGCCACCGACGGGGTCCGGCTGAGCGTCGCCCCGGGTGAGGTTGTCGCGCTCAGCGGCACGTCGGGCGGCGGCAAGTCGACCGCGCTGGCGATGGCGATGGGTTTCATCACGCCGGAGTCCGGCCGCGTCCTGATCGGCGGCGTCGACCTCCGCGAGATCGATGCGGCGTCCTGGCGGGCGCGGACGGCCTGGGTGGCACAGGAGCCGGGACTGATCGACGGCACCGTCGGCGACAATGTCCGGCTCGGGCACCCCACCGCCGACGCCGCCGCGGTCGCCGCCGCGCTGGCCGAGGCGGGCGCCGACTTCCAGGCCGACAAGCACGTCGGCGACGACGGCGAGGGCCTCTCAGCCGGGGAGCGGCGACGCGTCGCGCTGGCCAGGGCCCTCGTGCGGATCAGGCTGGGCGGCGCCCGGTTCCTCATCCTCGACGAGCCCACCGCCGGCCTCGACGCCGACACCGAGGCCCACGTGATCGACACGGTCCGCGCCACCGGCGCCGGCGTGCTCGTGGTATCCCACCGACCCGCGGTGCTGGCCGCCGCCGACCGCGTCGTGGAGGTGGTTCCCGCATGAGGAAGCTCCTGACCAGCCTGCTCGCGGCGGTGCCGAACGGTCGCCGTCGCCTGGTGCTTGCCATCCTGCTGGCGTCGCTGGCCTCGCTGTCGTCCGTCGCGCTGATGGGGGTCAGCGCCTGGCTGATCTCGTTCGCCGCGCTCGCTCCGCCTGTCCTGTTCCTGCAGGCCCCGGCCGTGGGGGTCCGCGCCTTCGCGATCTCCCGCGGCGTGTTCCGCTACCTCGAGCGCGTCGTCGGCCACGATGTCGCCCTGCGCATGCAGGGCGCGCTGCGCATCCGCGTCTACGACAAGCTGGCCGGCACCACGCTGATCGGCCGCCGCCGCGGCGACCTCCTCACCAGGGTCGTCGCTGACGTCACCGCGATCCAGGACCTCGTGGTTCGTGTCGTGCTGCCGTTCGCGTCCGCCGCAGTCGTGGTGGTCGCGACGACCGGAGCCATCTCGCTGCTCAACCTTCCGACCGCGCTGTGGCTGTTGGCGACGGCGCTGCTGGCGGGCATCGGGCTGCCGCTCGTGGCGATGCGGCTGAGCCGCGCGGCCGATGTCGCCGTCGTCCCCGCTCGGGGACGGCTGGCCGACGAGACACGCGAGTTGGCCCACACCGCCACCGATCTGGTGGCCTACGGAGCCGACAGAGCCGCGCTCGACAGACTGCTGCAGGTCGACGACGAACTGCGCCGCGCCGAGGCGCGCGGCGCCTGGGTTCGCGGACTGGCGACCGGCGGGCAGATCCTTGCAGCGGGCATCGCCGTCGCCGCGGCGCTGTGGTTCGGGACGGTGGCGATCGTCGCCGTCGACCTCGACCCGCGGTTCCTGGCCGTGCTCGCCCTGACGCCGCTGGCGCTGCACGAGGTCTTCGCGGCCTTCACCCAGGCGGCGCAGACGTGGACAAGGTCCCGGTCCGCGCTGGGACGCATCACGGAGATCCTCGACGCGGACCCCGTCGGCGAGGGGGATGTGACGGACGGCGAGGGAGAGACCCCCGACCTCTCGTTCAAGGACGTGACGGTCGGTTGGCCGGACACCGGCGAGGTGCTGAGCCACCTCGACCTGCGTGTGTCGCCCGGCGAGCGGGTCGCTCTGGTGGGCCCGTCTGGGATCGGCAAGACGACCGTCGCCGCGACAGCGCTCGGGCTGATCCCGCCGCTGTCGGGCTCGGTCCACCGCACGGGTCGCGTCGGCTACCTCGAGCAGGACGCACACATCTTCGCCACCACGGTCGGAGAGAACGTCCGCGTCGGACTCCGGGACGCCACGGACGACCAGATCCACGACGCCCTGCACCGCGCCGGCCTCGACCTCGCCCCCTCCCGCTCCATCGGGGAGGACGGCACGACCCTGTCCGGCGGTGAGCGGAGGCGCCTCGCGCTGTCCAGGCTGCTCGTCGGCCGCAGGGATCTCATCATCCTCGACGAGCCGACGGAGCACCTCGACCGCGAGACGGCCGACGCCCTGATGGCCGACGTGTGGACCGCGTTCCGCGACGCCGCCGTGCTCGTCATCACGCACGACCCTGAGATCATCCGGGTCTGCGACCGCGTCGTGTCGCTCGCCAGGGACACGACCCCGGTCTGAGCCCGACCCGCCCGTGGGCGGAGCCGACGCACTGAGGGATGCCGATAGAGTGTCCGGGTGACCTCCTCCGCACAGCGCGCTCGCCGGCCCATCAAGGTGGCCGAGTTCGTCGACAACTACGGGCCCGGAAGCAACGGGCTGATGTTCGCGGTGCAGCAGCTTGAGGGGAATCTGCTCGACGCGGGCCACGAGGTCGTCGTCGTCGCCCCAGCGGCCAAGGGCCCCAACCCGCACTTCGGACGGACCGGCCGAACCGAGATCCGCCTGCCGTCGGTCAGGGTGCCGAAGATGCCGACGCGCGTCGCCAACGGCCGGCACTTCGAGCGCACGATCGATCGGGTCGCCGACATGGCCCCCGACGTGATCCACGTCCACGGCTTCGGGACCGTCGGCGCGCTGGGCGCCATGACCGCCCGCCGGCTCGGCATCCCGATGCTGCTGACCTGGCACACCGACTTCGACGCCTACGCCGACCACTACTCCGCCGTCCTGCCGCTGCTGACCGGCGTGCTGAGGGCCTTCACCGCCCTGTCGCGCGGCGAGCTCGTCGACTCGGACGACCTGAAGATGGCCGAGGTCCGCTACGAGGACCGCGGGCGGTCGACGGCGCTGCTGCTCGGCGTGTGCCAGAAGATGCTGGAGAGCGCCACCCTGGTGACCACACCGTCGCCCAAGACCGCGAAGCGGTGCCTGCAGATGGCCCCCGACATCACGGTCCGGGTCGTCCCGAACGGCGTCGACCCGCTGCCTTCCGGCCCCCCGCCGTTCCCGCATCCGGACGGCCCGATGGTGATCTACGCCGGCCGGATCGCGCCGGAGAAGGGCATCCCGCTGCTCGCCGATGCCTTCACGCTCGTGCACGCCCAGCGCCCCGACGCCCGCCTGTGCATCGTCGGCGACTGGGAGCGGTACACGCACATCAAGCGGATCCTGCAGGAGGGTCGCGCCGCGGGTCGCATCATCCTGCCGGGCGAGCAGAAGCGCGACGCGCTGGGCGCCTACTACTGCATGGCCGACATCTTCGCGTTCGCCAGCCAGACCGACACCCAGGCCCTCGTGCTGCACGAGGCCGCGCTGGCCGGGCTGCCGATCGTCTCCGTCGACCACGAGCTCGACCTGGTCGTCGAGCCGGGCGTCAACGGCGAGTTCACCCGCCCGACCCCAGCGTCGCTCGCCGCCGGCCTGCTGCGCGTGATGGACCGGCTGGAGGACGACGCCTGGCGCACCCGGGCAAAGACGCGCTCCGTCGAGCTGGCCAGCCAGTGGAGCATCGACTCCCAGGCCCACGCGATGCTCGACATCTACGAGGAGCTCGCCGGCGCCCTCGTCGACGCCTGACCCCGCCCGCCTCGTCCGCGACGCCTGGCCACTCGCCCGCGGCGTTCTCTCCCGGCCTCAGCCCACGCGCCTTTCTGTGCACAAGAGTGGCCAGAGCCGGAGCACTCGGATATAGGGCGCGTGCTCCGGCCCAGGCCACACTTGTGCCCGAACCGAGCCGTCACCTTCGCTGAACTCCAGCGTTCCGACGGGCTGAATCCCCGGTTCCCTGAGCCGATCCGGTTCCCTGAGCCGCTGCGGTTCCCTGAGCCGATCCGGATCCCTGAGCCTGTCGAAGGGCGTTGACGGAAGCGCGCCAGCGCTGACGAAACGTCGTGGGGCGGGGGCGTGCCCCTTCGTCGAGCTCAGGGCGCTTCGACAGGCCCGTGCTGAGTTTGTCGAAGTGCTCAGCGATCCGTGAACCCGTGCATAAGAGTGGCCAGAGCCGGAGCACTCGGATATACGGCGCGTGCTCCGGCTCTGGCCACAGTTGTGCGCAGTACCGGGCTGGCCCCCCTTCGCTGTGCTCAGGGCGCTTCGACAAGCTTGTGCTGAGCTTGTCGAAGTGCTCAACGACCCGACGGCCCGGCTCGCCGGAGGGGCCCTCAGAGGTCGGCGTTGGCGGTGTCGATCAGCTCGCGGACCTGTTCCAGCGTGACGGGCATGCCGGGGAAGGTGGCGACGCGGCCGATCGGGACCGAGGCCATCATCTCCGCCGCGCCGTCTCCGGCCTGGTCGAGCACCTCCAGGATCTGGCGGGCCATCGCACCCGCTACGGGGTGGTCGGCGAGCTCCCCGATGGTGGAGTCCAGGCTGATCGGCAAGGTCACCTGGTCACCCTCCAGCTCGACGACGACGCTTCCGCGCAGGTCGCGGCTGGAGGCACCGACCTCGAACGTGTAGGCGCCCGGCTCGACGATCCAGCGGTCGACGCGGACGTCCCAGTAGGCGAGGTCGCGGGCCTCGGCGCGGACGGTGACCGACGTCGACTGCCCCGGCGCCAGCTCGACCGACGCGAAGCCCGCGAGCGCGCGGGGCGGGCGCTGGACGGCGGACTCCGCGCGTCCGACGTAGACCTGGACGACCTCCCGTCCCGCGACGGTGCCGGTGTTGGTCAGCAGCACGGTCACGTCGACGTCGCCGTCGGCGGTCACGACGGCCGACGGCTCGGAGTAGGAGAACGTCGTGTAGCTCAGCCCGTGGCCGAACGGGTAGGCGACGGCCTGGCGCTTCGCGTCGTAGCCCCGATACCCGACGAGGATCCCCTCGCCGTAGCGGACGTGCCCGAACTCGCCGGGGAAGCTGCCGTAGCTCGGGTTGTCCTCCAGCCGCAGCGGGATGGTCTCGGCGAGCCGGCCCGACGGGTTGACCCGGCCGAACAGCACGTCGGCGGTGGCGGAGCCTCCGGCCTGGCCGAGCAGCCAACCCTCGAGAATCGCCGGGACGTCGTCGCGGAACGGCAGCGCCACGACGCCGCCGTTGGACAGCACGACGACGACATTGGGGTTCGCCGCGCGGACCGCGGCGAGGGTCTCGAGCTGGACGGCGGGCAGGTCGATGTGGGTACGGTCGTAGCCCTCGGACTCCTCCACCGCGGGGAGGCCCAGGAACACCACCGCAACCTCGGCGGCCGCCGCAGCGGCCACGGCCTCGGCGCACAGGGAGGCGGCGTCGCCGGTGTCGTCGAGGGTGAAGCCGGGCGCGAAGGTGACGTCGGCGTCGGCGGCCAGCGCGTCGAGCGCCGGGTCGAGGCGGGTCGGGTTGATGAGCGACGAGCCGGCCCCCTGGTAGCGCGGGGTCCGGGCGAACTCGCCGATCACCGCAACGCTGCTGCCCGCCCTCAGCGGCAGGAGGCCGCCGTCGTTCTTGAGCAGGACGACGGCGCGGGCGGCGGCCTCGCGGGCCAGCGCGTGGTGGGCGTCGACGTCGAGCGGGCCCGCCACGGGGCGCCGCCCGGCCTTGGCCACGAGGTCGAGGACGCGGGAGGCGGCGAGGTCGAGGGCGGCCTCCGACAGCCGCTGCTCACGCACCGCCGCGACGAGCTGGGCGTCGGTGCGGCCGCCGCTGGACGGCATCTCCAGGTCGAGACCGGCGGGAAGGCCGACGACGCGGTCGTTGACCGCACCCCAGTCGGAGACGACCAGACCCGCGAAGCCCCACTCGCCTCGCAGCACGTCGGTCAGCAGCCACGGGTCCTCCGAGGCGTAGACGCCGTTGATGCGGTTGTAGGAGCACATGACGGTCCACGGCTGCTCGCCGGAGACGACGCGCTCGAACGCGCGCAGGTACATCTCGCGCAGCGTCCGCGGGTCGACGTCGGAGCTGGCGCGCATCCGGTCGGTCTCCTGGTTGTTGGCCGCGAAGTGCTTGAGCGACGCGCCGACGCCCTTCGACTGGATGCCGCGGACGAGCGCGGAGCCCAGCACCCCGGCGACGAGCGGGTCCTCCGACAGGTACTCGAAGTTGCGGCCACACAGCGGGGAACGCTTGATGTTGATGCCGGGGCCGAGGATGACCGCCACGTCCTCGATCGCCGACTCGACGCCGAGCGCCTCGCCGACGCGCTCGGCCAGCGCCGCGTCCCAGGTAGAGGCCAGCGCGACGGCGGGCGGGAAGCAGGTGGCGGGCACGCTGCCCGCAAGGCCGAGGTGGTCCGTGGCGCCGGACTGCTTGCGCAGGCCGTGCGGGCCGTCGGTCATCATGATCGAGGCCACGCCCAGCCGGTCGACGGCCTTGGTGGTCCAGAAGTCTGCTCCGCTGGTGAGGGAGGCCTTCTCCTCCAGCGTCAGGTCGGTGATGTCGGTCACGGGGATCCTCTCGGACGGCGATGTCTGGAAAAACCTTACGACACTTGGTTTTCAAAAGGCAAGCGTCGTTCGGTTTAAGATGTGCACATGTCGACACAGCCGAGAGGTCCCTACGCGAAGGGCCTCGCCCGACGCGAGGAGATCCTTGTCAGTGCGCTCGACGTCGTCGCGCGCGCCGGGTTCCACGGGGCCTCCGTCAAGGAGATCGCCGACGAGGTCGGGCTGAGCCAGGCCGGGCTGCTGCACTACTTCACCTCCAAGGACGACCTCTTCGTCGAGGTGCTGCGCCGACGCGACGAGCGCGACAACCGGACGTTCGAGAACGCCGACGACCCCGTCGAGGCGCTCCTGGAGGTCGTCGAGCACAACGCGAGCGTCCCCGGCCTGGTGGAGCTGTTCTCACGGATGGCCGTCGCGGCCGCCGACCCCGAGCACCCCGCCCACGACTACTTCCTCGAGCGCGGCACCACCCTCCGCGCGAGCCTCGCCCAGGCCCTTGGCTCCCATTCGGCGTCGGCGGCAGGAACCTCCGAGGCGACCGTCGTACCCGACCCCGAGACGACCGCCCGACTCCTCCAGGCCGCCGCGGACGGGCTCCAGCTGCAGTTCCTGCAGGACCCCACCGTCGACATGGTCGCCCCGCTCCGGGCCCTCGTCGACACCCTGCGCCGCCGCCCCTGACCCGCTCACCCGACTCGGTCAGTCGGAGGTCGCGACGAGGCGACGGGCGGTGGTGTCGTCGGTGATCAGCACGTTGAGCCAGCCGCCGCGGAGCATGGCCCGGATGGCCTCGAACTTCTCCTCGCCGCCGGCCACGCCGAGGCGACGGGGGATCCGCAGGTACGTCTCCTGGTCGATGCTCACGGTCCGCTGGTCCAGGTCGGCGCCGACGCGCCTGCCCTCGCTGTCGACGAACTTCAGCACCACGTCACCCACGGCGCCCAGCGCCCGCAGCGACTCGACCTCATCCTCAGAGACGGAGTTACCCGAGTCACGCAGCAGGGGCGACGGTGACAGGCTGCCCACGCCGACCAGCGCGACGGTGACGTCACGCCACCGCTCGGCGGTGCGGACGAAGTTGGGGTCGGCCAGGAGCGCGTCGCGAGCCGCGGCGGTGGAGACGAGGCCAGGCACGTTCAGAAGATACGGTTCCGCCCCGGTCACCTCGCACAACCGCGACGCCAGCCGGGTGGCGTCCAGCTGGGCCTTGGCCCGGCCGACCCCACCGATCAGCTGAACCACGGCGGTGGCCAGCCGCGTACGACCGATGCTCATCGCGTCGACGGCGCGCAGCAGCGTCCGCGACCAGGAGGACAGCCCGACGACGTCCTCGCCGGTCAGCGTCGCCTCGATATACCGGCCTGCCACGCCGCCGAGCGCCGGCAGCATCTCCTCGCTGTTGAGGCTCCCGGTCCGCACGACGACGACGTCACGGAGGCCGTAGCGGTCGCGTACCTCGTCCTCCAGGTCCGGCTCGAGACCGGCCGGCGGAACAACGCTGACTCGGACGATGCCCTGGGCCGCGGCCTGCTTGAGCAGCCGCGACACGCGCGACTGGGACAGATGGAGCTGCTCGGCGATCGCCTGCTGCTTCATCCCCCGCTCGTGATAGAGCCGCGCGACCTTGACCATCAGCTCGGCCGTGTCGAGGCCCACCACCGGCGTGTAACCGTCCGACATTCTCACACCCCTTGTCGCCGCTCGGATCCAGGAGAAACCTACCCGCATCGTGCTGGACGGGTCGCCGCGCCCTCGCGCGACGACCCGTCGGGCACCATGCTCAGGCCTGTGCCCGTGCGATCCTGCGCGCCAGCCCGGAGATCCCCTCGGCGTTGATGCCGTGGTGGTCGAGCAGCCAGCCCGCCGCCCCGGTGTTCGCGAACTGGTCGTGGAACCCTGCCGACAGCACCCTGGTCGGCTGCTCGGCCGAGACGAGTTCCGCGACGGCCCCGCCGAGCCCGGTGACGAGCGCCTCCTCGACGGTGACGATTCCCCTGGTCTCCCTCGCCGCCGCGAGGACCGCCTCACGGTCGAGCGGCTTGACCGACGGCATCGAGATCACGCGAGCCGCGATGCCCTCCGCGGCGAGCACCTCGGCCGCGGCCAGCGCCCGCGCGACGGTGACCCCGGTGGCGATGAGCGCCACGTCGTCGCCGTCACGGAGCCGCACGGCCCGGCCGGGCGCGAAGGCGTAGCCCTCGGGCGTGACGGCCGGGACGCCCATCCGCGCGATGCGGATGTAGACCGGCCCCTCGTGAGCGGCTGCCCACCTGAGCGCCTGTTCGGTCTCCTGCGGGTCGCTCGGTGCGAGCACCACGAGGCCGGGCAGGGTCCGCATCCAGGCGAAGTCCTCGATGGAGTGGTGCGTCGGGCCGAGGTCGCCGTAGGAGACGCCGGGCGACTGCCCGATCAGCTTCACGTTGTACTGCGAGTACGCGACGTCGGCCTTGATCTGCTCCATGGCCCTGGCGGTCAGGAAGCACCCGGCGGCCGAGACGAACGGGATCTTCCCGCCGTTGGCCAGCCCCGCGGCCACCCCCACCATGTCCTGCTCGGCGATGCCGACGTTGACGGTACGGGCGGGGAACTCCTGCTGGAACGCGCCAAGCTTCGAGGATCCCACCGAGTCGTTGACGACGGCGACGACCCTCTCATCCTCCCTGGCCAGCTCCGCGAGGGTCTCGGCCCACGCGTCGCGGCAGTCGTACAGAGTCTCGGTCACTTCTCCTCCTCGGCCTCGATGGAGGCAAGAATCTCGTCGAGCTCCGTCAGCGCCTGCGCGACCTGCTCCGTGCTCGGCACCTTGTGGTGCCAGGCCACGTTGTCGCGCATGTAGCTGACGGGGAACCCCTTGTCGGTGTGGGCGATGATGAACGTCGGCTTCCCGGAGGCCGCCGGCGCACCCGTGAAGGCGTCGAGCAGCTGGCCGATGTCGTTGCCGTCGATCTCGACGACCTCCCACCCGAACGCGCGGACCTTGTCGGCGAGCGGTTCGAGGTCGTTGGTCTCGGCGACCTTCGCCCCCTGCTGCAGGCGGTTGCGGTCGACGAGCGCGACGAGGTTGCGCAGCTTCCGGTGCCCGCCGGTCATGAGGGCCTCCCAGTTGGAGCCCTCCTGCAGCTCGCCGTCGCCGAGCAGCACGAACGTGCGGCGCTCCGATCCATCGAGCTCGGCCGCGACGGCCATCCCGACGGCGATCGGCAGCCCGTGCCCGAGCGGCCCGGTGTTGGCCTCGACGGCGTGGATCTTGTTGCGCGCCGGATGCCCGTTGAGCATCGACTCGGGCTGCAGGAAGGTCCGAAGGGCCTCGGGCGAGATGAACCCGGCCGCGGCCAGCGTCGTGTAGAGGGCGTTGGCAGCATGTCCCTTGGACAGGACGAGGCGGTCGCGCTCGGGATCGCCGGCCTCGGCCTGCGCCGGAGACGTGTTCAGCACGGCCAGGTACAGCGTCGCCAGGGCGTCGATGATCGAGAACTCGCCACCGATGTGCCCGGCCCCAGCAGCGCCGACGGTCTGGATCGCCCGGCGCCGGATCTCGGTGGCGGCCCTCCGCAGCTGGAGCACGGCGGCCCCGCGGTCGCCGAGATCCACGCGCTCGAAGACGGGCAGTTCCCTGTCCGGGGCGGCGAGCAGCGTGGTGGTGACCTCGTGCACGAGACCGAAGTGGGGCCCGACGGTGGTCGCGGTCATCGTGCTCAGGCCTCCTTGCGCATGCAGGACAGCAGCACGTCCTGGACGATGCGCTGGGCGCCGATGGCGTCCTGGCGTGCCTGGGCGTCCTTGAGCGCCTCGTAGTCGAGCTCGTCGAGCGCGCGGTTGATCGCCTTGAGGAAGCGGATCGACGTGCGGGCCGTCTCGACGGTGTCCTCGCGGAAGGGGAACTGGTCGAGCTGCCACACGCCCTCCCAGCCGTTGATGCGCAGGGTGTAGAAGAACTCGAAGACCTCGGTGATGTGCACGGAGCCGACCATCAGGTCGTCGTCCCAGCCGCGGAGGTTGTCGTTGACGTCCATGCCCCACAGCAGTCCGTGGTCGATCAGCATCTGCGCCGCGTCGGCGGGCGACTCACCGCCGTACAGGGCGTGGCCGAAGTCGAGCAGGACGCCGATGTTGTCGAGGCCGATCTCCTTGATGCCGAGGATCGAGCGGGCTGCGGAGTCCCAGAGCATCTTCACACGGGGCTCGCGCGGCTTGTACTCGATGACGAACTTGAGGTCGGGGTGCGCGGAGGCGAGCTCTCGCATTCCGTCCTTGGCGAGCTGCCAGATGTCGTGGTGGTTGACCTGGAAGGGGTAGTCCCAGCCGTCCTGGCCGGGCCACACCTTGACGTACTTCGCTCCGAGCTGGCGGACGGCGTCGGCGGCCTGGTGCAGCAGCTCAAGGGCCTCGGCGCGGATGGCGGGGTCGGGGTTGGTGAACGCGCCGCGGGAGAACTGGCGCAGATAGATGTCGGGGGTGACGCCGATGGCCTTGAGGCCGGCCTTGTCCAGCGCCTCCTTCACGTCGTCGATGGTCGCGCCGTGCGAGAAGGGGAAGTTCAGGTCGACGTAGCTGAGGTCACCGACCTCGCCTGCCAGGCGGATCTGCTCCAGCGTCGAGACGGGCTCTGCGTAGCCGTCGGTCGCGTAGCGGTCGACGTAGCTCGCGAAGTTCCAGAGGCCGGCGCCAAACTGAGGTGTGGACATGGTGGGTCAACTCCGTTTCGGTGTTGTGGTTGGGTGACGTGGGGGCGACGGGGCCGCCGCCCCCACGTCGGGTTGTGGTCAGTCTTCGAGGGCGAAGGTGGTGTACTTGTCGGCGTTGCTGGCGTCGATCAGGTAGCAGTCGACGGACTGCTTCTCTTCCTGGCCGGTGTCACCGGTGCGGATGAAGGCGTCAGCCTGCTCGACGGCCATCTCGGAGATCTTCACGGCGGGCTGCAGGCCGGTGGCGAGCATCTTGCCCTCCTTGATGGCGGCGACGGCGTCGGGGCTGCCGTCGAAGCCGGCGACGATGACGTCGCCGGTCAGACCGGCTGCGTCGACCGCGGCCACAGCACCGAGCGCCATGGTGTCGTTGCCGGCGATGATGCCCTTGACGTCAGGGTTGGCCTGCAGCAGCGTCGAGACCTTGGTGAAGGCCTCCTGCTGGTCCCAGTTGGCGGTCTCCTGGGCGACCATCTTCATGTCGGCGTACTGGTCGATGACGGCGTGGTAGGCATCCGAGCGGACGGCCGCGTTGGTGTCGGTCTCACGGCCGAGCAGCTCGATGAAGTCGCCCTTGCCCTCCATCGCCTCCACGAAGGCCTCGCCGACCAGGCCGGCCCCCTGGGAGTTGTTGGCGACGATCTGGGCCGCGGCGACGCCGGTCTCGTTGATCTCGCGGTCGATCAGGAAGACCGGGATGCCGGCGTCCTTGGCCTTCTGCACGGCGCCCACGGTCACGTCGGCTCCGGCGTTGTCGAGGATGATCGCGACGGCCTTGCTGGAGATGGCGGCGTCGATCAGCTCGGACTGCTTGTTCGGATCGTCGTCGTGCGAGTCGGCCTGGGCGGTGTAGCCCAGCTTCTCCGCGGCGGCGACGGCCGCGTCGGCCTCCGCCTTGAAGAACACGTTGGAGTGCGCCGGCGTGATGACGGAGATCAGGCCGCCGGCCTCGGCGGGGGCCGCCGCGCTCGACGAGGTTGCGGCCGACGAGGTCTCGGCGGCGGTGGTGGACGTGGTCGAGCTCGAGGCGCCACAGGCGCTCAGGAACAGGGCGGTGGTTGCGGAGAGGACAACAGCGCCCTTGCTGAGGATGCTTCGCATCGGTTTCACTTCCTTGCTGGTGGTGGGTGGTGATGAGTGGGTGGACGGTGGGACTGTCAGGCGGTCGCGGCGGAGGCTTCGCGCTCCGCTGCTTCGCGCTTGACGCTCTGGGCTGCCTGGGCGGCGGCCCGAGAGGACTTGAGTCGCTCCTGGCTCTGGTCGAGGATCACGGCCAGGACGATGACCAGGCCCTTGATCACGGTCTGCCAGAAGCTGGAGACGCCGACGAGGACAAGCCCGTCGGAGAGGAAGCCGATCACGAACGCGCCGATCAGGGCGCCCTTGACCGTGCCGCGACCGCCGGCGAGCGATGCGCCGCCGATGACGACGGCGGCGATGGCGTTCATCTCGAACGCGGTGCCCGTCTGCGGCGCGGCGGACGTCAGCTCCGAGGCGATGATCAGGCCGGCCATGGCGGCGCAGATGCCGGAGATGATGTAGACGCGCATCTTGACGCTCTTCACCGGGACGCCGGACAGCTCGGCGGCCCGCTCGTTGCCGCCGGTGGCGTACAGCCAGCGGCCGAACGGCGTGATGCGGGTCAGGACCCAGACCAGCACCGCGGCGATGACCATGATCCAGATGGCCGTGGGGATGCCCAGCGGGCGCCCGACCCCGAGGAAGCTGAAGCCCGTGTTGCCGAGCTCGGCCTCGCCCTGCAGGCGGGGGAACGTGGAGCCGTTGGAGATCAGCAGCGCCGCGCCGCGGGCGATGTACATCGTGCCGAGGGTGGCGATGAAGGGCGCGACCTTGAATCGGGTGATGAGCAGGCCGTTCAACGCCCCGACCAGCGCGCCGACCGCCAGCGCGATGACGATCACGACCCACACGGCGGGGTACGCGGTGACGTCGAACAGGCTGAGTTCCCAGCCCTGCAGCAGGACGCCGGCGACGATGCCGGACAGGCCGACGACGGAGCCGACGGACAGGTCGATGCCGCCCGTCACGATCACGAGCAGCACGCCGAGTGCGAGGATCGCGTTGTAGGCGACGTGCCTGGTCATGGTGACGAGGTTGTCGGCCGTGAGGAAGTGGTCCGAGAGGAGGGAGAACACGATCATCAGGACGATCAGCGCCACGAAGGCCCGCTGATCGAGGAGGAACTCCCCGAACGACCGGTTCTTGAACAGTGGGCGGCGGACGGCTGGGGCTTCGGCGGTGGTGGATGTCATGACTCAGTCCTCGGTGGTGGTCGTACCGGTGTCGGCGAGCGCCATGAGCTGCTCGCGGGTGGCGTGGCGCGGGTCGAGATCGGCGACGATCTCCCCGCGGTTCATCACGAGCACCCGGTCGCAGGCGAAGAGCGCCTCGCTGACCTCGGAGGTGGCGAAAAGGACGGCGCGTCCCTCCTTGGAGAACTGCGCCATGAGGGTGAAGATGTCGGCCTTGGCGCCGACGTCGATGCCGCGGGACGGCTCGTCGAGCAGCACGACGCGCGGCTCAGTCATGAGTGCCTTGGCGATGACGACCTTCTGCTGGTTGCCGCCGGACAGCGAGCCGATGGCGGCGTCGAGGCTGGCCATCTTGAGGCGCACCTGGCGGCCGGTCTCCTCCGAGGTGCGTCGCTCGTCACCGGCTGAGACGAAGCCGCCCTTGATGAAGCGCAGCACCGAGGCGAGCGCCATGTTCATGCCGATGGACAGCGACTGGACGAGCCCGTCCCGCTGCCGGTCCTCCGGCACGAGCACGATGCCGTCGGCGATGCGCTCCGACACCTGCAGGTGGCCGACGTCCCGGCCGGCGAGGCTGACGGTTCCGCCGAGCACCTTGTTACGTCCGGCGAGGGCCTCGAGCAGCTCGGTACGACCGGCGCCCATCAGCCCGAAGATGCCGACGATCTCGCGCTCGTGCACGTCGAGGCTGACCCGCCTGACCGCGAGCCGGCCGTGGGTGTCAGGGTCGGCGACGACGAGGTCGCGCACCTCGAGGAGGACATCGCCGGGGTCGTGCGTGAGGTCGGCGAACAGGTCGGACTCCTCGCGGCCCACCATCTGCGTGACGATCCACTGCATGTCCACGTCGGCCATGGCCGCCCTCGCGACGACTGCGCCGTCGCGGAGGATCACGGCCTGGTCGGCGATCTCGAGGCACTCGTCGAGGTGGTGGGAGATGTAGATGATGGCGACGCCGCGGCGGGTCAGGTCCTCGATGACCTTGAACAGCACCTGCACCTCGGAGTGGGACAGCGCGCTGGTGGGCTCGTCCATGATGAGGACGCGGGCCTCCTCGTTCAGCGCGCGGGCGATCTCGACGAGCTGCTGCTGCCCGAGTCGGAGGTCTCCGGCGAGCGTGTCGGGATCGATCTCCTCCTCCAGCCGTGCCAGCACCTCGGCGGCCACGGACTGCTGCCTCCCGTAGTCCACGGCGAGTCCCGCCGCGCGGCGCTCCTCGCGGCCGAGGAAGATGTTGTCCGAGATGGACAGGTTCGGGCAGAGGTTGAGCTCCTGGTGGATGATCGCGACGCCGTTGTCGAGCGCCTCGGTCGGGCTCGAGAACGTCACCGGCTCGCCGTCGAGGAGGATGGTGCCGGAGCTCGGCCGCTCGACGCCGGCCAGGATCTTCATCAGTGTGGACTTGCCCGCGCCGTTCTCGCCGATCAGTGCGGTCACCTCGCCGGCCCGGACCTCGAAGTCGACGCCGCGCAGCGCGTGCGTGCCGCCGTAGGCCTTGGTGACGGCCTCCGCCCGGAGCAGGACGGTCTCCTGTGCGGCGTGGGTCATGATCCGGTCTCGATCTGCACGGGCACGATGGTCGCGTGCGTGACCTCGCCGCCCGTCTTCGACGACCAGGTCAGGGCCCCGGTGACCGTGACCTGCTGGCCGAGCATCTGGGTGAGGTCGAGGTCCGCGAAGACGGTCTCCGCCGCACGCTTGTTCAGCTCGATGGCCACGTTCTGGTACTCGGTCTGGTTGGTGAAGGACCCGAAGCCGAGATCGGTGCCGGCGTCGCGGATCGCGGTGGAGGAGCCGAGCGGCGGAATGGCGATGCCTGCGGTGATGCCCTCGGGCAGCCCGTCGACCTCGAGGCCGACCTCACCGAACGACCCCTCGGCGAGGGTGCCGGTCGCGGTCACTGAGAAACTGAACGGCTTGTCGGCGTCCTCCCGACGACCGAACTCCTCGCCCGTCGCCTCGGGGTCGTCGACCATGCCGTTCGCGATGTCGGCGAGGGGCTGCGCGGCGTCCTGGATCGTGGGCACGACGACGGACTCGTAGTTCAGGTCGGCGTACTCGACCGCCGTGTCGGCCGCCTGCGCCTGGCTGCCGGCCTTCACGAACGTCGTGTTGACGAACATGAGGACCAGCAGCACGACGATCAGCACGGGCCAGACGACGATGCCTCGTCTCCACAGTGGTCTGGCGACTCTGCCTGCCATCTGTCTTCTCCTAGGGGTTCGGTTCGGGTGGAGCGGGTCAGCCCGCGGGTGTGGTGTGGCGGGCACGGCTGACCGCCGAGCGCCAGGCGGCCCGGTCGGCTGCTGCGCCGCCGGGGTTCTGGGACGGGACGACGCGTCGCGCCTCGTGGGCCTCCCAGGCCACCTCCGGGTCGATGGAACGGGCGGCGAGCAGCGCGGCGCCGAGCGCGGAGGCCTCCGCGACGCCGGACACCTGCACGTCCCGGCCGAGCAGGTCAGCCTGCCGCTGCATGAGGAGCGCCGAGGCCGTCGCGCCGCCGTCGGCGTGCAGCGTCTCGATGTCGGCGGCGCCGTCGGCGGTCATCGCCTCGACGACGTCGGCGACCTGGTGCGCGACGGCCTCGAACGCGGAGCGGGCGAGCTGGGCGCGTGTGGTGCCTGCCGTCATGCCGCACCAGACGGAGACCGCGCCGCGGTCAAAGTAGGGGGCGCCGAGGCCGGAGAAGGCCGGCACGAGGGAGACTCCCCCGGCATCCTCTGCGAGGCCGGCGAGTTCGCCGAGTGCGGGCACGTCGCCGTCGGTGAGCATCCGGGCCGCCCAGGCCAGCGCAGCCCCCGTGGCGACGACGTTCCCCTCCCGCGCGTAGACCGGGGTGTCGGTCTCCCAGGCGCAGGTGGCGGCCACGCCGCCGGCGAGGGCCACGGGGCCGGCAGCCGGGAGCGCGGCGGGCAGCATGACCGATGACCCGGTGCCGTAGGTGGCCTTCGCTTGTCCGGCGCGTCCCTGGCCGTGGAAGTACAGGGCGGAGTGCGAGTCGGCCAGGACCGTGGCGACCGGCACCCCGCCGGGAATCGGGAGCCCGTCGCGGACGCGGCCGAAACTGTGATCGGACCCGACGATGGTCGCGAGTGCGGTGGCCGGCACGCCGAATCCCTCGAGCAGCGCTGGCGCCCAGGTGCGCGTGCGGAGGTCCATCAGCATGGTGCGCGACGCGTTGCCCGACTCGGTGAGGAACTCGCCGGTCAGCCGGTGGACGAGCCAGGTGTCGACGGTGCCGACGCGCAGGTCGTCTGGGCGGTGCCCGTCGGCGACGGCGCGGTCGAGGAGCCAGCGCATCTTCGGCGCGGAGAACATGGCGTCGAGCGAGAGGCCTGTGGTTGCGAGCACCACCGCGTCGAGCCCGTCGGCGGCCAGCCGGGAACACTCGTCGGCGGTGCGGGCGTCCTGCCAGCCGAGGACCGGGCCGCAGGCCTCGCCCGTGGCGGCGTCCCAGCAGACGACGGACTCACGCTGGTTCGAGATCGACACCGCGGCGACGCGTCCGGGGTCGACCGTCGCGAGGGCCTGCTCCGCGGCGCTCATGGTGGCGTCGAACAGCTGGTCCGCGTCCTGCTCGACCCACCCCGGGCGGGGATACGAGATCGCTACGCCCGCGCTCCCCCGCCCGACGACCGCGCCCGTGGCGGCATCGACGAGCAGCGCCTTGCTGTTCGTCGTGCCCTGGTCGAGCGCGAGGATCAGACCGATGGCCTGAGGGGGATGAGTCATGGCGTCCTGCATATCTATTCATCAGTGAATCAACACGCACGAGACTATGCGGCGGGGTTGAACCGTGTCAATAGTTCGCAGATAACGAAATAGTCTCGCCCAGCCCGATCCCCCGCCCCGTCGCCCCGTCGCCAACGAAGAACACGGACGCCAACGACATTCGCGCGAATATCGTTGGCGTCCGTGCATACCGTTGGCGTCGGCGGGAAGGGTCGGGCGCGACGGCCTGGATGTGGTCGGCGCGGCGGCAGGTATTGGCCCGGTGCGTCAGTCGGGGAGGGCCGTTCCGGGGGCCGGGTAGGAGGCCTGGGCGCCCTCGAACTGGACCGTGTACGCCGCGAAACGCGCTGCGAAGGCCGCGGCAACCTCGAGGGAATCCCCGTCGGCGACCCGCGCGGCGAGCGCGCCGCAGAAGGCGTCGCCGGCCCCGACGGTGTCAACGGGGCGTACCCGGGGCGACGGAACCGACACCGTGCCGCCCGACGAGGCGACCAGCGCCCCGGCCGCCCCCAGTGTCATGACCACCGACGCGACCCCGGCCGCCCGCAGCCCGGCGACGACGTCGGCCGGCTCGGTGACATCGGGTCCGCCGAGCTGCTTAAGCGCCGCCGCCCCCTCGTGCTCGTTGACGACGAGCGGGTCGGCGGCCAGCAGCAACTGCGGGGCGACGTCGATGACCGGCGCGAGGTTCACTATCAGGCGCCTCGGCCGACAGCCGACGACCTCGAGATCGCTGGTGGCCGGGATCTCGCCCTGCAGCACGACGACGTCGGCCGCCCCGATGACGGGCTCCCATCCCCTGACCAACTCGGGCGTGACGGCCGCGTTGGCCCCCGGCACCACGACGACGGTGTTCTCGCCCTCCGCGTCCACGCTCACGACGGCCAGACCCGTCGCCCCTGACAGGCGGCGGACGTGGGTCAGGTCGACGCCGGCCTCGGCCAGTAGGGTCGTCGCGACGGGGGCGGACGAGTCGTCGCCGACGGCGCCGCACATGGTCACGTCTGCGCCGGCGAGTGCGGCCGCGCAGGCCTGGTTGGCGCCCTTGCCTCCCGGCGAGAACGTGCCGCCGGACGCGATGAGGGTCTCCCCCGGCAGGATGTGGCGGCGGAGCAGGAGATGAAGGTCGACATTCAGCGAGCCGACGACGACGACACGGGCCACGGGATCCTCCGGGGTGGTGAAGCGGGCTGGGTCCGGGACGTCAGTCCTCGAACACCACGCCCTTGGTGACGAGGAAGCAGCCGTAGGGGCGGTCCTCGCTGGTCGCGACGACGGCGAAGGCGCGCCGCGCGCGGGCGTAGAAGTCCATCCGCTCGACCCCCTCGGCCCGGATGCTCCGTCCCTCGGCCTGCTCGGCGGCCGCGATGAACTCCACCTGCACCGGCAGCTCGCCGTCGGGATCGTCGACGGGGAGCATCCGCGCGAGGGGCGTCTCGATGAACGTGTCGACGGGCAGGAGGGCAAACAGCGCGGCCGCGAGGCGGGTGGTGTCGACGCCCGGCATGGCGACGACCTCCAGCCCGGTCGAGTGGGCCGGATAGTTCCGGTCGACGACGGCGAGGGTGTCGCCGTGCCCCATCCGCGCCAACACGGACAGCAACTCGGGCGTGACGATCGGATCGATCCCCTTCAGCATTGAGAGGTCCCTTCCAGGGTGGTGGGCGACGGTGCCCGCGACAGGTCCGGTCAGCCTATCGCTTCTGACGAGGGGCAGCGCAAGGGTCGCAGCGCACGAGCGGGCGGCCGGTGAGGGCCGCCCGCTCGTCGATGCGCAGGAGATGGTGTGGGCTCAGGCCTGCTCTGGCACCCACACCCGCATCGTCACGGGGCCCCGGTTCGCCCACGAGTGGTACGGCACCAGGGTGATGTCGAACTCCGCGTCGCCCTCGGCGACGGCGGCGTCCGGGCCGTACGGCCAGGGGGCTGCGGCGTGTCGGACGCGACGCCCGCGGATGGCGGCGCCGCGGCCGGAGGCCGTCGGCTCGGCCCCGCGGAGCACCTCGATCTCGGCGACGTCGAGGCCGCCCGGCAGGTCGACTGACTCGACGCACAGCACGAACGGGCCGCGCTCGACGGCGACCGTGCCGCGGACGGCATCGATGCGGGAGTCGGGGCGGACGAGCCGCGGGGCGAGCGGCAGGTCGAGCTCGATGACGTCGTCGGTGGTCAGGCCCTCGATGCGGCAGGTGCCGGGCTCGACGGTTTCGCCGCCGAGGGTGGCGCCCGCGGCCCAGCCGGGGATGCGCAGCTCGAGGTCGAACGGGGCCTCGGCCTCGTCGACGGTGACGACGACGCGGCCGTCGTAGGGGTAGCCGGTGGCCATGGTGAGGCGGACCGGGCTGCCGGCGACCTCGGCCTCGATGCTCGCCGGGGCGTACTGCACGATCTGGACGGCGTCGTCGCTGGCCGTGGCGACCAGGGTCGACAGGCTGGCGAACGTGCGGGCCACGTTGGTCGGGCAGCAGGACACCTCGAACCACGGGGCGCGCAGCGACGCGTTGGCGCGCGGCAGCGCCTCGTCGGGGTCGGCGGGCATGGCCGGGGTGCGGCGGTGCAGCGTGTTGGCGTAGAAGAACCCGTCGCCCGCCTCGGACGGAGACGCCGCGACGATGTTGTACAGCGCGCGCTCGATGACGTCTCCGTAGCGCAGGTCGCCGGTGGCCAGCAGCAGCCGCCACGCGACCATGACCGACCCGATGCCCGCGCAGGTCTCGCAGTAGGAGCGGTCCGGGGGGAGCTCGAAGTCGACGCCGAACGCCTCGTCCTGGTGGTGCGATCCCATGCCTCCGGTGATGTAGGTACGCCGGGCGATGGTCGCGTCGAACTGCAGGCGCGCAATCTCCAGCAGCTCGGCGTCGCCCTTCTCCACGGCAATGTCGACGGCCGCCGCGCACAGGTAGAGAGCGCGGACCGAGTGGCCGCGCAGCACGGTCGACTCCCGGAAGGGCTCGTCGTCCTGGTAGTAGGAGCGGCCGAACTCGATGTCCGGGAGGATGCCGTGGCCGCGGCGGTCCAGGAAGATTCGGGCCTGCTCGAGGTACCTGGCATCCCCGGTGGCGCGCGACAGCTCGGCCAGCGCGACCTCGATCTCGGGATGCCCGCAGACGTCCTCGCGTGCGCCCTTGCCGAACTCGCGGCAGACGTGGTCGGCCGCCTTGATCGCGACGCGGACGATCGCTCCCTCGTGACCGGTGCGGATCCGCGCGACGGCGGCCTGGATCAGGTGCCCGTAGCAGTACAGCTCGTGCCCCCAGGCGAAGGCCGAGTAGCGCGGCTCCTGGCCGGGGTTGCCGAAGCGGGTGTTGAGATAGCCGTCGTCGCCCTGCACGGCCTCGATGAGCGCGCCGAGGCGCTCGATCTCGGCGTCGAGGTCCTCGTCCCCGGTGCGGCCGACCTCCCAGGCCATGGCCTCGATCAGCTTGTACACGTCGGAGTCCGCGAACTCGCGGCCCTGGTGGCGGCCCCCGATGGTCCCCTCGGCTGCCCGGACAAAGTTCTCGATCCAGCCGACCTTGGTCTCCCACCTCAGGGAGTGCGGGATGAGCTTGTCGGCGTTGAGCTGCTGCCGGTCACCCCAGAAGCCGCCGAGGATGCGGATCTGGTCGATGCCGACGGGTTGCAGCCGTCCGCCGCCGGGCGCGACGGGCAGGAAGGAAGCGGAAACCATGGTCACTCCTAGGGCGTGGTCGCGACGGCACCTTCACCGGCACCACGAAATGCTCGAAAACGTTTGAGGGAATCTTGACATGGCAACTCGATTGCGTCAATGCACCCGATCGGAATGGTTTCCGGTATGGTGACCGAAACTCCCACGAGGAGATGCTCACCCTGCAAAGCCGCCGGAGACGGGACCTGGAGGACACGGTGCCGAGGACCGAAGCCGCCGCGAGGCGCAACCCCAAGAGCGCGACGCTCATCGACGTCGCACAGCTGGCGCGCGTCTCCGTGTCTACGGCGTCGAAGGCCCTGAACGGCCGCTCCGACGTGGCCGAGACCACGCGGGAGCGTGTCGTCGAGGCGGCCCGGCGCCTGAACTTCGTGCCGAACACGCTCGCGAAGTCGCTGCAGACGGGCCGTTCCGGCACCGTCGGGCTCATCACCCACGACTTCGACGGCCGCTTCTCCATCCCCCTGCTGATGGGGGCGGAGGACGCGTTCGGCGTCAACAAGGTCTCGGTGCTGCTCTGCGACGCCCGCGGAGACGCCATCCGGGAGCGCTACCACCTTGACGTCCTGATGCAGCGCCGCGTCGACGGCCTCATCATCGTCGGCGCCCGCCCCGACACGCGCCCGACGCTCGGCCGCGGGCTCCCCGTGCCTGTGGTCTACGCCTACGCGCCGTCCGACGACCCCGAGGACTGCTCGATCGTGTCCGACAACGTCGCGGCCGGCGACCTCGGCGTCTCACATCTGCTCGCGGCCGGGCGCCGCCACGTCGCGATCATCGCCGGCGACACGACCTACGGCGCGGCCGTCGAGCGCGTGCACGGTGCGAAGCGGCGCCTGTCGGAGGCCGGCCTGGAGTCACTGGGCGGCGACGCGTTCTTCGGTTCCTGGACCGAGCCGTGGGGCCGCGCGGCGATGCGGACAATCCTCACGCAGTACCCCGAGGTCGACGGCGTGCTGTGCGGCAACGACCAGATAGCCCGGGGCGCCCTCGACACGCTCCGCGACGAGGGTCGTCGCGTACCGGACGACGTCTCGGTGGTAGGGCACGACAACTGGGAGATCCTCGCGACGGGTGCCCGCCCGACGCTGACCAGCATCGAGATGAACCTCGAGGAGATCGGCAGGCTCGCCGCACAGCGGCTCGCCGAGGCCATGGAGGGCAACGTGTCCCACGGTGTCGAGTACATGGCACCGCACCTGGTCGTGCGCGCCTCGTCGGTCGCCTGACACGCATCGGGGCCCTCGGCGACGCCGAGGGCCCCGATGTCTCAGGTCACTTTCCGGTCATGTCGCGCGGCACGACCCACTCATCGAACTCCTGCTCGGTCAGGCCGTTGGCCAGCGCGGACTCGCGCAGCGAGATGCCCTGATGGTGCGCCTGCTTGGCGATCTTGGAGGCCTTGTCATAGCCGATGTGGCGGTTCAGCGCCGTGACCAGCATCAGGTTGGAGGCAAGGTGCTCCTCGATCCGCGGCAGGTTCGGCTCGATGCCGACGGCGCAGTGGACGTTGAAGGAGCGGGCCCCGTCGGCGAGGAGGCGGATCGACTCCAGCACGGCATGCGCCATGACGGGCTTGAACACGTTGAGCTGGAAGTTGCCCTGCGTGCCGGAGAAGCCGACGGTCGCGTCGTTGCCGAACACCCGCGCGGCCACCATGGTCAGGGCCTCACACTGCGTCGGGTTGACCTTGCCGGGCATGATCGAGCTCCCGGGCTCGTTCTCGGGGATCAGCAGCTCACCGATGCCGTCGCGGGGGCCGGAGGCGTACCAGCGCACGTCATTCGCGATCTTCATCAGCGCCCCGGAGAGCACACGCAGCTCGCCGCTGACCTCGACGAGGGAGTCGTGCGCGGACAGCGCCGCGAACAGGTTGTCGGCCTGGCGGAACTCAAGCCCGGTCTCGGCCGAGATGCGCTCGGCGGTGGTCCGGCCGAAGTCGGGATGGGCGTTGAGCCCGGTGCCGACGGCGGTGCCGCCGATCGCGAGGTCACGGGCGCGGGCGTCGGCCGCCTTCACGCCCTCGAGCGCGAAGTCGATCTGCGCGACCCAGCCGCCGATGACCTGGCCGAGGCGCACGGGCGTGGCGTCCTGCAGGTGCGTGCGGCCGACCATGACGACGTCGTCGTACTCCCTGGCCTTCGCGTCCAGCACGTCACGCAGCTCGACGATGGCCGGGTAGAGGCGCTCGTTGAGTTCCGTGACCACGGCGATGTGCATCGCGGTGGGGAACGTGTCGTTGGACGACTGGCCACGATTGACGTCGTCGTTGGGGTGGATGGGCTTCTTGGAGCCCCGCACTCCCCCGGCCAGCTCGATGGCGCGGTTGGCGATGACCTCGTTGGCGTTCATGTTCGACTGGGTGCCGGACCCGGTCTGGAAGACCACGAGCGGGAAGTGGTCGTCGAGCTCTCCGGAGATGACGTCGTCGGCGGCCCGGGCGATGAGCTCGCCCTTTTCGGCCGTCAACTCGCCCAGCTGGGCGTTGGCCTCGCCGGCGGCCTTCTTCAGCACCCCGAGGGCCTTGACCATCGCCCGACCCCATACGAAGGTGTCGCGGCCGATGTCGAAGTTGTGGAGGCTGCGTTCGGTCTGCGCGCCCCAGTAGCGGTCGTCGGCGACCTCGACGTCGCCCATGGAATCAGTCTCTATGCGGTGTCCCATGCCCTAGAACCTACCGCCGCGGTCAACCCCTCACCGACGATTCGGCGCGTCCCGCCCGGCTGTGCCACACGGCTCAACCGCGGCTGGGCAAAGGAGAAGCCCGGCCCGCTGCATTGGGGGGCGGCAGGGGACCGGGCTTCTTGTGCACCTCGCGAGGCACGCTTCAACTATAGACGTAGAAAGGTCAGACCAGTCAAGTTGATCGGGGTGTTTTTCCGGAAATAGTTTCAGGAGACAACTTCGTACGTCAGCGTGATGATGCCGGACGACAGGCCGCCGACTGCGCGCATGGCGCCGCGGGACAGGTCGAGGCAGCGGTCGCCGACGTAGGGGCCGCGATCGTTGATGCGGACGATGGTCGTCCTGCCGTTGGCCTTGTTGGTGACCTTCAGCTTGGTCCCGAACGGGAAACTGAGGTGCGCGGCGGTCAGGCCGTCGGGGTTGAAGGACTCGCCGTTGGCTGTCACGGAACCCGTGTCGTAGTAGGACGCGCGGCAGGTGGTGCCGGAGGCGGGCGTCAGGTCCGACGGCGCGGTGCTCTCGGTCTCCTTGGTGCCCACCCGGACGACCTCGGTGACGGGCTCCTTCGTGGTCCTGGTGGATGTCAGCTCCGACGAGACCAGCTTGCCGTTGCGGTAGGTGTCCGTGTGGGTCTCGGTGGCCTTGCCCTTGACGCCCTCGGTTGTGACCTTGGTCGTGCCCTTGGCGAGCTTGTCCGTCTTGACCTTCTTCGTGTCGTAGGCGACGGAGACCTTCTTCGTGCTGGTCTTGACCTCGACGTCGACGTACTTCACCGTCATGCCCTCGCTCAGCTCGGTCTCGGGCGACGGCTTCACCTCGTCGTCGGCGTCCACCTCGATGCCCTCCTGCGCGAGCAGGTCGGCGACGGTGCCCGCGGCGCGGACGGCCGCGCTGGCCCCGTCGGCCTTCAGCGTGACCTCCTTGGGCGTGGAGACCTCGAGGTCGAGGCCCTCGCGGCCGATGCCGACGGAGCGGGTGGCGGACAGCTTGGAGTCCGCGTCGTCGAGCTGCAGCTGCGAGAGCGCCTGACCGACCGTCTGCGCGGTGGTCCAGACGGTGCGCTGCTCGCCGTCGACGGTGAGCGCGAGCTCGCGGCCGTAGGCGACGGAGATCTCCATCCCGTCGGTGATGGTGGTGTCGGCGGCGGGCAGGACCACGTCGTGCGTGCCGAGGTCGATGCCCTGCAGGTCGAGCACGTCCCCGACGGTGGTCTCACGCACCGCGATGGAGCTGCTGACGCCGTCGACCGTGAGGGTGACGTCGTTCTTCTGCAGCGCCGTGGCGATGGCGGCCGTGCCGACGAGGGCGAGCGCTGCCCCGCCGGCGATCGCGGGGATGAGGATCTTTGCCATCAGGTGAGCTCCAGTGTGGTCCACGTCCGGTACGCCGGACGGCCTAAGCCTAGAGCCTTTCCTGAGAAACTCCAAACGCTTCCTGAGAAATCTTAATCTTTCAAGGAGGGCTGGTTCGCGGACGACCTGAAGCCCCTCAGCCGGAGGCTGTTGAGCACGACGAAGACGCTCGAGAAGGCCATCGCGGCGCCCGCGATCATGGGCGTCAGCATGCCGATCGCGGCCAACGGGATGGCGGCCGTGTTGTACCCGAACGCCCACACCAGGTTGGACCTGATGGTGCGCAGCGTGGCGCGCGCCAGCCGCACCGCGTCGACGACGGCGCCGAGGTCGTGGCGCATCACGGTGATGTCGCCTGCGGCGATGGCCGCGTCGGTGCCGGTGCCCATGGCGATGCCGAGGTCGGCGGCCGCGATCGCGGCCGCGTCGTTGACGCCGTCGCCCACCATCGCCACCCGGTGGCCAGCGGCCTGGAGTTCGTGGACGGCCTCGACCTTGCCGGCCGGGGTCACCCCTGCGCGCACCTCGTCGATGCCGAGCTGGCCGGCGACGGAGCGGGCGGTCGCCTCGTTGTCTCCGCTCAGCATCACGGGCGTGATGCCGAGGTCCTTGAGCTGCGCCACGGCGACGGCGGCGCTGTCCTTGACGGTGTCGGAGACGATGATGCGGCCGAGCACGTCGTGGTCGTCGGCGATCTCCAGGATGCTGCCGAGCAGGTTGCCCCGCCAGGTCGGGGCCAGGTGGCCGAGTTCGGAGATGAAGACAGGGGACCCGGCGTAGATGACGCGACCGTCGACCTCGCCCTTGACGCCGCGCCCGGCCACGTTGACAAACCCCGAAACCGGCTCGTGCTGGGGCACGGTCGCGACGATCGCGCGGGCGATCGGGTGCTCGGAGCCGGACTCGACGGCAGCGGCCAGCCTCAGCAGCTCGTCGCGGGTCACCCCGTCGGCGGGCTCGACGTCGACGACGGACATCTGTCCGGTGGTCAGGGTGCCGGTCTTGTCGAACATCACCACGTCCACGCGGCGAGCCCGCTCCAGCGCCTGCGGGCCGCGGATGACGGTGCCGAGCTGCGCGCCACGACCCGTGCCGACCATGAGGGCCGACGGCGTCGCCAGACCCAGGGCGCAGGGGCAGGCGATGATCAGGACGGAGATCGCGGCCGAGAGGGCCATGGTCCAGCCGTGCGCCAGTGCCAGGTGTGCGATCAGGGTGACGGCGGCAACGGCGAGCACGACGGGCACGAAGATGCCCGACACCTTGTCGGCGAGGCGCTGGACGTCGGCCTTGCCGGTCTGCGCCTCCTCGACCATCTGCGCGATGCGGGCCAGCTGGGAGTCCGAGCCGACGGCGCGGGCCTCCACCACCAGCCTGCCGGTGGTGTTGATGGAGCCGCCGACGACGTCGTCACCCTCGTCCACCTCGACGGGGAGGGACTCGCCCGTGATGATGGAGGCGTCGACGGCGGAGCGACCCTCGACGATGACCCCGTCGACCGCGACCTTCTCGCCGGGTCGCACGACGACACGATCCCCGACGCGCAGACTCGCGACATCGACCTGGCTCTCGCGACCGTCCGACAGCAGCGTCGCGCTCTTCGCCCCGACCTCCAGAAGCGCCCGCATCGCCGCCCCGGACTCGCTCTTCGCGCGGGCCTCGATCCACCTGCCCAACAGCAGGAACGAGATGATCGTGACGGCGGCCTCGAAGTAGATGAAGCCCATGGCGTCCTGCGCGACCAGGTCGAACGTGAAGCTGTGCTTCATGCCGATCATGCCTGCGTGGCCGAACAGCATGGCGTAGAGCGACCAGGCGTAGGCGGTCAGCGTGCCGAGGCTGACCAGCGTGTCCATCGTCGTGGTGCCGTGCCGCAGGTTGACCCAGGCGGCCCTGTGGAAGCCGCGGCCGAGCCAGAGCACGACGAACGTCGACGCGACGAGCGCGAGCCATTGCCAGCCGTCGAACTGCAGCGCCGGCACCATCGACACGGCGACGACGGGGACGCTCAGCACGAACGACGTGACGGCGCGTCGACCGAGCTCCGCCGTCTCGTCGTCGTTGCGCCGGGTCGGGGCGGGAAGGCTCGCGCCGTAGCCGGCCTTCTCCACCACCTCGATCAGGTCGGTGGCGGTCAGCCCGACCGGGGCGTCGACGGTCGCCTTCTCGGTCGCGAAGTTGACCGTCGCGGACACGCCGTCGACCTTGTTGAGCTTCTTCTCGATCCGGGCCGCGCACGAGGCGCAGGTCATGCCCGAGATGTCGAGGTTGATCGTGGTGGTGGACACGGGTGGGTTACGCCTCTTCTCAGGCCTCGACGACGGTGTAGTCGCCCGCTTCACGGACGGCTTCGACGATGAAGTCGAAAGGGATGCGCTCGTCGGACTCGACCGACATGGTCCCCTCGAGCTGCACGTTGACGTTCTTGACGCCCTCGACCTCGGAGACCTCCTCGGTGACGTGGTTGACGCAGTTGCCGCAGGTCATGCCCGAGACGGTGTACGTGGCGATCATTCTTGCTCCCTTGGGTGGTGGGGTTCGGTTACTTCGCGAGCCGTCGGATGGCCTGCATGGCCTCGTCGAGCTTCTCGTCGGCCTCGGGTCCGCCCTTGCGGGCGGCGTCGGCGACGCAGTGGGACAGGTGGTCCTCCAGGAGGCCCATCGAGACGGCCTTGAGCGCACTGGTCACGGCCGAGATCTGGGTGAGGACGTCGATGCAGTACTTGTCCTCCTCCACCATCCGCGCGATCCCGCGCGCCTGACCCTCGATCAGCTTCAGCCGACGCAGGTACTCCGCCTTCTGGGGCGTGTAGCCGTGGTGCGCGTGCTCGTTCATGGGTTCCTCCTTCTGTGACTATACCCCCAGGGGGTACCCCCTTCAACCACGGCCCCCCTCATCCGCAGGCGCCAACGAAGTTCACCGACGCCAACGAAATTCACGCGAATGGCGCTGGCGTCCACACAAGGGGGTGTGGCCGACGGCGGCGCGGGGCCGTCGAAACGGCCGACGGTGGCGCGAGCCCACCGGGAGCCCCGGGGCACAGGGGGGACCGAGGCACCACGACGGCTATCCACAGCGAACCGGTCAACCTGTGGACAACTCGCGGCAGCACTTGGCATGCAGAACTCGGCCACCTCGACACCTCCGGCGGCACTGAAGTGCATCACCCCTTGTGGTTCCGCTATTGCCACGCGGCGGGGGCCGTGATATGGCCGACCGATGGAGCAGCCGGTGCGAGCTCAGGACCCAAGGGGATTTGTGGACAAATCCCCCGAAGGAGACACCAGGGGCATTTATAACGGTTTGATAACATCGCTCAAGGGAAGTGCACAGCTTCGTTCACATCCCTCCGCCGGGGCCGCCCGGGTTGTCCTCAGCTGTCCACACGGCGTCCACAGAGTTGTCCACAGCTGTGGGCGGTGGGCACGTCAGCTGGCCGAGGAACCGTCGGACCCGTGCCCTAGCCTTGCTACCGGCAGATTTCTCGCGCGTTGGAGGTGGCACATGTCCCAGGCCGCTCAGGTCTACGACGACCGCGACCTCGATCGCACCCCGCCCCAGGACCTCGAGGCGGAGCAGAGCGTGCTCGGCGCCATGATGATGTCGAAGGATGCCATCAGCGACGTCGTCGAGGTGCTGCGCGGCGTCGACTTCTACCGCCCCAACCACGAGACGATCTTCGACGCGATCATCAACCTCTACGGCCGCGGCGAGCCGGCGGATGCCATCACCGTGGCCGGCGAGCTCGGCAAGATCGGCCAGCTGGCGAAGGTCGGCGGCGCCGTCTACCTCCACGACCTGCTCTCCAGCGTCTCCATCGCGGCCAACGCGCCCTACTACGCGGAGATCGTGCGCGACAAGGCCGTCCTCCGACGCCTCGTCAACGCCTCCATCCGCATCGCGCAGCTCGGCTACCAGGGCCAGGGCGAGGTCGACAAGATCGTCGACGAGGCGCAGCAGACGCTCTTCGAGGTCACCGAGAAGAAGGCCTCCGAGGACTACAAGTCCATCCGCGAGCTGTTGGAGCCCACGTTCGACGAGATCGAGTCCATCCAGTCCTCCGGCGACGCACTTTCGGGCGTCCCCACCGGATTCACGGAGCTCGACCGGCTCACCAACGGCTTCCACGCAGGACAGATGATCATCGTGGCCGCCCGACCCGGCGTCGGGAAGTCGACGTTCGCGCTCGACATCTGCCGCAGCGCCGCCATCCACCACGACCTCACCGCCGCGTTCTTCTCGCTCGAGATGAGCCGCACCGAGATCGTGATGAAGATCCTGTCGGCGGAGGCCACCGTCCCGCTCGGCCGCATCCGCGGCGGCGGCGGCAAGATGGACGAGACCGACTGGCAGCGCATCACGGACAAGTCGGCGGTCCTCGGCGAGAAGAACCTCTTCATCGACGACTCCCCCAACCTCACGATGATGGAGATCCGCGCCAAGGCGCGGCGCCTGAAGCAGCGCAATGACCTGCAGCTGCTCGCCATCGACTACATCCAGCTGATGAGTTCCGGCAAGAAGGTCGAGTCCCGCCAGCTGGAGGTCTCGGAGTTCTCCCGCCAGATAAAGCTGCTCGCCAAGGAGCTGGAGATCCCGGTCATCGCGCTGTCACAGCTGTCGCGTAACACCGAGGCCCGCAAGGACGGCATCCCGCAGCTGAGCGACCTCCGAGAGTCCGGCTCGCTCGAGCAGGACGCAGACATGGTCATCATGATCCACCGCCCGGAGATGTACACGCAGAACCCCACCGACGCGGAGCGCGGCCTTGCCGCCTTCCACATCCCGAAGCACCGCAACGGCGAGACGGGCAAGATCGACGCCCTTTTCCAGGGCCACTACTCCCGGTTCACCAACGCACCCATGTGATCGGACGTGACCGGCGACACTTCTTGGCGGCCCACCGCGACGGGCGACCTCACGACCGCGCCGCCTACCGCCGGCCCTCCCCCGGCGCCCTGCGGCCACCACGGGGCGAGGCCAGCGGACCGGCTTGTTAGGGTCTCTGCATGGCAGACGTGAGTGAACCCCGCACCGCGCTGGAGCGCGCCCGCTTCGGCCGACGCCTCGGCACCGGCGACCGCTTCGTCGGGTTCTGGCTCGAGCTGGCGGTGGCGGGCCGCAACGCTTCCCTCGGCGGCGACCGCCGCAACGTCGCGCGGACGATCCGCGGGTTCGTCAAGGACACGCGGGCCGCGGTCGACGAGGCGGGGGTCGCCGCGCTGCACGCCGAGCTCCGTGACGCCGCCCAGCTCTACTGGGGCAGCTGCCTGACCGATCCGCAGTACTCCAGCACGCTCTTCGGCCTCAAGCGCCTCGACGACGCGGAGCTGCGCGGCAAGATCGCGCTGGAGTACGCGCAGGCCGCGCGGCTGATGATCGACTCGGGGGCACTCGACGGTTCCGCCGCCGACCTGCCCGGCCTCTACCTCGACGGGCTGCTGCTCGCCGCTCCGGGCCTGGAGCAACAGGTGAGGACCGCGGTGGCCCGCTTCGCCGAGGTCGAGGCCGCCGTCGCCGACCGTCTGCCCCAGCCACCGGCCCCGTGAGCCGCCGCCCGTGCCCGCCATCGAACCCTCGCTCCGCTCGGGGCGTTTCGACAGGCCCGTGCTGAGCCTGTCGAAGTGCTCAACGATCCGGTTGTCGAAGGGCACCTCGGCCCTTCGCTACGCTCAGGGCGTTTCGACAGGCTCAACGACCCGGTTCCCTGAGCTTGGTCGTTGGGCCGCACCCGGTTCCCTGAGCTTGGTCGAAGGGCCTTGAGCGAAGCGAAAGGACACACGTGACCCACGACCGCGCCGCCGTCCGGCACGAGCTGGCCGCCTGGTTCGCCGCCGTGCACCGGCCGCTGCCGTGGCGGGGCGCCGACGTCACGCCGTGGGGCGTGCTCGTGAGCGAGATCATGCTGCAGCAGACCCCCGCGTCGAGGGTCGAGCCGCGATGGCGCGACTGGCTGACCCGCTGGCCGACGCCCGCAGCCCTGGCAGCCGCCCCCGTCGACGAGGTGCTGCGCGCCTGGGACCGGCTCGGCTACCCGCGCCGGGCGCTCAGGCTGCGCGATGCGGCGACGGCGATCGTCGACCGCCACGACGGCAAGGTGCCCGACGACGAGGCCGAACTGCTCGCGCTGCCGGGCATCGGCCGCTACACCGCGGCCGCGGTGCGCGCGTTCGCGTTCGGCCGCCGGTCCCTGGTTCTGGACGTCAACGTCCGACGGGTCCTCGCCCGCTTGGCGACAGGCGTCGAGCATCCGGCGGCGCACGAGACGGCCGCGGAGCGGGCCGCGGCCTGGGAGTGGGTGCCCGACGACGACGCGGAGGCCGCGCTGTGGTCAGCCTCCGCGATGGAGTTGGGCGCCGTGGTCTGCACCGCACGGGCGCCCCGCTGCGAGGCCTGCCCCGTCGCCCGGCACTGCGCCTGGCTCGCGGCCGGCCGCCCGGAGTGGGACGGCGCACCGCGCGTGGCGCAGGCCTGGGAGGGCACCGACCGTCAGTGCCGCGGCCGGATCATGGCCGCGCTACGTGCCGCCCACGGTCCGGTGCCGCTGGCCGACGTCGCCTGGCCCGACCCTGACCAGCTGGTCCGCTGCGCTGATTCGCTGGTCGCCGACCGGCTTGCTGCCCGGGCGACCGCGGGGCTCACCCTCCCCTGACCGCCGCCCCGATCACGTCAGCCAGGTACGACGGCCGACGACGCCCTCCGGGCGGCCGGCGTCACGACGCCCGCGGGGCGTACATGATGATGCCGACGCCGACGAGGCAGATCAACGCCCCGACCACGTCCCAGCGGTCGGGGCGGAACCCGTCGAGCGCCATGCCCCAGGCGAGCGAACCGACGATGAACACGCCCCCGTATGCGGCGAGGATCCGGCCGAAGTTGGCATCGGGCTGCAGCGTCGCGACGGCGCCGTAGAGGCCGAGCGCGACCACGCCGGCCCCGATCCACAGCCAGCCCCGGTGCTCGCGGATGCCCTGCCAGACCAGCCAGGCGCCGCCGATCTCGCACACGGCGGCGGCGATGAACAGCGCGATGGACCTCAGCGAGAGCATGACCCCGAACCTAGGCCATGTCGGAGCCCGCAACTAGGCTCGACCCATGATCCAGGCTGTCGTGTTCGACCTCGGCGAGGTGCTGGCCTCGCCGCCCGACCTGCTACCGATGATCGCCGAGCATCTCGTCGTACCCGTCGACGACCTGGCGCCGCTGTACTGGGTCGGGCGCGACGCATACGACACCGGGGCCGACGACGCGGCCTACTGGGCCCCGCTGCTCGAGGCCCTCGACCGGCCGACCGACGCCGAGTTCATGGATGAGATCGCGCTGCTCGACGCCGGCATCTGGACCGGGCTGCGGCCGGACGCCAGGCAGCTGCTGCGCGACTGCCGCCGGGCCGGCCGCCAGGTCGCCGTGCTCAGCAACTCTCCCCACGCGATGCAGGTCATGGCCGACCGCGCGCCCTGGCGCGAGGACCTCGACCGGCTCTTCATCTCGGCCAGCTACGGCGTCGTCAAGCCCGACCCCGAGATCTACCGCCTCGTCACCGCCGACCTCAGGCTCCCGGCCGAACGCATCGCGTTCGTCGACGACCGGATCGCGAACGTCGAGGCAGCCGCGGCCGAGGGTTGGCAGGCGCACCTGTTCGTCAGCGACGACGACACGCGCGCCTGGCTGGAGGGGCTCGGGGTCCTGCAACGCGCCGAGCCGCAACCGTAGGGTGGCGGCATGAACACGCGAGCGGAAGGGGCGCTGATCGGGCTCGCGCTCGGCGACGCGCTCGGCATGCCGACGCAGCTGCTCACCAGGTCGCGGATCCGCGACCTGTTCGGGGAGCTAGACACCTTCCATGCCGGTCCGGCAGAGAACCCCATCTCGCCGGGCCAGCTGGCCGGGACCGTCACCGATGACACGCATCAGGCGATGATCCTCGCCCGGCTGCTGATCGAGGGCGACGGCGCCGTCGATCTCGACTCCTTCGCGGTGGAGCTCATCGCCTGGCACGAGCGGATGGAGGCCGCGGGCTCGCTGGACCTGCTCGGCCCCTCCACGCTGCGCGCCATCACCGCCTTCCGGGCCGGGACGCCGGCGACGGAGACCGGCCGCTGGGGCGACACCAACGGCGCCGCCATGCGCGTCGCGCCGTTCGGGATCGCGCACCGCGCGCTGCCGTTGGAGCCGTTCGTCGCCCGCCTCGCCGAGGTCAACGTCCTGACGCACAACACCACGCTCGGCAACGCCGGCGCGGCCGCCATCGGCGCGGCAGTGTCGGCCGGGATCGACGGCGCGACGGTCGCTGACCAGCTCGGCACCGCAGTCGAGGCGGCCCAGCTCGGCGCGCTGCGCGGGCATGACACGGCCGGCCCGTCGGTGGCGATGCGCATCATGTGGGCGATCTCGCTGGCCGCGGCCGCCGACGACCCGTGCGAGGCGATCGCCACGCTGGTCGGCACCTCGGTCGCGACGCAGGAATCGGTGCCCGCAGCGCTGGCGATCGTCGCCGCCTTCCCCGACGATCCCTGGCGCGGCGTCTGCGCCGCGGCCTCGCTCGGCGGCGACTCCGACACCGTCGCGGCGATGGCCGGCGCGGTCTTGGGCGCGCGGCATGGCGTCGAGGGCTTCCCGCCCGACGCGGTGGCGTTCCTGGAGGCCGCGAACCCCGGATTCGACCTGCGCCGCGTGGCCTCCGAGCTGATGGCGGTGCGTGGATGATCGCCCGGCTCGTGATCCTCGGATCCGTCATCGTCGACCAGATGATGACGGTCCCGCGGCTGCCGGAGCGCGGCGGCGACGTCATGGGCGGTCCAGTGGTCGCGCAGGCTGGCGGGCTGTTCAACGTCATCGCGGCGGCGTCGCGGCTCGGCATGCCCACGGCGCTGGCCGGACGGGTCGGCAGCGGGCTGATCGGCGACCTGATCTGGCGCGAACTCGCCGCGACAGGCACCGACGTGCTGCTCCCCCGCGCCCTCGACGGCGACTCCGGCTGCTGCATCGGCTTCATCGAGCCCGACGGCGAGCGCACGTTCGTCACCAGCCCCGGCGTCGAGCAGACGCTGACGGACGAGGACCTCGACGCCGTCGCGTGGCGGGCGGACGACGCGCTCTACGTCAGCGGGTACGACCTGCTCTACCCGTCGACCGGGCCGGCCGTCGCGCGGCTCCTCGCGCGGCTGCGGCCCGTCGCGGTGCTGCTCGACCCCGGCCCCCTGCTCGGGGAGATCCCCCGCGATGTCCTCGACGCGGTGCTGGCGCACACCACGATCCTCAGCCTGAACGAACGCGAGCTCGGGATCATCGGGGAGCCCGTCGACGCCCCGCTGGGCATCTGGGGTCGGCTGCCCGACGACGCGACGGTGATCGCGCGTGTCGGCCCCGAAGGAGCCTGGGTCCACCGGCGCAGTGAGGCGCCGTTCCGCGTCGCCGCCTTCCCCTCCACCGCCGTCGACACGACGGGCGCGGGCGACGCGCACGCCGGCGCGCTGCTCGCCTCTCTCGCCGACGGGCTGGACCTCCCGGCCGCCGTGAGGCGCGCCAACGCAGCGGCCGCCCTCGCCGTATCACGATTCGGGTCGGCAGCCGGCCCCACCAGCGCGGAGCTGGCCGAGGCCCTAGCCTGACCCCAGGAGGCAGCCGTGCGCATCGGGATTCCACGAGAGATCAAGAACAGCGAGTTCCGGGTGGCGATCACGCCAGCCGGGGTGCACGAGCTGACCGCCCACGGGCACCACGTCACCGTCGAGGCGGGTGCCGGCGGCGGGTCGTCGATCAGCGACGACGAGTACCGCGCCGCGGGCGCCACCATCCTCGACGACGCGGCCGAGGTCTGGGACCTCTCGGATCTCGTGTGCAAGGTGAAGGAGCCCGTCGCCTCCGAGTATCCGCTGCTGCGCGACGACCTCGTCCTGTTCACCTACCTGCACCTGGCCGCCGACCCCGCCCTCACGAGGGCCCTGCTCACGGCCGGCACCACGTCCATCGCGTACGAGACGGTGCAGACGGCCGCCGGCATGCTGCCGCTGCTGTACCCGATGAGCGAGGTCGCGGGCTGCCTGGCGCCGCAGGTCGGGGCGCAGGCGCTGATGCGGGTCGGCGGCGGGCGCGGGATCCTGATGGGCGGCATCGGGGGTGTGCCCGAGGCGAAGGTCGTGGTGCTGGGCGCCGGGGTCGCTGGACAGAACGCCGCTGCGGTCGCCGTCGGCATGGGCGCCGACGTCACGCTGCTGGACACCAACCTGGACAAGCTCCGCGACGCGGGTCGCCGCTGGGGCGGGCGGGTCCACACTGTCGCGTCGTCGGCGCTGGCGGTCCGGGAGCAGGTCACGGCCGCCGACCTCGTCATCGGCACGGTGCTGATCCCCGGCGCGCGGGCTCCGCGGCTTGTCACCGACGAGATGGTCGCGCGGATGCGACCCGGCTCTGTGCTGGTCGACGTGGCGATCGACCAGGGCGGCTGCTTCGAGTCGAGCCGCCCCACGACGCACGAGGAGCCGACGTTCCGGGTACACGAGTCGGTGTTCTACTGCGTTGCCAACATGCCGGGCGCCGTGCCGTGGACCTCGACCAGGGCGCTGACGAACGCGACGCTGCCGTACCTGGTGGAGCTGGCCCAGCTCGGGTGGCATGACGCGATGCGCGTCGATCCGGCACTGGCCCGAGGCCTCGCAACGCACGCGGGCCGCCTGACGTCCCAGCCCGTCGCCGAGGCCCTTGGCCATGAGTGGACGACAGTCGCCGAGGTGCTGGAGCGCTCTTGATCCGGTCCCCTGAGCTCGTCGAAGGGCCCTGAGTCAACCCGGTTCCCTGAGCTCGTCGAAGGGCCCTGAGCGCAGCGAAGGGACTCACCTGCCGAGGGGTCACCCCTCTCGCTCCGCTCGAGGCACCTCGACAAGCTCGGCGACCCGACCCAGTTCCCTGAGCCTGTCAAAGGACCCACCCCGGCTCCCTGAGCCAACCCGGCTCCCTGAGCCTGTCGAAGCGCCCTGAGCGCAGCGAAGGGACCCACCTGCCGAGGAGTCACCCCTCCCGCTCCGCTCGAGGCACTCGACAAGCTCGGCGACCCGACCCAGTTCCCTGAGCTTGCCGAAGGGGCTATCCCGGTTCCCTGAGCTCGTCGAAGGGCCCTGAGCGGCAGCGAAGGGACTCACCTGCCGAGGGGTCACCCCTCCCGCTCCGCTCGAGGCACCTCGACAAGCTCGGCGACCCGACCCAGTTCCCTGAGCCTGTCAAAGGACCCACCCCCGGCTCCCTGAGCTCGTCGAAGGGCCCTGAGCGCAGCGAAGGGACTGGCTTTCCCGGCTCCGTGCCCTCTCCTGGCGGTCGATCAGTGCGTCGCCAGCCCGGAGACCAGGTTGATGGTGCACGCCAGCACGACCGCACCCAGGAAGTAGCTGAGCAACGTGTGCGCGAGCACCGCGCGACGCAGCTGGCCGGTGCGCAACGTCGTGTCGGAGACCTGGTAGGTCATGCCGAGGCAGAACGACAGGTACGCGAAGTCGGAGTAGGTGGGAGCCTCGTCGCCGAAGTCAATGGGCGGGCTGGGCGCGGAGAAGTACAGGTCGGCGTAGCGGACGCCGTAGACGGTGTGTACGAGGACCCAGCTGGCGGCGACGGTGGTCGCGCCGAGTGCCGCGGACGCGTCGTCGGCGGCCTGGCCTGCGAGCAGCACGAAGCCGATGCCCCCGACGCTGGCGAGCGAGGCGAGGACCAGCACGAGGTCGGTGGGTCCGCGCCCGGGGTCCTCCTGGCGTGCGTTGGCGGCGGTCTGCCTCGCGTCGAGGCGCCAGAGCTTGGCCCAGGTCCAGACGCAGTACAAGAGCACTCCGCCCGTCCAGCCGGCCGAGGCAGCCAGGTGCGGGGACGCGAACGCGGCGACCAGCAGCCCGACGGCAACCCCCACCGCGGCGCAGATCACCAGCCGTGTGGTGCGGTGGACGGCGCGGGATGCCTGCATGGCGTCAATCTAGCCACCGCGTCCGGCGCTGCGCATCAGCGCTGACCACCACGCCACCCTTCTTGACCGACGCCACCCTTCTTGACCGACGCCACCCTTACCGACAGACGCCACCCTTACCGACAGACGCTACCTCCAACGACCGATGCCATCGCCATGGCGGTGGCATCGGTGACCGAGGGTGGCGTCTGCGCGCAACGGTGGCGTCTGCCAAGAAGGGTGGCGTCAAGGAGGCGCGGTGATCAGCCCTCGGCGCCGACGCGCCAGTAGCCCATGAACGCGACACGGCGACGGTCCATGCCAGCGTCGCCGACGAGGAACCGGCGCAGCGACCGGATCACGCCCGCCTCGCCCGCGAGCCAGGCGTAGAGTCCGCCGTCGGCGCTGGTGCCCTCGGGCACCTCCCACAGGAGCTCGTCGTCGGGGATCTCGAGGGCTGCGATGTCGCAGGTGTCGCAGCAGCGGGCGGCACAGGTGCGGGCGACCCAGTCGCGCACCTCGGCGGTCAGCCGCTCGCCCCTGGCACCCTCGCGGGCGAGCCACTTCACGGTCATGCCGGCGGGCGCGTCCACGTGCAGGGCGTCCTCCGCGCTGGGCACCTCGATGACGGCCAGCCCACGGGCGTCGGCGCCGAGCGACTCGATGATCGCGCAGATGGCGGGTGCGGCGGTCTCGTCGCCGACCAGCAGGTGGGAGTCGACGAAGCCGGGGCGGTAGTCGATGCCCAGCTCGCGGCCGGGGCTCAGGTCGTCGGGGCCGATGATGACGAGCTCGTCGCCGACGCTCGCGTAGCAGGCGAACGCCGAGCCGGGGCCTGTGTCGCCGTGGCACACGAAGTCGACGTCGACCTCGCGCAGTTCCTGGCGGACGGCGCGGACGGTGTAGGTCCGCACGTCGCATCGGGCGTCCTCGTCTTGGAGCCGCCACTGCGAGTACCAGTCCTGCGTGCGCGGGAACGTCTCCATGCCGGTGACGGGATGAGGGAGGATCAGCTTGATGCGCTGATCGAGGCCGGCGGTGCCGAACTCGTGGAGGTCGTCGCCGACGAACGTGAGGCGCACGAAATGCGGGCTCAGCTGCGTTCTGGCCGCGACGCGCACCTCGAAGGCGCGGTAGGCGGGGCGTTCGGTTGCTTCGACGACGGTGGCTGTCACCCGGCCAGTATTACATGAGGGGAGCCTTACCTAAACGCCCGGGTCTCAAAGCCAGCTTCCCTCTGGGGCTCCCCGATCGCACCTGGCGGCCCAGAGCCCCGTCACCTTCGAGGCACTACCTGGCGAATGGGCCGGATCCCAGGCAGTCATCCCGCCTGCGTCGGGCTGAACCCGGGATTCCGTCGGAGGAGCCCTAGGTTCAGAATGGACACATCGGCGGTTAGCGGACAGGTACCCGATGAACGCACCCCGATGAAAGGCCTGATGATGGACCTGGACGAACGGCTCATGACGGCAACTCCGCCACTTCTTCAGCGTGGCGACGAGCTACACGACCAGCTCGCAGCTCTCGTCGCCACGACGGAGGCGAAGGCCCGCCCACGAAGGTCACCTCGCATCGTTGGCGTGATCGCCACCACCACGGCTCTACTGTTCAGCGGTGGACTCGCGGTTGCCGTGGCCCAGAAACTGATGTCGCCCGAGATCCCGGTCGTGTGCCCCGACGGACAGACCACACACTTCGATGTCGAGTTCTACACCCACGACGAAATGGGCGGCGAGCCCATGACCCAGGACTGGCCGCATGACATCCAGGTCAAGACCCGCGACGCGGCAAACGGCTTCGCCGCCAGCTATGACTGGGCGTCCATCGACCGCAACGAGGCACGCAGTGACTTCCGCGAGAGCGAGAAGGAGCTGTTGACTCAGCCAGAGGCCGCCCCTCGCGTGTCAGACTGGGAAGCGGAGATGAGCGGCACGCTGCGCGTCTTCTACGACGACCTCGAGGTCTATCTCGCGTCCAGGGGCCTCCCGATGGAAACGATCAGCTCAGTCTCCGGGTACCTCGAGTGCGGCGAGAAGTGAGCGCCGAGCTGCGCGCTGCCCTGCGCCTCAACGCCGACGACCTACTCGCCTACTTCGAGCGGCGTGTGGACCCGCGCGACGACGCTGCGGACCTCCTTGCCGAGACCATGCTCCAGGCTTGGCGCCGCCTCGCTGACGCCCCTGCGGAGGCAACACCGCTGAGGATGTGGCTGTTTGGCATCGCGCGAAACGTGCTCGCAAACCAACGGCGCGGTCGGCGTCGACGTCTGGCGCTGGCCGCCAAGCTTCGGTCCCAGTTCACGGTTCCGATTACAGCGTCACCTGAGGACGCTGTCACGGTCAGGGCGGCGATTGACAACCTGGGCCCCGACCAGCGCGACCTGGTCACCCTCGTCCACTGGGACGGGTTCACGGTCGCGGAAGCCGCCGAAGTGCTCGGGGTCAACCCGTCGACGGCCCGCAGCCGCTACGCCGCGGCAAAGCAGCAGCTCCGCGAGGCCCTGCAGCCTGCGGAATCGCTCTGCGGCTGACGACCCGCCGATTCGACGCCCTCCGCCTTACTCCTGAGCCAGGACGAACGGCAGCACGACCGACGCGCCGGCCTGGCGCAGCAGCCGGGCGGCGAAGGTGAGCGTCCAGCCGGAGTCGGTGCGGTCGTCGACCAGCAGGATCCGACGACCGGGCAGACCGGCGCGCGCCTGGTCGGACAGCGCCAGCTCCAGCCTGCCGGCGATGCCGGCCAGCCGCAGCGCCGAGCCGACGTCGTGCCGGCCCGGTTCGGAGCCATCCTTGGGCCGGATCTCGCCGACGATCGGCCGGTCGAGGATCCTTCCCAACCCCTGGGCCAGATGCTCGACGAGCCGGGGCCGGGTGGCGGAGGCGAGGTAGACGATCCCGTCGATCTCGGACGCCTCCGGCCACGCCTCCAGGACGCGGGCCAGTGCGTGCCTGAGCGGCACGGGCACCTCGGAGTCGGGGGCGTCGGGCGCGAAGAGGTCGCGCAGCGGCGCGGACCAGCCGAGGCCGTCGAGCCGGGCGACGGCGCGGCCGGCCTCGGCCTGCTCGTCGACGGGGATGCGGCCGGAGAGGCTCACGCCGAGCGCGCTCATGCCCGAGGGCCACTGCCGACGCGCCGTGATCTCGATGCCTGGGCGGTCCATCGCGGCGCGGGCGGCGTCGATGGCCGCGCGGTCGGGCAACGGCGGGAGGTGCAGGTCGGAGCAGCGGTCGCAGCGACCGCAGCGCCAGCCGTCGACCAGCTCGGGGTCGTCGAGCTGGGCGCGCAGGAACGCCATGCGGCACCCGGCGGTGGCCTCGTAGTCCTTCATGGCCTGCTGCTCGTGGAGCCGGGACTGCTCGACGCGCTCGTATCGCTCGGCGTCATAGGTCCACGACTGCCCCGTGGCCGTCCAGCCGCCCTTGACGCGGCGGACGGCGCCGTCGACGTCCAGCACCTTCAGCATCTGCTCCAGGCGGCTGCGCTTGAGATCGACGTAGGTCTCGAGCTTCGGCAGCGACATCGTGCCGTGTTCCCCCAGCACCGACAGCGCCTCGCGAACCTGGCGCTCGGCGGGAAACGCCAGCGACCCGAAGTAGCTCCAGATCGCGCCGTCCTCCTCGCCGGGAACGAGCACGACGGTGGCGTCGGCAACGCCGCGACCCGCACGTCCGACCTGCTGGTAGTACGCGATGGGCGAGCTCGGCGCGCCGAGGTGGATCACGAAGCCGAGGTCCGGCTTGTCGAAGCCCATGCCGAGTGCGCTTGTCGCGATGAGCGCCTTGACTCGGTTGGCCAGCAGGTCGGCCTCGAGTTGCTCGCGCTCGGCGTTGTCGGTCTGTCCGGTGTACGCCCGGGCGTCGATTCCCCGCTCGCGGAGCTGCTCCGCGACCTGGTTCGCGGCCGCGACCGTGAGCGTGTACACGATGCCGGACCCCTGGAAGCTCTGCAGCGCCTCCACGAGCCACGCGACCCTGGTCGGCTGGTCCGTCACCGGCAGCACGGCCAGGTGCAGCGACTCGCGGTCCAGCGAGCCACGCAGGACCAGCACGTCCTCGGCCCTGCCGTCGGCATGCACGGCCAGCTGCTCGGCGACGTCGCGCGTGACGCGCTCGTTGGCGGTCGCCGTGGTCGCCAGCACCGGGATGTTGACCGGCAGGTTGGCGATCAGGTCCCTGATGCGCCGGTAGTCGGGCCGGAAGTCGTGGCCCCAGTCGGAGACGCAGTGCGCCTCGTCGACCACGATGAGCCCGGCGTCGGCGGACAGGCGCGGCAGCACGGTGTCGCGGAAGTCCGGGTTGTTGAGGCGCTCGGGCGAGCAGAGGAGCACGTCGATGTCGCCTGAGGAGATGCGTTCGCGCACCTCGTCCCACTCGGTCACGTTGGCCGAGTTCATCGTCACGGCCCGGATGCCGGCCCGCTCGGCCGCGGCGATCTGGTCGCGCATCAGCGCGAGCAGCGGCGAGATGATGACTGTGGGCCCGGCGTCGCGGGCGCGCAGCAGCGCCGTCGCGACGAAGTAGACGGCCGACTTGCCCCAGCCGGTGCGCTGCACGACCAGCACGCGGCGGCGGTCGTTGACCAGCGCCTCGATCGCCGACCACTGGTCCTCGCGCAGCGCCACGTCGTCGCGGCCGACGAGGCGACGGAGCACGGTCTCGGCCTCGTCGCGTGGCGCGGGAGGCCACTCGGCGACGGTGGTGCGCTCCAGCGGCCCCGCCGACTGACGGGGTTCCGGCTCGATGCCCCGGCGCGGGAGGCCGGCCTCCCAGCCCGCGCCGTGGAGGTCGTCGGGTGGCAGGAAGTCGTCCTCCGGCGGCGGCGCCCAGTCGTCGTCCGGTGGAACGTCGCTCCAGTCATCGCGCATGGGCTCCACCCTAGGCACCCCCACCGACAGTCACCCGCTCGGGTCGTTGAGGTCATCGACGATCCCGGGTCGTTGAGCCTGTCGATGCCGCCGGGTCGATGAGCACTTCGACAAGCTCAGCACAGGCCTGTCGAAGCGCCCTGAGCGAAGCGAAGGGGTCCAACCCGAGACCTCCGCCTCGCTCCGCTCGGCGCCCTTCGACGAGCTCAGGGAACCGAACGGGACACGCTCGGAACCGTGTCGGTCAGCCCTTGTCTCAGCCCAGCCGGGTCGGTGAGCCCTTCAATGCCACCGGGTCGTTGAGCACTTCGACAAGCTCAGCACAGGCCTGTCGAACCGCCCTGAGCGAAGCGAAGGGTCCAACCCGAGACCTCCGCCTCGCTCCGCTCGGCGCCCTTCGACGAGCTCAGGGAACCGAAGACAGGCTCAGGGAACCGAAGACCCGCTCAAGGAACCGATGACAGGCTCATGGAGCCGAAGGAGACACCTTCAGGGAACCGAAGTCAGGCTCAGGGAACCGAAGTGGACGACCTCAGCCGATCAGCAGATCTTCCGGGACGTTGCGGTCGAGCTCGGACAGCCAGGCGGCCGACGACGCGTCGGACGGCATCCGCCAGTCGCCGCGCGGCGACAGCGACCCGCCCGCCAGCACTTTCGGGCCGTTGGGGATTGCCGTGCGCTTGAACTGGTTGCTGAAGAAGCGGCGCAGGAACACGCGCATCCACTTCTTGATGGTGGCGAGGTCGTATGACGTCCTGTCCTCGTCCGGGTAGCCGGCCGGCCAGTCGCCGGCCGCCTCGTCGCGCCAGGCGTGCCAGGCGAGGAACGCCGTCTTGCTGGGCCGGTAGCCGCGCCGCAGCAGGTAGTAGAGCGTGAAGTCGTGCAGCGAGTACGGGCCGATGGAGTCCTGCGTCGACTGCGGCTTGGCACCGTCGGCGACGGGGATCAGCTCGGGCGAGATCTCGGTGTTGAGGATGGAGTCGAGGGTCTCGTTGACCTGCGGCTCGGTGAACTGGCCGGAGCTGATGACCCACCGGATGAGGTGCTGCATCAGCGTCTTGGGGACGCCGGTGTTGACCGCGTAGTGGCTCATCTGGTCGCCGACGCCGTAGGTGCACCAGCCGAGCGCCAGCTCCGACAGGTCGCCGGTGCCGAGCACGAAACCGCCGCGATGGTTGGCGACCCGGAACAGGAAGTCGGTCCGCAGCCCGGCCTGGACGTTCTCATAGGTGACGTCATAGACGGGCTCGCCGTCGCCGGCCGGGTGGCCCAGCGCCTTCAGCAACGACTGCGCCATCGACCGGATCTCCACCTCCTCGAACGTGACGCCCAGCGCCTGCGACAGGATCGTCGCGTTGTTCTTCGTGTGCCCCGACGTCGCGAACCCGGGCAGCGTGTAGGCGAGGATGTGGGTGCGGGGCAGGCCGAGCCGGTCGCAGGCCTTCGCCGCGACGATCAGGGCGTGCGTCGAGTCGAGGCCGCCGGACACGCCGATCACGATCTTCGGCGCCTTCGCCGGGTCGCCGCCGCTCATCGACAGCATGCGCCGCTCCAGCCCGGAGACCTGGATGTTGTAGCCCTCGTAGCAGTCCTGCTCCAGCCGGGCGGCGTCGTCGGGCACGAACGGGAACCGGTCGAGGGGCCGCCGCAGGCCGAGGTCGTACGACGGCGGGTCGAGCGTGAACTCGATCCACCTGAAGTCATCCGGCCCGACCCCCGATGCGACGGCGTTGTCGTGCAGCGAGTTCTGGCGCTGCTTCTCCTGCCGGAGCCGGTCGAGGTCGACGTCGACCACCAGCCGCGACCCCTCGAGTGGGAAGCGCTCGGAGGCGCCGAGCAGGTCGCCGGCCTCGTACGCGATCGTCTGCCCGTCCCAGGACAGGTCTGTGGTGGACTCGCCGAAGCAGGCGGCCGCGTAGACGTACGCGACGGCGCCGCGGGCGCTCTGCGAGCGGACCATCAGCGCGCGGTCCTCCGCGCGGCCGATCGTGATGGGCGACGCCGACAGGTTCAGCACGACGTTCGCCCCTGCCAGTGCAGCGCGGGTCGACGGGGGCAGCGGGACCCACATGTCCTCGCAGATCTCGACGAAGACGCTCAGGTCGGGCAGGTCGCCGGCGCGGAAGATGAGGTCGGTGCCGAACGGGATCTCGCCGTCGCCGTCGGCCCCGGGCCAGCCCGGGCGTCGCAGGGTCGACGGGGCATCGGCGCCCGAGACGAAGTGCCGCTTCTCGTAGAACTCGCGGTAGTTGGGCAGGTAGGTCTTCGGCACGACGCCGCGGATCTGCCCCTCGTGCAGCACGACGGCGCAGTTGTACAGCGACCCGCCGACCTCCAGCGGCGCCCCGACCACGATCAGCGGCGTCAACTCGACGGTGGCCTCCGCCAGCGCGACGATCGCGTCGCCGACGGCGTCGAGCAGGACGTCGGCCAGCAGCAGGTCGTCGAGGGAGTAGCCGGACAGCGACAGCTCGGGGAACAGCGCGACGGCGGCCCCGTCGTTGTGCGCGGCGGTCGCCTGCTCGACGATCCGCGCGACGTTGGCGGCCGGGTCGGCCAGCGCGACGTGGAACGTGCATGCGGCAACGCGCGCAAAACCGTGGCTGTACAGCGAGGCGAACTCCATGCCGACAGTCTTCCACGCGCCGGTGACAACCCATGACGGTCTGCGGGACACTGGGTCATGCGCGCCTCATCTTGGATCCTGTCGCTCCTGCTGGCGGTGCTGGGCATCGGGTTCCTGCACACCGTCAACGCCGCCCCCGCCGCCGCCTGTTCCTGCGCCGCGCCCGACGACGCGGACCTCGTGAAGAACGTCGACGTCATCGCATCGGTCACGCTGGGGCCGCCCGTCGCGTCGGCCGGGGAACTCACCTACTCCGCGACGGTCACGCGCGTCTGGAAGGGAGACCCTGCGGCGACGGTGACCGTCACCACCAGCGCGGACGAGGCATCCTGCGGAGTCAGCGGGCTGCCGGTGGGCACCGAGATGGTGTTGTGGGGGTTCGGCTCCTCCGACACGTACTCGACCAACCTCTGCAGCCAGCCCGCGGATGAGGCCACCGCCCTGCAGTTGGCGGCCGAGGCGTTCGGCGGGCCGTGGGAGGCATCACGCGCGCCGGCCGTCGATCCGTCCGCCGAGGCGGGCGGCTGGTCGCCGTGGCTGATCGGAGCGGTCGTCGTCGTGGCCGTCGCAGCGGTGGGCGGGCTGGTGGCGGCGGGGCTTCGGCGTCGTCGCTGATTGCCCCTGAAAACACCGGGACCCGGGTCGAAGCCCGGGTCCAGAGCCCCCATGCGGAATCGAACCGCAGACCTTCTCCTTACCATGGAGACGCTCTGCCTACTGAGCTATAGGGGCAACGAGCGATCACCCTACACGATCCGCGTCAGGTACACACTCCCGGGCGCGGCGAGGGCCCAGCCCCTTGTCAGAGGGTGATCTGCGGGAGGGATTCAGCGCCGACAGTCCCGTCGACCGCCTGGTGGTGAGGCTCTGGCCGCAGGATGGCGGGGTGCAGGCGGCTGGCACCACCGCGGAGGAACAGGGGCGCGGGGCGTCCCCGGCCGTGGACGACCTCCCCCGTCGGCTCGACGAACCCCCCGGCGTGCAGCACCTTGCGCTGGAAGTTGCGCGGGTCGATCGTCGCGCCCCAGACGGCCTCGTAGACCCGACGCAGCTCGGGCAGCGTGAACGGCTCGGTGCAGAAGGCAGTGGCGAGCGTCGTCGATTCGAGGCGCTCGCGGGCCCACTCGACGCCGTCGCGGACGATCGCCTCGTGTCCGAACGCCAGATTCCACTCAGCGATCTCGTCCACGGGAACCCATTTCGCGCGCTCGGCGAAGAACTCGTCCGGGTCGGGCAGATCGGCACCGAGCGCGACCCATGCGACGGAGACGACGTGCTCTGCCCGGGTCTCATCGGGGAGCTGGCCGTAGGCGCGGAGCTGCTCGAGGCGAACGTCCTCGGGGGCGACGTGTGCCTCCTCACGGAGCTCACGGTACGCGGCCTCCTCCAGGCTCTCCTCCGGCTGCACGAAGCCGCCGGGCAGCGAGAACCGGCCGGTGAAGCCCGGGAGGGTCACCCTGGTCAGCAGCACGTGCAGGCGGTGGTCATGCAGCGTCAGGACGACGACCTCCGCGGCCACCGCGAACCGGGTCTCAGAGCTGTTGGTCACCGCGGCAGTGTACATGTGGCGCTGACACAGCTGCGTCGAATCCGGCGGATGGACGCAACCTACCTGCGAGGCGGTCACCCGTCGGCATGACTGAGCGTCAGCCGGCCACGCAACCACAGCAGCCCACGGCGGATGCGCGACATCAACGTCCAGGCGAGCCACAGGAGCAGGGCAAGCAGGATCGCCGCGACGATCGCGGCGGGCACCGGGTAGAGCACGGCCAGCGTCGTGACGCTCAGCATGGACACGTCCCCGGCGAGGGACGCGCCGAGGTTGGAGACAGGCTCGGGCGAGGAGTTCACCGCCAGCCGCACCCCCGCCCGGCTGACATGGGTCAGCAGCGCCGTCACACCCCCGACGGCTGCCAGGGCTATGGTCAGCAGATCGCCCTGCGCCCCGGCGATCAGCGCGCCGATCAACGCCCCGGCCACCGGGCGGATCACCGTCGACGGGAGGTCCCACACGGAGTCGACGACCGGCACCTTGTCGGCCACGAACTCCACCAGCGCCAGCACACCCATCAGGATCAGGACGTCGGTCCGCTCGAACCCGGCCGGCACTGACCCGGTGCCGAGGACCCGGCCGAGCAGGCCGAGCACGAACACCGTCGCATAGGCGTTGAGGCCGGAGGCGAAGCCCGCGGCGAACGTCATCGGCAGCAGTTCCATGCAGCCAGTATTGGTCGGGCCGCCGGGCGTCACCAGGGTCGGGAGACAGGTTCAGGGGCGGCTCAGGGACCGACCCGACCCTTCCGCTGCTCGCCGTCACCCGCCGCCATCCGGTTCCCTGAGCCCTTCGAAGGGCGCTGGCCCATCCGGTTCCCTGAGCCCGTCGAAGGGCGCCGAGCGCAGCGAGGCGAAGTCCCCGGCCAGGTCCGACCCGTCGCAAGCAGACGACGCCTGGTCGGGTTGGACCCTTCGCAGACGACCCTGGGTCGGGTTGGACCCTTCGCTGCACTCAGGGCGTTTCGACAAGCTCAACGACCCCCACCCCCACTTCCCGTGCACAAGAGTGGCCAGAGCCGAAGCAAGCGGATATACGACGCGTGCTGCGGACCAAGCCACAGTTGTGCACGGGAGAGGCCCACCCGGATCCCTGAGCCCGTGGAAGGGCGCTGGCCCATCCGGTTCCCTGAGCCCGTGGGAGGGCGCTGGCCCATCCGGTTCCCTGAGCCCGTGGGAGGGCGCTGGCCCATCCGGTTCCCTGAGCCCGTCGAAGGGCGCCGAGCGCAGCGAGGCGAAATCCACGGCCCAGTCCGACCCGTCGCGAGCCGACGACACCAGGCGGGCCTGCCTCTCCGCCGAAGACTCCAAGGGTTGGACCCTTCGCTGCGCTCAGGGCGTTTCAACAAGCTCAACGACCCCCACCCCGACTTCCCGTGCAAAAAAGTGGCCAGAGCCGAAGCAAGCGGATATACGACGCGTGCTGGGGACCAGGCCACAGTTGTGCGCAAGATTGGCCCCAAGGACAGACTCAGCGCGGTCGCCAGGAACCGACGCGACTGGGCTCAGGGCCGGACCTTGACGACCAGCGACCCCGGGGCGACGGCGAAGTGCGCAGCGGTCACCTGGCCGAAGTGGTCGCCGTCGAGTTCGATCTGCTCCGGTTCGTCGAACTCGAGCGTCAGCTGTGTGGCCTGGATGTAGCTCGTGAACCGGTCCTCCCGACGCCCCGCCTTGCGTCGCAGCCGGCGGACGAGCGCGTAGTCGACGAAGACCCGCCAGCCGACGACCAGCCAGCCGACGAGCGACGCGGGCTTGGCCATCATCAGGTCGAGGCGCCCGTCATCGAGCGAGGCGTCGGGCATCAGGAACACGTTGTAGCCGATGGATCCGCAGTTCCCGACGAGCACCATCTGCGCCCTGGTGCGGCGCTGGCGCCCGCCCTCGATCCGGTACCCGACCTGCATCCGACGGTTCCGACCCACCTCGACCGCACCGGTCTGGACGTAGGCCAGCATTCCGACCCTCGCCTTGAGCTGCTCATCGGTGTTGCTCATGATCTGCGCGTCGAGCCCGACCCCGGCCATCACGGTGTAGGTCCGGAAGTCGCGGGTGCCGTCGATGCGCCGCAGCGCGACGACCGCGAGGTCGATGGGCCGGTCGACCCCGCCGAAAGCGAGTTCGACGGCGCCGACGACGTCGTCCAGTGGTAGCCCGAGGTTGCGGGCCAGCAGGTTGCCGGTGCCCTGCGGGCAGATCGCCAGCGGCACGCCCGAGTCCTTCATCCCCTCCGCGACGGCGCGCACGGTCCCGTCACCGCCGACGGCCAGCACGACGTCGGCGCCGTCCTCGACGGCCGCCCTGGCCATCCCGACGCCGGGGTCCTCGACCGTCGTCTCGTACCAGAGGCTCTGCTCCCAGCCGTGCGCCGACTCGGCGGCGGCGACGGCGGCGCGGACGGTGTCCGCGACGGGCTTGGTGGGGTTGAGCACCACCGCGAGCCTCGGCATGTCAGTCCTGCCAGACCGGGACCGGGCGCGACCCGTCGGGCCGCTCGAGCTGGTGCCACACGACGATCGACCAGGGCTGCACCGTCGCCACGTCACGCACGATCATGCCGTCGCCCTCGGGCCAGTGGTTGCTGGCCGGCTCAGCCCAGCTGGCGGTGTCGATGAGCCGACGCCACACGTTGCCCTCCTCGGCGGCCTGCACGCGGAAGTCGATGGCCTCCGATGTCATGTTGACCATCATCCAGAAGTCATCGCCCGGCGAGTTGATGTGCACCGCGACCGCCCGCTCCCCCTCCTGGGGGTAACCGTCCCCCGACGGGGTGTGGAACAGATAGCTGACATCCTCGTTGTCCGGGATCAGGTCGCCGTAGTGCTTCTGCTGGAGCGATTCGTGGCGCTGGCGCAGGTTCGCCATGAACGTCGCGAACCGGAACAGGCCGTTGACGTGGGGCTCCGTGTCGAACGTCCCCAGGTTGTCGTGGTAGATGGCGTCCTCGACGCCCGCGTCCACGTCGACCGCCTGCGGCTGATTGGTCGCGACGGCCGCGTAGTTGTTGCACATTGCGAGAGAATGCAGCGCCCACGGATTGTTGTTGCCGTTCTGCGTGCGGCCGAACTCATCACCCGCGACGACCATCGGCACGCCCCGCGACATGAACAGGATGGTCCACAGGTTCCGCAGCCGCTGCCGGCGCAGCGCCTGGTCGCCGCCCGAGTCCCACGACAGGTTGTTGTCGCTGCCGCCGTCGGAAGGGCCGAACGGGAACGGCTGGTCGTTGACCTTGTTCTGGTAGCTGACGAGGTCCGCGAGGTTGAACCCGTCGTGCGCGTCGATGAAGTTGATGGTCTTCTGCGCGCCCCCGGAGTCGTGGAAGTGGTGGTAGTCGCCGTTGACCATGTCCAGGAAGTCGGTCATGTTGCCGTCCCCCTTGGAGAACCGGCGCACGGCGTCGCGGTAGCGACCGTTCCACTCGCCCCAGCCGCGCGGGAAGTTCCCGACCTCGTAGCCCCACAGGTCCCAGGCCTCCGCGATGACCTCGATGCGACGGCGGCGCGCCATGTGCGCGATCGCCAGCAGCAGCGGGTGGTCGGTGAAGAAGCGCTTCTGGGCGGTCCAGTCGTCCGCGTCCGCGGCTGCTGGCTTGCGGCCGAGCACGGTGGCGAGGTCGAAGCGGAAACCGTCGACCCCCATGTCGACGGTCCAGTACATCAGCGAGTCCAGGACGAGGTCGACGGCGGCAGGAGACGAGTAGTTCATCTGGTTGCCGGTGCCTGTCGCACCGTCGACCAGCGTCTTCGTCGAGGTCATCTGGTAGTACTCGGCCGTCGCGAATCCACCGAGGTTCGTGAACCCCGTCACGGAGGCGTCGCCGTTCCAGTTCCCGCCCTCCGCTGTGTGGTTGTAGACGACGTCGAGGTACACCTCGAGGCCGTGGTCATGGAACGAGGAGACCATGTCCTTGAACTCGCGCGTCGGGCCGCCGAGGCTCTGGTCGAACGCGTAGCTGCGGTTGGGCGCGAAGAAGTCCAGCGTCATGTAGCCCCAGGCGTTGCTCTTGTCCGTCTCGCGGCCGGACTCCGACGCGTTGGTCTCGTGGATGGGCAGCAGCTCGATGGTCGTGAAGCCCAGCGCCTTGAGGTACGGGGCCATCATGCCCGCGCCCTTGTACGTGCCGAGGAACTGCTCGGGGATGTCGACGACGTCCCCGAACGCGGGCTCCCTCGCCAGGAGCTCCCCGAGCCTGGCGGCGGACGGGTGGGCGGTGAGCTGCTCGACGGACGTCTCGTAGATGGCCGCCCGCTCGCCCGGGATGTGAGGCCGCGGCGACACGGTGGCCGTCCCGGCGATGACGACGCCCTTCGGCACGTACGGGCCGGTGTCGATCAGGCGGCGTGGCACGCCGTCGACGTCGTCGTCACCGGTGCCGAACACGCCGTCGTCGACGCCGAGGTCCAGCAGCGCGTCGCTGTAGACGTTGTGGGTGACCTCGCGCGCGTAGGGGTCGAAAAGCGCCTTGTTCGGGTTGAAGCGGTTGCCCGCCTCGTCGAAGTCGGCCTCGAAGCCGAGGTCGGAGCCGGGCTCCCATCCGTCGACGTAGGGCCAGTTCGGCCCCCACACCCGGTAGGCGTAGAGGGCGTTGAGCTGGAGGCCCTGGACCTTGCCTCGCCAGATACCGTCGTCGCCCTTGGCCAGCAGGAACGTGTTGGACGCGCCGGCACCCATCGCCTCGGGGTAGATCTCCAGCTGGACGCGGGTCGCTGCGGGAGCGTAGACCGCGAAGGTGATCCCCTCGGCGGACGGGTGCGCGCCGAGGGGCCACTCGGCCCTCGGCCAGGACTTCTCGTCGAGCGCGATGACATAGCTCATGCCTCGGATTCTGTCATGGCGCGACAAGCGGGGCCCGCATCGTGGCCGGTCGGCATCCCGGGCGGCGCGGCGACGGGACCGCGCGCTCCCCTGTCTGGGAGAATCCACCGCAGACCACCTAGTAGGAGCACACAGTGACCACCGAATCGCCCGCCGGACTGCCCGGCAACGCCGCCGGCGCGCCACTCATCGAGCTGGCCGGCATCGAGATCATCCCCGAGTCTGAGCGGCACGCGAAGCCGCGCGACCTGTTCTGGCCCTGGTTCGCAGCCAACGTGAGCGTGTTCGGCATGAGCTACGGCGCCTGGATCCTGGGCTTCGGCATCTCGTTCTGGCAGGCCGCCGTGGTCTCCGTGATCGGCATCGTCATCTCATTCTTCCTCTGCGGCGTCATCGCGATCGCGGGCAAGCGCGGCTCGGCGCCGACGATGGTGCTGTCGCGCGCAGCGTTCGGCGTGCGGGGGCAGAAGGTGCCGGGCATCGTCAGCTGGCTGACGTCGATCGGCTGGGAGACCTACCTCGCGATCCTCGCCGTGCTGGCCACCTCCAGCATCATCGCCCGCCTCGGCGGCGACGGCGGGACCGCGGTGAAGCTGGTGGCGACGATCGTCGTCGCGGCGCTGATCGTCGGCGCCTCCGTGCTGGGCTACCACACGATCATGAAGCTGCAGTCGATCCTGACCTGGCTCACGGGCTTCATCACCATCCTCTACGTCGTGCTGACGTTCGGCCACATCGACTGGGCCGCCGTCTCCGCCATCCCCGCCGGCAGCCTCGGCGCCGTCATCGGCGCGCTCGTGATGGTCATGACGGGCTTCGGTCTCGGCTGGATCAACATCGCCGCCGACTGGACCCGCTACCAGAAGCGCACCGCATCCGACGGCTCCATCATCTTCTGGAACACCTTCGGCGCCTCCGTCGCCCCGATCCCGCTCGTCATCGTCGGCCTGCTGCTCGCCGGCTCCGACCCGGCACTGAGCGAGGCCATCAACTCCGACCCGCTGGGCGCGCTGGCCTCCATCCTGCCCATCTGGGTGCTCGTCCCGTTCCTGCTGACAGCCGTCCTCGCCCTCGTGTCCGGCGCGGTGCTCGGCATCTACTCCTCCGGCCTGACGCTGCTGAGCCTCGGCATCAAGGTGCCCCGCCCGGTCGCCGCGGGCATCGACGGCACGATCCTGACGCTGGGCACGATCTACGTCGTCTTCTTCGCCGCGAACTTCATCGACCCGTTCCAGAGCTTCCTCATCACGCTCGGCGTGCCGCTGGCGTCGTGGGCAGGCATCCTCATCGCCGACATCCTGCGTCGCCGCAGGAACTACGACGAGGCCGCGCTGTTCGACCCGAAGGGCATCTACGGCGCATGGGACTGGACCTCCATCGGCACGATGGTCGCCGCGTCGCTGATCGGCTGGGGCTTCGTCGTCAACAACTTCGCAGAGTCCGCGTCGTGGAACAACTGGCAGGGCTACCTGCTGCCGCTGATCGGCGGCAAGGAGGGCGACTGGGCCTACGCCAACCTGGGCGTGTTCTTCGCGCTGGTGCTGAGCTTCGTGGTCACGTACTTCGCCCGCGCGGCGAAGATCCGGGCGCAGGAAGCGGCCTGATCCGGTGCTGAGGCGCGCGGTCGTCTGGGACCTAGGAGGGACGCTCGTCGACACCTACCCGGCCCTCGACCGCGCGTTCGCGGCCGTGGTCGCGGCGCACGCGGAGACGGTCGGCGAGGCGGAGGTCGCGCGGCTGACAAGGCGCTCCACCTCCGAGGCCGTCACGGCGCTGGCCGGTCGGTTCGGGATCCCGGCGGCGGAGTTCGAGGCGGCGAACGCGGCGCTCAAGCATCGCTGGGAGGAGCACCCCGCGCCGGCGATGCCGGGTGCGCGGGAGCTGCTGCGCGACCTGGCCGTCGCCGGCGTGCTGAACCTGGTGGTCACGCACCGCGACCGGACCTCGGCGATGTCGCTGATCGGCGGCCTCGGGCTCGCCGTCGACGACCTGCTCTCCACCTCCGACGGGTTCCCGCGCAAGCCCGACCCGTCGATGCACCTCGCCCTGTTGAAGCGGCACCGGCTGCCGGCCCGCTCGTGTCTGAGCGTCGGCGACCGGCCCATCGACGCCGTGGCGGCCCGCCGGGCGGGCATGGCCTCGGCGACCCTCGAGTCCCCCGACGCCCCTGTCGACGACGAGGCGGACTACAGCGTCGCCTCGCTCGACGAGCTCCGGCCGATCCTCGGGCTCTGATCGCCGCCGGTCAGCCGGCAGCGCCGGCGGCCGCCTTCTGATCGGCGGGGCGGGACGGTCGCGGGGCCCGCTGAGCCGGGGTCCAGTCAGAGGCCCGCGAAGAGGTCACTGGCCGGGGCGTCGGAGACCGGGAACGGGCGGCCGGCGGCCAGCAGGTAAGCCTCGCCGGAGCCTGGCAGCTCCTGCATGATCCGGTAGAACTGCCAGAAGTCGTCCTCGGTGTTGACCTGGCTGCGGTGCGACGCCAGCGCGGCCCGGCAGACCTCCAGCCAGGGGGCGGTCTCGACGATGGCAACGATCCGCTCCGGGTCGGGGCCGACGTCTCCGGGATCCACCTCACGTTCGGGCCACAGCTCGAGGCCGCGTTCGCGGGCGACCGCGTAAGCCTCGGCCCAGCGAGCGGTGTTGTGCGTGTTCCACAGGACGCGCTCGACCTGCCACGGTTCGCCCAGGTCCGGTCGGTGGGCCGGCGCGCTGGCGAGCATGCAGGCGTACATCGCGACGCGGTGGGCCATCACGTGGTCGGGGTGGCCGTAGTTGCCGAACGGGTCGTACGTGCTGACCACCTGCGGGCGGCGCGAGCGGATGACCTCGACGAGGTGGTCGGCCGCCTCGAGCAGGTCCGCGTCCCAGAAGGCGTTGGGCTGGCGCTCGGGTGGCGCGACGACACGGCCGCTCTCGTCGTGTGTCATGCCCGAGTCGTGGTAGCGGCCGGCCCCGCCGAGGTAGACGTGGTCGGTGACGCCGATCTCCGCCAGGGCCGTGCGGATCTCCTCCTGGCGGTGGGCGCCGAGCTCGGCGGGCGAGAAGTGCGTCCACTCGGGCACGAGGATCTCGCCGAGTTCACCGAGCGTGCAGGTCACGAGGGTGACCTGGGCCCCCTCGGCGACATAGCGGGCCATGGTCGCTGACGACTGGCTGGACTCGTCGTCGGGGTGCGCGTGGACGAGGAGGAGGCGGCGGTCGGGTGCTGTCACGGTGTTCATCGTCCCAGCAGGGTCGCGAATTCGACGAACCCGTCGTCGGCCGGGCGCGGGGCGGTGTGGGCGAGGGCGTCGGCCAGCTCGTCGGCGCCGGTGGCGACGCGACGGCTCAGGGACGCGGCGCCGGGGCCGCCGAAGTCGGCCGTGGCGGCGAAGACCGCGGTGCGCACGGGGAGCGCACCGAGGTAGCTGAGCAGCGGTCGCATCGCGAACTCCAGCATGAGCGAGTGGCGCTCCGTGCCGCCGGTCGCGGCCATCAGGACGGGCTTGCCGCGCAGGGTGTCGGGCTCGAGGATGTCGAAGAAGCTCTTCACGAGACCGCTGATCGACGCGGAGAACGTCGGGGAGACGACGACCAGAGCGTCGGCGGAGGCGACGGCCTCGACGACGGAGGCCAGTTCCCCCGTCGGGAATCCGGTGAGCATGGCGTCGACGATGGGATGCCCAAGTTCGCGGAGTTCGACGACCCGGCTCTCGAGATCCTCGCCGCGCAGGGCGAGTGCATCGGTCAGGTGGACCACGATGTCGTCGCCCAGCACCCGGGTGCTCGAGGGCGATCCGAGTCCGCCGGAGATCACGACGATGCTGGCCATGGTTGACTCCTCACTGTGGCTTGACTTCAATACTGTACAACATAATTGACTGTTCAATCATTCCGTCGGAGCGGCCTCGCTTCGGCACACTTCGAACGCCCCGTCTCGCCATCCCCGCACCAGCGTCGCCGCCCGTCTCGCGACACGCCCCGACACGCCTCGAGGCGCGCGCGCCGGGCGCCATCCACCGTCGAAAATCGATCAGTGCCCGATTCTCCCCGGTCCTGCGACGAGAATCGTTCAACGCCCGCCACCCCTCACGCTGACGAAAAGCGGGCAGCGGTCGATTCTCCCCGGTCCGGCGACCAGAATCGACCGATGCCCGCTTTTCGTCAGCGGCGCGGGACACCGCGCGCCGACTCCACGCGCGACGCCGCGCCACCCAAACGACCCCAGCCGGACGTCCGCAGAGCCGAGGCGGGCCGACCCGCCCTGCGGCTCGCGCGACATCGGGAGGTCGGCGCCCGACGGTCAGAGGTGATTCGCGTCCTCCGCACGGGTGCCGGTCCACTTGTCGACGGAGGGCTCGGTTTGCTCGCCCGCCGCCTTGGGGCCGCCGGCGGCCGCGACCCGGGCCGCGTGCGTCGGGCCGTCCGGCACGTGCGCGGGGCGGAGAGCGTCGAACTCCCTGCGCAGCACCGGCACGACCTCCTCGCCGAGCAGGTCGAGTTGCTCGAGGACGGTCTTGAGCGGCAGTCCGGCGTGGTCCATCAGGAATAACTGGCGCTGGTAGTCGCCTGCGTAATCGCGGAACCCAAGGACGCGCTCGATGACCTGCTCGGGCGACCCGACGGTCAGCGGGGTCTCCTTCGCGAACTCCTCCAGCGTCGGGCCGCCGCCGTAGACGGGGGCGTGGTCGAAGTAGGGGCGGAACTCGCGGACGGCGTCCTGCGAGTTCCTCCGCATGAACACCTGCCCGCCGAGGCCGACGATCGCCTGGTCGGCGGAGCCGTGCCCGTAGTGCTCGAAGCGACGGCGGTAGAGGTCGACCATGCGACGCGTGTGGCTCGGCGGCCAGAAGATGTTGTTGTGGAAGAAGCCGTCGCCGTAGTAGGCGGCCTGCTCGGCGATCTCGGGAGAGCGGATCGAGCCGTGCCACACGAACGGGGCCACGCCGTCGAGCGGCCGCGGGGTCGCGGTGAAGCCGTGCAGCGGGGTGCGGTGCTTGCCCTCCCAGTTCACGACCTCGCTATGCCACAGCTCGTGCAGCAGCGCGTAGTTCTCGACGGCGAGCGCGATGCCGTCGCGGATGTCCTTGCCGAACCAGGGATACACCGGGCCGGTGTTGCCGCGGCCCATCGTGAGGTCCATGCGGCCGTCGACGAGGTGCTGCAGCGTGGCGTAGTCCTCCGCGATGCGCACCGGGTCCGTGGTGGTGATCAGCGTGGTGGCCGTCGAGAGGATGATGCGCTCGGTCTGGGCGCCGATGTAGGCCAGCGTCGTCGTCGGGGAGCTCGCGACGAACGGCGGGTTGTGGTGCTGGCCGACGGCGACGACGTCGAGGCCCACCTCCTCGGCCTTCTTCGCGATCGCGATAGTCGCCTTGATGCGCTCGTGCTCGGTGGGCGTGCGACCGGTGGTCGGGTCGGTGGTGATGTCGCCGACACTGAAGATGCCGAACTGCATGGTGACCTCCTTCAAGGTGTCACCAGCCTACAACATTGTTGACTGTTCAACTATTCCCTTGGTGCGGCACCCGGGGGTCAGCAGGCACGCGATGAGCACGACACACTTGTCATCGTCGAAAAACGCCCATGTGAACGTTCCCCGTCGCGATGAGAAGTGTGTCGTGCTCATCCGGGCCCCGGGGGCCGACGGCGAGGTCGGCCACGGAGCGGGGTCAGCAGACCCTGCGGGTCCAGCCGAAGGTGTCCTCGGCGCGGCCGAACTGGATGTCGACCAGGTGGCGACGGATCTCCTCGGTCTTCGGGCCGGGCTGCCCGTCGCCGACGACCGCGACGCCGCGTTGCGGCGAGTTGAAGCCGACGATCGGCGTCACGACGGCCGCCGTGCCGCACGCGAAGACCTCCGCGATCTGGCCCGACTCGACCCCGTCGAGAACCTCGTCGACGGAGATGGGGCGCTCGACGGCCTTCAGACCGTGGGCGTCGGCCAGCTTGAGGATCGAGTCGCGCGTGACGCCTGGGAGGATCGAGCCGAGCGACGGGGTCAGCAGCTCGCCGTCGGCGGTGACGAACATGACGTTCATCGTGCCGCACTCCTCGACCCACTTGTGCTCGGCACCGTCGGTCCACAGCACCTGACCGCAGCCGTTTGCGTAGGCTTCCTCGGTCGCGACGAGGCTCGCGGCGTAGTTGCCGCCGCACTTGGCCTCACCCGTGCCGCCGATGGCTGCGCGCGTGTAGTTCGGGGTGATCCACAGCTTGACCGGCTCCGAGTAGTACGGGCCGACGGGGGTGCAGATGACGGAGAAGCGGTACGACTTCGCCTCGCGGACGCCCAGCAGCGCCTCGCTGGCGATCATGAACGGGCGGATGTAGAGGCTCTGCTCGTTCTCGCCCGCGGGGACCCAGTCGCGCTCGAGGGCGACGATGCGCTCGACGGCCTCGACGAAGAGGTCCTCGGGCAGCTCGGCCATGCCGAGACGCCTCGCGGAGTTCACGAAGCGGGCGGCGTTGCGGTCGGGGCGGAAGAGCCAGATGGAGTCGTCGTCGCGACGATATGCCTTCAGACCCTCGAAGATCTCCTGCCCGTAGTGCAGGACGGCGGCCGCGGGGTGCAGCGACCAGTCGCTCATCGGGAGGATCCGGGGGTCCTGCCAACCGTCACCTTCCACGTAGTCGATCACCACCATGTGATCGACGTAGTGGCGCCCGAAACCGGGGTCGGCGAGGGCGGCCTGACGGACCGCAGGGGAGGTGGGATGCGTGGTGCGCGTGAGGGAGAACTCAGCCATGCCGCGATGCTAGCCCGGCCCGTCGGACGCCCCGGTCCTCGTCCATCCGCGCCCGGCGGGTTGCGCGCGCGCGAACGGTGCCCGCGCGGCGTCGGCGACCCCGGCCCTGCACATGTCAGGCCCAGCCCGCGTCCCCGGCGTGTCCCGGCCGGAGTGCCGTGCACAACAATGGCCCTCCTGTCTGATGTGTGGGTCAGTCTCGGCCTGGGAGGCGGGGTTTGTGGCCGGCGAGGTTGAGCATGGCTAGGGCGATGAGGGGTTCGGGGCCGTGGAAGCCGAACGCGATGCGGGTGATCAGCCGGATCTTGGTGTTGACCGATTCGATGCGGCCGTTGGAGAGGCCGTGTTCGATGGCGGCCAGGATCGAGTGCTTGTAGGTGCAGATCTTGCGTTGCAGCTCGACGAACGGTGGCAGGCGGCAGCGTCTCGCCCACCCGATCCAGGCCTCGAGCGCGGCGGGTGCTTCGGCGGGATCGACTTTGAACACGGTGCGTAGTGCTTCTTTCAGCAGGTAGCCGCGGAACAGGGAGGGGTGGCTGGTCTGGATCCAGGCCAGTTTCACGCGTTGGTTCTCGGTCAGGTCTTCGGGGTTCTTCCAGAGTGAGTAGCGGGCTCGTTTGATGGCCTGGGCATCACCGGTGGCTCGATGACGACGGCCTGCCTGATCGGTGCGACGTCTGCCGGGGGCGTGGTCGAAGACCTGTCGACGTAGGGTGTCGAGACCGCCGAAACCGGAGTACCCGAGCGCCTGCATCACGGCGTGGTCGAAGACCTGTCGACGTAGGGTGTCGAGGGCCTCGCCAGCCCACTTGACCACATGGAACGGGTCGGCACAGATCACCGCCTGCGGGCAGTGACGTTTCACCGCGGCGTGGATGAATCTGGCCCCATCGGCAGTGACATGCGAAATCATGGCCAGCCGGTCCTGACCAGCGGCTTGACCCGATGCGGCGAGTCGGGAGAAGAACCCGTCGAGGGTCTCACGGTCCCGACCCGGGGCCGCCCACACCAGCCGTCCGGTGTCATGATCAACAACCACCATCAGGTACTTGTGGCCCCGTTTGTAGCTGATCTCATCGATACCGATCCGCCGCAGCCCCGCGAACCGGTCCTGCTCCTTCGACAGGTCATTCCAGTAACGCTCGATGATGCTGCCGACACTGCGCCACGCGATCCGCATCAACTCAGAGGCAGCCGATTTCGAGCACTGAGTGACCAGCCACGCGATCTGAGCATCAAACTCGTACGTGTGACCAGCCCCGTGACGGGCCCACGGCACCGAGGCGACCACCACCCCATGGACACGGCACGACACGCGCGGCGCTTCGGCCTCGAGGAACACCTTCATGGTTCCCAGGTCCAGGCCCCGCCAACGTCGTCGACCCCCACCAGCGTCATAGCCCGGGCAACGTCGGCGGCAGATCCCGCACCTGCCCCTCGCCCGCTTCGCAGGCCGCACACGACACACCAGCACCCCGGCCTGATCATCGAGATCAACGTCCTCGATGATCGTGTGATCGACACCCAGCAGCCGACGCCATAAGATTGAGCTCTGCACACCGCTATCCGCTCTAGTTCTTGAAGCCTTTGACAGCAAAGAACCTAGCCGGACAGCGGTGTGCTCCACATCCAGCCCCGCCGGACACCCACACATCCGACACAAGAGCCACAACAATGCGCATTCCGCCGGCCCTGCAACATAGGAGCAGCGCTGCCGCTCTGGGCATAGTTGTGCACGGAACCCTGCCACCGATCCATCGGGAAGCCTGGGCGGAACGGCCCGCGGCCCGGCCGCCCAGCAACCCTCCCGTCCGGATACCTGCCGGGCCCTGCCACTCCAGACCCGCCCTAAGGTGGGGTCTCACGACCCAAGGAGGATCCATGTCCGAGACCCGCAACCCCACCGAGGTGACGCTGGATCGACTCGGCCCGCTGCGCTACGAGGCGACCAACTCCCGCGGCGGCACGCTGCCGATCGGCACCGGCCAGACCGACGAGTTCACCCCCGTCGAGCTGATGATGGCCGCGATCGCGGGCTGCTCGGCGATCGACGTCGACATGCTCACCCACCGTCGCGCCGAGCCCGACGTGTTCACGACCACCATCACCGCAGACCGTGTGAAGGATGAGTCCGGCAATCGGCTCGACGCCATCGACGTGACGTTCACGATCCGCTTCCCCGAGGGCGAGGACGGGGACCGCGCCCGACGCATCCTCGCGCGCTCCGTCCAGGACTCCCACGACCGTCTCTGCACCGTCTCCCGCACCGTCGAGGCCGGCACGCCCGTGACCATGGGCCTGTCGGAGGACTGAGCCGGGGCCGACCCAGCGCGCAGCGGCGAAGAATAGCGACACAGGGGTCGCTTCACAGGGCGCCCGACGAAAAAGCTCCACACAACGGGAATCAATCTGGCGCTCCGGTGGTTGTCAGGCGTTGACGCCACCCGGCGCCAGCCCCGACCAAAGGACGTGACATGAGACTCCGCCTCGCCCCATCGCTCGCAGGAATACTGGCCGCCGGCCTGTTGCTGACGGGCTGCGCCGGCGGAGGAACCGGCGACGCGACGACCTCCGCGCCCGCCGACACGGCCGCCTCGATCGAGGTCGGGTCCCTGTACGAGCCGAGCAACCTGAGCAACGTCGACGCCGGCGGCCAGGGCGTCACCGAGGCGTTCAGCGGCAACGTCTACGAGTCGCTGATGAAGCTCGACGACGACGGCTCCGTCACCCCACTCCTCGCCGAGGACTACTCGGTCAGCGACGACGGCCTGACCTACACCTTCACCCTCCGCGACGGTGTGAAGTTCCACTCCGGCAAGGAGTTGACGGCCGACGATGTCGTCTCCAGCTTCGAGCGTGTCACGGCCGACGACTCCCAGGCGGCGCGCAAGTCCAGCTACGCCGTCGTCTCCGACGTCGAGGCCACCGACGACTCCACCGTCACCTTCACCCTCTCGCAGCGCTCCATCTCGTTCCCGTACCTGATGGCCTACGTGTGGATCGTGAACCCGGACCTCGCCGACGCCAAGACCGACGCCGACGGCACCGGCCCCTACTCGTTCGACGAGTGGCAGCGCGGCAGCACGCTCAGCCTCGTCCGCAACGACGACTACTGGGGCGACCCGGCCAAGAACGGCCGCGTGACCTTCCACTACTTCACCGACGCGAGCGCCGAGTCCAACGCGCTGCTCACCGGCGAGATCGACCTGATCACCAGCATCCAGAGCCCCGACTCGCTGACCCAGTTCGAGAACAACGAGGACTTCACGATCTCCGAGGGCACCTCCACCACCAAGGAGCTGCTGGCCTTCAACGACCGCGTCGCCCCGTTCGACGACTCCCGCGTCCGACGCGCCATCTACTCCGCCCTCGACCGCGAGAAGCTCCTCGACGCCATCTGGGACGGCCGCGGCACGCTGATCGGCTCGATGGTTCCCCCCACCGACCCGTGGTACGAGGACCTCACCTCCGTGAACCCGTACGACCCCGAGCTCTCCAAGCAGCTGCTCTCCGAGGCCGGCCTGGCCGACGGGTTCTCCTTCACGCTCTCGACCCCGAACTACGACCCGCACCCCGAGGTCGCGGAGTTCCTGCAGTCCGAGCTGGCGAAGGTCGGCATCACCGTCGACATCAAGGTCATCACCGCCGACGAGTGGTACACCGACGTCTACCAGAACCTCGACTTCGAGGCGACGCTGCAGGAGCACGTCAACGACCGCGACGTCGTCTGGTACGCCAACCCCGACTTCTACTGGGGCTACGACAACGCCGACGTCCAGGAGCTCGTCGCCTCCGCCGAGCAGGCTGAGACCACCGACGAGCAGACCGAGGACCTGAAGAAGGCCAACGAGATCATCGCGACCGAGGCCGCCAGCAACTGGCTGTACCTGTACCCGCAGATCGTCGTCGCCTCCTCCGACGTCACCGGCTTCCCCGTCAACGGCCTGAACTCGCAGTTCTACGTGTACAACATCGAGAAGGCCTGACATCCTGAACCCGATGACGGAAGGCGGTGCGCCCACCTGTGGCTAGTTACCTGGTGCGGCGCACCGCCTTTCTGCTGCTCAGCTTCGCCGCCGCGATGCTGCTGATCTTCCTGCTGCTGCGCGTGCTGCCGGGCGACCCGGCCAACGCGCTGCTGTCGCTCGACGCGACCGACGAGCAGATTGCCGCCGCCCGCGCGCAGGTGGGCTCCGACCAGCCCATCGGCACGCAGCTGCTGAACTGGGTGGGCGACGTGGCGCGCCTCGACCTCGGCACCTCGTTCACCTCCGGCACGGCCGTGCTGCCCGAGATCGCCTCGCGGCTGGGCGTGACCATCCCGCTGACGCTCATCTCGTTCGTCATCTCGGTCGTGCTGGCGGCGGCGCTCGGCTACTACGCGGCGGTCCGCTCCCACACCCGGCTGGGCGTGGCGGTCGCCGCCGTCGCGCAGGTCGGCATCGCGGTGCCGGTGTTCTGGATCGGCATCCTGCTGGTGTGGGTGTTCGCGCTCACGCTGCGGCTCCTGCCGTCGGGCGGCTTCCCCCGCGAGGACTGGGCCGACCCCCTCGACGCGCTGCGGTCCCTGCTGCTGCCCATCTGCACCATCGTGATCGTCATGACCGCCTCGCTCGTGCGCTACGTGCGCTCGGCCGTGCTCGACGTCCTCGACAGCGACTATCTGCGCAACGCCCAGGCCCTCGGCGCGACGCCGGGCGAGGCGTTCCGACGACACGGCGTGCGCAACGCGTCGGTGCCCGTCATCTCCATCCTGGGCATCGAGCTGGCCTCGACGCTGCTCGGCGCCGTCGTCGTCGAGTCGGTGTTCACGCTGCCCGGACTAGGGTCGATGCTGACCAAGGCCATCGAGACCCACGACTACCCGTCCATCCAGGGGGTCCTGCTCGTGACGACGTTCCTGGTGCTGGTGATCGGCTTCGCCGCCGACATCGTGCAGCGCGTCGTCGACCCGCGGCTCCGCTCCAGCCTCTCGGGGGCCCACGCATGAGCGCGTCGGTGACGGGCACGATCGTCGAGGTGCGGCCGCACCGTCGACGGTGGCCCGCGTCGCTCACGATCGGCGTGGTGCTGCTCGCCTTCGTCACCGTTGTCGCGCTCGTCTCGCTGGTCTGGCTGCCGTATGAGCTGTCCGACACCTCCGGCTCGCGGCTCGAGTCGCCCAGCGCCCAGCACTGGCTCGGCACGGACAAACTCGGCCGCGACACCTTCAGCTACGTCATGGTCGGCACCCGCATCGCGCTCACCGTCGGGCTGTCGAGCGCGGTCATCGCCATGGTCGTCGGGCTGGTGCTCGGCACGGCGGCGGCCTTCCTCGGCGGCTGGCTCGACGACGTCGCATCGTCGCTGCTCGACGTCGTGATCGCGTTCCCGACGCTGCTGCTGGCCATGCTGATCGGTGCCACGCAAGGCGCGAGCCTGACGTCGGCGGTGTGGTCGATCGGCCTGGCGGCCTCCGCCGTCGTCGCCCGGCTCACCCGCATCCTGGCCAAGAGGCTGCTGCAACAGCAGTTCGTCACCGCCGCCCGCACGTCGGGCACCGGCTGGTTCGGGATCATCCGGCTGCACCTGCTGCCGAACATGTGGCCGACGCTGGTCGTCACCGCGGCCCTGATCTTCGGCACCGCCGTCCTCGCCGAGGCGAGCCTGAGCTACCTGGGCCTGGGCGTCCCGCCGCCCAACTCGTCGCTCGGCCGGCTGCTGCAGGGCGCGCAGGCCACCGTGCTCAACGCGCCGTGGGCGGCGATCGCGCCGGGCGTGATGATCGTCGCCATCGTGCTGGGTGCCAACTTCCTCGCCGACGGGCTGCGCGAGCGCTTCGACCCGACGAGGAGGACCCGCGCATGAGCATCGAGGTACGCGACCTGAGTATCTCGCTGGCCACGTCAGGGCGCCGGCTCGTGGAGGGGCTGTCGTTCAGCCTGGCGCCGGGCGAGCGGCTCGGCATCATCGGCGAGTCGGGTTCCGGCAAGTCGGTGACCATCTTCTCGCTGCTCGGCCTGCTGCCCCGCGGGCTGGTGGCCGACGGGTCTGTCGAGATCTCCGGCACGCAGGTCGTCGGCGCCCGCCCCGCGGACCTGCGCACGCTGCGCGGCGCCCAGGCGGCGATCGTCTTCCAGGAGCCCGCCACCGCGCTCGACCCGCTGACCCGCGTCGGCGACCTGATCGCCGAGCCGCTGGCCCGCCACCGGGGGCTCCGAGGAGGAGAGCTCGACGAGGCGGTCCGCGCCGCGCTGCGGGAGGTGTCGCTGCCCGACGACCGTCGCACCGTCCGGTCCTTCCCGCACGAGATCTCCGGCGGCCAGCGGCAGCGGGTCGCGATCGCGATGGCCCTGGCCTGTCAGCCGCGGTTCCTGCTGGCCGACGAGCCCACCACCGCCCTCGATGTCACGGTCCAGGCCGAGATCCTCGACCTGATCCGTCGGCTGTGCGAGGAGCGCGGGATGGGGCTGATCTTCGTCAGCCACGACCTCGCCGTCGTCGCCGGCATCGTCGACCGCGCGCTGGTCATGCAGCACGGACACGTCGTCGAGGAGGGTCCGATCGTCGACCTGGTGAACCGCCCGCAGCACCCGTACACCGCGTCGCTGGTGGCCAGCGCGCGGGCGCTGGAGCAGGCCCTCGCGACGGGAGAACTGCCATGACCGGCGAGCCCACCGTGGGACCGCCCGACCAGCCCATCGGCAACGCCGAGCCCCTTGTCACCCCGTCTCCCATCGGGGGCAGCGAGATCGCTGGACCGAGCCGTGCAGCCACCGGGCATCAGGCCGGCGGCGACGTCGAGGCCCATGTCAGCCCCACCGACGACAGCCCCGGCGAAGGAGGCGGTGCGGGCCGAGTGGGTGGAAACCAGCCGCGCGCGTCGGCCGCCGGCCAGACCCCGCGGCTGGCGCTGGAGTGTGTGACGTTCACCTACCGCGGCGCCGCGGCCCCGGCGCTGCGCGATGCGACGTTCGCCGTGCGCGGCAGCCTGGGGATCGTCGGCGAGTCGGGATCGGGCAAGTCGACGACGCTGAACCTGCTGCTGGGGCTGCTACGGCCGTCCTCGGGTCGGGTGTTGTTCGACGGCGAGGAGCTCCGGGGCGCAGCCCGCGTCCGGGCGCTGCGCCGCGCGGTGCAGCCCGTCTTCCAGGACCCGTACGCATCGCTGGACCCGCGCATGCGCGTGGACCGGATCGTCGGCGAGCCGCTCGCATCACTCGGGATCGCGTCGGGCGCCGCGGCGAAGCAGAAGGTCCGCGACGCCCTGGCCGACGTCGGCCTCGACGACGACACCCTGGCGCGCTACCCGCACGAGTTCTCCGGCGGTCAGCGGCAGCGGATCGCGATCGCCCGGGCGCTGGTCACCGACCCGGCGATCCTGATCGCCGACGAGCCCGTCAGCGCACTCGACGTGACCACCCGGATCGACGTGATCGCCCTGCTGGACCGGCTCCGCCGCGGCCGCGGCCTGTCGGTGGTGATGGTGTCGCACGACGTCAGCGTCGTCGCGGCGCTGTGCGACGACACCGTCGTACTGAAGGACGGTGAGGTCGTCGAGCAGGGGCCCACCATGCAGGTCCTCTACTCCCCCGCACACCCCTACACCGCGCAGCTGATCTCCGCCATCGCCACCCTCCCGACCGCCTGACCGCCCCGCCCGGCCCCTCCCCCGCCGGCCGCGATGAGCACGACACACTTGTCGTCGCGCGAAATCGCGATGTGAACGTTGCCTGCCGCTACGAGCAGGAGGATGTGCTCATCGAAGCGGTCAGGCGACGAGCAGGAGGATCTGCTCATCGATGCGGTCAGGCGACGGGCAACTCCTCGCCCTCGTCCGACCTGACCGGAGACGTCGGCTTCGACAGCAGCCGCTCACGTTCAGCAGCGACGACGTCGCGCGCCAGGTCCGCCTCCGACACGTCGTATGCCTCGGGCGCGTGCTGGGCGATGTCGCTGTCGCGCGCGAAGGCCTCGAACAGGTGAGCCTTCTCGGCAAGAAGCTGCGTGATGCGCTGATCGACGCCCTCCTCCGAGATGAGCCGGTGCACCTGGACCGAGTTGAGCTGGCCCATCCGACGCGCTCGTGCGATCGCCTGCCACTCGGTCGTCGGCTTGATCTGGGGCTCGCAGATGATGATCACCGACGCGGCCTGGATGTTGAGCCCGACGCCGCCGGCGATGATCTGCGAGATGAGCACCCCCCCTCCCTTGGCCTTCGTGAAGTCATCGACCATCCGCTGGCGGTCAACAGGAGAGACACGCCCGCTCAGGATCCCGAACGTCTTCCCCGGTATCAACGTTTCAACCTCTTCAAGCACCGCGAGGAAGTGCGAGAAGACGATGACCTTCCGCCCATCCTGTTCAGCCTCCTGCACGATCTCCAGCAGTCGCTGCATCTTCATGGAGCGACTACCCTCGAGCATCGCGGCCTGCCGAAGACCCATGAAACTGCTGTCGATCGCCGCCTGCCGATAGCGGTCAGCATCGTGGACCGACAGGGGGAGGACCTCGTCAACCTCCACCAGCTCCGGCAGCTCCCGCAGGACATCCTCCTGGTTCCGGCGAAGGTATACGGGTGCCACCTGGCGTCGGAACTTCCTGGCCGACATTCCCGCACCAAACGTGTTGAGATCGGGACGGACGTAGTGCACCAGGGTGCGGAACTCATCCAGCCGGTTCTCCATGGGTGTGCCCGTCATGAGGATCGAGCGCCTCGTTCGTTCAAGGATCGCAAGGGTCCGCGTGGTGCGCTGGGCTGCGGGGTTCTTGATGTAGTGGGCTTCGTCGACGATGACACACCCCAACGGCACCTTGTCCAGGTCGCACTCGCCCTCGAGCCACCGCAGGCTCTCGAACGTGGTGACGCCCACGCCTCCACGACGCACCCAGGCGCTCAGGGCATCGTCGCGCCCGGGGCCGTGGAGCCTGTGCGGGGTGAGTCTCGACTTGGAGCGGACCTCCCGCACCCAGTTGGTCACCACCGCGGCAGGGCAGATCACGAGGAAGAAGTACTCGCCCTTGGCGCGCAGATGCGCCAGCACCGAGATGGCTTCGACGGTCTTCCCGAGGCCCATCTCATCCCCGATGATCACCCGCTCCTGCGCGATGGCAAAGCGCGCCGCGAACTGCTGATACCCACGGAGGTTCGCCGTGAAGTAGGTGATATCGAGCTCGACCTTCCTCACTGCCTCGATGATCTCGACAGGGATATCACCATGGGTCTTCGCCTCGTCTTCGGTGTTGAATCCGAGCTCCGAAATCAGCGCGAAGTAGTCGGCCGGACGAGCCAGGAAGTCCTTCCACACGTCCTTGTTCGGCCTCTCGGCACCACCGAGGAGCGGCGCTGCACGCTTTCGAAGCGAATCAGCAGCTGCGGGAAAGGCTCCTGCTGACGCGCTGCCGGAGCACACGATGAAGGCTCTCCCAACTCATCACCCAGCATGGCCAGCATCGCACGCACGTCGCGCCCATGCGCTTGCCCGTCGTCCCCTGCGCTCCTACGTGCGGTGTCCCAGGCAGCGACGGCCCGCAGGAAGGACGAGGCCTCCTCGGTGCGACGCTTGACGTCGATCCGGCAGGGCATGTCTTCGAGGGTCGTGTGCCAGATGTTCTGCGCCGCACCCACTGACCGCACTGCACTGGTTGGTCCGATGCCGGGGATCTGCTCGAGAAATCTCCGAGCATCAAGCACACTCTGGACCGTCGTCAGGCCAGCCTGTTCGAGGGCACCCAGGTTGAGACGTCCTGCGGTGGCCTCGCGAAGACGCTCGACGGGCATCTCGTCGAGGAGTCTGTGCACCTCCGCGATCCGTAGGGCGTTGCCCGCCTCCACGGCCGCCTTACGCAGGGCCTCGACCCCCGCCAAGGCCTTCTCCAGTGCCTTCGCTGCCTCAATGTGGGTCTTGAAGTCCTTCCGCTGGTAGAGGCGCAGCTCGCTCGGACGGCATTGGAGCACCTCCGCCAGGCCGACGCTGGGATCGAGTGCCTGCTCGGGCGAGACACGACGGACATCCGGGACACTCCGCAAGGCCTTGAGAGCGGACTCCACACCGGAAGAGCGGGCTCCGTCAACGCCTTTCACGAGCGCCGTCACCGCCTCTTCCGCAGCTCTGCGGTTCGCTCTCGAAAGGAACAGCCTCTTGATACCCCATGCCGGTCGGGCATGTTCAGCGAGCCGGACACCCTCAGTGACCACCCACTCGACCGCCCGCTCGTCCGCGGCCCGCAGCGGACGGAGCTGATTCACTCCCGCCAGCAGACCGATCTCCGGGGAACTCGGGCCGCGCAGAGGGAGAAGAGCCCAGGCAGGAGATGTGGGCGCAGAGTTCCTTACGCGCGCACGAAGGTCAGACCTGGCAGCCAAGGCGCCCTGCTTGAGGCCTTCTCGTGCCTGACGGGCGGCGGCTATGCGTAAGCTCCAGTCAGCGATCTGGGCTGCGGCAGCCTTACCGCGTTCACGCGTCGCCTGATCCATGGACACATTGCCTTTCCGTCGCCGACCGCAACATCCCCCGTTGTGGGCGCTAGATTACTGACGAAGGGCGGGGCTCGTGCGCGCTCTCGAAGCTGCGGACGACCAACGACGGAGGACACAGGCAGTGCGACTCGAGCAGATCCAGGCCGGTAACCGGATCGACGGGGTGGTCCCGAACGAACCAGTCACCATCGTCGCGGCCCAGTGGCACGGCAAGGACACGGTGGAGCTCACCTTCAAGACCAGGTCAGGCAGCCTCGACCAGCAGCTGGTGTTCCGAAGCGACGAGCACCGACTCCGCCCTTCAGGGTCCGGATCCAGGCCCTTCACCGCCCCCGCCGGAGACTTCAAGCTCGCCGCAGAGGCGCAGCGGATCTCCCTGGCCGGCCTGTTCGACCGCATGTTGGCGGTCGCCACCAGTGACGTACAACCGCTGCCGCACCAGATCCGCGCGGTCTACGGCGAGCTTCTGCCCCGCGGCCCGCTGCGCTTCCTCCTCGCCGACGACCCGGGCGCTGGCAAGACCATCATGGCGGGCCTCTACATCAAGGAGCTGGTGCTCCGGAACGACGTCAAGCACTGCCTGATCGTCGCTCCCGGCGGGCTGGTCGGCCAGTGGCAGGACGAGCTGTTCCTCAAGTTCGGCCTCCGCTTCGACATCCTGAGCCCCTCGATGGCCGACGCGCAGCCCAACGTGTCGCCGTTCGAGGCCCACCCGTTCCTGATCGCGAAGATGGACCAGCTCTCCCGCAACGAGGACCTGCAGAAGCAGCTCGCAGACACGCAGTGGGATCTCATCATCGTTGACGAGGCGCACCGCATGGGCGCCCACTACTTCGGCGGGAAGCTGCAGAAGACCAAGCGTTTCCAGCTCGGCGAACTGCTCGGCAGCCTGACCCGGCACCTGCTCCTGATGACCGCCACCCCGCATTCGGGCAAGGAGGAGGACTTCCAGCTCTTCCTGACGCTCCTGGACAAGGACCGCTTCGAGGGCAGACGCGCCACCTCCGTCGACACGGCGGGGATCATGCGTCGCATGGTGAAGGAGGACCTCCTCACCTTCGAGGGCAGGAGCTTGTTCCCCCAGCGGATCGCCGAAACCGTCCCCTACACGCTGACGAACCTTGAGAGCGACCTGTACGAGTCGGTCACCCACTACGTCCGCGAGGGCATGAACCGCGCCGAGAAGCTCGACGACAAGCGTCGCAACACCGTCGGCTTCGCACTCACCGTGCTGCAGCGCCGCCTGGCTTCCAGCCCCGAGGCGATCTACCAGAGCCTGCGGCGGCGCATCGCACGCCTCCAGCACAGACGGCAGGAACTGATCGACGGGAGCACGGCCGCCAAGGCCATCACCGTCGACTTGGACTCGTTGGACTCCGACGACTTCACGGCCCAGGAACTGGAGACGGTCGAGGAGGAACTCCTCGATGAGGCGACTGCTGCCAGGACAATCGGTGAGCTCGACGCCGAGTTGGCTGAACTCGGCTCCCTCCTCGCCCTGGCCCAGCGGGTGCGCAGCTCCGGCACCGACCGGAAGTGGTCCGAGCTCTCCACCATCGTGCAGGAGCACGCTCTCTCGTCCGATGCCAGCGGACGCCCCCGCAAGCTCATCATCTTCACGGAGCACCGCGACACGCTGGAGTACCTCAGGCGGCGCATCGGGTCGCTCATCGGACGCCCCGACGCCGTCGTCGCGATCCACGGCGGCGTCCCGCGCGATCAGCGCCGCACCATCACGGAGGAGTTCACGAAGAACGCCAACTGTCAGATCCTCGTCGCCACAGACGCCGCGGGCGAAGGTCTGAACCTCCAGGCCGCACACCTCATGGTGAACTACGACCTCCCCTGGAATCCCAACCGCATCGAGCAGCGGTTCGGCCGCATCCACCGCATCGGGCAGACGGAGGTCTGCCGGCTGTGGAACCTCGTGGCGAGCAACACCCGCGAGGGTGCGGTGTTCACGCGGCTGCTCGAGAAGCTCGACCAGATGCGTCAGACATACGGCGGCAAGGTCTTCGACGTCCTGGGCGAGTCGTTCACCGAGACCCCCCTGCGGAAACTCCTGCAGGACGCGATCCGGTACGGCGAACGCCCGGACATCCGGGAGCGCATGCACCAGGTCATCGACGCCAGCGTCGGGGACGGGCTCGTCGACCTGATGAACGAGCGCGCGCTCGCCGCCGACCGCCTCGCCGACGCGGACCTGCACGCACTGCGCGCCGCCATGGACGATGCCCGCGCCCGCCGGCTCCAGCCCCACTACATCGAGATGGCCTTCCGTGAGGCGTTCACCCGGCTCGGCGGACGGATCGTCCGCAGGGAGAAGGGCCGGTTCGAGATCACCAACGTCCCCCAGTCGCTGCGCAGCCACGCGAAGGCGCCTGTCGCCACGCGCTACGACCGCGTCACGTTCGACCTCGAACTGGTCGACGCCGGGACCCAGCGCGCCGACCTCCTGGCCCCCGGCCACGCCCTCCACGACGTGGTCATGCAGCAGACGATCCGACTCTTCCAGGGAGCCCTCAACACAGGCACGGTCCTGGTCTCGGCAACCATCGATGCGCCCACGCTCATGGTCGGGGTCACCGAGGAGGTCAGCGACGCCACCGGGGAGACCATCGCCCGCCGATTCCGCTATGTCTTCGTCACGCCCGAGGGTGAAGTGCAGCCGGCCGGGCCGGCGCCCTATCTCGACTGCGTCGCAGCCCCCGACTCGCCCGTCGTGGCGCAGGCCCGGAGCCTGCCCTGGCTCGCCGACGCGGAGGATCGCGCGAAGAGTTGGATCATCTCCGACCACTCGTCCAACTACCTCGCCGAGGTCGTGCCCGGCCGCAGCCGCGAACTGGAGAAGACCCGACGACTCGTCACCGAGCGCCTCACGAGTGAGAGCGAGCGTCTCCTCCTCGATGCGGCGGTCGCGGCCGAGAAGGAACGCGCGGGCGAGCGGCCGCGGGACTCCTCGGACAGCCTCCACCGCAAGGCCGTGGAGCTGGACCACCGCCTGCGCGACCGTCTGGACGTCATAGACCGCCAGCTTCAGATGTCCGCGAAGCCCCCTCGCCTCGAGGCCGCCGCGCTGGTCCTCCCCATCGACATGGTCGAAGGGGACATCCCGGCCGACGCCCCCATCCACGCCAAGGAGACGAAGACCGTCGAGCGCCGCGGGGTCGACCTAGTGATGGCCCAGGAGCGGAAGCTGGGCCGCAACCCCGTGGAACAGTCCTTCAACAACGAGGGCTTCGACATCCTCTCCGGGCTCCCCGACGGTTCCCGGATCCACATCGAGGTCAAGGCCCGCATCGAAGGTGCGAAGGACTTCTTCATCAGCCACTCCGAGGTCCTGACCGGGAAGAACACCGCGCCGCGCTACCGGCTCGCCCTGGTCAAGGTCAGCCAGGCCGGACCTGCGCACGACGAGGTCCGCTACCTCGACGACCCCTTCGCCACCACGGAGCTCGGCGGCTTCGATGCCACTGGCATCCGAGGCGACTTCGCGAAGGTCTGGGCCAAAGGCCGGACCCCCTTCTGACGAGACCCGCCGACCCCCGATAGCCTGAACCCGACACCCCGCCCACGCGGGCGGCCAGAACGAAGAGGTCAACGCAGCCGTGCAGAAGCGAAAGCTCATCGAGGTGGCACTCCCCCTCGAGGCCATCAACAGGGAATCGGCCAGGGAGAAGTCCATCCGGCACGGCCACCCGTCGACCCTGCACCTGTGGTGGGCCCGGCGCCCCCTCGCGACCGCCCGCGCCGTGTTGTTCGCCCAACTGGTCGACGACCCCTCCTCGCACCCCGACCGGTTCCCCACAGAGGAAGCCCAGGCCACCGAGCGCGCCCGCCTGCACAGGATCATCGAGGACATGGTGGTCTGGGAGAACGTCCGCAACGAGGACGTGATGAATGCCGCCCGCGCGGAGATCCTCGCCTCAACAAACGGCACCCCCCCCCCGATTCTCGACCCCTTCGCCGGCGGCGGCACCATCCCGCTGGAGGCCCAGCGCCTCGGGCTGGAGGCCCACGCCTCTGACCTGAACCCCGTCGCGGTCCTGATCAACAAGGCCCTCATCGAGATCCCGCCCAGGTTCCGCGACTGGAAGCCCGTCTTCCCCGGCCAGGCAGACACGCGCGGCGGCTGGCGAGGCGCCGAGGGGCTCGCCGACGACGTCCGCAGCTACGGCGCCTGGATGCGCGACGAGGCCTTCCGGAGGATCGGGCACCTGTACCCCAAGGCCACGCTCTCCGACGGAACGCAGGCCACCGTGATCGCCTGGATCTGGGCCCGCACCGTCACCTGCCCCAACCCCGCGTGCGGCATCGAGATGCCGCTGGTCCGCAGCTGGTGGCTGGGCAAGAAGAAGGGCAAGGAGGCCTACGTCGTTCCGAGCGTCGTCGCCGACCCAAGCCATCCGAGCGGCAAGCGCGTGAAATTCGACATCGGCCACGATGCAGGAAACGCTCCACGAAACACTTCTGATGGAACGATGGAAGGCCGAAAGGGCGCCGTCTGTATCGCCTGCGGGGCGGCTGTGGCAACGCAGTATGTACGCGACGAGACGGCCGCCGGCCGAGGGAACCAGGCCCTCATGGCCGTCGTAGCCGAGGGAAGCCGTCGGCGCCACTACCTCTCGCCTAACAAGGCACAGAGCGAAGCCGCACTCATCGACCCACCTTCCGAGACTATTGCTGGCACGATCGCAACAAACCCCCGGTGGTTCTCGCCTCCCGCCTATGGGTTAACAGAGTTTGCTGACCTGTTCACGAACCGGCAGTTGGTGGCGCTGACAACGTTCAGCGACCTCGTCGGCGAGGCGAGGGAGAGGGTGCTGGCGGATGCGCTGGCCGCCGGCCACACCGCAGGCCCACGCCTGGACGGCATGCCCCCCGACGCACCTGCTGGGGCCGAGGCCTACGCCGACGCCGTCGCCACCTACCTTGGGCTGGTTGTTAGCCGCCTCTCTGACTACTCTTCCTCCCTGACGACTTGGGCGAGCAACCCCCAAATGGAGATCCTGCGCAACGTCTTTGCTCGCCAGGCGCTTCCAATGGCTTGGGACTTCGGAGAAGGAAACCCCTTCTTCGACAGTTCGGGATCGATCTCCCGCATGGCCGGAGCAGTCGCTCGAGCGGTCGAGTCGTTACCCTCTTCCCCGCTGGGGACAGCTCTTCAGGAAGACGCGATCTCAGCAGTCAAAGAAGAGGCCCTGCTGTCAACAGATCCGCCCTACTACGACAACATCGGATACTCAGATCTCTCGGATTTCTTCTACGTTTGGCTTCGACGGACGCTCTCAAGTATCCAGCCAGATCTCTTCGGGACTGTCTTGGTACCCAAACAGGAAGAACTCGTGGCAAACCCATATCGGCACGGAGGCAAAGCCGGTGCCAAGGCGTTTTTCGAGGACGGTTTCCGCCAGGTATTTGCGAGGGCCCGCGTGGTGGCAGTGCCCAATTACCCCATCGCCGTCTATTACGCCTTCAAGCAGGCCGACTCGTCCGCCGATGGGGACGCCTCGTCCGGCTGGGAGACTCTCCTCGAGGGGATGATTCAGTCGGGGTGGCGAATCACGGCGACCTGGCCGGTCCGCACTGAGAGCAGCGGCCGAATGATCTCGGTTGGCACCAATGCCTTGGCCTCCTCCATCGTCTTAGCACTGCGACCTCGCCCAGAAGACGCGCCCTCTACGGATCGTCGAGGATTCCTGGCCGCGCTGCGCTCGGAACTCCCCGACGCCCTGCGGAAGCTGCAGCAGGGCCAGATCGCCCCCGTCGACCTGCCGCAGGCCGCCATCGGCCCCGGCATGGCGGTGTTCTCCCGTTATTCGACGGTCCTCGAAGCCGACGGGTCCGCCATGACGGTCCGGTCGGCCCTCGCCCGCATCAACGAGACTCTCGACGAGGTGCTTGCGGAACAGGAAGGCGACTTCGACGCGCCCACCCGCTTCGCCATCGCCTGGTACCGCCAACACGGCTACGAGACAGGCAGGTTCGGTGACGCCGACAACCTCGCACGAGCCCGCAACACAGCCGTCGAGTCGCTGGACCGCGCCGGGATCCTGACCAGCCGGGCCGGGAAGGTGCAGCTCATCCGCCCCGCAGATCTGAGCCCTGCCTACGACGTGGCGACCGACCCGAGCGTCAGCACCTGGGAGGTCCTCCAACACCTGATCCGAGTGCTCGAGACCGACGGCCTGGGCGGAGCCGGAGCGTTTCTCGCCGCAGCTCTGCACAGATCGGACGTGACGGTGGAGGCTGACCTGATCAAGGAACTCGCCCACCTGCTGTTCCGCGTCGCCGAACTCAACGGCTGGACGAGGGACGCTGTGAGCAACAACGACCTCGTGACGAGCTGGCCCGAGATCCTCGACGCAGCGCGCGGCGCTGCCCGCTCCGACTCGTCGCAGGGCCAGCTGGACTTCGACGGAGAAGAATGAACCACCACCCCTACACGGCGTGCAGAGAGTTGAACTGACATGGCACTGAGCAACCGTGACCGCATCGACCGCATGTTCCAGCAGATCGCTCCCCCACTCGATGATTTCATCTCCACCGTCGTCGGCCAGGGGGATCCCGAACTCGGCGCGGTCTGGACCAAGCTCGTCCAGGCGAAGGACAAGGCGCCGTTGCACAAGACCTACGACGCGCTGGACCCGCAGGTGCAGTTCCGGATGCTCACGGAGGGCAGCATCACGGGCGGCATCAAGCCTGGCTGGTATCCCTTCAGCACAGCCCTCGGCAGGGCCGGCGAGACGTTCGCCAGCGAACTACGCGAGGTCCGCAACACCTGGGCCCACAACGGCACCTTCAGCGACGACGACGCCTACCGCGCCCTCGACACGGGTGAACGCCTCCTGAAGCTGATCGGCGCCAACGACGAGGCGCAGCAGGTCCGTGACATCCGGCTGAACCTTCGCCGCGTGACCGCCGACAAGGAGGACAAGAAGACGCTCAAGGCCGCCGTCGCGAACCCCGGCTCCGCCGGAATCCGGCCCTGGCGTGAGGTGCTGCAGCCCCACGACGACGTCGCCACCGGCAACTTCCACGCCTCCGAGTTCGCCGCGGACCTGTACAAGGTCGCGACCGGCGACGAGAAGGACTCGGACTACGCCGACCCCGTCGAGTTCTTCCGCCGCACCTACCTCACCGAGGGCCTGCGGGACCTCATCGGCCGCGCGGTCCGCCGCATCACGGGCGACGCCAACGCCACGCCCGTCATCAACCTCCAGACGAACTTCGGCGGCGGCAAGACACACTCGATGCTGTCGCTGTGGCACATCGCGGCCGGACTCCCGCTGGGCGACTTCCCGCAGGAGACCCAGGAGCTCCTGGACGCCAGCGGCTACCGCGGCGAGCGCGTCAACAGGGTCGCGATCGTCGGCAACCACCTCAGCCCCTCGGGCATGGTCAAGGACGACGGCACCCGGATCAACACCATCTGGGGCGAGCTGGCCTGGCAGCTCGGCGGGCACGAGGCGTACTCGATCATCGCCACCGCCGACATCAACCGCACTCACCCGGGCAAGGCGCTGCACGAACTCCTCGCCGCCTACAGCCCCGCCGTCATCCTGATCGACGAATGGGTGGCGTACGCACGCTCGCTCGTCGGCCGCGACGACCTGGCCGGCGGCACGTTCGACGACCAGTTCACGTTCGCGCAGTCGCTCACCGAGGCCTGCAAGGGCACGCCCGGCGTGCTGCTTGCCATCTCCATCCCTGCCTCCGAGAGCGGTCAGAACGCCGACCTCGTCGTCGGCAACGAGGAGGAGGTCGGCGGCGCCCACGGCCTGGAGGCACTGAAGCGGCTGCAGAACGTGGTGCGGCGCGTCGCGGACCAGTGGCGTCCCGCTTCGTCGGACGAGGCCTACCACATCGTCAAACAGCGGCTCTTCAAGCAGGCCGACGCGGCCGCCCTGGCGGCGATCAGCGCCACCGCCCGCGAGTACAACGAGATGTACCTCAAGCACACGGACGAGTTCCCGAAGCAGTCGCGGGAGCCGGCCTACGAGGCGCGGATCCGTGACACGTACCCGATCCACCCCGAGCTGTTCGACACCCTCTACGAGGAGTGGTCGTCTCTTGAGCGGTTCCAGCGCACCCGTGGTGTCTTGCGGCTCATGAGCACAGTGGTCCACGCGTTGTGGAAGGGCGAGGACTCGTCGCCGCTGATCATGCCCGGATCGCTTCCGCTGGCCACGTCGTCGGTCAACTCGGAGCTGACGCAGTACCTGCAGGACTCGTGGAAGACGATCATCGACGCCGACGTCGACGGGCCGAACTCCGAGCCGGTCAAGATCGACACGGAGCGGCCTCTCTTCGGCCAGCGTGCGCTGACGAAGCGGCTCGCGCGGACGGTGTTCTTCGGGTCGGCGCCGACCATCGCGCCGGGGGCGACGCAGAAGGGCATCAGCACCAAACGCGTACTGCTCGGCACGGCCATCCCGGGCGATGTGCTGGGGAACTTCCACGCCGCGCTGACGCAGCTGGGCGACCGCGCGACGTACTTCTACTCTGGCAACGGCCGCTACTGGTACGACCTGCGTCCCAACATCACGCGCAGCGCCAAGGATCAGGCGGAGCGCCTGCATAAGGAGGACGTCTGGAAGGAGATCGTCAACCGACTCAGTGACCAGGCCAGGACACGAGGCGACTTCGCAGCCGTCCATGTCTGCCCGGAGGACCACGCCGACATCCCGGACGTCGACGATGCACGGCTCGTGATCCTGCACCCGAGCCTCGCGCACAAGCGGGGCACGGAGTCGGAGGCGAAGCAGTTCGCGGAGCGGGCCACCACACACCGTGGCACCTCCAACCGGACCAACCGGAACATGCTCGTCTTCCTCGCCGCGGACGAGGCCCGGCTCCAGGAGCTCGACGCCGCGGTCCGCGACTTCCTCGGCTGGTCGCACGTACTGCAGAACGAGGTCGACCTGGACCTCACGCAGAACCAGCGCAACCAGGCAGTCCAACGCCGAGGGCAGGCCGATGAGACGGTCACGGCACGGCTGCTGCAGACCTTCACCTGGACGCTGGTGCCCGAGCAGCCGGACCCGTCCGCGCCCTTCGTCATCCGCGAGACCAAGGCCGAGGGGCAGTCGGATTCACTCGCCCAGCGCGTCTCGCGACGCCTCGGCAGCGATGGGAGCCTGTCCGTCCGGCAGTCGGCCGCCAACATCCGCCTCGCCATCGGAAAGATCCCACAGATCTGGCAGTCGGGACACGTCGAGCTTGGAACGCTCTGGGGCCTGTATGCGCAGTACACCTACATGCCGCGGCTGCGAGACCGGAGCGTTCTGAACGACGGCGTGCTGGACATGCCCATGCTCTGGCAGAGTGACGCTTTCGCATTGGCGACCGGCTACGACGACGAGGCTGACCGCTACGTCGGGCTGTGGACGTCGGACGACAAGTCCGCCGCGCCGCCGCTGGTCGATTCGCTGCTGATCGTCCGACCCGATGTCGCAATGGTCCAGCGCACGCAGGAGGCAGCGAAGCTCCAGGCCGACGCTGCCCAGCCTTCCGATGTGTCGACTGGCCAGCAGCCCTCGACTGAGGCTTCGGCCGAGGACGAGCCGATGCCCGCTGCTCCCACCCCCGTGGACGTGGTCTTCACACGCTTCTTCGGCGTGAAGACGCTCAGCAGCGACCGCATCGCGGCCGACTTCCGCAACGTCGCCGACGAGGTGATCGCGCATCTGAAGTCGGATCCGAACGCCCGCCTCACGGTCCGGATCGAGATCGAGGCGACCGATGCCACGGGCTTCGACGCGTCCCAGAGGCGCACGGTGTCGGAGAACGCAACAACCTTGAAGTTCGACCAGTCCGGCTTCGAGGAGGACTGACCCCTCCCCCCACCACCGCCTGACCGCCCCGCCCCTCCACGGCCGCGATGAGCACGACACACTTGTCGTCGCGCGAAATCGCGATGTGAACGTTGCCTTCCGCGACGAGCAGGAGGATGTGCTCATCGACGCGGTCAGGCGACGGCGGGAGGGCCGGACCCGCCTGTGCTAGCGTTCCCGGATGCCGACCTCACAGGAACGCTCCCGCGCCTTCACGCACGTGCTGATCAACTCGGCCGCCGCGTCGCTCGGGACCGCGTTCATCTGGTTCGGCATCACGTTCTGGGCCTACCTTGAGACCCGATCTGTACTGGCGACGTCGTTCCTCGGCGGCGCGTACATGCTGGGCATGGCGGTGCTCGGCGTGCCGTTCGGCGGGCTGATCGACCGGCTGCGCAAGCACACCGCCATGATGATCTCCGCCATCGCCACGACGGCGTTCTTCCTGCTCGGCGGACTGATCTTCCTCCTGGTCCCCGCCGACCACCTCTCCGACATGGGCCGACCCTGGTTCTGGATCTTCAGCATCCTGATCCTGCTCGGCGCTCTCGTCGCGATGATCCGCTCGCTGGCGCTGTCGACGTGCGTCACGATCCTCGTCGACTCCGACAAGCGTGCCAACGCGAACGGACTTGTCGGGGCCGTACAGGGCATGACGATGCTGGTCGTCGGGATGCTGTCCGGGCTGGCGATCGGGCAGCTCGGGCTCGGCTGGACGCTGTTCATCTCGATCGTCGCGGTCGTAGGCTCGCTGATCCACCTACTGCTGATCCAGATCCCCGAGCCGACGATCGTGCACGCCGAGGGGACCCCGAAGGCCGTTGACTTCGGCGCCGCGTGGCGCGCCATCATCGTCGTGCCGGGCCTCATCGGCCTAATCATCTTCTCGACGTTCAACAACTTTCTCGGCGGCGTCTTCATGGGCCTGCTCGACCCGTACGGCCTCGAACTGCTGTCCGTCGAGGCCTGGGGCATCCTCTTCGGGCTGTGCAGCATCGGGTTCATGGTGGGCGGCGCGATCATCGCCTGGACGGGCCTCGGCCGCCTGCCGCTCCGCACCCTGCTGCAGGCGTGCATGGCCATGTGGGTCGTGTCGGCGCTCTTCACCATCCGCGACCAGGTCTGGCTGCTCGCCGTCGGTGTCTTCCTCTACATGGTGCTCATGCCGTTCATCGAGGCCTCGGAGCAGACACTCCTGCAGCGCGTCGTCCCACTCGAGAAGCAGGGTCGCGTGTTCGGCTTCGCGCAGGCCGTCGAGGTCTCCGCCGCACCGCTGAGCGCGTTCATCATCGGCCCCGTCGCCGAGTTCTGGCTCATTCCCTACGCGCAGTCGCCCGAGGGCGTCGCGACGTGGTCGTGGCTCATCGGCACCGGCCGGGCCCGCGGCATCGCGCTGGTGTTCGTGCTGTTCAGCCTGCTGGGGCTCGTGCTGACGGCGGCGGTGTTCTTCACCCGCACGTACCGTCGACTCAACGAGAGCTACCTCGCCGGCGACGTGAACATCGACGTCGTCCCGAGCCCCGATCCCGCCCCCTGACATAGCCCGAAGGCGCGGGTCGACGGGCCGGACCGCACCGTCGCGATGAGCACATCCTCCTTCCCATCGTCGAATTCAGCCCGAAATCGGCCGTTTCCGATGACGACAAGTGTGTCGTGCTCATCGCGTCCCAGGTGAGCCGGCCAGCCGTCAGCGGACGAGGCGACCGTGTGCAAGGTCGATCAGGCGCGGGAGGACGTCAGCGGCGCGGAGGCCGCTGTGCTCGAACTGGTTCGTCACCCACGGCCGCAGGCCCGGCATCAGCGACGCCGTGGAGAGCGACAGCTCCGCCGGCACGTACACGTCGTTGAAGTAGATCGCCGCCGCACCGACGGCGCCCGACGCGGCGATCGCGTCCGCGTCGTACAGCCTCGGCCACGTCACCTCCGCAAGCTGGTCGGCCACCTCACGCCACGGCCGGAACGCCGGGACCGTGTCGGCCCACTCGCGACGGACGTGCTCGCCGGTCAGCAGCGTCGGGTCGGCGCGAAAGTCCTCCGGCTCCGCCCGGTCCGCCGCCCAGCGCGTCGCGACCCCGTCCGCGTAGCAGGACTCGTGCAGCACGTAGTAGACCGGGTTCCGGCCGCCGAACGGCAGCGCGGAGGCCAGATCGTGGGCAAAGGCGTTGGTGCCGGGCTCCAGCTCGAGCAGCTCTTGGAGCGTCTGCCAGCCGTTGTCGCCTCCGAGCAGCGAGCCCAACGAGCGGATCCTCGACACCGACACCACCTCGCCGTCGGGCAGCACCAACTCCCCGCGGTCGGCCAGGTCGACCAGCCGCTCGACGGCCGCGCGGTGCTCCGGGAACCGTCGGTAGTAGTTCGCGTTGGCCCACCGCATCTTGTCGTAGGTGACGGCGTACACCTCATCCGGCGTCTTCCCGATGGCGCTCAGCCCGCCGGTGAAGTACACCTTGTCCAGGCTCGCGGCCGCCGTGCTGAGGTAGGTCAGCGTGCAGAACCCGCCGAACGACTGCCCCAGCACCGACCACTTCTCCGCGCCCAGCCGCTCGCGCAGGGCCTCGGCGTCGCGGACGATCGCGTCGGCCCGCAGGTGCGTGAGGTGCTCGACGACGACGTCGGTGGGGCTCGCCAGATCACGGTCACCGACCGGCGTCGACCGGCCCGTGCCGCGCTGGTCGAGGAACACGACGCGGTGCTCCTTCAGGGCCGCGTCCAGCCAGCCGGGGGCGGTGGGGTTGCGCAGGGGGCGCGGGGCCTCGTGACCCGGACCGCCCTGCAGGTAGAGCAGGAACGGCAGGTTCTCGCCGCCCTCGCGGCTGACGACCGACGCGTACACGTCGATCGTTCGCGCGTCCGCATCGTCCTTCCACACCAGCGGCGCGCTGAAGTGGTGCTCGTCGACGATCAGGTCCTGCATCCGGCGGGTGGTGTGGGTCATGGGCCGAGCCTATCCCCGCCCTCGACGCTGGATCCCGCCCGACCGGAGGTCGCGCCCTCGCCCACCCCGTCGGAGAGACAGTGTGCGCAAGTCGTCACCGTCGATGGTCAGCGAACGATTCTCGTCGCCGGACCGGGGAGAAGTGGGCACTGCCCACTTTTCGCGACGGGGCCGGCGAGCACCACCGAGCCGCGTGACCAATCCGACGGCCAAGCAGTGTGCGCAATTAGGCACCGGACCAGGGAGAAGTGGGCACTGCCCACTTTTCGCGACGGGGCGGCGAGCACCACCGAGTCGCGTGACCAATCCGACGGCCAAGCAGTGTGCGTAATTAGGCACCGGACCGGGGAGAAGTGGGCACTGCCCGACTTTGCGCGACGGGGCGGGAGCCGTGCGCGACGCAGGTGGAGCCGGAGCCGTGCGCGACGAAGGTGGAACCGACCCCAGTCGGGCGCGAAGGGCCGCGGCTGCGACCGTCAGGCGGGGTCCCCCGACGCCTCGATGAGCTCCGCGATCCGACTGCTGAGATGCGCGCGCACGTCGGGGGGCAGGGGGGTTCCCGTGATCGTGTCGTAGACCCAGAGCCCGTCGGAGGCGAGGTGTGCGATGAGCCGATCCGTCTGCTGCGTGGTCAGCGGCAGACCCGACGGTGCGGGTGGCGCCCAGACCTCCATCAGCCGGGCCCACGGGGCGGCGAGCGCGGGGTCCGTGGCGGCCTCGAGGACCAGCAGGAGCTCCGCGCGGTCGGCGCTGGTGGCGGCGACCCGCGCGTAGGCCGCGGCGCGCTGGGCGCCGGTCAGCCGGTCGGCGGGCGCACCCGCCGCCTCCACCAGGGCGACCTCCCACTGGTCGGCGAGGTGCTGCTGCAGGGAGGCAAGCAGGGCCTCGCGCGACGGGAAGTGGTAGACGATGCCGCCCTTGGTCAGGCCGGCCTCGTCGGCCACTGACTCATAGGTGACCGCGGTGACGCCATCGCGGCCGACGACGCGCAGCGCCGCGTCGAGGATCTGGACACGCTTACTCGGCCGCACCCTTCACACCCCCACCGGGACGTTGGCCGCCTCGCGGTCCCCGGTGCGCAGCAGCCAGGCGGTGACGGCGGTCGCGACGGCGAGGATGACCGCAATGACGATCATGGTGACGGTGTAGGCCGTGTTGTAGGCGAGGTGGGCGGCGTCGAACAGGCCGGGGTGGGCGTCGGCGACCGCCAGCGCGTCGGGCAGGCTCTGGCGGGCTGCGTCGGGGGCGCCGAAGGGAACCCGGATCGACATGGAATACACGAAGCTGACCAGGCTGCCGAGCAGCGCGACAGCAGTGAGAGACCCGAACTCGTAGGAGACCTCCTCCACGGACGAGGCCATGCCTTCCCGGCCAGGAGGCGCCCCACCGACGATGGCGATCGAAGCGACCGACATGGCGAACCCGGTCCCGATTCCGACGACCACCAGCCCGGCCACGAGGAGCGGAAGAGAGGTCCGCGCGCCGAACAGGATGAGAACGGCACCGACCAGAGCGATCGCGAGGCCGCCGACGATGATCGGCCGCAGGCCGGTGCGGTGCAGGATCGCCCCGCCGATGAGCGACGACGGCAACGCGCCCAACGCCGCGGCCGCGACGAGGAGCCCCGCACCCAGCGGGCTGAATCCCTCCAGCAACTGGTACCGCTGGGTGGTGATCAGCTGGATACCCGCGACCGCGAACATGGAAAGCGATGCGGCGATGACCCCGGAGGTGAAGCGCTCGTTGCGGAAGATGGAGAACTCCAGCAGCGGCTCGGCCAGACGCCTCTGCCGTCGCACAAAGAGGACGAAACCGATGCCCGAGCTGATCGCCGCCCCGACGATCAGGGCCCAGTTCTGCGGCACGTGGGCCAGTTCCTTGATCGCCAGCACTGCCCCCACGAGCCCGACCAGCGCCCAGATCGAGGACACCAGGTCCCACTTCTTCTCCGGGTTCGGGTCATTGGGCGGAGCGAGCACCAGCGTGGCGACGATGGCGGCGATCACAACTGGCACGTTGATGAGGAACACCGACCCCCACCAGAACGCCTGGAGAAGCGAGCCCCCGACGATGGGGCCGATCGCCATGCCGACGGTGGACAGCGACCCCCACACACCGAACGCGATGTTGCGCTCCCGCTCGTCCTCGAAGGTCACCGCGATCAGCGCCAGCGTGGCGGGCATCATGGTCGCCGCCCCGACGGCCAGCAGCGCCCGGGCGCCGATCAGCACCCACGCCGTGGGAGAGAACGCAGCCACCAGCGAAGCGACCCCGAAGATCACCAGCCCGATCAGGAACATCCGCCGGTGCCCCACCCGGTCGCCCAGCGTGCCGCTCCCCAGGAGCAGCCCCGCCATCACCACCGGGTAGGCGTTGATGATCCACAGCGCCTGCGATCCCGTCGCACCCAACTCCCGGGTCAGCGTCGGCAGGGCTGTGTACAGGATCGAGTTGTCCAGCACGATCATCAGAAGCCCGACGCTCACCGTGGCCAGCACGGCCCAGCGCTGCAGCTTCGAGATCTGTCGAGTCTGAGGAGCACCAATCACCCAGTAACTATAACAGACATACAGTTACGGTTGATGGGAGCGCCTGTGCCCCGGCACAGGCGCTCGCGTTCATCAGATGTCGGTCAGCCCGACGCGCGTGTCTGCGGGCCCCGCGATCTCGATGCCCGACTCCACTGGCAGGTCGGCCCGAGCGGTGACCACGACGCTTCCACCGTCGGCGAAGACTTCCACGGATCCGCTGTCGACGACGATCACCACCCGCCTGTCGACGGCGAAGGGCACGTTCCCGCCCAGGAGATTCGCGACGGGAGGGTCCGTTTCCGAGGCTGGCGCGGGCGCGCCGAGCGTGCGATCCACCAGCAGGCGCCCCGCGTCGGCGTCGACGAGCACATCCACCCGGCGCTCGTCGGCTCCCAGCCGGACGCGCGTCACACCCTGCGTCGCGACCTCGAGGTCGACGATCGTCGCACCCGATAGCGGCCGACGCACAGTCCCCCCATCCCCCACGGCCCGCAGGGGACCCGACGGCGACGGAAGCACCGGCGCCGCGCACAGCCGCGCCCGCCCGTCGATCCGACGGAGTGCGAGCCGCCTGGCCACGGTCATCACTCCCCGCCAACCGTGCGACGGCAGCGAACCCGCGTATGCCCAGTTACTCATCCACGCGATGAACGTCCGTCGATCGGCGGGCTGCCCGCTGAAGGTCACCCCGGCATAGCAGTCCGGCCCCAGGTCCACCCAGTCGACGGCGGCGAGCTCCGCCGCACCGGCATCGGGCATGAGCGCCGGGGGCTCGACGTCGGGGCGGAACCTCACACCGTCGAACTCCCCCACGACGTACTGCGTGGCCGATCCGCCGGCCAGTCCACCCGGAGACAGCGAGATCAACAGCACCCACCTGAGGGCGCCGGCCTCGTCGTCGACCTCCAGCGGGAAGAGGTCCGGGCACTCCCACACACCGCCCACGGCCCCGAGGGGGCCGTAGTCCGACAGGTACTCCCACTCGCGCAGGTTGTCCGACCGGTAGAGCAGGACGCGACGCTCGGCCGCCTCGACGGCCACGAGGACCCAGTAGGCCTCATCCGCTGTCTCGTAGCGGAAGACCTTCGGGTCCCGGAAGTCGCGCGACTGCCGGTCCAGGACCGGATTGGCCTCGTACCTGCTCCAGGCGTAGCCGCCGTCAAGGCTCACCGCGAGGGACTGCGCCTGGATCCCGTCGGCGCGGGCCGACGTGTAGATGGCGACGAGGGGCGGGGCCGCGTCGGTGCCGAGCCCACTGGTGTTGAGCTCGTCGAACACGACCGAGCCGGAGAAGATCTGCTCCTTCTCGTCGAACCGGATCGCGACGGGGTGCTCCTCCCACCGCAGCAGGTCGGTGCTCGTCGCGTGGCCCCAGCTCATGTTGGCATGGTCGGTGCCAAGCGGGTTGTACTGGTAGTAGAGGTGGTAGCGCCCCCCGTGGAAGACGAGACCGTTCGGGTCGTTCATCCAGTTTTTCTGCGGCGTGTAGTGCACGCCCGGCCGCACGCCGGACGGCGTGGCCGCTGCCCCAGAGTCCTGACTCATCCCTTGACCCCCGACGACGCGATGGACGAGACGAACGCCCGCTGGAAGGCGATGAACAGCGCGAGCACCGGGACGGTGATGATGGATGCGTACGCCATGATCTGCCCCCACGAGACGTTCAGCTGCTTGAAGTAGTCGATGCCGACCATCACAGGGCGGACCGATTCACTCTGTGTGACCATGAGCGGCCAGAGGTACTGGTTCCAGGCCGGCAGGAAGGTCAGGATCGCCGCCGTGGCGACCGCCGGCCCGGAGAGCGGCATGACGATCGACACATAGATCCTGAACCATCCGGCTCCGTCGACGCGGGCCGCCTCGTCCAGCTCTCTCGGGATCGACTCGAAGTACTGGTAGAAGAGGAAGATGGAGAAGGCGCTCGCGATGAAGGGCACGATCTGGACGGGGTAGGTGTCGAGCCACCCCTGGACGAACTCGCTCCCGTCGAAATACGGCAGCTGGTTGACCCACCACAGCATCGGCAGGGCCATCACCTCGAACGGCACGATGAGGGTGGCGAGGATGACGCCGAGGGCGACCTTGCGCCCGGGCATCCTCATGCGCGACATCGCGAACGCCGCCATCGAGTTGACGACGAGCCCGAGCGCGACCGTCACCGCGGAGATCATGATCGAGTTGAGCAGGAACTGCGCGAACGGGACCCGGTCGAACACGCCGAGGTAGTTGTCGAGCGTCAGGTCCCCGATGGGGAGGAACGCCGCCGGGCTGCCGAGGTCGGCGAAGATCTGGAGATCGGGCTTGAAGCTGGAGACGATCATGAAGACGAGCGGCAGCCCGAAGACCAGCGCCAGCAGGGTCTTGAACACGAGCAGCGCACCTGCGCGCACCCGGTGCGGCGTCCGACGGACCGCTGGTCGCGCCTCCGCCCTCCGCGCGGCCTCGAGGTCTGTGACGGTCACGACCTGGCCCCCTTCTTCTCGGACTTCTCCCTGGTCAGGAGCATCTGGATGACGGTCACGATCAGCACCAGGACGAAGAAGACCAGCGAGATCGCTGATGCGTACCCCGTCTGCTGTCTCTCGAACCCGCTCCGCACGGCCATGAAGACGAGGGTGGTGGTCGAGCCGAGCGGGCCACCCTGGGTCATGATGTTGACCTGGGAGAACAGTCCGAACGCCGCGATCGTGATGGTGATGAGGATGAAGATGGCCGTTGGACGGAGCCCGGGCCACGTGACGTGCACGAACTGCTGCCAGCGGGTGGCCCCGTCGAGCGACGCGGCCTCGTAGAGCTCCGCCGGGATCGTCTGCAGTCCCGACAACCAGATGATCATGTGGAAGCCCATCGCCTGCCAGATCGACATCACGATGATGGCGAACAGCGACCAGTTCGGGTCGCCCAGCCAGTCGGGCCCCGCGATGCCGATCCGGGCGAGCATGGTGTTGATCAGCCCGTCCTTCTGGTACATGAACATCCACAGCATCGACACGACGACGATCGAGGTCACGACCGGGAGGAAGTACACCGTCCGGAAGAAGGTAGTCCCCCGCGTGCGTGTGTTGACGAGGAGGGCGACCCCCAGCGCGATGGCCGACTGCACAGGGACGATGACGACGGTGAAGATGATCGTGTTGCGCAGCGACGCCCAGAAGGTGTCGTCGGTGAAGAGGTTGCTGAAGTTCTCGAGACCGATGAAGCGACCGGGCTCGGGTGAGATCAGCCGCGTGTTCGTGAACGCGAGGATGAAGGTCAGGATGATCGGAATGATGAGGAAGGTCAGGATCAGCACGGCCGCCGGCAGGAACATCACCAACGCCGTCGCGCTCTCCTTTCCTCGGCCTCGTCGCCGGCCCTTCGAGGGCCCGGGCCGGGTCGCCTCCCCTGGCTCGGCCAGGGGCGGGGACAATGTCGTGCTGCTCACCGCTTACTCCTTGTCAGGTCTCGTCGCCGGCGTCAGCCCTGGTAGGCGTTCTGCTTCTGGTTCGCGTCGATGTCCTTGACCGCCTGGTCGAGGGTCTTCTGCGGGTCCGCTCCGTCGAGGAGCTGCTGGGTGGCCTCGGCGAAGGCGGACGAGATGAAGGGGTAGCCGGGCGTGACGGGCCGCACGACAGCATTGGCCTTGGAGAACTGGCGGAAGACGTCGTTCACTCCGCCGGGCTCGTAGCCGGGAACCAGTTCGGCCGCTGCGTCGGTCGCCGGGATGGTGCCCGTGGCCTCGCTGACCGATGCGACGTACTCGTCCTGCGCCGCGAACTCCAGGTACGCGAGCGCACCCTCGGGATCGGAGCATCCGCTGGACATGCCCCACTGCCAGGAGCCGCCACCGATCTTCGGGCCCTGCCCGAGATCCACGGACGGCAGGAACAGCGCGTCGTCGCCGAATGCGTCGCGGACCTTCTCGGCGGCCCAGCTGCCGGCGTACATGATGGCCGTCTTGCCGTTGATGAAGTCCGCGGTCTGGTCCGTTCCCGACTTCGCGGCGATGTAGCCGTTCGACACCAGCCCCTGGAACCAGTTCGCCCACTCGAGTGCCTCGGGCCCGTTGAGGACGCCGTCCGCGCTCTCGTAGGTGGTGCGGTCGATCAGGTCTCCGCCGGCGCTCTGCAGGAAGGGCGAGTAGGCGTACGGGTACCACTCGCCGGTCGACGAGGTCGCGAAGTCCGCGGGGTAGGCGTAGGACCCCGTGGCCTTCAGCGTCTCCAGTGCATGGTCGAACTCGTCCTTCGTCCACGGCTTGTCGGGGGTGGGAACGCGGATGCCATTGTCGTCGAGGGTGCTCTTCCGGGTCACCATGGTGAGCGCGACGTCGTAGAAGCCGTACGAGTAGGTCTTGTCCTCGTAGGTGCCCACCGTCGAGGGGAGGAAGTCCGCCAGTCGGTCGGTCAGCTCGTCGATCGGCGCGAGGTAGCCGGCCCACGCCCAGCTCGGAACGTTGGGGCCGTCGATGTCGAGGATGCACGGCAGCTTCTTGGACGCTGCGGCTGCGGTCACCGACTCGTTGTACGACTCCTGCGGGAAGGCCTGGAGGGAGACGGTGTGGCCCTCCTGGCTGGCGTTGAAGTCGTCGACGATCTTCTGAATGGCCGCGAGCTCGGCCTCGTTTCCGGCGTTGTGGGTCCAGAGGGTGATGGTTCCGCTGGCTGCGTCGCCTGAGGCGCCGCCCTTCGCGCAGCCGGCGAGACCGAGGAGTGCCGCGGCGGTCATGACACTGACCGCGGCGACGCGAGTGGACTTCTTCATCGAAGTGCTCCTTGAGAGGTGCTGAATGGATTTAGCAGAAAGGTAGCATCCACTGGCCATCGCATCAACCCCCTGGCTAAAATAATTCAGCAGGCCCTCCCCGACCGAAGGAGACACCGTGGCACGAGCTGCCGGGAACCGCCGCCGGGCAACGCTCGCCGACGTCGCCGAGTTGTCGGGCATGTCCAAGACCGCCGTCAGCCTCATCCTCAACGACCGACCGGGTTCGCGCCTGTCGAAGGACGCGGCGGATCGCGTCCGGGCTGCTGCGGCCGAGCTCGGCTACAAGCCGAACCCCGCTGCCCAGAGCCTCCGCCTCGGCAAGACGCGCACCATCGGGTTCATCTCCAACGAAGTCACCATCACCCGCTACGCCTCGGCCATGACGCGCGGCATCCTGGCGGCCGCGAAGTCCTACGACCACACGGTGCTGATGTCCGAGACAGGGGGCAGCATCGACCAGCTGCCGCTCGCCATCGACCAGATGCTCGACCGTCGCGTCGACGGACTCATCATCGGTCTGATGGGCGCGCGCCTGATCACCGCTCCCGCGATCCCCGACGACGTCCCCGCGGTGATCGTCAACGGCCGGACCACCAGCGGCCTGCCGAGCATCCTCCCCGCCGAACACGAGGCAGGAACGGCAGTCGCCGCCACGCTCACCTCCGCGGGCCACCGGCACATCGCCGTGCTTGGGGCGCTCCCGACGATCGCCGCGGACCCGCGGCTGAGCCTGACGATCGGGCGGCGGTTCGAGGGACTGGAGGCGGCGTTCGCAGCCGCAGACGCCGAACCGCGCATCGTGGAGGTGCCGGACTGGTCGCCCGAGACCGGCTTCGCCTTCACCAACAGCCTCCTGGACTCCCACCCTGAGGTCACGGCCATCATCGCGGGCAACGACAACGTCGCCTTCGGCATCTACCAGGCCCTGGCCCAGCGCGGCATGCGCATCCCCGACGACATCTCCGTCATCTCCTTCGACGACGAGGAGCTCGCCCGCTACCTCCGGCCGGGGCTGACCACCGCCCGTCTGCCGTACGACGAGATGGCCGCGACCGCCGTCGACATGATCCTGGGCGACCGCGAGATGGGCGATCTCTTTGTGCCCATGCCACTCACCATTCGCTCATCCGTCGGGCCACCCCGCTGAGTTTCTGGACGCGAGAACCTCGTCCAGCATGATCTCCTCACCAGACTCCCATCCGTCGGGTCACCCCCGCTGAGGAGGTGGGCCGTGCGCCGGGCGGCTCAGTCCTGGGGAATGGTGCCGTCGAGGACCCAGGCGAGGAACTCGCGTAGGTCGCCGGTCTCGCCGTCGCGTCCGCCCTTGCCGATCTGCATCGTGGCAAGCGTCGGGACCAGCTGCACGCCCCGGAACCGGGCCATGAAGCCGGCCGGGACGACGAGCGAGTAGTAGTTGCCGTCGGTGTCGATGGCCAGCGACTTGTTGGTCCGCAGGTACCAGCCGACCTTGTCCGTCTTCACGACCACACCGTCCATCGTCGTGGCCTTCAACGGGTGCGCCGCCGGGCCCTGAGCCGTCGCCGTGGCGACGAACTCGTCGATGAACGTCTGAGCGCGGGCAGCCTCGGCGCGGGCCGCGTTGGCCGTCAGCTCCGCACGCTTCTTCGCGTCGCGCTGCCGCTGCGTCAGGTGCTCGTCGCTCATGCCAGCAGCCTACCCAGCACCACCTCGCCGACAGACGCCACTGGGGTTCTCCGCAAATTGTGGACACGTGCCGCTTACGCGGCTTGATCCTTGGTGACCCGGCCGGTGTCGGTCTGGGTCTTGGTGGTTTCGAACTCGACGGGGCGTTGGTAGCCCAGGGCTGAGTGACGTCGTCGTCGGTTGTAGACGACCTCGATCCAGCGGGCGACCTCCCGTCGGGCTTGGGCCCGGGTCGGCCAGGTGTGCCGGTGGTAGAACTCGTGCTTCAGCGTGGACCAGAACGACTCAGCCATCGCGTTGTCGAAGCACACCCCGGTGCGTCCCATCGACTGCTCCACCCCGAGGCGTTTCGCGGCGCGGTGCAGTTGGTCGGAGGTGTACTGCGTGCCGCGGTCGGCATGGAACACGACCTGCCCCGGGACGTCACCACGGAGGGTTCTCGCCATAGTCAACGCGCGTTCGACCAGGTCACTGTCCTGGTGGGAGTCCATCGCCCAGCCCAGCACCCGCCGGGAACACCCGTCACGCACCACACACAGGTAGAGCCAGCCCTCCCCGGTCCGCAGGTAGGTGATGTCCGAGACCCACACCCTGTTCAACTCTCCCGTGTCCCACTCGCGGCTGACCCGGTCGGGAATGTGGTGAGTCGGGACCCCCGGGATCGTGGTCACCGGCGAGAACGAGCGCGGGGAGATCCCCTCCAGACCCTGCCGACGCAACGACGAAGCGACCGTCTTCACGTTGACTGCCGTGCCCTCCTGGTGGAGATCAGCGGTGATCCTCGGCGCGCCGTAGACCTGGTCAGAGGCCTCATGCAGAGCACGGACCCGTTCATCCAAGCTCGCCTGCCGGCGAGCCCGGCTGCTCGGACCAGCCACGCGGCGCTGGGCCCACTGGTAGTAACCCGACCTGGACACCCGCAACAGCCGCGCCATCCGGGCCACCTCAAAGTTGGCCTTCTCCGCCGCCATCAGTTCGAACCGTTCGATCGTGGTGGCTTCGACGCGAAGAAGGCAGCTGCTTTTCCCAGGAACTCGTTGTCCTTGCGTAGCTCGCTGACTTCCCGACGCAACCGCTTCAACTCGGCCCGCTCGTCCAAGCTCAGATCGCCGTCGGGCTCGCCAGCGTCCCGATCACGCTCCGCCTGGACCCACCGCCCCAACAGCTGGGACCCGATACCCAACTCCTGGGCCACATGCGCGATCGGCCGCCCGGTGTCGATCACCAACCGAGCCGCCTCGGCCCGATACTCCGCCGTGTACCTCCGACGACTCTTCTTCTCTGCTGCCATCAGGCACCCTCCCGCGGAACCCACGATCCCGCTTACTCAGGTGTCCACAAATCCAGGGTAGGCCCACCACCCTTAGCTGCAGACGCCACCCTTATCCGCAGGCGCCACCCTTAGCTGCAGACGCCACCCTTCTTCACACTTGCCACCGCCATGGCGGTGGCGAGTGTCAACAAGGGTGGCGTCGGTTGGGAAGGGTGGCGTCGGAGGACTGGCACCGAGTCGTTGAGCCTGTCGAAACGCCCTGAGCGAAGCGAAGGGACACACCCGGGAACCGCCTCGCTCCGCTCGGCGCCCTTCGACGAGCTCAGGGAACCGGGTCCAGCTCAGGGAACCACCCGACCACCGCCTCGCTCCGCTCGGCGCCCTTCGACAGGCTCAGGGAACCGGGTCCAGCTCAGGGAACCGCGTTCCGCTCAGGGAACCACCGGGGCGGACTTCGGCGGCGACTTCGGGTTCCACTCGTACAGCCAGCCGACGGCGCGGTAGCGGGACCGCAACTTCACCAGCAGCGCGGGGATGCCCAGGGCCGCGGCCAGGATCAGGATCGTCGCGGGCCAGCGGCCCAGTCCGAGGATCACCGCGAGGTACGACGCGGTCTTCAGGAACGGCAGGTGCGACGCATAGAAGACGATCGCCTCGCGGCCGATGGTCTCCAGCCAGCCGATCGGTCGCGTGATCCGGTCCGACAGCAGCACCAGCACGGCCACGAAAGTCACGGTTCCCGGCACGGACCAGATGGTGTACCACGTCTTGAACCCGAGCGGCCCCGCGACCAGCGACGCGGCGGTGACAAGCACGAACAGCGCCAGCACCCACTTCTTCTTCAGCACATCCCACCACCGCGGGTGCCGGGCGACGAGCTCGCCGAGGAAGAACAGCGCCAGCATGTACGGGAAGCGCGTGTGCCAGCCGTCGTAATCACCGACCCACTGGGCAAACACGAGCAGGACGGGGATCGACCACGCGCGGATCGCCGGGGTCAGCAGCCGTGCGATGACGAAGAACGCGAACAGGTAGGCCAGATACCAGGTGTAGGTGTACTGGCTGAGGTAGGTGTCGAAAACCTGCTGCCAGCCGAACGTGTGCCCGCCGAAGCCCCAGCTGCCGATCACGAGGAAGATCGCCAGGATCGACGTCCACACGAACCACGGCCACGCGATGGTGCGCAGCTTGTTGTCCAGGAACACGCCCCACGACTTCCGCAGCGTGCGCTCCAGCAGGAACCCGGACACGAAGATGATGATCTGCATCCGCATCGCCGATGTGGCAGCGTTCCACGTCCACATGCCGGGGATCAGGTCGATGCCGCGCGAGACCAGGGCGATCTCCGTGTGATAGGTCACCACCATGATGATTCCCAGCGCCCGGATCCGGTCGATCCAGACGAGTCTCTGCGCGGCCACCTGCTGAATCTACCCGCTGACTAGGTCTGTGCCCATGCGACGGCGGCCAGCACGGAGGCCTGCGCGTCGCCCGGCGTGGCCGGCAGGATGGGGATCCCCATCGTGCCGAGCATGCGCTGCATGCCGTCGCCGACGTGGTCGACGACGACCGCCTGCACCCCCTGCTCGCGCAGGAAGGTGACGACGCGGGCGTGGTGCGACCCGTGGGTGCCGCTGTCGTGCGACTCGTCCCACGCGACCTCGTGCACCGCCCAGGCCGCGACGGCGCCGTCGACGACGTCCGCGATCGCGACGAAGTGGGCGCGCCCCCAGGATCCGGCCGCGCGCCCTTCGGCGTCGACGGGTGTTGCGATGATCACAGCGTCTCCATCCTCTTCTGAAGCCAGGCGAGCTGGACCGCCACCTGGTGTTCCTGGCCACCCTCGTGGTCGTTGAACGGGTAGACCTCGATCGACGCCTCGCCTGCCCACGCATGGTAGGCGCCGAACACCGTCGACGGCGGGCAGGTCTGGTCGAGCAGCGCGACGGAGAACAGCGCCGGCACGGTCGCCCGGGCCGCGAAGTGCACGCCGTCGACGTAGTTCAGGGTCTCGAACACCGTCGCGACGCGGTCGCGGTGCACCGACAGGTACCGGGCGACCTCGGCGTACGGCGTCGTCGTCGACACGTCGACGGCGCGGGCGAAGTCGCACAGGAACGGCACGTCGGGCATCGCCGCGACGACCCCGTCGGCCAGCGCCGCCGCGGCGATCGCGAGCCCCCCGCCCTGGCTGATGCCCGCGACGACCACCCGCTCCGGGTCCACCTGCGGCAGTTCCCTGGCCGCGTCGACGGCGCGGACCGCGTCGACGATCAGGCGACGGTAGTAGTACGTCTCGAGACTCTCGATGCCACGCAGCAGGAAACCGGGCACCGACGGGCCGGCGCCGTGCGGGTCGTCGGTGTGGCCGCCGCTCCCCCACGACGACCCCTGCCCGCGCGTGTCCATGAACAGCTGCGCGTAGCCGGCGTTCGCCCAGGTCAGGTGCTCGATGGGCAGCCCACGGCCACCGCCGTAGCCCTGGAAGGTGACGACGACGGGCAGCCGCTCCGAGGTCCCCGCCGACACGACGAGCCACGCCCGGACGGGGTCGCCACCGAACCCCGGGAAGGTCACGTCGAACACGTCGACGAGCCTCAGCCCCGTCTGCACGGGCGTGACCACCGGCACCATCTCGACGGCGCGCGCCTCGGCCAGCGTGGTCGCCCAGCGCTCATCGAAGTCATCGGGCGCGACGGCTGCGGACCGGTAGGTCTCGAGCCCGGCCAGCGGCAGGTCGATCGCGGGCATTCAGAGCTCCGTTCCGCGAGCGATGGCGCTGGCCATGGTGGGCGCGAGCGGCAGACGCGGGATGAGCGTGCACTGCGCCGCGTGGTACAGGTCGGCCTTGCCCGGCCAGACGGTGTCGGTCGGCCGGTTCTCGGGGTCGAGCTGGTGGTGCCACGAGCCGTGCTCATGGTCGAGCACGTAGGCGTCGGCGTAGTCCCACCACGTGGCGTAGAGCTGCGCGTAGCGGGCGTCACCCGTGCGCTTCCACAGCGACGCGGCCGCACCGATGGCCTCCGCGACGACCCAGTGCATGCGGTCCGCGACGACCGGGGTCCCCGTCCAGTCGGTCGTGTAGGCGAAGCCACCGCGCTCGGCATCCCACCCGTCCTCGACGGCGCGGTCGAACAGCGCGACGGCAGCCTCGGCCCAGTCGGCCCCCTTCGCCCCCGCAGCCTCCAGGTTCAGCAACAACCGCGCCCACTCGATGCCGTGCCCGACGGTGGCGCCGTACGGCTTGAACTTGTCGCCCGGGACGTCGGCGTTGAACTCCAGCAGCGGGCTCCACTGCTCGTCGAAGTGCTCGGGCAGCCGCCACCCGTTGGCCTTGGCGGCCCGGGCTGCGAAGGCCCCGATGCGTGCGGCCCGGTCGAGCCAGATCCGGTCCCCCGTCACGTCCGCCGCGGCGAGGAACGCCTCGACGGTGTGCATGTTCGCGTTGATGCCGCGGTACGGGTCGAGCACGGTGAAGTCGTCGTTGAACGTGTCGACGACCAGCCCGGCCTCCTCGTCCCAGAATCTCTCCTCGACGGTGCGCAGCGCCTCGGCCAGGAGATCGCCTGCCCCGTCGAGTTCGGCGAGCACGCCGGAGGTCGCCGCCAGCACCACGAACGCGTGCGCGTAGGCGGCCTTGTCGCGGGCGCCGGGCGGCAACGTGCCGCCGACCTGGGCGAACCACCCTCCGTTGACGTCGTCGTACAGCGGCCCGGTCAGACCGTCGAGCGCCCTCTGCGCGATGACCCGCGCACCGGGGATGCCCTGCAGTGCGCCGAGGCTGTACGTGTGGACGGTCCGGCAGGTGATCCAGCACTGCACGCCCTCCGCCGCCACGGGGCTTCCATCATCGTCGAGCCAGGCGGCTCCCCCACCGTCGACCGGGGTGCGGCGGCCGAACTCAAGCAGGCTGAGGAAGTGCCCATCCAGCCAGTTCCTGTGCGTGTCTCGTTCGATGATCTGCATGGGGGACTCCTTTGCCGTCAGGACCGACGCTAGCGGATCACACCTTGATCCGGACAAGCGGTTCGACTCACCGAGGTACTACGGTTCAGGGCATCGGGCCGACCGGTCCGGCTCTGGAGGTGACCCCATGCGACGACCGCTGATCCGCGGCTCCGCCGTCCGACCCCTTGCGCTGCTGGCGCTGCTCTTCTCGGTGCTGGTGACCACGCTGGTCGCGCCGCTGGCCGCGCGCGCCGACGACGACGCGGTCAAGGGCAAGACGTTCGTGATCGCCACCGACACCACGTTCGCCCCGTTCGAGTACCGCGACGAGTCCGGCGACATGACCGGCATCGACATCGACCTCATCAACAAGATCGCCGAGATGAAGGGGTTCACGGTCGACATCAAGGCCGTCGGCTTCGACGCGGCCCTCCAGGCGGTGCAGTCGCGGCAGGCCGACGGCGTCATCGCCGGCATGTCCATCACGGACGAGCGCAAGAAGATCTTCGACTTCTCCGACCCGTACTTCAGCTCCGGCGTGCAGATGGCCGTCAAGGACGGCTCCGACATCACGAGCTATGCCGACCTCAAGGGCCAGACCGTCGTCGCGAAGACCGGGGCGGAGGGCCTGACGTTCGCGGAGTCCATCGCGGACCAGTACGGCTTCACCGTCAAGGCCCTCGACAAGGCCGACACCATGTACTCCGAGGTGACAACCGGCAACGCTGCCGCGGTCTTCGACGACTACCCCGTGCTCGCCTACGGCATCTCGCAGGACAACGGGCTGAAGATCGTCACGCCCAAGGAACAGGGCTCCAGCTACGGCTTCGCCGTCCTCAAGGGCCAGAACGCCGACCTGCTCGAGGCCTTCAACTCCGGGCTCGCCGAGCTCCGCGCCGACGGCACCTACCACGACATCCTTGTGCAGTACCTCGGCGACAACGCCCCCGAGGACAGCAGCCAGCAGGTCGAAGGCGTCAAGGGCGAGACATTCGTCATCGCCACCGACACCACCTTCGCCCCGTTCGAGTTCCGCGACGCCTCCGGCAACATGACCGGCATCGACGTCGACCTCATGAAGGAGGTCGCCGAGCGCCAGGGCTTCGACGTCGAGGTGAAGGCGCTGGGCTTCGACGCCGCCCTCCAGGCGGTCCAGGCGGGCCAGGCCGACGGCGTCATCGCCGGCATGTCCATCACCGACGAGCGCAAGAAGATCTTCGACTTCTCCGACCCGTACTTCGACTCGGGCGTGCAGATGGCGGTAGCGGCCGACGACGACTCCATCACCGGATACGCGGACCTCGAGGGCAAGACGGTCGTCGCGAAGACCGGGGCGGAGGGGCTCGCTTTCGCGCAGTCGATCGCCGACGAGTACGGCTTCACCGTCAAGGCCCTCGACAAGGCCGACACCATGTACTCCGAGGTCCAGACGGGCAACGCCGCAGCCGTGTTCGACGACTACCCCGTTCTCGCCTACGGCATCTCGCAGGGCAACGGCCTGAAGATCGTCACGCCCAAGGAGCAGGGCTCCAGCTACGGCTTCGCCGTCCTCAAGGGCCAGAACGAGGACCTCCTCAAGGCGTTCAACGTCGGGCTGCAGTCCATGAAGGAGGACGGCACCTACCAGCAGATCATGGACAAGTACCTCGCCACCGGCGACACGGGCGACGGCTCGACGTCACTGTCCTTCTGGGGGCTGCTGGCGCAGAGCTGGCCCGCCCTGATGCAGGGCCTCGGCATGACCCTGGCCGCGACCGCGCTGTCGCTGCTCTTCGCCACGGTGCTCGGCGTCATCTTCGGCTTCTTCAAGGTGAGCGGGGTCTGGATCCTGAAGCTGCTCGGCAGCATCTACGTCGACGTCTTCCGCGGCACGCCGCTGCTGGTGCAGGCGTTCTTCTTCTACTTCGGCCTGTCCGCCGCGACGGGTCTGAAGATCGACGTGTTCGTGGCTGGCGTGCTGACGCTGTCGCTCAACGCGGGCGCCTACATGACCGAGATCGTGCGGGGCGGCATCCAGAACGTCGACACGGGTCAGATGGAGGCGTCGCGCTCGCTCGGCCTGAACTGGATGCAGTCGATGCGCAAGATCATCGTGCCGCAGGCGCTGAAGATCATGACCCCGTCGGCCATCAACCAGTTCGTCATCACCCTGAAGGACACCTCGCTCCTGGCCGTGCTCGGCCTGGCCGAGCTGACCTACCAGGGCCAGCAGATCATCGCGCGGACCTTCCGCAGCTTCGAGATGTGGCTGATCATCGGCGCCATCTACTTCGTCGTCATCTTCGCGTTGACGAAACTGAGCAACGCGCTCGACAGGAGGATCAACAAGTGAGCACCACAGCGGAGCAGACCACCCCGGCCGCCGCGCCGGAGGGCGACGTCATCGTCGAGGTGGAGGACCTGCACAAGTCGTTCGGATCCAACGAGGTCCTCAAGGGCATCGACACCACGATCCGCAAGGGTGAGGTCGTCGCGATCATCGGCCCGTCCGGATCGGGCAAGTCGACGTTCCTGCGCTGCCTCAACCTGCTGGAGGAGGTCACCTCCGGCCGGGTCGTCGTCGAGGGTGCCGATCTGACGGCCAAGGGCACCGACATCAACGTCGTGCGCCAGAAGATCGGCATGGTCTTCCAGCACTTCAACCTGTTCCCGCACAAGACCGCGCTGGAGAACATCACGCTGGCCCCGATCATGCTGAAGAAGCAGTCGCCGGCCGAGGCCGAGAAGCTGGGCCGGGACCTTCTCGAACGGGTCAAGCTGTCCGAGAAGGCCGACTCCCGCCCAGCCCAGCTGTCAGGCGGCCAGAAGCAGCGCGTGGCCATCGCCCGCGCGCTGGCGATGCAGCCCGACATCATGCTGTTCGACGAGCCCACCTCCGCCCTCGACCCCGAGATGGTCGGTGAGGTGCTCGACGTCATGCAGCAGCTGGCCAAGGAGGGCATGACGATGGTGGTGGTGACGCACGAGATGGGCTTCGCCCGCGAGGTCGGCCACCGCCTGATGTTCATGGCCGACGGCGTGATCGTCGAGGAGGGCGACCCGCGGGAGATTCTGGCGAATCCCCAGGAGCCCCGCACACAGGACTTCCTCTCCAAGGTGCTCTGAGGCGGCGAACCCGAGAAGCTCTACCTCGGCATGAGGTCATCTCGGGCCCGTCGCGTCGGATTTCGCTAAGAGCGAAATGAAGTCGTTGACAGGCGCTTCCCGGGTGCTCCAAGATTTCCACCGAGAGCACGTTCCACGAAGCTCTCACAACCGTCCCACTTCGGTGAACGCGGCCTGAGGGGGCTCCGGGCAGTTTCTCGCCCACGGCCCTCGTCAGCGGTCCGCCTCTGCCGTCGGTGTCCCAGGAAGGAACGCGCGTGCATCAGACGCAAGACAGCGTTCCGCCGGTCGATCCTGGCCGGGGACCCGCCGCAGCAGCGCCGCAGGGCAGCCCGGAGGCTGACCCCGACTCCCCGCGCCGCGACGGCCACGTCGAGGGCCGCGACTCGATGGAGTGGCTGGGCGCCTACTTCTCCCCCAAGCGCGCTCCCGAGCCGGAGGATCCGCGCGAGCGGGCCGTCGCGCTGGCCGCCCGCCTCGGGCTGGCCTTCGTCGACCTCACCGAGTTCGCCGTCGACGCGTCGGTCGTCTCCCTCGTTCCCGACGCGATGGCGCGGCGCCACATCGCCCTGCCGATCGCGCGCGCCGGTGAGCGCATCATGGTCGCGATGGCCGATCCCGAGAACGTCATCGTCCTCGACGACGTCGCGGCCGTCCTCCGCGAGCCCGTCGCGCCGGTCGTCGCCGAGCCGGATGCGATCATGGCGGCAATCGACCGCTACCACCGCGTCGACTCCGAGGTCGAGGAGCTCGCCTCCGCCTTCGCCGGGGCCGACGCGGAGACGGACCAGTGGAGCCAGGACGTCGACGAGGGCGTCGACGAGGCCCCGATCATCCGGCTGGTGAACCTGATCATCGGGCAGGCCATCACCGACCGCGCCTCCGACATCCACATCGAGCCGATGCGCGACGAGCTGCGCGTGCGCTACCGCATCGACGGCGTGCTCAAGACGGTGCAGTCCGTCCCCCGCTCCATGATCCCCGGCGTCATCAGCCGCCTGAAGGTCATGGCGGACCTCGACATCGGCGAGCGTCGCAGGCCGCAGGACGGCCGCATCTCCGTCAACCACAGCGGCCGCACGATCGACCTGCGCGTCGCCTCACTGCCGACCGTGTGGGGCGAGAAGGTCGTCGCCCGTGTCCTCGACTCGCCCGTTGCCAGCCTCCAGCTGAGCGACCTGGCGATGCTGGAACGCAACATGGAGGTCTACTCCTCGAGCTTCTCGAAGCCGTACGGCATGATCCTCGTCACCGGCCCGACGGGCTCCGGCAAGTCGACCACGCTGTACACGACGCTGGCCGCGATCTCGAAGCCCACGGTCAACGTGATCACGGTCGAGGATCCCGTCGAGTACCGGATGCCAGGGATCAACCAGGTCCAGGTGAACCCGAAGGCCGGCATGACATTCGCCGCGGCGCTGCGCTCGATCCTCCGCTCCGACCCGGACATCATCCTGCTGGGCGAGATCCGCGACGAGGAGACGGCGAAGATCGCCATCGAGTCGTCGCTGACCGGCCACCTCGTCCTGTCCACGCTGCACACCAACGACGCGCCGAGCTCGGTGACCCGACTGATCGAGATGGGGGTCGAGCCGTTCCTGGTCGGCTCGGCACTCGATTCCGTCATCGCCCAGCGCCTCGCCCGGCGGCTGTGCGCCAGGTGCAGGAAGGCGTCGACGGCCACCGCGGAGGAGCTGCGCATCGTCGGAGCGCCGCTGACGGACCCGCTGCCGACGGTCTACCGGCCGATCGGCTGCCCGGAGTGCTCCGAGACGGGCTACCGGGGCCGCATCGCGCTGCACGAGGTGATGGCGGTCGACGACGAGATCGAACGGCTGGCGTCGCAGAACGCGCCCGCCGCGGAGATCGCCGAGCATGCCGAGAGGGCCGGCATGACGAGGCTCCGGATGGATGGCTGGGCGAAGGTGCTGCTCGGCCACACGTCCATCGAAGAGATCCTGCGAGTGACGCTGTGAGCGTCGGGGAAATGATCAACATCGTCTTGGGGGAGACGCAGAAAGAAGGACACTGTGACCCCAGAAGACGGGTACTTCCCCCCCGCGGCGCCGACGCGGTTCGACGAACTGTTTGCCGGCAAGGATGTCGATCCTGACCTGAGGTCCTACCTCGACGGCGTCCCCGGTGTGACCCTGCCTCCCACAGCCGCGCGCCGGTCGTCGCCTTCGGAGCCGGACAGCGCCGGAGACTCCCCGTGGGCGGCACCCGACCGGTCCGCATCCTCGGCACCCGGCCGGTCCGCATCCTCCGCGTCCGACTGGGCGACCTCGAGCTGGTCCGCGCCGAGGGCGAACACCGAGTGGTCGGTGTCGTCGACCGGCACGTCGGATTCCCCGAAGCCGGCCTCAGACTGGGCGGCCCCGGCCGCCCAGGAAACGACGCCGCCCGCCGCTCCAGCCCCCTCGGCCTGGTCGGCCCCCGCCGAGGCCGCCGCCGTCGCGTGGCCTCCCCCCGCGGCCCCGGCCCCACGCGCCGCCAGGTCACTGCCCGCCGACGACGCCGCCGAGGCGATGCGACTGCCCGCGTATCTAGCGCCGGTGAAGGAGCCCGTCAGCGGGCTGGCGGCCCGCGCGGGCGAGGTCGACCCGATCCTGCGTCGCCAGATCCCCGACGTCGACACCGAGTTCGTCACCTCGATCCGCGCGGTGCTCGCCGAGGGGGCCTCGGACCTGCACCTGTGCGCCGAGTCGACACCCGTCATCCGCATCGACGGCGAGCTGAAATCGGTCGCGGGGACCACGAGCTGGTCGCGCGAGCGGATCCGCCGCGTGATCGAGAGCTTCGTCCCGGCCGAGATGCTGCAGGCCTTCGAGAAGGACCTCGAGCTCGACCTCGCCTACTCCGTCGGCGACGTCGCCCGTTTCCGCGTGAACATCTTCCAGGACCAGCGCGGGCTGGGCGCCGCGCTGCGCATCATCCCCACCGAGATCAAGTCGGTGGCCCAGCTCGGCCTGCCGTCGGAGCTGGTCGACCTCGCGCACCTGCCCCGCGGCCTCGTCCTCGTCTGCGGCCCCACCGGCTCGGGCAAGTCGACGACGCTCGCGGCCATCATCGACAAGGCCAACGCGAGCCGCGCGTCGCACATCGTCACGGTCGAGGACCCGATCGAGTTCCTGCACCACCACAAGCGCGGCATCATCAACCAGCGCGAGGTCGGGGCCGACACACACGGCTTCTCCCATGCGCTGAAGCACGCGCTGCGCCAGGACCCCGACATCATCCTCGTCGGCGAGCTGCGCGACCTGGAGACCATCTCGACGGCGCTCACGGCCGCCGAGACCGGTCACCTCGTCTTCGCGACGCTGCACACGCAGGACGTGGCGCAGACCATCGACCGCATCATCGACGTGTACCCGTCGCACCAGCAGGCGCAGGTCCGCACGCAGCTCGCGGCCACGGTGCGCGCGATCGTCGTGCAGACACTGATCCGCCGCGCGGGCGGCAAGGGCCGCACCGTCGCGACGGAGGTCATGTTCACCAACCCCGCCATCGCGAGCCTCATCCGCTCCGGCAAGACCCACCAGATGCGCACCGCACTGCAGGCGGGCAGCGCGCAGGGCATGCACACGCTCGACCAGGACCTGGCCCGGCTGGTGCTCTCCGGTGAGATCGCGCACGCTCAGGCCCTCGACCTGGCGCAGGAGGCGGCCGAGTTCGAGCAGCTCGTCCGCAACCGGGGCCTCGGCCGTGACGTCGACCCGATGCTGATCGAGGGGACCCGCCAGGTGGCCGGCGGGATGGGAGGCCCCTCATGACCGCCACCATGGACAAATGGACCTACAAGGGTCTCGACCGGGACGGCAACAAGGTCAAGGGCGTGCTCGACGCGTCCTCGGAGGCCCAGGCCATCCAGCAGCTCAAGGGCCGCGGCGTCATCCCCGACGTGTTGACCCAGAAGGGCGCCGGCACCGGCCTGCAGAAGGAGATCACCATCCCGGCGCTGGAGCGCGGGCCCTCGCTGAAGGACCTCGCGCTGCTCACCCGGCAGCTCTCCACCATGGTCTCGGCCGGCGTCTCCATCCTGCGGGCCCTCACCATCGTCAAGGACCAGGTGGACAACACCAGGCTGCGAACGACGATCGTGGAGGTCTCGGCCAAGGTGGAGGGCGGCGTCGCGCTCTCAGACGCACTGGAGGACTTCCCGCTCGTCATCCCCCCGATCATGGTGCACCTGGTGCGCGCCGGCGAGACCGGCGGCTTCCTGGACAAGTCGCTCATCATGGTCGCCGACAACTTCGAGGCCGAGACCAGGCTCCGCAGCAAGGTCAAGGCTGCGCTCACCTACCCGATCGTGGTGCTGATCATCGCGTTGGTGGGTGTCGCCGCCATGCTGATCTTCATCGTCCCCGTCTTCGAGGCGATGTTCGCCGACCTGGGCAGCTCGCTGCCGGCGCCGACGCAACTGCTCGTCGACCTGTCGCACGCCATGCCGGTGGTGGTGCCCGTCGCCCTGGTGGTCGGCATCATCTTCTCCATCTGGTGGGCGCGCAACAAGAACACCGACGCCGTGCGCAAGGTGCTCGACCCCGTGAAACTGAAGGTCCCCGTCTTCGGGAAGCTCAATACGAAGATCGCGCTGACGAGATTCACGAGGAACTTCGCCACCATGTTGGCCTCGGGTGTCCCCTTGATGCAGTCGCTATCGATCGTCGGCGCCACGAGCGGCAATTACGTGGTTTCCTCATCCCTGGATATCGTCCAGGAGAACGTCAGACAGGGGCACTCCATCGGCGCCTCCCTGGCCGAGGCCGAGATCTTTCCCGAAATGCTCGTGCAAATGGTCGGGATCGGCGAGGAATCCGGGTCCATCGACGCCATGCTCGAGAAGACCGCGGACTTCTACGATGACGAGGTCGAGACCATGTCATCCCAGCTCACAGCCCTGTTGGAGCCGCTGATGCTCGTCTTCATGGGCGCCCTGCTCGGCTTCATGATCGTCGCCCTCTACCTGCCGATGTTCATGATCTTCCAGTCCATCCAAAACCTCTGAAACCATATCGTTACAGAACTTTTCCGAACGCAGTTGAAATCTTCCGAGAACCACCTATAAGGTCTCGGTCATCGGCCACATCCCCCGAGGCCGACAAACCCCCCACATCCCGCGAAAGGGAACTCACGTGCTGAACTTCGTTTCTAACGCACTGGCGAAGAAGGAGGAGGGCGAGAAGGGCTTCACCCTGATCGAACTCCTGGTCGTCGTCATCATCATCGGCATCCTCGCCGCCGTCGCCATCCCGATCTTCCTGAACATGCGCGAAGGCGCCTGGAAGTCGTCGGTCGAGTCGGACGTCAAGAACGCCGTCCTGTCCATCGAGACCGCCACGTCCGGCAACAACGGCACCGTCAACGGCCTCGCGGATTTCGAGGACGACGAGACCGCGCCCCTCTTGAACGCTGACGGCGACGAACTGGCCGAGGTCGTCGTCTCCCCCGACAACACGCTCGAGATCACGTTCGATGACGACACCCAGACCTACGAGGTCGTCGGCACGAACGACAACGTCGATGAGGTCTACACCTACACCAGCGAGAGCGGCGCGGGCTCGTGGGGCGACGCCCCCACCACTCCGTGATCCGGACCCCCTGATCCACGTCGTGCCTGCGCGGTCCCCCCACCGCGCGGGCACGACGTTTCCGCACCCCACCCACCCACCCGACGGACGGAGGCCCGCCATGCGACGACTGCAGCGCTTCGACGACGGCGGCTTCACGCTCGTCGAGGTGGTCGTCGCGATGATGATCTTCGCGATGATCGCCACCGGCTTCCTCTACGTCATGACCTCAGGCCTGACCCTGTCGCGCGACACGCGGGCCCGCATCGTGGCAGCCAATCTGGCGGCCCAGCAGGTCGACATCGAGCGCTCCCGCGCCACCGTGTTCGACATCGTGAACTCGACCCGCGACGTCGAGCTGAACGGCGACACGTTCCACGTGGCCGTCAGCACCTCCTGGTCCTTCAGCAGCGGCGTGAGCGCCACCTGCCAGGCCGGCGACACGACGGGCTCCATCCGCTACAAGGAGTTCACGGTCGAGGTCACCTGGGACAACATGTCCGCCAGCGCGCAGCCCGTCTACAGCGACTCCACGCTCACGCCGCGCACCAAGATCAACGACCCGACGCTCGGCACGGTGCTGGTGGGCGTCATCGACGCCGCCGGCGCCGGGGTCTCCGGCGTCACCGTCAACCTCGCCACCTCGACCTCCGCCTCCGTCGCCTCCGCCACCACCGACAGCGACGGCTGCGCCTACCTCCTCAAGGTCCCCGCCGGCGAGTTCACGGCCTCCGTCAGCAAGACGGGCTACGTCAACGAGCAGCAGCTGAGCACGCCCACCGCGACCGTCGAGGTCACCGCCGGCGGGGCCTCGCGCCTGAGCTTCGCCTACGACCGGGCCGTCACCTTCACCACCACGTACGCGGACGGCTCGGCGACGCTGCCGACCAACCTGACGACCTCACTGGTCTCGACGTACGGCTCCTCGCTCTTCACATCGACCACCGCGGCGAACCCCAAGTCGCTTGCCGCCTTCCCTATCTCCTCCGGGTACAGCATGCTGGCCGGTCCCTACGCCGAGACTCCCGAGAACGCGGCGACAAGCTGCCTGGCCCCCGACCCCGGGCAGTGGACGGCGACGTCCACCGTCGCCGGCGCCCGCCCCGATCCGGTCGCCGGCCTGCGCGGCACGACCGTGACGGCGAGCGTCGCGATGGGCACGGTCAAGCTCTCCTCCCCCAACGGCAGCGGTGCCTACGTGACGGCCGTCTACGTCGGCGGAGGTGACGGGGATCCCGGCTGCGCGGCCGCGACGACCACGACGGGGTCGACCTACATGACTTACACGTTCGGCACCGTGCTGTCGGGCAGCGCGAAGCCGACGCTGGCCCTCCCGTTCGGGACCTGGGAGCTCTACCGCGGGACGAGTTCCGGGGCGAAGACCACGAAGATCACCAGCGGCATCTCGGTGACCTCGAACGGGTCGGTCACCTCCGGCAGGATCACGCTCGACCCGAGGACCACATCATGAGCCTGCTGCGCCGGCTGCGCCGCGAGGACCAGGGGCTCACCCTGGTCGAGCTGATGGTGGCGATGGGCGTCTCCGGCCTGCTGCTGACGCTCGTCGTGGCGATGTTCGTCACCTCGACGCGGTCGGTGACCGACCAGCAGGGCGCCGTCGCGAGCAGCCGACTGGCCTCGACGGCCATGAACGAGGTCACCCGCGTCGTGCGGGCGGGCACCGAGATCCCCGTGTACGGCAACAGCGTCAACAACCCGGTCTTCGACTACGCGGGCGCCGAGAAGATGATCATCAACTCGTTCATCGATGCCGGCTCCACCACCGACCCGGCGCCATGGCGCATCCAGTTTTCCCGCAACGCGAAGAACGAGCTGGTGGAGACCCGCTGGGCCGCCCACCACGTGTACACGACGTACTGGGCGTTCGCCACGACGGCCAGCTACTCCCGCATCGTCGCCCGCTCGCTGCTGCCCGCCGAGAGCGCCAGCCCGCTGTTCCGCTACTACGACAAGAACGGCGATCAGCTGACCCCGTCGGCGGGTGCCAGCCTGAGCACGACGCAGATCCGCAACATCGCCGCGGTGCAGGTGACCATGAACGTGCAGGCGAACGGCTCCGGCCGCACCGACCCCGTCAGGCTGCAGAACCTGGTGGGGCTGCCCAACCTGGGCGTCGCCCGAGTGGAGGTCAAGTGATGGACGAGTTTGACGACTTCCCCGCCAAGGACTCGCGCCGCGACCGGGAGCGCGGGGCCGCCATGATCACCGTGATGGGCGTCGGGCTGGTGCTGGCGATGCTGATGTCGCTGCTGGTGGTGACCACGGTCAACGGCATGAAACAGGCCCGCGCCGACGCCAACTGGAACGCGGCCCTGGCCGCCGCCTACGCCGGGGTCGACGACTACCAGAGCCGCCTGTCCGCCGACACCAGCTACTACCGCTTCGGCAACCCCGCCTCGTCCTTCAGCGCGACGAGCACCGTCACTCTGCCGAGTGAGACCAACAAGGCCTTCGGGGTCGGCACCACGGGGACCTGGGCCAACGTGAGCGGCAGCACCGAGCGGGCGCAGTTCCGCTACGAGGTCGACAACTCGAAGTACGCGACGACCGGCCGCATCCGCGTGCGCGCCACGGGCAGGGTGGGCGACGCGACCCGCACCGTGACGGCAGACCTGAAGCAGCAGGGGTTCATCGACTACCTGTACTTCACCGACTACGAGGCACAGGACCCGTCCGTCGCGGGCACGTCGAACACCTCCTGCTTCACCGACAGCACCAAGACGACGCTCAAGTACAGCTGGGCCGGACGCACCGTGGGTTCAACCTGCAACGAGATCTCGTTCGGCGCGGCCGACGACCTTCAGGGCCCGGTGCACAGCAACGACACCATCCGGGCCTGCGGGTCGAGGTTCGAGGGCACTGTGACCACCGCCGACTCCCGCTCGCCCTACTACTCGGCGAGGAACTCGAGCGGCTCCTCATGCACCGGCCCGACGTTCGAGCTGGCGGGCTACCCCAGCTACAGCGGCGGCGTCGTCGGCATGCCGGCCACCAACTCGGAGCTCAAGAAGGAGACCCGCACCGACCTGGTCGCTACCGAGGTCCCGCGGCCCGGGTGCCTGTACACAGGCCCGACGCAGTTCACCTTCTACGCGAACGGCACGGTCAACATCAAGTCACCGTTCACGAAGAAGACCCGGATCGGGAACGCGAACTCCACCACGGGCACGTCGCCGGCCGAGTGCGGGACCATCTCCGCGCTGCAGTCTTCGGCCGGCGCCACCATCACGGTGCCGGAGAACAACGTGATGTACGTGCAGAACGTCCCGTCGGTCACCAGCGACGTCAACTACTGGTCCTCCAGCACCAACCCGACCAACTTCACGTGCACGACGGCGAGCAGCACCTCCGCGGGCAAGCCGGGCTGGAGCTTCGGAACAGGCACCAACAAGATCGCCTTCCCCTCGAGCACCGAGAAGCCCCCGACCACCACCACCTACGGCTGCCGCGCAGGAGACGTCTTCGTGAGCGGCGAGTTCAACGGTGCCGCGACGCTGGCCGCCGAGAACTACGTCTTCGTCACCGGGGACATCACCTACGTCAACGACCAGGAGGACATCCTCGGCCTCGTGGGGAACAACGCCGTGTGGGTGTACAACCCGCTGACCAGCTCCGGAAACGCCCTGCTGGCGAAGAACCGCACGATCGAGGCCGCGATCCTGTCGGTCGCGCACACGTTCCAGGTGCAGAACTACGACGCCGGCAGCAGCCGCGGAACGCTGACAGTGCTGGGCGCCATCGCGCAGAAGTACCGCGGCACGGTCGCGACGACAAGCGGCGGCAGCATCGCCACCGGTTATGCCAAGGACTACCGCTACGACGACCGGTTCAAGTTCTACGCGCCGCCCAAGTTCCTCAACCCCGTCACCACCACCTACGGCGTGACGAGCTGGGTCGAGAGCAAGGCCGTCTTCGCGGCCGACGGGTCGGCATCATGAGCGACCTGTTCCCGCCCGTCGTGGGCATCGCGCTGGCCGTCGTCCTCGGCGCCCTGATCGGCTCGTTCCTGAACGTCGTGATCTGGCGCGTGCCCCGCGGCGAGAGCATCGTCAGCCCCGGCTCCGCGTGCCCGGGCTGCGGAGCCGACATCGCCTGGTACGACAACGTGCCGATCCTGTCGTGGCTGGTACTGCGCGCCCGGTGCCGCCACTGCCACCAGCCGATCTCGGCGCGCTACCCGGCGGTCGAGGGCTGCACCGCGGCGGCCTTCGGGGTCGTCGTCTGGGGCGCGTACGCGGGCAGCTACCCCGCGGCCGTGCTCCCCGTGCTGCTGTACTGGGCCGCCGTCGCGATCGCGCTCGCCCTGATCGACGTGGACCATCACCGCCTGCCCGACGCCATCGTGCTGCCCTCCTACGTCGTCACCGTCGCGCTGCTGGTCCTCGCCTCCGTGCTGACCGGGGACTATGCGCGACTGGTCGCGGCGCTGATCGGCGGCATCGCGCTCGGCGGCTTCTACCTGGCGCTCGCGCTGCTCCGCCCCGGCGGGATGGGGCTCGGCGATGTGAAGCTCGCCGGCGCGCTCGGCATGCTGGTGGCCTGGCTCGGCTGGGCCGAGCTGCTCGTCGGCGCCTTCGCCGCCTTCCTGATCGGCGGGCTCGTCGGCGTTGGGCTGATGGCCGGCAGCCGGGCCACCCGCAAGACGGCGCTGCCGTTCGGCCCCTTCATGCTGCTGGGCGCCGCCCTCGGCATCTGGGCCGGGCGACCGCTCGCCGACCTCTACCTGACAGCGACAGGACTCGCCTGATGCGCACGGCACACCCAACCCGGAGGACCACATGGCAGCAGTAGTCGCACTCGACCTCAGCCGTACGTCGTTGCGCGCTGTGCAGGTCGAGTCGCCGTATACCGCCCGGCCGGCGATCAGCCGGTTCGCGTCGATCCCGATCCCCGAGGGGACCGTCCACGACGGCGAGATCGTCGACCAGACGCGGGCGATCCGGGCCCTGAAGGACCTGTGGAAGATCGGCGGGTTCACGACCCGCAAGGTCGCCTTCGCCATCAGCAACCGCAAGGTCGTCGTGCGCGAGGTCTCGCTGCCGGCCCTGCTGGGCACCAGCCGCCGCACGAGCCTGCGGTTCGCGGTCGAGGGGCAGGTCCCGATCGACCTCGACGACGCCATCCTCGACTTCCTGCCGCTGCGCGACGTGCACGAGAACGGCGAGTACCGGCAGGAGGGGCTCCTTGTCGCGACGGTCCGCAGCAGCCTCGAGACGACGGTGACGGCCATCGAGGACTCCGGCCGGCAGATCGACGCGATCGACTTCTCCGGGTTCTCGCTGCTCCGCGCGCTGCCTGCGCCCCACCCGGGCACCCACGCGATCGTCAACGTCGGCGCCTCCAGCACCACCGTCGTCATCTCACGCGCCGGGACGCCGGGCTTCGTCCGCGTCGTGCCGAGCGGCGGCGACGACGTGTCCCGCAGCATCGAGCGGGCGCTCGGCGTCAGCTTCGCCGAGGCGGAGCAGGACAAGATCGCCCGCGGACTGCAGGGCGGGGCGACCACAGCCCGCGACATCGACGCCGAGACCGTGCTCCGCGAGAACATCGCAGGGCTCATCACATCGGTGCGCAACACCTTCACGTACTGGTCGAACTCGCACCCCGAGTCGCCCGTCGAGACGGTGGTCCTGACCGGTGGCGGCAGCCGACTCATGGGGCTCCCGCTCGTCCTGTCGAAGGCGCTGGGGGTCGAGGTGAGCTACGGCAACCCGCTGGGCGCGTTCCAGATGGCGCGCCGTCTGCGCGACTCCGAGATGGAGCGCTGGGCACTCGAGCTCGCGGCCCCCCTGGGCGTCGCGCTGGGCGCGAAGGCGCGTCCGGCGACCCAGGCACAGGCGCCGACGTCGAGGAAGGCGGGCCGGTCCGCCCCGACCGCCAAGGAGAAGGCCGCCGCGAAACGAGGAGCGAGGAAATGAGCGCAGGACTTGCCACCGGCCCCGAGGCCGGGCAGGAGGACCTCCCCGTCGGGGCCGTCGTCAGCACCCCCGTGATGGGCGTGGTCCGCGTCGACCTGGTGCCGCCGATCGTCGAGGCGCGACGCAGGAGCGCCCGCACCATCCGGGCCCTCGTCTACGGGCTGGTGGCGCTGATCGTCGCGGTGGTGATGGCAATCCTGGCCATGTCGATGCTCGCCCTCAAGGCCGAGACGACGCTCGACGACGAGCGCACCCGCGGTCAGCTGCTCGTCCAGCAGCAGAACGAGTACAGCGAGCTGATCTCGGTCAAGCGCAGCCTCGCCGACTACGAGTTCGCGTTGCCCGAGGCGCTGTTCGCCGAGGCCAACTGGGCGCGACTGATGACCGAACTCGACACGGTGCTGCCGGACGAGGTCACGCTCGTGACCGAGGACGTCGCGGTGCGGGGCCTGGGGAACGACGACGGGTCCGTGTCTGACAACGGCGGCCTTGACGCCCAGGGCGTGATCCAGATCTCCTTCACCGCGAACGCGGACAGGTTCGACTCCCCCACCCCGCTGCTCAACGCGCTGAGCGAGCTCACCGGGTTCCAGAGCGCCACCGTCGACGCGGTCTCCGCGTCCGACGAGGTGGGCTACGTCATCACGGGCGTCGTCCAGCTCGGCAGCGAGGCGCTCGGCGGGACGTCACGGGTCAAGGATCTCGACGAGGACCTGATGGCCGACCTCCACCAGCAGCTGCAGGACGTCGCGACCGGCGCAAACCAGGAGCCGGCCGATACCGAGACCGACGACACGACCATCGACGGCTCGACCGAAGGGGAGTGACATGGACAAGCACCGCCTCAGCCTCATCATCATCGGCGTCCTCGCCGTCGCCATCCTCTTCGGGGGATGGGCCGTCGGGATCCAGCCGCAACTGGACCGCATCGATCAGGCCACCACGCAGACCGAGGGCATCCGCCAGCTCAACGACGCCCAGCAGGCGAAGAACAACGAGCTCGCGGCCGACATGGTGAACATGGACGACTACCAGGACGAGTGGAAATCGCTGCAGCAGGCGATCCCCGCCGCCCGCTCGCAGCAGGAGCTCATCAACCAGATCGACGCGGCCGCCACGTCGGCCGACGTCGACGTGCGGACCCTGAGCTTCGACGCCGCCGCGGCCTACACCCCGCCGACCGGCCTGACGATCACGGCCCCGCCGAACAGCTCGCTGGTCGCGGTGCCGCTCACCATGACCGCCAACGGCACACGCACGCAGCTGGAGGCCTTCGTCACGAACCTGCAGAAGTCCAAGCGGATCATCACCATCGCCTCGACCCAGTTCAACGGCCAGGAGGACGGCACCCTCCAGCTCTCCGGCACCACCTGGGTCCTCCTCCCCTCCTGACCCGCCCCGTCGTCGCCCCCCCCCGGGCCGGGATCGTCGGTCCCGGGGCTGCGATGAGCACGACACACTTGTCATCGCCGCTGCGAGCGTTCACATACCGATTTTCGGGCGACGACAAGGAGGAAGTGCTCATTCGGACCTGTCGGCGAACCGTCCGGATCGCGCGTCTGGACCGGTTTCCACGCCACGCCCCGACCCGTTAGGGTGGCGTTGGAATTACCGCATACGAGGCGCGCGAAAATGCGCGGGTAGGAGGGGCGTGCGATGGCAGGCTCGACCAACGTCACAGTCGACCACGCGGACAACGGGCTTCTCGTCTGCGACGTGGTGGGCGCGAGTCAGCTGTCGCCCAACTTCGTGCGCCTCACGTTTGGCGGCGACGCGCTCCGCCAGTGGCGACACGTCGGCTACGACCAGTGGTTCCGCCTCGCCGTCCCGACGTCCGAGGGGACGCGGTTCGACAACCTCTCTGGGCGCTACGGCATGGGCGGCTACCTGCGGTACCTGACCACCCCGAAGGCCACCCGCCCCGAGATCCGCAACTACACGGTCCGAAACTGGCGACCCGAACAGGCGGAGTTGGACGTCGACTTCCTCACGCACGGCGACGAGGGGGTAGCCGGCTCCTGGGCCGCCGGGCTGCCCGTCGGCGACACCGTCGGCCTGATCGACCAGGGACACGGCTTCCGCCCTGAGCGCGGCACCGACGACGTGCTGCTCGTGGGTGACGCGACGGCCATGCCCGCGATCCTCGGCATCCTCCGCGACCTGCCCGAGAGCGCACGCGGCACCGCCATCATCGAGGTGCAGGACGAGGACGACCACCAGGAGGCCGAGCGCCCCGCCGGCGTGGGCCTGCGCTGGATCGAGGGCCGCCCCGGCAACCGCCCAGGGATGGCCGCGCTGCGCGCCCTGCAGGACCTGACGCCGCCCTCGCACCGCGTCAACGCCTTCGTCGCAGGCGAGTCGCAGCTCGCCACGGGCGGTCGTCGCCACCTCGTCGGCGAGTGGGGCATCCCGAAGGACCGCGTGACCTTCTGCGGCTACTGGCGCTGCCCCACCTCCCACTGACCCGCTCAGACGCAATGACCGACCGCCTGCTGGACTCACCGCTGCCGATCGTGGCCGCGCCGATGGCCGGCGGCCCGTCGACCGTCGCACTCGCCCACGCGGTCGCCGCCGCAGGGGCCTTCCCGTTCCTGGCCGGCGGCTACAAGACCGTCGAAGCGCTGGAGGCAGAGGTCGAGCAGCTCCGACTGCTGGATGTCGCCTTCGGGGTCAACCTGTTCGTCCCCGGCCACGACACGCTCGACGAGCGCGCGTTCGCCGCGTACGCCGCCGAGCTTGGCGCGGAGGCGGCGCAGTTCGGGCTGGAGTTGGACCCGACGCCCGTCAGGGACGACGACGGGTGGGGCGAGAAGCTCGCCTGGTTGCTCGCCCACCCCGTGCCCGCGGTGTCCCTAACCTTCGGGATCCCCGATCACGGGGACATCGCCGCGCTGCGCCTTGTCGGTTCGCGGGTGCTCGCGACGGTGACGACCCCAGAGGAGGCACGCCTGGCCCGCGACGCGGGCGTGGACGGGATCGTCGTGCAGGGCGCTGCCGCCGGCGGCCACTCCGCCACGTTCGACCCCACCCGCACACCCGGGCCCATGCCTACGGCCACGCTTCTCCGACGCGTGCTCCGAGAGGTGGACCTGCCGGTCGTCGCGACGGGCGGTGTCGACGGCCCGCAGGCGGTGCGCACGCTGTTGGACGCTGGCGCGCAGTCGGTCGCCGTGGGAACCCTGCTGCTCCGCACGGACGAGGCTGGCACCTCGCCCACGCACCGGCGGGCGCTGGGCGACCCGTCGTTCGTCGAGACGGTGCTCACCCGGGCATTCACCGGTCGACCGGCCCGGGCGTTGCGCAACGGGTTCGTCGACCGGCACCCGGACGGGATCGTCGGCTACCCGGCCGTGCATCACCTCACCCGCGCGCTGAGGCAGGCCGCGGGTGCGGCGGGAGATGCCGACCGGCTGCACCTGTGGGCCGGGACCGGCTGGCGCAGCGCCCCCACCGGCCCCGCCGCCGACGTCGTCCGTCACCTCGTCGGCGACTGAGGCGCCGCCCGGGCCGTTGAGCTTGTCGAAACGCAGCCCCGGCTCGTTGAGCCTGTCGAAACGCCCTGAGCGCAGCGAAGGGGCTCACCCGAGCCCACGCCTCGCTCCGCTCGGCGCCCTTCGACAAGCTCAGGGAACCGGGTCGTTGAGCCTGTCGAAACGCCCTGAGCGCAGCGAAGGGGCTCACCCGAGCCCACCGCCTCGCTCCGCTCGGCGCCCTTCGACAAGCTCAGGGAACCGGAGGACAAGCTCAGGGAACCGGAGGACAAGCTCAGGGAACCGGAGGACAAGCTCAGGGAACCGGGTCGTTGAGCTCGTCGAAACGCCCTGAGCGCAGCGAAGGGTCTTGCCGAAACCACGTTCTTTTCGACAGGCATTTCAAGCATAAAACGCCCAATCCCCTTGCCCCGACCCGCTCACAGAAGCCCCGATCCGGTTTGAGAAACTGACCTCGAACATTCGAGGAAGAAGGACCATGCCGGAGTTTCGCTACGTTGACATGCTGCCGATCGGCGAGGACAAGACGCCGTACCGGCGCCTGACCACCGAGGGCGTCGAGGTGATCGAGGGGCCGGAGGGTCGCACCTTCCTCAAGGTCGCTCCCGAGGCGCTGACGCTGCTCGCGGAGACGGCGATGCACGACATCGCCCACTACCTTCGTCCCGCGCACCTTCAGCAGCTTCGCAACATCCTCGACGACGACGAGGCCTCCGCCAACGACAAGTTCGTGGCCCTCGACCTGCTCAAGAACGCCAACATCGCCGCCGGCGGCGTGCTGCCGATGTGCCAGGACACCGGCACCGCGATCATCATGGGCAAGCGCGGCCAGCAGGTCCTCAGCGAGGGCACCGACGAGCGCCCACTGTCGCAGGGCGTGTTCAACGCCTACACCAAGCTGAACCTGCGGTACTCGCAGAACGCGCCGCTGACGATGTGGGACGAGCAGAACACCGGCTCGAACCTGCCCGCACAGATCGAGCTGTACGCCGACACCGCAGAGGGGCACGAGAACTCGTACAAATTCCTGTTCATGGCCAAGGGCGGCGGCTCCGCGAACAAGAGCTACCTGTTCCAGGAGACCAAGGCGATCCTGAACCCCGACTCCATGATGACGTTCCTGGAGCAGAAGATCCGTGGCCTCGGCACGGCCGCGTGCCCGCCCTACCACCTGTCGATCGTCGTCGGCGGCACGTCGGCGGAGTTCGCGTTGAAGACGGCCAAGTACGCATCTGCGAAGTACCTCGACGAGCTCCCGACCGAAGGCTCGCTGGCCGCCAACGGCTTCCGCGATCTGGAGCTGGAGGAGAAGGTCCTCGAGCTGACCCGCAAGCTGGGCATCGGTGCGCAGTTCGGCGGCAAGTACTTCTGCCACGACGTGCGCGTCGTCCGCCTGCCGCGCCACGGCGCATCGCTGCCCGTGGCCATCGCGGTCAGCTGCTCCGCCGACCGCCAGTGCAAGGGCAAGATCACCCCCGAGGGCGTGTTCATCGAGCAGCTCGAGACCGAGCCGGCGCGCTTCATGCCCGAGGTCGTCGCCGACGACCTCGACGCCGAGACCGACGGCGTCTCCGGCACCGGCAAGGGCGCGGCGGTGAAGATCAACCTCGACCAGCCGATGGCCGACGTGCTCGCCCAGCTGAGCCAGTTCCCCGTCAAGACCCGCGTCTCGCTGACCGGCTCCCTGATCGTGGCCCGCGACATCGCGCACGCCAAGATCAAGGAGCGCCTCGACAACGGCGAGGAGATGCCGCAGTACCTGAAGGACCACCCCGTCTACTACGCCGGCCCCGCCAAGACCCCCGCCGGCATGGCGTCGGGCTCGTTCGGCCCGACGACCGCCGGCCGCATGGACTCCTACGTCGACCAGTTCCAGGCCGCGGGCGGCTCGATGGTCATGCTGGCCAAGGGCAACCGTTCGCAGGCCGTCACCGACGCGTGCCACGCGCACGGCGGCTTCTACCTCGGCTCGATCGGCGGCCCCGCCGCCCGTCTGGCGCAGGACTGCATCAAGAAGGTCGAGCAGGTCGAGTACCCCGAGCTGGGCATGGAGGCCATCTGGAAGATCGACGTCGAGGACTTCCCGGCGTTCATCGTCGTCGATGACAAGGGCAACGACTTCTTCGCCGAGGTCAACAAACCGCTGGCCACCACGATCCAGAAACGCCCCGGCATCTGATCTGGCGTTGAAACCGAAAGGTCGGGCCCCCTCCTGAAGTGGAGGGGGCCCGACCCGTCTGCGCCGGCTGACAGGGTCAGCGGGCGATGGCCTTCGACGACTTCTTCGACGACGAGCCCTTGCCGGCCGCGTTCTTCGCCTTGACGGTGACCACGTAGCCCTTGCCCTTCTTGAGGCCCTTGAACGTGGCCTTGCGGGCCGAGGAGGAGACCGTGATGGTCTTCTTCTTGCCGTCCGACTTGCGCTCCGCGGTCACGAGGTAGCCGGAGATCTTCCCGCCTCCGGTGGTGGGCTTCTTCCAGGTCGCGATGATCGAGACGGACTTGTCCTTCTTCGACCCCGACGTGGCCTTGACGCTCTTCGGCTTGCCCGGCAGCGCCAGCATGGTGGCGGTCACGGACTTCGCCGCGCCGGTCCCCCTTGCGCTGACCGCGCGGACGGACATCGTCGTCTTGGTGCCCGGCTTGAGTGACTTCCAGGTGTAGGAGCGGGCCGAGCTCTTCAGCTTGACCTTCTTGCCCGCGCGCTCGACGACGTACCCGGTGACAGAGAAGCCCTCGACCGTCGTCGGCGCCTTCCAGGTCAGCTTCACCGTGTGCTTGGAGTCGCTGCGGGTCGCCTTCACCGAGGTCGGGGTGTTCGGCTTGACGGGGACATAGACGAGCCTGCCTGCCGACCCCTTGAGGCTGGTGACCGTGCCGGTCGTGGCCTCTGACAGGACGCGCTTGACGACGGTGGCTGCGGAGGCGCGCTTGCGCTCCAGTGAGCGCAGGATGGTGCCGGTCACGTGCGGGGCGGCCATGGAGGTGCCGCTGCCCGTTGCGATCCGGCCCTCGGTGTAGAGGCTGACGATCTTCTCCCCGGGGGCGAAGACGTCGACGGAGCGACCGTAGTTCGAGAACGACGCCCTGGCGTCGGTCTTGGTGGTGGCGCCCACGACGACCGGCACGGTCGAGCGGGCCGGCGTCGTGTTGGCCACCGAGGTTCCGTCGTTTCCGGCGGCCACCACGACGGGCATCCCAGCCCTGACGAGGTCGGCAACGGCCGACTCTATGACCGCGGCCACGTCCTCGCCCACCACGGAGACGTACCCACCGAGCGACATGTTGACCACGACGCGACCGGCCAGCTGGGGCTGCTCCTGGTACCAGGTGAGGAGGTCCGTCAGGGCCAGGTAGAGGCTCTCGGGGCTGCCGTTGCCCTCGCAGTCGAGGACTCGGAGCGGGAGCACACTCGCGGACGTTGCGACGCCGTAGCCGGTGCTCGCGATCGTGCCCGCGACGTGGGTGCCGTGGCCGTTGCAGTCGGTGGTGTCGGAATCACCGTCGACGTAGTCCCAGCCGTAGCCCTGGAGGAGTCGACCGCCGAACTGGGTGCTGGGGCTCACGCCGGAGTCGATGACGACCGCGATGGTGTTGGTGCCGCTGAAGGTCGTGGTGTTGAACTTCTTGTCGAGCGACTTGGAGCGCTGGTCGATGCGATCGAGGCCCCACGAGTTGACGGTGGATGTGCTCGCCTGGGCGGTCAGCGACTCGGACCCGATCCAGGAGGTTGTGATGTCGGGCAGGACGGCAAGGACGCCGTCCTCGCGGCGCAGGGACTCTGCCTGAGCCGCGGTCAGTTCGCGCGTCTCGCGCTCGAACTGGCCCTGGATCTGGGCGATGCTGGCGCCGCTCTGGGCGCTGAAGCCGGCCTTCTTGGTCAGGACGACGTAATCCTCCGTGGCGGGGGCTGCCGTGGCGGGCGTCGCGGCGACACCCGCGAGCAGCGCTCCGACAGACAGGAGGGCGAGCCACTTACTCGCACGTTCCATTGGGCGAACCTTTCTCACGTGAGTCGGTCGCACAGACGCCCCCGACCTCAGCAGAAACCTAGCGGGATTCCCGGCGCTGCACGCCGCCGAAGTCGTTGTGAGACGCCCTTGCCCCGCCGACCATGCTTGTGCAACCCGCGCTGGGGCTGCCAGCACCGTCCGCCAGTCCGCGGACGCCAACGGATCGGGGACATGCCGGACGGCGAGAGGTGAGCCGCCGCCAGTGGGAGCCGGTGCGCGACGTCGCGACGGTCGGGCGTAGACTCATCCGCCGTGCCCGCTCCCGGGTACGAGAAGGAGCAGCGTGTTCAAGGCCGGACTGGACCCCAACTTCAACCGGTTCTGGACGACAGAATCGCTCGCCCAGTTCGCCGTCCAGCTCGGCACCATCGCGCTGCCGATCATCTCGGTCCAGCTGCTCCACGCCTCCGAGGCGCAGCTCGGCTACCTGAACGCGGCGTCGACGGCGGCCTTCCTGGTCCTGGGGCTGCCCGCTGGCGCCTGGGTTGACCGGTGGCTGAAGCGCCCGACCCTGATCGCCGCCAACCTCACCCGGGCCCTAGCCGTCAGCGCGGTGCCGGTCCTGTACTTCGCCGGCGCCCTCCAGCTGTGGCACCTCTACATCGTCGCTGCGGTCGTCGGGCTGGCGACGGTGTTCTTCGACGTGGCCTATCAGAGCTTCATCCCGATCCTCGTCGGCGTGCAGCGCATCGGTCGGGCCAACTCCCGCATGGAGGCCAGCGTGCAGCTGGCGCGGCTGGCGGGCCCGTCGATCGGTGGCCTGCTTCTGAAGGTGCTCGCGGCTCCGGTGCTGCTGGGTGCGGTCGGCGTCGGCTATCTCATCAGCTCGATCTTCCTGATCGCGACGCATGACAAGGAGAAGTCGCTGCGCCGGCCGCCCACCCGCGAACGGAACCTGTGGGCGGAGATCCGCGAGGGCCTCAGCTACGTGCTGCACAGCGCACCGATCAGCCGCATCACGCTGGCCAACCTGCTGAGCAGCGTCGCCTACACGTTCGCCATGACGCTGGTGCCGCTGGTTGTGCTGCGCCTGATCGGCATGACGTCGATCCAGTACGGCCTGTCGATGGCGGTCGGGGCGGCCGGCGGGCTCGTCGGCGCGTCGCTCTCGGGGCGCCTGACCGCCAAGTACGGGACCGCGGATGTCGTGCGCTTCTCAGCACTCGGCGCGACGGTGATGCTCCTGGCCTATCCTCTCGCGCTGCTCGCCGCCGACAGCCGCCCTCTGGCGATGGGGATCATCTTCACGCTCGGTTTCCTCGGCAACATCGCGGTGCTGATCTACAACATCACGCAGGTCTCGCTGCGCCAGCGGCTCTGCCCGCTCCCGCTGCTGAGCCGGATGAACGCGTCGGTGCGGTTCATCGTCTGGGGCGCCATGCCGATCAGCGCGCTCGCCGCCGGCTGGCTGAGCACCGCCCTGGGCATCACGACGATCCTGTGGGTCATGGTCGCGCTCGGCCTCGTCAGCGCCGTCCCCTTGTGGCGCATCAGCCGCCACCTCACGGCCGACATCCGCTGACCCTCCGCCGCCTCACACCCGCCACCGTCGTGCATCAAAGTGGGCACTTGCCTCCAGAGCGCGCACAAGAATGCCCCAGGGCCAGCACGTGTCATATACCGCCACCGCTCCCGATATAGGCATTCTTGTGCCCGGGCGACCGGGTACGGTCAGAGCTCCACGGCCGCGCCGAGGACCGCGACGCGATCCGGGGGCAGGTGGAACACCGCCGCCCTGGGCGCCTCGACGGTGGTGAGCCAGTGGAACAGCGCCCACTGCCAGGCTGACAGGATGCCACTGCGGTGATCGGAGATCCGCAGCGTGGAGACGAAGTACTTCGCCTCTGCCGGGTCGAAGTCGAGTTCCTCGGTCATGCCGACGGCCTCGGCCAGCGCCTTGGGGATGTTCTGGGAGTCGTTGAAGCCGACCCGGTAGCTGATGTGCACGACGCCGTCGTCGGGGTCGCCGAGGTCGTCGACGAACACCCGGTCGACGTGCCGGATGTGCGGGACGTTCTCGCTGATGACCCGCATGATGACGGTGTTCTCGTGCAGCACGTGGTTGAACTCGACGTTGTCGCGCAGCGCCAGCGGGACGGTGTTGCGGTCCGAGTGCGGGAACACCGCGATGCCCGGCAGCCGGATGACCCCGGAGTCCCGCACCTGGCCGATGAACTCGTCCATCGGGCCCTCGAGCCGTGCCTTGGCAGCGGACCTGGCCTGGTCCCCCCGCTCCCAGGTGAGCATCAGCGTGATCAGCGCGCCGGCGATGACCAGCGGGATCCAGCCACCGCTGGTGAACTTCGTGATGTTGGCCGCGAAGAACAGCAGCTCCCCGACCCCGACGAACGCGATCACCAGGGCCAGCCGCCACCAGCTCCAGTGCCACAGCGACCGCGCGGCCAGCAGGAACAGCGTGGTGGTCAGCAGCAGGGTGCCTGTGACGGCGAGGCCGTATGCCGTGGCGAGACGCTCCGACGACCGGAACGCCACGATCAGCGCGAGCACGCCGACGAACAGCAGCCAGTTGATGGCTCCGATGTAGATCTGGCCGCCCTCCTCCCGCGACGTCTGGGTCACGCGCAGCCGCGGCATCAGGCCGAGCCTGGCGGCCTGCCGCGACACGGAGAACGCCCCCGAGATCACCGCCTGCGACGCGATGACCGTGGCAGCGGTCGCGAGCACGATGAGCGGGATCCGCGCCCATTCCGGGGCGAGCGAGAAGAACGGGCTCGCCGCCGTCGCGGGCTCCTTCAGGATCATGGCGCCCTGGCCGAAGTAGTTGAGCAGCAGGCACGGGAGCACCGCTGCAAACCAGGCCAGCCGGATGGGCCGACGCCCGAAGTGACCCATGTCGGCGTACAACGCCTCGGCTCCGGTGATGCACAAGACGATGGCGCCGAGCGCGATGAACGCGACCCACGGCCGACCAAGCACGAACTGGGCAGCGAAGTGCGGCGACACGGCGGCGAGGATCTGTGGATGCGCGACGATCTTGGGGATCCCGAGGATCGCGATGGTCAGGAACCACAGCGACATCACCGGACCGAATGCCCGGCCGACGACGTGCGTGCCGTGGCGCTGGATCAGGAACAGGCATGTCAGGACGGCGATCGCGCCGGGCAGGACGAAGTGCCCCGCGGCCGGCGCGACGAGCTCGAGCCCCTCCATCGCCGACAGCACGGAGATGGCCGGCGTGATGACGGAGTCGCCGTAGAACAGGGCCGCGCCGACGATGCCCATGAGCGTCACGGCCCCCAGCAGGCGGGCCTGACCCCCGAGGCAGCGACGCAGCAGCGCGACCAGGGCGAGGATGCCTCCCTCGCCGTCGTTGTCGGCGCGCATGACGAGCAGCACGTACTTGATCGACACGACGAACATCACGGACCAGAACATCAAGGAGATGACGCCGTACACGTCGAGCGGAGTGGGTGCGACGGTGTTGTGCTCGATGGAGAAAACCGTCTGCAGCGCGTACAGGGGACTGGTGCCGATGTCGCCGAACACGATGCCGAGCGCCGCAAACGCGAGCGGCAGCGAGGTGGTCTTGGACGGGGAATCGGTGGCGCCGTGCCGTGCGGCGACCGCCGCAGCGCCGCTCACTTCAGACCCGCGGCGTCGAGCGCAGAGCCGACCATCGCGTAGATGGCGCCGTCGTGCGCGACGATCCTCGCCTCGTCGACGGCGCTGCCCGACGAGACGATGCCCTCGATCGCGGCGGCGACGGCGTCGGCCTTCGGCCAGCCGTAGACCCCGGCGCTGATCAGGGGGAACGCGACGCTGTGGGCGCCGAGTTCGTCGGCAACCTCCAACGCCCGCCGGTAGCACGACAGCAGCTGGTCGCGGCTGCCGTGCCCGTGCACCGGTCCGACGGTGTGGATCACCCAGCGGGCGGGCAGGTCCCCCGCGGAGGTCCAGCCGGCGTCACCGGTGGCCAGGCCTCCGGGGAAGCGGCGGATGCAGTCGGCGAGGACCGCCGGCCCACCGACACGGTGGATGGCGCCGTCGACGCCGCCTCCCCCGCGCATCGCATGGTTGGCGGCGTTGACGATCGCGTCGACCCGCTGGGCGGTGATGTCGCCCTGCTCCACGGTGACCTTCATGGCCACATCATCCACCCGGGAGCGGCCGCCGGAGCAGGCCGAGCGGCCGAAAGATCCATCCCGGCCGCCGTGTGACTAGGTCAGACGAGCCGGTACCCCATCCCACGGACCGTCTCGAACCGCTCGCGGCCCAGCTTCCCCCGCAGGTACCGCACGTACACGTCGACGACGTTGCTGCCCGCGTCGAAGTCGTATCCCCACACGTTGCTGAGCAGCTGCTCGCGACTCAGCACCTGGCCCGGGTTCCGCAGGAACGTCTCCGCCAGGGTGAACTCCCGCGCCGACAGGTCGATGGAGCGGCCATTGACCTCGGCCCGGCGCGTCCGCAGGTCGAGCGTCAACCCGTTGTGGCTGAGCTGCGTCGGCTCGGCAGCCGTCGGCGCCTCCGTGCGGAGCCTGAGCCGGATGCGGGCCAGCAGTTCCTCGAACGAGAATGGCTTCGGCATGTAGTCGTCGGCGCCGCCCTCGAGTCCCGCGACGCGGTCGGCGACCGACGTGCGCGCCGTCAGCATGATGACGGGCACCTTCACGCCCTGCCCACGAATCCGCTCCAGCACCTCGAACCCGTCGATGTCGGGCAGCCCGACGTCGAGGACGACCAGGTCGAAGTCCCCGTGTACGGCGAGCACTGCGCCCTCGATCCCCGATCCCGTCTGATGCGACGTGAACCCGGCGGACCGCAGTCCCTTCGCGATGAACGCGGCGATCCGGGCCTCATCCTCGATGATCAGCACTGTGCTCATGCTTCATCGTCCCTTGTCGTCGGGTCTACCGCAGGTCCGAGCGGGAGTACGAGCGTGAAGGTGGACCCGGCCCCCGCCTCCGATTCGATGTCGAGACGCCCCCCGTGCGCGCCGACGATCGACTCGACGATGCTGAGCCCGAGCCCGGCGCCGTGCTGCTGGTCGGGGGCATTGCGGGCGCGGCCGAAGCGCTCACGCACCCGGTCCAGCTCTTCGGGCGCGATGCCGATCCCCTCGTCGGCAACCCAGAGGTGGACCTCCCCGCGGTGGAGACGCGAGCCGATCGAGACCGGCGACCCCTCCGCCGAGTACTTCACCGCATTGGCCGCCAGCTGCAGCCACGCCTGCGTGATGCGCAGCGGATCCAGCCATGCCTCAGCGTCCGCGACCGACGCCAGCCGCCATGCGCGGGGGCCGAGCGCGCGGGCCTTCTCGGCGACCTGATCGGTCAGCACAGCCAGGTCGGTCCAGGTCGGGTTCACGAAGTCGGACTCCGTGGACTTCGCCAGCATCAGGAGGTCGTTGACGAGCACCCCCATCCGGTCGAGCTCGTCGAGCGCTAGGTCGCGGGTCTGGGCGACGTCGTCTGGGTCCGAGGCGTCGACGAGTTCCAGGTGCCCACGCACGACGGTGATGGGCGTGCGCAGCTCGTGCCCGACGTCGTCGAGGAGGTTCCGCTGCCCCTCGACGGCCCGCTGGACGCGGTCGAGCATGAGGTTGACCGTGCTGGACAGCCGGGCCAGCTCGTCGTGCCCGGTCACGGGGACACGGGTCGCGAGGTCGCGCTCCCCGATGGCCTCTGTGGTGCGGCGCAGCTCCTCGATGGGCCTGAGGACCGTGCCCACCACCCGCCACGACGCCAGGGCGACGAGCAGCAGCGTGATGAGGCCGGTCAGGGAGTAGACGAGCATGGTCTGCCGCAGCCCGGCCTCGGCGAGCCCGAGGTCGTAGACCGTCACGAGCGCCCCCGTCGACCCGGGGAACTGCACAGGCACGACGAGCGCGCGGTAGCGGGCCGAGTCGGTGGCGACGGTGCGGATGACGCTCTCGTCGTCCTCGGCGAGAACCTTGACCTCCTCGACGAGCTGGGCGTCGTTCTCGGGGCGCACGGGCACATCGCTCGACGACACCCACGCGACCTTCCCGTCGACGATCGCCATCTCGCCCGCCGCGTCGACCACCGCTGAGCGGGCCAGGTAGCTGCGCAGCAGGGCGGACGGGGTCGTGAACGGCTGGCCGGTCGACGGGTCGACGCCCTGGGTCGCGAGCACGCGCAGCTCGTCGCGGGTGCCCTCCAGCTGGTCGTCGATGCCGCTGATGATCGCGTTGTGCTGGATGAACGCCGCGACGACGCCGGCCAGCACCAGCGCCAGGGCGGCCAGCAGGATCATCGGCAGCATGATGCGGGCGCGCAGCGACGTTCTCCTCGGGAGGGGAGGGGACATCGGCATGCCGCCCATCGTAGGGCGTTCGCCCAGAGCGACCAGTGCAGCGGTTCCCACAGTCAGGTTGTCGGACCTCCACAAACAACACCAGCCGACATTGGCCGTCGACCTCCGCCCCGATCACCCGCCGATGGGGAAATCTGTACCTAAGGTCCGAGCATTCCCGGGCCGCCCGGCTCCCAGGAGGTCAGATGCTCCGGCGCATTGCCATCGTCAACCGCGGCGAGTCCGCCATGCGGCTCATCCACGCGGTCCGCGATCTCAACGCCGAGCACCCCGAGGCCGAGCCACTTGTCACCATCGCGCTGTACACCGACCAGGAGCGCTCGGCGATGTTCGCGCGCGAGGCCGACGAGGCCTACCCACTGGGCCCGGCCTCAGAGCGGCCCTACCTGAACCATGACCTCCTGGCCCGCGTGCTGGTCGAGGCCCGCGCGGACGCCGTGTGGGTGGGCTGGGGGTTCGTCGCCGAGGACGCGGCCTTCGCCGACCTGGTCGAGAGCCTCGGCATCACGTTCGTCGGCCCCTCGGGCGAGGCCATGCGCCGCCTTGGCGACAAGATCGGCTCCAAGCTGCTCGCCGAGGAGGTTGGAGTGCCCGTCGCGCCGTGGTCCCGCGGCGGAGTCGACACGCTCGACGAGGCCCTGGCGGCGGCGGACCGCATCGGCTACCCCCTGATGTTGAAGGCAACGGCCGGCGGCGGCGGCCGCGGGATCCGCCGCGTCGACACCGCGGCGGACCTCGAGGATGCCTACCAGCGCACCCGCGACGAGGCAGAGCGCGCCTTCGGGTCCGGCATCGTCTTCCTGGAGAAGCTCGTCACCGGCGCGCGTCACGTCGAGGTTCAGCTCATCTCCGACGGCGAGACCGCCTGGGCGCTCGGCGTGCGCGACTGCACGGTCCAGCGCCGCAACCAGAAGATCATCGAGGAGTCCGCCTCCCCGCTCCTGACGGCCGAGCAGACGGCCCAGGTGAAGGAGTCGGCCGAGCGGCTGGCCCTGTCGGTGGGCTACCGCGGGGCCGCGACCGTCGAGTTCCTCTACCATCCGGCGGACCGCCTCTTCGCGTTCCTCGAGGTCAACACCCGCCTGCAGGTCGAGCACCCCATCACCGAGGTCACCAATGAGTTCGACCTTGTCAAGGCGCAGTTGCACGTCGCGGGCGGCGGGCTGCTGACCGACCGTCCGACCGAGTTCGGCCACGCGGTCGAGGCCCGCCTGAATGCGGAGGACCCCGACCGCGACTTCGCGCCGGCGCCCGGCCTGATCACCCGGCTCGACCTGCCCGCCGGCCCCGGCATCCGCGTCGACACGGGCGTCGCCGAGGGCGACACCATCCCCGCCGACTTCGACTCCATGATCGCCAAGATCATCGCGTTCGGCCGCACCCGTTCCGAGGCGCTGGGCCGCCTGCGCCGCGCCATGCGCGAGACCACCGTCGTCATCGAGGGTGGGGCCACGAACAAGAGCTTCGTGCTCGAACTGCTGGCCCGGCCCGAGGTCGTCGGCCCGTCGTCGGCCCCCGCCGACACGTCGCGCCGCGGCGCCCCCGTCGAGTGGGCCGACACCGGCTGGATCGACCGGGTTCGCGCCGAGGGAGGCCTCGTCGCCGACGAGCACGCCGGCATCGCTCTGGTCGTCGCCGCCATCGAGTCCTACGAGGAGGCCACCCGCGCCGAGGCCGAGCGCCTGCTGTCCACCGCCCGCGGAGGGCGGCCCCAGACGCAGCACGCCTCCGGCGTCACGGGTGACCTGAAGCTCCGCGGCCAGGTACACACCGTCACCACGTTCGGCACCGCCCCCGGCCGGTACCGCGTCGTCGTCGACGGCGCCTGCGTCGAGGCCACGGTCACCCGGTTGGACGACGTGCACGGCCGCGTCGTGGTGAACGGCGAGAAGCACCGCATCGTCCACGCGGCGCACGGCCCCGTGCACCTGATCGAGGTCGACGGGGTCACGCACCGCGTCTCCCGGGACGAGGGCGGCGTGCTGCGCTCGCCCGCCCCGGCCCTGGTCGTCGCGACCCCCGTGGCCGTCGGTGCGATCGTCGAGGCAGGCTCCCCCGTCGTCGTGCTCGAGTCAATGAAGATGGAGACCGCGATCCCCGCCCCCTTCACCGCCCGGGTGAAGGAGCTCCAGGTCATGACCGGCTCGCAGGTCGAGACCATGGCCCCGCTCGCACGCCTCGAGCCCATCGAGTCGGGCGACGAACAGCCGGAGCAGGCCTCGGCGGCCACCGTCGACCTGCCGGAGGCCCCGCCTGCGGCGGCCCCGGACGCGCGGCTGGCGGCGCTGCGCTCCAGCCTGTCCGCCGCGCTGCTCGGCTTCGACGTCGATCCCGCCGACAGACCTCTCGCGGCCTACCTCGCCGCCCGGGCCGAGGCGCCCGAGGAGGCCCGCGGAGCCATCGTCGACGGCGAGATCGCGCTGGTCGACCTGTTCGCCGACCTCGCGGAGCTGACCCGGAACCGTCCCTTCGGCGAGCAGGACCCCACCGAGCTGCGGATCCACTCGGACCGCGAGTACTTCCACAGCTACCTGACAACGCTCGACGCCGACCGCGCGGGGCTGCCGGAGAGCTTCGTCGCCCGCCTGGGACGCGTGCTGCGTCACTACGACGTGGAGTCGCTGGACCGCACCTCGGAGCTGGAGGAGGCCGTGTTCCGGATCTTCCTCGCGCAGAAGCGCGTCGCCGACGGCGTCCCCGTCGTGTTGGGCGTCCTGGAGCGGTGGCTCGGCGAGGCGTCGCCCGAGAACGGCCGTTCCGGCCGGGCGCGGGCGGTGCTCGAGCGCCTGCTACGGGTCACGCAGCTGCGCTTCCCCGCGATCGGCGACATGTCGCGCTCCGTCCGGTTCCGCTGGTTCGACCAGCCCCAGGTCGACGCCGAGCGTGCCGAGGTGCTGGCCGGCTTCGGCGACGAGGTGGCCGCGCTGGCCGCCGACGTCGACGCCCCCGACTACCAGGAGCGCATCCGTAGGCTCGCCGGCGTGCATGAGTGGACGGCGACCTACCTCGCGCGGGCCCTCGACGACGGCATTCCGGCCACCCTGCCGATGCTGGAGGTGCTGCTGCAGAAGTACTACGCCGAGTACGGGCTGCGCGACGTGGTCCGTTCCTCCCCCGGCGGCCGCGCCGTCGTGACGGCCGCCTACACGCTGGAGGGCAGGCCGCGCCGCTTCATCACCACCGCCGGCACCGTCGAGGAGCTCGACGCCGGCGGCCCGCTGGAGGCCCTTGTCAGCGGCGCCTTCGAGGGTCGCGACGAGCACACGGACGGTGTCGTCGAGCTGTACGTGACCGGGGCGGACGAGTCCGACCCCGACGCGCTGGCCGCCGCCCTGACCGACACGCTCTCCGCGTGGTCGTGGGGTCCGAACATCGCCCGCGTGGCGATCGGCGTGTGCAACGGCGATGTCGACTACTACACCTTCCGCTTCGAGGGCGGCAGGCTGGTCGAGGACCCGCGGGTGCGCGGCACGCACCCGATGGCCGGGCGTCGCCTCGACCTGTGGCGCCTGTCGGAGTTCGAGACCACCCGCCTGCCCTCCCCCGAGGACGTCTGGCTGTTCGAGTGCGTCGCACGGTCCAACCCGCAGGACCGGCGCCTGGTCGCCATGGCCCAGGTGCGCCAGCTCGCCGCCGTGCGCGACGCCGACGGCACCCTGCTCGGCCTCCCGCACGCCGAGCGCGCGGTCGCCCACTGCCTGGAGGCGATCCGCCGCACCCGCACCTCGCGCGGCAAGGCCGGCAGCCAGCTGGACATGAACCACGTCTGGATCGACGTCTGGCCCGAGGTCGACCTGTCGCTCGACGACATCGTCCCGCTGCAGAACAAGATCACGCCGCTGTCCGACGGCGCGGGCATCGAGGAGGTGCTCTGCCAGGGCCGCTTCGTGCAGCCCGACGGAACCCTGACGCCGCTCGCCGTGCGCTTCCACTCTCAGGCGGGCTCGGGCGTCACCGCGTCGGTCACCCCGCCGCCCACCGAGCCGCTGAAGCCGCTCGACGACTACGCGGGCAAGGTGCTGCGCGCCCGACGCCGCGGGCTGGTCTACCCGTACGAACTGGTCGGCACGCTGACCGGCGCCGGCGGCTCGTTGCAGGAACTCGACCTCGACGGCGATGGCAACCTCGTGCCCGTCGACCGCGCCCCCGGCCTCAACACCGCCGGCATCATCGTCGCCGACGTCACGACGCCGACGGCGCTGCACCCGCAGGGCGTGCGCCGCATCGTGCTGTCCGGCGATCCGACGAAGGGCCTCGGCGCCGTCGCGGAGCCCGAGTGCTCCCGCATCATGGCCGCCATCGACCTCGCCGAGGCCGAGCGGATCCCCGTCGAGTGGTTCACGCTCAGCTCCGGTGCCAGGATCTCGATGGACTCGGGCACGGAGAACATGGACTGGGTCGGCGCCGCGCTGCGCCGGATCGTCGAGTTCACGCAGGCCGGCGGCGAGATCAACGTCGTCGTCGCGGGCATCAACGTCGGCGCGCAGCCGTACTGGAACGCCGAGGCGACCATGCTCATGCACACCCGCGGCATCCTCGTGATGACCCCGGACTCGGCCATGGTGCTGACCGGCAAGCAGTCGCTGGACTTCTCCGGCGGCGTGAGCGCGGAGGACAACTTCGGCATCGGCGGCTACGACCGCGTGATGGGCCCCAACGGCCAGGCCCAGTACTGGGCGCCGAACCTGGGCGCCGCGATGGGCATCCTGCTCGGGCACTACGACCACACCTACGTCGCTCCGGGCGAGGATGCTCCTCGCGTCGCCCCCACGACAGACCCGTCCGACCGCGACGTGAGCGACTTCCCGCACCACGCACCCGGATCCGACTTCTCGACGGTGGGTCAGATCTTCTCGGCCGAGCACAACCCGGACCGCAAGAAGGCCTTCGACATCCGCACGGTCATCGCGTCGGTGTGCGACCAGGACCACCCGCAGGTCGAGCGCTGGGCCGGGATGGCCGACGCGGAGACCGCCGTCGTGATGGACGGCCGGATCGGCGGCCACTCGGTCAGCGTGCTCGGCATCGAGTCGACGCCCGTGACCCGCACTGGCTTCCCGCCCACCGACGGGCCGGACACGTTCACGGCCGGCACTCTGTTTCCACGGTCATCGAAGAAGGCGGCCCGCGCGATCAACGCCGCGTCGGGCAACCGACCGCTTGTCGTGCTGGCGAACCTGTCCGGCTTCGACGGCTCCCCCGAGTCCATGCGCAACCTGCAGCTGGAGTACGGCGCCGAGATCGGCCGTGCGATCGTCAACTTCCAGGGTCGCATCGTCTTCGTGGTGATCTCGCGCTACCACGGCGGCGCGTTCGTCGTGTTCTCCAAGCGCCTGAACGAGAACATGACGGTGCTGGCGATCGAGGGCTCCTACGCCTCGGTGATCGGTGGGGCCCCGGCCGCGGCGGTGGTGTTCGCCCGCGACGTCGACAAGCGCGCCTCTGCCGACCCCCGGGTCGCCGAGCTCGATGCCAGGCTCCGCTCTGCTTCGCCGGAGGCCCGTGGCGAGCTGCAGCTGGAGCTCGCCGACGTGCGGTCGGCCGTGCGGGCCGAGAAGATCTCGGAGGTGGCCGCCGAGTTCGACGGCGTGCACAGCATCCACCGCGCGGTGGAGGTCGGCTCCGTCGACCGCGTCATCTCCCCGTCGGAGCTGCGCCCCGCGATCATCTCGACCATCGAGCAGCCCCTGGTCTGATCCGTGGTCAGGGGTCGGCTGGGGGCGATGTCCGGCCGCGGGTCATCTCGCCGTCGGCCGAGTGGCCCTCCCACAGTTGGGCGTTGACGCTCGCCGTTGACGCTCGCCGTCGCCCCCCGACCCACACGCCACCCTTACCGACGGACGCCACCCTTACCGACGGACGCCACCCTTCGCTACCGATGCCACCGCCATGGCGGTGGCATGTGCGAACAAGGGTGGCGTCGGTCAACAAGGGTGGCGTCGAGGGGACCGGTCGACGGGGCTAGCGTCTCAGCAACGGCGGTCGGTCAACGAGGGTTACTCGTCGCAGGCGCAGCGCCCGTTGACGGGCAGCTGCAGGAAGCACGTCTGGCACACGCCCGGGGACTCGACCTGGATCTCAAGCGCGGCCTTCGTCTTCGGCCTGGCGGCGACCTTGGCGGCCTTCTCCCGCTCCTTGACGGCGAACGCCGACAGGGGAAGACCCTCGGTGGCCATCTTCTCGGTCTCGGCGCAGCCGGGCGCGAAGGCGATGCGGTCGGGGTAGATCTTCAGCACCGTGCGGCCGGCGGCGTTCTTGCAGTTGATGAACCTGCCGCTGTTCGGCTGGGCGAGGGTCTTCACCTGGAGCCTCACGAGCTCCCGCTGGATGGTGACGCGGTCCTCGTCGTTCAGGTTCCTGCGCCATTCCTGGATCCCACCGGTCAGTCCCGCCACGCTCATGTGCTCCTTCAGCTGTCAGATTCGCGGAGCCAATTGAACCACCCGGGCATGGGAATCGCAGAGTCGGGCCTGTCGCACGCGACGACGGGCGGAGGATCTCAGCGGGTCAACAGGAACGCGCGCAGGTAGCTCAGCGTCAGGCCGTCGTCGAGCTTGTCGGTCAAGGCGGCGATCTGGTCGACGGCCGACGCGGCCCCGTCGCCCCCCGCGAGCGCGGAGTACAGCAGCACCCAGTCGGTGTACTGGCGGCCGTAGGCCTCCCCCTGCAGCGCCTCGGTGACGGCGGCCGGCACCTTGTCCGGGGCCGCGGCGAGGTAGCCGTGGCTCGGGCTGGCCGGCAGCACCTGGATCGCGAGGATGGCGGCGGGGTCGGGGGAGAACCAGGTGAGGTAGTCGCGCTTGCCGCCCCAGCCGATCCCGACGACGGTGTGGTCGAACCCCGCACGCGTCTCGGGCTGGAGCCAGTACGCCAGGGCACCGGCCGACTCGAGCGCGTGCATCCAGACCGCCTGCTGCTCGAGCCCCTCGTCGCCGCGGGCCCTAGCCCACAGCGCGAGCCCGGCCCAGGCGTTGACGCCCTCGGAGCTGGACTCCTGGTTGTTCCCGTCGGCGAAGGGAGCGGTTCCCGACGCCCAGGAGTGCGACGCGTACACGTCGAAGGGCCTCAGCTGGGGGAAGTCGCCCGTGTCCGTCGGGGAGGCGATGTCGGCAGCCACCAGGTCGAGGACGGGCGACAGCTTCGCCGTCAGGTCGGGGTTGTCGGCACACAGCACGCCGGCGGCGTACAGGAAGTAGCCGTAGTGGAAGTGGTGGTCGTTGAACTCGTCGGACCCGAAAGATGGTTCCAGGCCGACCATCCCTCTGTTGGCCTCGTCGTAGACGAAGCACTGCGTCGCTCGCTGGTCCGCGCCGGCCGGCTCGGTCCAGGTGGTGAGCGCATCGGTCAGGCGGCCGGTGAGGGTCGCGGCCGCATCGTCGGCCCCGACCGCCGTGGCGATCTGCAGCAGCATCGCCTCCCGGTAGAGGGCCTTGCCGCCGAAGTAGGTGTCGGTGGGGTAGGTCGGGGCCGCGGCGACGTCGGCCGCCACCTGCTCAGCCAGCGCTCTCCTGTCGTCGGACCCGATGCCGGACAGGTCGAGGGAAGGCTCGATCGGCCAACGCTTCGACGTCCATCGAAGTGTCTCGACGGAGAACAGACGGGCCTCGCCGAGGACGGTGTCGTAGGCGCCCAGCTGCTCGCCGGCGTCGACCAGGGAGTGGTGCGGCAGGGCGGTCACCAGCGTGGGGCCGCCGTCGAAGCGCAGCGCGGTGGTCACCTCATCGTCGGCGAGGTCCCACGTCACGCCGGTCGCGGTGACGGGAGCCACCTTCTCGGCGAGGTCCGCGACCGATCCACCGGGGTGTACCGCGAACCAGGTGACGGTGCTCCCCTCAGCGACCTGGACGGACGTGCCGTCGACCGCTTCGGCGCCGACGAGCCCGTAGATGGTGCTCTCGACCGTCACCTGCCACGCGTCGCCCGCCCGTTCGTAGGCGACGGGGGCGGCGACGCTCAGGTCGCGCCGGGCGGTGAGGCTGACGGCCGGTGACCCCTGGACGAGCCTCAGCTCGGCCAGGGTGTCGTCGCCGTCGCGGAGCTCGACGAGGACCGAGGCGACGTCGAAGCCGGTGACCATCGCGGAGACGCTCGCCCCGTCGATCACGCAGGCGAGCCCGCCGGCGCGGGCGCCGATGATGGAGGTGCCGTTGGCGCTGACCTGGGGCAGCCAGATCTCGAAGCCGGCGTCGGCGACCGCGAAGCCGATCGGCATCGGGAACACGGCCTGCGGCTCGTCGCCGAAGACAAGGCCGGAGAACCACCGGTTGGTCGGCGGGGTCAGGCCCCCGGCCAGCCGCCTGGCGTTCAGGTCCTTGATGCTGCGCTTCGGGACCGCGGCGAGCAGGCCCGTCACGGCGTCACCGCTCACGCTGCTGGGCACGGACACGGACTTGGGCGTCGGCGGGCCGGAGCCGCACGCGACCAGGCCCGCCGCCGCGCCCGAGCCGAGGATGCCGAGCGCCGCGCGCCGGCCGATCGGGGTGTCGAAGGCTCCCATGTCACAGGCCCACCTTCCGCACGAAGGACCTCAGGGCGTCGGTGGGGCCGGCGAAGACCCCCTCGTCGCGGAGCTGGATCACGGCGCTGACGGGGGCCCCGTCGGTCGCGACGAGGTTGAGGTCGCGGTCGTTGAGCTCGTCGCTGGTGACCCGCACCGTGACGACGGCCTTGCCCTCGACGGTCTCGACGACGGCCGAGTCGACCTCGCCCATCACGGTGGAGTCGTCCGGCAGCGACAGCTCCACGGTCGCGCCCCGGTCGATCAGGCCGTACTGCCCCGGGGTGAGCGTGTACTGCGCTTCGACGACGCGGCCGCTCTCGCCCGTGATGACCGCCAGCGGCTGGGTCGCGCCGAGGTAGCTCCCGGGCTCCGCGTCGATCTGCGTGACGGTTCCGTCTGTGGTCGCGAGGTAGGTCAGGGTCCCGGTCTCCTCGTCGACGCGAAGGGCGTCGGAGTCGGCGATCTTCACCTCGTTTGCCAGGTCCTGCTGCAGCGAGACGCTGCTGACCTCGAACAGCTTCTCGCCCTTCGTCACGTCGCTGCCGACGTCGACGAAGCTGCGGATGACCGTGCCGTCGTAGTTCGACGCGACCGTCACGCTGGGCGCGACGATCGTCGCCGACGTCGACGCGATGGTGTGCTGGCGCTGGTTGAAGATGACCACCAGCGCCGCGATGACCACGAGGGTCACGAGCAGGGTGGCTGCGAGTCTGAGTCGGTTGGTCCAGGTCATTTCACGGGCTCCTTCACGAGAGGCACGGTGACGTAGGTGTTCAGGGCGCGGCTGGGGGCGGCCTCGTCGAGCTCGACGGCGCGGGCGGCGAGCTCGTCGCGGACCCGCGTGTAAGGGGTGCTGCGCGGCTCGGGCGCGCCGAGGAACTCGCTGAGGGCGACGGACTTCGCGTCCATCGCCTCGGCCTCGGCGGTGCCCCTGCGGAGGCTGCGGGCCTCGTCGAACGCGACGAGGATGAACGCCCCCAGGATCACGGTGTTGATGCCGCACCAGACGGTGGCGATGGTGAGCTGGGAGTTGAGGAGGTCGCGCCAGACGCCGACGCAGGTGGTGGCGAGCAGGAACACGAAGGTGGTGACCTGCACGAAGATGAAGTTGAACGGCGACGCCGCGCCCTTCTTCGCGCCGGTCACGCTCCAGGCCTGGTCGCGGCCGATCACGACGTTGAAGAACGCCAACATGTAGATCGGGAAAGACGCGGCGGAGAGCATCAGCACCTCCCAGCGGAACGAGCCGAGCGTGAAGAACGCCAGCACGACCTGCAGCAGGTAGAAGCCCGAGTAGGCCAGGAACCACTGCCAGATGCCGATGTCCATCGACACCGGCCGGAGGTCGAAGAAGATCTCCAGCGCCGGGACGAAGAGCAGCAGGCCGGGCACGATGCCGGTGAGGTAGTGCGTGGCCGTGACGAAGTACATCAGCCGCTGGTCGAGAGAGAGGCGCCGCCTGGTGATCAGCGGGTTGCTGGTGAACAGGATCTCGAAGCCGCCGGTGGCCCAGCGGAGCTGCTGCTTCGAGTAGCCCTCGATGGTGTCGGGGGCGTCGCCGATCGCCAGCGTGACGGGCAGGAAGATCGACCGCCAGCCGCGGCCGTGCAGCGTGAGCGACGTCCAGACGTCCTCGGACTTGGAGTCGGTGTAGATGCCGCCGATGTCGTCGACGGCCGCGCGGCGGAACACCACGTTGGTGCCCACGCAGAAGGCGGCGTTGAAAGAGTTCCGGCCGGGCTGCACGAAGCGGTAGAACATCGTCTGCATGTAGCCGGCGCCGCGGGAGATGAAGTTGTGCAGGTTGCCGTACGTCTGCGGGGTCTGCACGAACGCGACCGTCGAGTCCTCGAAGAACGGCAGAGTCTCCTCCAGGAGGCCGGGCAGGGGGACGAAGTCGGCGTCAAGGATGACGAAGAACTCACCCTTGGCGATGGTCAGCGCGTTGTTGACGTTGCCCGCCTTCGCTCCGCTGGAGCTCATGCGTCGCACGTAGCGGCAGCCGAGTTCGGACGCCAGCGCCTGCACCTCGTCGGAGCGGCCGTCGTCGAGGATCCACGTCTTGTGTCGGCCGCGGACGGCCATGGCGGCCTCCGCGGTGCGGCGGATCACGTCGAGCGGCTCGCCGTAGACGGTGATCAGCACGTCGACGTCGATGATCCGGCCCCCCAGCCGCAGGGGCCAGGTGGTGGGGTCGTCGGGATTGGCGAGGACGCGCGGGTCGCTGGGGTCGTAGAGGGCGGTGCGGGTGGCGTAGTAGGTCCAGTCGCGGCGTTCCCGCCCCGCCAGGATCGTCCACATGCCCGCCAACGCGTGCATGACCAGGATGGTCTCGGAGACGATGACCAGCAGCCAGGGCAGCACGTCGCCGCGGTGTCCGGGGCTGAAGAGGAACCAGCCGTAGAACAGGATGCCGATCGTCGCGATCGTCGTGAGCAGGATCATGACGGGCGAGTAGGTCTCGCGGGTCGCGGCCCGTCTCGTCGCGTCGTCGAACGCGTCGACCGACGCGTAGTCGTGTACCAGGGAGGCCATCGGCCACCTCCGATCATCGGGCGGTGGACCTCGGCCACGTCGTTCGGCGGGCCAAAGCACCGCTGATTGACACCACCATGGTGCACGCGCAGGGCGCGCATGGCGAGGGGGCGTTCCACAGCGGTGGACACCCCCTTGACTTCTCCCGCTTCAGGGGTGACTCTGCCCCGACCCGGAGTAGTACGGTCGAAAGGGCCGGAGGTGGATCGTGGTTTCGGTCGGCCGGCCGACGGGAACCGCGATCGACCTCCGGGTAATTGACGTTGGCGTCGCGGAAATACCGTTGGCGTCCGCAGTCAGCCCGGCCTCGGCTGGGCTGCGGGTGCGGCGGACGCCGGCCGCACCGGCGGCGAGTCTTCCCGCGGCTAGCCGAAGTCGAGGAAGTCCAGGCCGGAGATGAAATCGCCGACGCCGTCGGCGAGGTCCCCGATCCCATCGATGGCGTCGCCGATGTCGAAACCGTCGAACGCGTCGCCGATGTCCAGCAGGTCGAGCCCGGCACCTGCCGCGTCGAACCAGGCGAGCTGGCTCATCGCGTCGAGGGCCATCAGCGCGGCGTCGCCCGCGCCGATCTCGTTTCCGTGCGCCTCCAGCACCTCGCCGAAGACCTTCGCCCAGTGCGCGGAGACGCCGAACACGATCGCGTAGGGGAGGTAACGGCTGAAGATGCCCGCCGCCTCCTCAAAGCTGAACTGCTTCGCCTCCGCGGTGGCGAGGTACTGCTTGAAGCCGAGCGCCTGGATACGCACTGCCGTGCCGAGCGCCGTGCGGGGCTCGCGGCGCCGGAACCTCACCCTCGCGAAGACCGCAGATCCGATCAGGAGCACCGCCGCAGCGAGCTTGACCCAGCTGAACCCGGTCAGCAGCATCGCCACACACCACAGCACCACCAGCACGATGCCGAGTATCGGCAGGCAGCCACCGCGACGCGGCCGCGGGTCCTTCGCGTACCAGCCCCGCCGCACCGTCTGGGCGTAGAGGTGGTCACGCAGCTGTCGCACCTCCTCCCGATGGTGCTTCGCCCACGACGACACGCTGACCGGCCCCCGGGTGGCCGTGCGGCCCTTGCCCAACAGCGAACGCAGCAGTTGCTTCTCGAACGGCTCCAGCGGGTCGCCGGGTGGTGGGCCGTCGGCGTAGCTGACCTCCCAGTCGCGGGCCTTCTTCCGCGGATCGTCGACGCGGCGGGAGTCCACGTCGACGGCGCGGATCACCACATGTCCGCGGCGGGCCAGGTCGACGATCGTGGCCGTGATGTCGCGCATCTCCGCCACGCCGTCGACCACCGTGCCGACCAACCCGGGGGTCAGGCCGCGGGGCGGGCTGAACGCGACTGCGACCGTTCCGGCGTACTCCGGCCCCGGCTGGACCCGGTCCTCTCGCACGGCCTGGCCGCCCACCGGCGTGAGCCCCGGCGTGACACCGACGTAGATGCGGTCGTGGAAGAACCTCCGGCTGAGAGCGCCGAGCATCAGGAGCAGTGCACTGACGACGACCGCGATGACGATGAATCCGAGATCCATGGAGTCCATCGCCCCATTGTGGCCTCAGCGGCTCACGCCCGCACCCCCATCAGGTTCGCGCCGTGCTCGATGGCCTCCCTGGTCATCCTGTTCGAGAGCGCGACGCACCACGATGAGTTCGGACGACTCGCCCTGAGCAGCCCCTGTCCGGAGCGGCACCTCAACGTCGAGAAGTTCACGACGACGTGCCTGGCGGCCTGTGGCCGCAGTGAAGCGGAACCTCCGGAGGCCGTCGGCTCCGGCACTATCCCCCAGCGGACGCAGCGGGCCGTCACCCGGGGGCACGCCCGCCGACCCGGATCGACGGTGTAGACGCCCGACGGGAGGCCACGGTTCGCCGTCGACCCCGGGCCGACGCTGCCGGACTCCGTCCGAACCAGCGAGAAGGCGCATGGCACGCCCCGTCGTCGCACCCAGAGGCTCACCTGGGCGAAGCTGCCGGGCGCCGAGCCGTCGATGGCGAGTACCGCACGGGTGGAGGGCCCCACGCGTCCCGCCGGGAAGGACACGCCACCGAGACTCATCCCGGGGCAACTTCCCCAACCGGCGGCCTCTGTCGTGTTCCGCTTCGTGACCCAGTAGATCCGGCCTCCGCTGATCACCTGCAGCAAGTCCCCGGAGATGACTCCGGTGTGGGCGACCAGGCCGCCTGCCTCGACGAGCCCGGCCTGGCCCCGGCCGTCGCTCGACTCCCGCAGCAGCACGGGCGATGTCGCCACGACGAGCCCGGTCCCCACCGGAGCGCTGCGTAGCAGCCGCCCGGCCACGAGAACACTGGCGACCAGCGGACTGACCAGCAGGACGAGGCTCAGCAGCACCGTCCCCACGAGCTCCTTGCGCATCCCTGTCTCCGCCCCGAAACAGACAGCCTCAATCTACCTCCGGCAGACGCCAACGAAATGACCCGACGCCAACGATATTCGCGTGAATATCGTTGGCGTCGCGGAAGTATCGTTGGCGCCTGGCCGCCAACCTGGCGCCGGGCGGTCAGCCGGGGGTCAGCTCTACGGTGTCAGCGTTCGGCCATCGGCAGATAGTCGCGACGCGCCGGACCGGTGTAGATCTGGCGCGGGCGTCCGATCTTGCGCTTCGGGTTGTCGTGCTCCTCGCGCCACTGGGCGATCCAGCCAGGCAGGCGGCCGAGCGCGAACAGGGCGGTGAAGTGCTGCGCCGGGAAGCCCATCGCCTCGTAGATCAGGCCGGTGTAGAAGTCGACGTTCGGGTACAGCTTGCGGCTGATGAAGTAGTCGTCGTTCAGCGCCGTCTCCTCCAGCTCAAGAGCCATCTCGAGGAGGTGGTTGTTCTTGCCGGACTGGCGAAGCAGCGTGTCGGCGTGCCCCTTGATGATCTTGGCGCGCGGGTCGTAGTTCTTGTATACGCGGTGCCCGAAGCCCATCAGCTTGACGCCGGACTCCTTGTCCTTGACCTTGGCCACGAACTCCTTGATGTCCATGCCGTAGGAGCTGATCTTGCGCAGCATCTCGAGCACTGCCTGGTTCGCGCCACCGTGCAGCGGGCCGGACAGCGCGTTGACGCCGGAGCTGACCGATGCGTAGATGTTCGCGTCGGCGGATCCGACGAGGCGGACCGTCGAGGTGGAGGCGTTCTGCTCGTGGTCGGCGTGGAGGATGAACAGCGTCTCGAACGCGCGGACAACCTCGGGCTTGATCTCGTAGTCCTCGGTCGGGTATCCGAAGGACAGGCGCAGATAGTTCTCGACATAGCCGAGCCCGGTCTGCGGGTAGAGGAACGGCTCGCCGACGCTCGACTTGTACGCGTAGGCGGCCAGCGTCGGCATCGAGCCCAGCAGGCGGAAGCTCGCCTCCTCGACATGTTCCGGATTGTGCGGATCGAGGTAGTCGCGGTTGAACGCGCCGAGCGCCATCACGCCGGCGGCGAGGACACCCATCGGGTGCGCGCCGCGCGGGAAGCACCGGAACAGCTCGCGCATCCGCTCGTCCAGCAGCATGCGACGGGTCAGCTTCGACGTGAAGCTCTCCAGCTCCTCGGCCGTCGGCAGCTCGCCGTAGATGAGGAGGTACGCGACCTCGATGAAGGTCGACTTCTCTGCCAGCTGCTCGATCGGGTAGCCACGGTAGCGGAGGATGCCCTCGTCGCCGTCGATGAAGGTGATCTCGGAGGTGCACGAGGCGGTGTTCACGAAACCGGGATCCAGCGTGGTCACGCCGGTCGTGGACAGGAGCTTGCCGATGTCCAGTCCGTCGTTTCCGTCCGTGGCCTTGACGACCGGCAGGTCGAGTTCGTGGTCCCCGTACTTCAGGACTCCGGAGTCGGTCATGCTGCGCCTTTCTATGGGGCCGGGCGGCTGTCGTTGGCACCCGACCATGGTTCTTGTCGGCTGATTGGCGACCCCTACCATACAGCCCTGCATCCGGACGCGCGGGGGTTTCATAACCCGTCCGGGAATCCCCTGGATGCCTCGTCACTCGGGGGCTACCATGCCCGCCGCCGTCGTTGACGCCGTCGCGCGGGGTGACCCGATACGGTTGGCGCGTGACCGACATTCACGCTCCCGAGGCGGGCCCCGGAGCTCTCAAGACCACCCCCGCTCCCCGACGCAAGGTCTTCGCCTGGTCGCTGTGGGACTGGGGGACGCAGCCGTTCAACACCGTCATCACGACGTTCGTGTTCGCGGTCTACCTCACCAGTTCCGCTTTCGGCGAGACCGACGAGGTGTCGATGAAGCTGGCGTGGGCCACCGGCATCTCGGGACTGCTCATCGCCGTGCTCGCCCCGGTCCTCGGACAGGGCTCGGACCGCAGCGGCCGCCGCATGTTCAACCTGCGCTGGCAGACGTGGCTGCTCGCCGCCATCTGCGCCGCCATGTGGTTCGTCGCCCCGGCCCCCGAGTACTTCCTGGTCGGCGCGGTGCTGCTGGGCGCGGGCAATGTCGTCTCCGAGATCGCCGCCGTCAACTACTACGCCTCGATCGACCAGGTCAGCACCCGCTACAACGTCGGCCGCGTCAGCGGGCTCGGCTGGGGCATGGGCTACCTGGGCGGCATCACGATCCTGCTCGTCATCATCGCGGTACTCGGCTCCGACTTCCCCGCCGCCGACGTCCGTGCCGCCATGCTGATCTGCGGCGCCTGGACGCTGGTGTTCACCATCCCGATCTTCGTCGCGCTGAAGGACCGCGCGCGGTCCGTTGTACCCGCGCCGTCGCTCGGCATCGTCGGTTCCTACCGCGAGCTCTTCGCCTCGATCCGCCGCCTGTGGCGCTCCGCCCCCAACACGGTGTTCTTCCTGCTCGCCTCCGCGCTGTTCCGCGACGGACTCGCGGGCGTGTTCGCCTTCGGCGGCGTCCTCGCGCAGGGCACGTTCGGCTTCGAGTTCAGCGAGGTCGTGATCTTCGGCGTGGCCGCCAACGTCGTCGCCGGCATCGCCACCATGCTGTTCGGCCTGGTCGACGACAAGCTCGGCCCCAAGCCCGTCATCCTCGTGTCGCTGACATGCCTGGTGATGTTCGGGTTGGGCATCTTCTGGTGGCACGACGGCGGCAAGCCCGTCTTCTGGATCCTCGGCCTGCTGATGTGCCTGTTCGTCGGCCCGGCGCAGTCGGCCAGCCGCAGCTTCCTCACCCGCCTGATCCCCGAGGGCATGAGCGGCGAGATCTTCGGCCTCTACGCAACGACCGGACGGGCTGTGAGCTTCCTCGCCCCCGCCCTGTTCGGCGTGGCCATCGCCGTCGGCGCCTCGGTGACAACTTCGAGCGAAGCCACGTCGCAGCACTGGGGCATCCTGGGCGTCGTCGTGGTCCTGTTCGCGGGCCTGATCGTCGCACTGTTCGTCAAGGAGCCCCCGAAGCACGACCGGACGGTCGGCTGAGCTGTCGGACGCCACCCTGACGCGCCGACGCTACTCGTCACTACGCATGCCACCGCCACGGCGGTGGCATGTGTCGACAGGGGTAGCGTCCGTCGACGAGGGTGGCGCGTCGACGGAACCGGGCCGTTGAGCCTGTCGAAACGCCCTGAGCCTGTCGAAGGGTCCCAGCCTCACCCCAGTCACCCGCCTCGCTCCGCTCGGCGCCCTTCGACGAGCTCAGGGAACCGGAGCGGGCTCAGGGAACCGGGTCGTTGAGCCTGTCGAGACGCCCTGAGCCTGTCGAAGGGTCCCAGCCTCACCCAGTCACGCACCTCGCTCCGCTCGGCGCCCTTCGACGAGCATGTGCTGAGCCCGTCGAAGTGCTCAGGGAACCGGAGCAGGCTCAGGGAACCGGAGCAGGCTCAGGGAACCCGAAGACACGCTCAGCAAGTGGCCTCGTCAGTGTGATGTGCTGGCCCCGTGAACGGGGGAACTCACGTCGATGTGATCGTTATCATTTCGCAACCAATCCAGCTTGACCAACCGGGCCGAACAAAACATACTACCTGTTGTAGGCGCTTCGACCTCTCCATCTCAGCTTCGAGACCCAGGGGTCCACGCACACAAAGGGGCAAAAGGGGTTCCGTATCACAAGCAATGTGAACGTTCACATCCTTCTCCCCGCACATCCGTTATGTTCTCAGGAGGAACAATGAAGTTCAGGAAGATCGTTGCGGCTGCGGCGGGCATTGCGCTCTCCCTGTCGCTCGCTGCCTGCTCCGGCGGCGGCGCCGGCACCAGCACGTCGACCACCAGCGCCACGGGAGGCGAGACCTCCGCGGCGGCAACCGAGGGCGGCCGCGTCGGCGTGGCGATGCCCACGCAGACCTCGGAGCGCTGGATCGCCGACGGCAACGCGGTGAAGCAGCAGCTGGAGGACGCGGGCTTCACCGTCGACCTGCAGTACGCCAACGACGACATCCCGACCCAGGGCCAGCAGATCGACCAGATGATCACGCAGGGCGCAAACGTCCTGATCGTCGCCGCCATCGACGGCACCGCGCTCGCCACCCAGCTGGAGACCGCCGCCTCGCAGGGCATCAAGGTCATCGCGTACGACCGTCTGATCCGTGACAGCAAGAACGTCGACTTCTACGTCTCGTTCGACAACTTCAAGGTGGGCGTTGCCCAGGGCAGCTCCCTGCTGAACGGCCTCGGCATCCTCGACGCCGACGGTAAGGACACCGGCGAGAAGGGCCCCTTCAACGTCGAGCTCTTCGCCGGCTCGCCCGATGACAACAACGCCACCTTCTTCTGGGAGGGCGCGATGAGCGTCCTGCAGCCCTACATCGACTCCGGGGTCCTGGTCGTTCCGTCGACGCAGACCGAGTTCGATCAGGCCGCCATCCTGCGCTGGCAGCAGGAGACCGCCCAGAAGCGCATGGAGGATCTGCTGACCGCCAACTACCAGGGCGGCACCAAGCTCGACGGGGTCCTCTCCCCGTACGACGGCCTCTCCCGTGGCATCATCACCGCCCTGCAGAACAACGGCTACTCCGGCACCATCAGCGACGGCTTCCCCGTCGTCACCGGCCAGGACGCGGAGATCGCCTCCGTCAAGCTCATCCAGGACGGCGTGCAGTTCTCGACCATCTTCAAGGACACCCGCACGCTCGCCGAGCAGGCCGTCACCGCCGCCAAGGACCTCCTCGCCGGCAATGACCCCGAGGCCAACAACACCACCGACTACGACAACGGCGTGAAGGTTGTTCCCTCCTACCTCCTGGACGTCGTCACCGTGACGGCCGACAACATCACCGAGGCCCTCGTCGACACCGGTTACTGGACCCAGGACCAGATCGACGCAGGCGTCGCCTGATCTGACCGATAGACACGGATGGCCCGGTCTCCGCTTGCCGGAGCCGGGCCATCCGCGCCAACGGCCCATCAGAGAAAGGCAGGAACCCATGGACGACACCAACCTCATCCTGGAGATGCGCGACATCACCAAGACCTTCCCGGGTGTCAAGGCGCTCTCCGACGTGACCCTCAAGGTCAAGCGGGGCGAGATCCACGCGATCTGCGGCGAGAACGGCGCGGGCAAGTCCACCCTCATGAAGGTGCTCTCCGGCGTCTACCCCGCGGGCACGTACGAGGGCGAGATCTACTTCGAAGGCGAGCTGTGCCAGTTCGGGTCGATCAACGACTCCGAGCACGCAGGCATCGTCATCATCCACCAGGAGCTTGCGCTCGTCCCGCTGCTGTCGATCGCCGAGAACATCTTCCTCGGCAACGAGCAGAAGACGAACGGCCGTATCGACTGGCACAAGACCAACGCGGAGGCGGCAAAGCTGCTCGCCCGCGTCGGCCTGGACGAGAACCCGGTCACGCCGATCAACCAGATCGGCGTCGGCAAGCAGCAGCTCGTGGAGATCGCCAAGGCCCTCTCCAAGCGCGTGAAGCTGCTCATCCTCGACGAGCCCACCGCGGCCCTCAACGACTCCGACTCCGCGCACCTGCTTGACCTGCTGCGCCACCTCAAGGAGCAGGGGATCACGTCGATCATGATCTCCCACAAGCTCAACGAGATCACCGCGATCGCCGACTCCACGACGGTCATCCGCGACGGCTCGACCATCGAGACCATCGAGCGCGGGCCCGACATGACGCAGGAACGCATCATCAAGGGCATGGTCGGTCGTGATCTCGAGCACCTCTACCCGGACCACGAGCCGAAGATCGGCGGAGAGATCCTGAGGGTCGAGAACTGGACGGTCATGCACCCGACGCAGGCGGGCCGCAAGGTCTCTGACGCCGCGAGCTTCAACGTCCACGCTGGCGAGATCGTCGGCATCGCCGGCCTGATGGGCGCCGGACGCACCGAGCTCGCCATGAGCGTCTTCGGGCAGTCCTACGGCCGGAAGGTCGACGGGAAGATGTTCCTGCACGGCAAGGAGGTCGACTTCACCAGCGTCGATCAGGCCATCAACGCAGGCGTCGCCTACGCGACGGAGGACCGCAAGCGCTACGGCCTGAACCTGATCGAGGACATCCGCCGCAACATCTCCGCCGCGTCGCTCCCGAAGATCACCAAGGGCGTCGCGGTCAACTCCAACGAAGAGATCCGCATCGCCGAGAGCTACCGCAAGTCCATGCGGATCAAGACGCCTTCCGTGATGAGCATCGTCGGACAGCTGTCCGGCGGCAACCAGCAGAAGGTCGTCCTCAGCAAGTGGATGATGACCGAGCCAGAGGTGCTGATCCTCGACGAGCCCACCCGCGGCATCGACGTCGGCGCCAAGTACGAGATCTACACGATCATCAACCAGCTGGCCGACGCCGGGAAGGCCGTCGTGGTCATCTCGTCGGAGCTGCCCGAGCTGCTCGGCATCTGTGACCGCATCTACACCCTCGCCTTCGGCCGGATCACCGGACAGCAGCCGAAGGGCGAAGCAACTCAGGAGAGCCTCATGAAGCTCATGACCAAAGAGAGGGAAGTCGCCTAAATGAACGCCATCAAGGACATCTTCTCCAAGAACCTCCGCCAGAGCGGCATCGTGTTCGCGTTCGTGGCCATCGTGGTCCTGTTCACGATCGTGACCGGGGGCACACTGCTCGCCCCCAACAACGTGTCGAACCTGGTGCTGCAGTACTCCTACATCCTGATCCTCGCGATCGGCATGCTGTTCGTGATCGTCGTCGGGCACATCGACCTGTCGGTCGGCTCGGTGATGGCCCTCGTGGGCGCCGTCTCCGCAACGCTCGTCATCAAGCAGAGCATGCCGTGGTGGGTGGGCGTCCTCGCCGGCCTCGCCGTCGGCATCGTGATCGGCATCTGGCACGGCTTCTGGGTCGCCTACGTCGGCATCCCGGGCTTCATCGTGACCCTGTCGGGCATGCTCCTGTTCCGCGGCATGACCTTCCTGGTCCTGAACAACGTCTCGCTGTCGCCCATGACGCCCGAGTACCAGATGATCGCCAGCGGCTTCCTGAACGGCCTGTTAGGCGGCAACGGGTTCGACCTGTTCACCATCCTGATCGGTGTCGTCGGCTGCGTCGGCTACGCCTGGACCCAGTGGAGCAGCCGCCGCGCCCGCATCCGCTACGACCAGGTCGTCGAGTCGATGCCGCTGTTCATCATCAAGATCGTCGTGGTCGCCGCCGTCGTCATGTTCTTCATGTGGAAGCTGTCGACGAGCCGTGGCTTCCCGATCGTGCTGATCATCCTCGCCGCGCTCGTCCTGATCTACTCGTTCGTGTCGAAGTCGACGATCTACGGCCGCCACGTCTTCGCGATCGGCGGCAACCTCAACGCCGCCATGCTCTCGGGCGTCAAGGTCAAGCGCCGCATCTTCCAGGTGTACGTGAACATGGGCCTGCTGACCGGCATCGCCGGCATCGTCTTCTCGTCGCGTACCAACGGCGCGCAGCCGGCCGCCGGTAACGGCGTCGAGCTCGACGCCATCGCCGCCTGCTTCATCGGTGGCGCGGCCGTCACCGGTGGTGTCGGCACCGTCATCGGCGCCATGGTCGGTGGCCTGGTGATGGCCGTCATGTCGAACGGCATGCAGCTGCTGGGCTTCCAGCAGTACATGCAGCAGATCGTCAAGGGCCTGGTGCTCCTGCTCGCGGTCGCGTTCGACGTGTGGAACAAGCGTCGCGCGGTCAGCGCCAAGGCCTGATCCCGCAACACAGGAGGGGCGCCCCGTGGCTTCGGCCACGGGGCGCCCCTTTTCGTGTCGTCAGGTCAGTGCGGCAGCGGGGTGAGGGAGCCGAGCTGCTCCTTCACCTGCGCGCGCAGCACCTTGCCGAGCATCGACTTGGGCAGCTCGCCCACCACGTAGAACTCGCGGGGCGTCTTGTAGCCGGTCAGTCGCTCCCTGCACCAGGCGCGGAGCTCGGCGTAGGTCACGTCGGATCCCTCCTCCGGGTGGATCGCCGCGATGACGCGCTCGCCGCCGACCTCCTCGTTGGGCATCCCGACGACCGCCGCGGCCCTGACCTTCGGGTGGGCGAGCAGCACCTGCTCCACCTCCGACGGCGAGACGTTGAAGCCGCCGGTGATGATGAGCTCCTTCACGCGGTCGACGATGGTGGTGAAGCCGTCCTCGTCGACCGTGACGACGTCGCCGGTGCGCAGCCAGCCGCCGGGCAGCAGCGTCCTGGTGGTCTCCTCGTCGTTCATCCAGTAGCCCTGGAACACCTGCGGGCCGTGGATCAGAAGCTCGCCGCGCTCCCCCTGCAGGACCTCGACGGTGGGGTCGTCGGGGTCGACGACCTTCATCCAGGTGCTCGGGAACGGTACGCCGATCGTGCCCGTGCGGCGCGTGTCGGCGAACGGGTTGCCGAGGCACACCGGGGAGGCTTCCGTCATGCCGTAGCCCTCGACGAGAAGTCCGCCGGAGACGGACTCCCACAGCTCTACGATGTCGTCCTGCAGCGCCATGGCGCCCGAGATGCAGTACTTGGCCGAGCGCAGCGAGATCCCGCGTTCCTTGGCCCGCTTGGCGGTGGCCTCGTAGATGGGCGGGACGGCGCAGTACACCGTCGGCGGGGTCTTCTTCGCCGTGTCGAGGACCATGTCGACGTCGAACGACGGGAACAGCACCAGGCGGGCCTGCTTGAGGACGCCGTAGGTCATGAACAGCGTCATGCCGAACGCGTGGAACATCGGCAGGATCGCGTAGAAGACCTCCTTGCGGTACTCGGCTCCGTGCATCCACGCCTCGCCCTGGCGCGCGTTGGCGAAGAGGTTCGAGTGCGTGAGCATCGCCCCCTTCGGCTGCCCCGTCGTGCCGGAGGTGTACTGGATGACGGCCAGGTCGTCCACGGAGGGGCGGGGGTGGTCGGCCGCGATGCGCGGCGCGCTGAGCAGCTTCTCCCAGGACATGGTGCCGGGGGCAGGCTGCGTGAGCTTCGCGCGGGTCGCCCTGAGCTTCTTCAGGGGCAGCTGCAACGCCAGGCGCTTCACCGTCGGGAACGCCTTGAGGAGGTTGACCGCGACGATGTGGTCGAGCTGCACGTCGGCAGGTTGCTCGCGTAGCTTCGAGACCGCCGCGTCCCAGGCGATGACGACGCGGGCGCCGTGGTCCTCGAAGAGGTGGCGCAGCTCGCGGGCGGTGTAGAGCGGGTTGTGCTCGACGACGATCGCGCCGAGTCGCTGCACCGCATAGAACGCGACGACATGCTGGGGGCAGTTCGGCAGGATCAGCGCGACGCGGTCTCCGGTCTTGACGCCGAGGCGTCGGAGCCCCTCGGCGGCGCGCTCGATCTGGTCGCCCAACTCGGCGTACGTGGTCGTCCTGCCGAAGAAATCCAGCGCGATCGAGTCTGCCGCCTCCCGCACGGAGCGCTCGTAGAGGCTCACGAGCGAGTCGGTTGGCAACTCGATCTGTGCGGGTACCCCGGGCTGGTAGTGACGCACCCAGGGTTGGGGCATGTCGTCGTCAATGGTCATGGACCCATCCTGTCAGGACCAGTGACGTGACGGAGTCCATTCAGGTGGACTGCCGCGTCACCATCCGGCGATGAGCACGACACACTTGTCGTCGCGAATGTGACCGAACACATCGACCAATTCCGACGATGAGCAGTGTGTCGTGCTCATCGCGACTCAGTGGGCCGGAGTCGCGGCCGCGTCGCCGAGGAGCGCCGACGGCATCAGGCCGGGCAGCACATCCTCGAAGGTGAGCACGCCCAGCTCGACGTCGCCGTCGGTCACGATCGCCAGCTGCGTGCGCTCCGCGCGGATGGTGGCGAGCGCCGATGCGAGCCCCGTGTCGGCAGGCAGCTTGACCGGTTCACGCATCAGCTCGGTGGCGGGGCGGGACAGGTCGGGCTCCAGGAGGGTGTCGCGCACATGCACCACCCCGACGGTGGTCTCACCGTCGCGGACGAGCACCCGCAGGTGACGGGTGGCCCGGGTGGTGGCCTGCACGTCGGCCAGCGTCGCATCGACGGGCACGGCGGCCAGCACCTGCGACGCGGGCAGCATCTCCCGCACCGTCGTCTCCCTGAGCGCCAGCACCGAGGCGAGCGACCCCTGATAGGCGCCGTCGAGGGCCCCGACGTTCGCGGAGTGCTCGACAAGGTGCCTGAGCCCGGCCGCGTCCTGGCCCTGCGTGAGCTCATCGGTCGGCTCCGCGCCGGCCCGACGCACCATCCAGTTCGCCGCGACGTTCATCGCCTTCAGGACGGGGCGCGTCAGCCACATGTAGCCGCGCAGCGGGAGAGCGAGCAACACCGACGACCGCTCCGGGTGCGCGATGGCCCACGACTTCGGGGCCATCTCGCCGACGACGAGGTGCAGGAACGTGACAATGACCAACGCGAGCACGAACGCGACCACGTCGGCGACCACCGTCGACATGCCGCGCTCCAGGAACGGCATCAGCGCGTGGTGCACCGCGGGCTTCGTGATGGCGCCCAACGCCAGCGTGCAGACGGTGATGCCGAGCTGTGCGCCTGCGAGCACCAGCGTCAACTCGTGCGAGTTCTTGAGCGCGGCCCGACCCGCCGCGGTCGTCGCGCGCTCCTCCAATCGGTGCGGCTTCGCGGCCATCATGGCGAACTCGGCCGCGACGAAGCAGGCGCTGAGGAAGATGATCAGGACCGTGATCCAGGCGACGGTCCAGCCGTTCGTCTCCAGGGCGATCATCGGGAGACCTCCTCGCCCTGGACGATGCGGACCCGCGACGGCACGTGGCGGGTCACCTCCAGCACCTCGAAGGTCACGACGCGCTCGGGGGCGTCGGGGTCGAGGGCGAGCTGCGCGGGCGTCGGCGCGAGGTGCAGCTCGACGCGCTGCCCGGCGTCGGGCAGGTCGCCGACCTGATGGATGATCAGGCCCGAGATGGTCTCGTAGTCGCCCTCGGGCAGCTTGAAGCCGATGCGGCGCTCGGCCTCGTCGACCGGGGTGTCGCCGGCGAGCTCCCACTCGTCGTCGAACGGCGTCGGGTCGATGTCGTGCTCGTCGACGAGCTCCCCGACGATCTCCTCCACGAGGTCCTCCAGCGTGACGATGCCGACGAAGCTGCCGAACTCGTCGATGACGCACGCGAGGTCGAGGCCGGCGTCGCGCAGGGCGACCTGCGCGTCGGGCAGTGGCATGACGGCCGGCACCAGCAGCGCGGTTCGGGTTACGGTCGTGATGCGGGCGGTGCTGTCGGCGGGCCGGTCGAGCACGTCGACCAGTTCGACGACGCCGACGACCTGGTCGCGGTCGTCGAGGACGGGGTAGCGGGTGTGGCCGGTGGCCATCGCGGCCCGGACGTCGGCGACGGTGTCGGAGGCCCGCATGAAGCCGACCTTCACCCGCGGGACCATGGCGTGCTCCACGTCGCGGCGGGGGAAGTCGATGATGCGGTCGACGACGGTGCCGATGTCGTCGGGCAGGGTGCCGCTGGCGCGCGAGTCGGCGACGACGCGCTCGAGGTCCGTGGCCGAGACCGCCGACTCGACGTCGTGCACCGGCTCGATGCGCAGCGCACGGAGCAGCAGCTCCGCGGCCTTGTCGAACACCCAGATCAGGGGCCCGAAGACGGCGAGGTAGACGCGCGTCGACGGTGTGAGCGCGTCCGCGACGGGACCGGACCGGGCGATGGCGTAGTTCTTGGGGAACAGCTCGCCGATCAGCATCTGCACGAACGTGGAGAACGCGATGGCGACGAAACCGCCGATGGCGACGGACGCTGCGGTGAGCGCACCGCCCGAGATCAGGTGGCCGATGGCCTGGCCGATCAGCGGCTCCGCGACATAGCCGACCAGCAGCCCGGTGACAGTGATCCCCAACTGGGCTCCGGAGAGCATGAACGAGGTGCGGCGGGTGATGTCGAGGGTGGCGGCCGCCCGCTGGTCGCCGGACGCGGCGCGGCTCCCGAGCCGGGACCTGTCGACGGCGACGTAGGCGAACTCCTGGGCGACGAAATAGGCTGTGGCGGCGGTGATCAGCAGGACGACCGCGATCCCGACGAGCAGCGAGACGACAGGGCTCACGAGGCGGCCCTCATCTCAGAGCTGCGTTTATGGCCCTCCGAGTCAGTGGTACTAGGCATGCCGGAAAGTATGTCAGGCCGACGCACGAGGTCCCAAGCGGAACGCCCGTCGGACCATCCGCTGACGGCGAATCCGATCGTCGGTAGGCTTCAGGCGACCCCCAGGAAAGGGAAACCGGCCGTGAAGAGCATCGTCGTATTCTCCGGATCCGCCCATCCACAGCTAGCCGACGACATCTGCGACCACCTGGGCATCGACCGATCTCCCGCGAAGATCTCCCGCTTCAGCAACGACTGCCTCCAGGCCCAACTGCTGACCAACTGCCGCCAGCGCGACGTCTACATCGTCCAGCCGCTGGTGCCCCCGACGCAGGAGCACCTGATGGAGCTCCTGCTGATGATCGACGCGGCCCGCGGCGCGTCGGCCGGCCAGATCACCGCCGTCATGCCGCACTACGCGTACGCACGTTCCGACAAGAAGGACGCGGCCCGGATCTCGCTGGGCGGCCGTCTCGTGGCGGACCTGCTGAGCACCGCCGGCGTCGACCGGGTGCTCACGATGGCGCTGCACGCCCCGCAGGTGCACGGCTTCTTCTCCGTGCCCGTCGACCACCTGACCGCCCTGGGGGTGCTGGCCGAGCACTTCCGGCAGCGGGACCTGCGCAACACCGTCATCGTCTCCCCCGACCTCGGCAACGCCAAGCAGGCGACCCTGCTCGCACGGAAGCTCGGCCTGCCGGTGGCGGCCGGCTCGAAGCAGCGACTCGCCGATGACCGCGTGGTCATCGAGTCGATCGTCGGCGACGTCGCCGGCAAGCGCGCCATCGTGCTCGACGACGAGATCGCCACCGGCGGGTCGATCGTCGAGATCGTGAACCGCCTGGGCGACTTCGGCTGCGAGGAGATCTCGGTCGCCTGCACGCACGGGCTGTTCGCCGGCAACGCCGTCGAGAAGCTCACGTCGCACGCACGGATCTCGGAGGTCGTGACCACCGACACCGTTCCGACGCCCCAGGACTTCCCCGGCCTGACGACGCTGAGCGTCGCGCGGCTGTTCGCCCAGGCGATCGGACGGATCCACCGCGGCCGGTCGGTCAGCCGGCTGTTCAACGACGTCGACCCCTCCTATGCGCGCCCGGAGGCGGAGGGACTCTTCTGAGTCAGGAGCGGGATCGTCGGATCCGATCCGCCACCTCGCGCCACGTCGGCACGATCACGCCGTCGTCGGCCATGCGCCGGCGCAGCGCGTTCCGGGTGGTCAGGATGCCCGCGACGCCGACGATGAAGAACGGAGCCTGGAGTGTCCAGGCGAGCCGGAGCTCGTCGGCCGTGTAGCTGCCTCGTCCTCCGGAGATGAGATCGAGGAACACGCCCATCAGCAGGATCAGGACGGTGCTTCCGGTGAACGAGCCCGCGATGACAACGCCGTTCGCGGCTCCGAGCCGCGTGTGCGGCAGGGAGGTGCGGGGGAAGTCGAACCCGATGCCCGTGCCCGGGCCGCCGACGGCGATGACGAGGACCAGGAGGACCAGCAGCGCCAGCGGCGCCCGGCCGGGCCACAGCAGCACCGCTGTCCAGGTGACGACGAGGGCGCCGACGACCAGGAGGGCGAGAGTGCTGCGACGCAGCGGGTGGCGCGCCGTCAGCGTCCCGATGATGGGGCCCGCGACCATGCCGGCGACCGACAGCAGCGTGAACAGCACGCCGGCGACGGGCTGCGTCAGGCCCTGCGAGATCACCAGATACGGCATCCCCCACATGAACACGAAGGTGTTGTAGGTGAAGCCACAGGTGAAGTGGATCCAGAACCCGAGCTGCGTCGCCGGGTGCTTCAGGACGCCCGCCACCTGGCGGGGCATCTCACGCCAGGAGTCAGCGACGGTGCTCGCCTCCTGCCCCGGCGGCGCGTCGCGGATGCCCAGCAGCGCCATGGAGGCGGCGATGGCACTGCTGATCGTCGCGACGAGGAGGCCCTGAGTCCAGCCGAGGTGCTGGATGAGCGGCAGGACCAGGCCGACGGCGGCGATCTGGCCGACCGCCCCGGCCATGCCCGTCACCTGGGACAGGACGGGTACCGCGCGGGGCGTGAACCAGCGCGGCAGCAACCGGAGGACGGAGTTGAAGATGCAGGCGTCGCCGATGCCGAGCAGGATGCGGGCGAGGTAGGCGAGCGGGAGGTCGTCGACGACGGCGAGGAGCACCTGGGCGACCCCCGTGATCAGCGACCCTGTGGTGATGATCGCGCGGGAACCGAACCGGTCGAGCATGGCGCCGACGGGCACCTGCGCCACGGCGTAGACGGCGAGCTGCAGGACGACGAACGTCGACACGACGCCCGCCGTGGTGCCGAAGTGGGCGGCGGCCTCGAGTCCGGCGACGCCGAGCGCCCCGCGGTGCATCACCGCCACGGCGTACGCGAAGACGCCGATCCCCCACACCACCCATGCCATCCGGCTGTGCGCGAAGCTGTTCAACGTGCGACCTCCGCGGTCACCCTACGCCACCGCTGTCCCCCGCGCCCACCGTCGCGCTGTCGTCCGGTCGCTCCGTTGCCGACGGGGTGGGGTCAGTCTCCGATGGTGGCGACGTCGATCACGTAGCGGTAGCGCACCTTCGACGCCACGACGTTGTCGTAGGCCTCATCGATCCGGTCCGCCCCGATGACCTCGATCATCGGCGCGAGGCTGTGCTGCGCGCAGAAGTCGAGCATCTGCTGGGTCTCGGCGATGCCGCCGATGTTCGACCCGGCGAGGATGCGCGCCTGACCGGTCAGCGTGCCGATCGAGAACGTCGTCGGGTTCTCGGGGAGCCCGACGTTGATCAGCACGCCGTGGGCCTTGAGCAGGCCGAGGATCTTGTCGAGGTCGATGCCGTCGGAGATGGTCGACAAGATAATGTCGAAACTGCCGCGTAGCTGTTTCATGCGGTCGGCGTCCTGCGTAGAGACGTGGTCCGTCGCGCCGAGGCGCAGGCTGTCGTCACGCTTGGCCAGCGTGCGGCTGAGCACGATGGTCTCGGCGCCCAGCGCGGCGGCGAACTGCACGCCCATGTGGCCGAGCCCGCCCAGGCCGACGATGCCGACGCGCTTACCCGGGCCCGCGCCCCAGCGCTTCAGCGGGTTGTAGGTGGTGATCCCGGCGCACATCAGCGGGGCGGCGTGCTCCAGCGCCATGGTCTCGGGGACCCGCATCAGGTAGTCCTGATCCACGGTGATGCCCTTCGAGTAGCCGCCGGCGGTCGGGACGCCGTCCCAGTCGCGGCCGCCGTAGGTCCAGACGGTTCCCGGCCGGGAGGTGCAGAACTGCTCCTCGCCACGCTGGCAGGGATCACACTCGCCGCACGAGTAGACGAAGCAGCCGACGCCGACGCGGTCGCCGGGCTGGAACTTCGTGACCTCCGAGCCCACCTTCATGACCACACCGGCGATCTCGTGGCCGGGGACCAGCGGGTAGTCAGTGTGCCCCCACTCGCCGCGGGCGGTGTGGATGTCGGAGTGGCAGATCCCGGCGTAGCGGATCTCGAAGAACACGTCGGTGGGGCCGGGCTCGCGACGGGTGATGGTGGTCGGGTGAAAACGACCGTCGGGCGAGTCGACGGCGTAGGCGGCAACCTCAGGCATGGAGTTCCTCCAGTGGAAGTCTCGGGTCTCCCAAGACTAGGCCATCGGGCCGCCTCGCCGCCGCAACAGGCTCCGGCTAGGCATTATCCTTCCCATCACCCTCCGCTGGCCCGTCGCCGGGACCCTCGTCGAGATACTCACCGGTCGCGTAGTCGTAACCGACGGGGTTGCCGTCCTCGTCCGTGCGCTGGTACCACTCCGTGAGTTCCTGGGTGGTGGAGTCGAAGTGCGCGGCCACCGAGTAGGACGACTCGACGTCGGTCTGCTCGACCGCCAACGCGAAGTCGTCGCCGTACTCGTCGACGCCGTGCCGGACGGCCTCGGTGACGGCGATGCGGGCGTACTCGTCGCGGATCGCCAGCGGGTCGGTGCGGAGCTCCCTGACCATCGCCACGCACATCACGACCAGCACCACCGCGAACGGCAACGCCGCGACCACGACGAGGTTCTGCAGCCCCTGCAGCGCGTTCGCCCCCCCGAACATCAGGATGACCACCGCGATGCCGGCCATGCACACGGCCCAGAAGGCGGTGATCAGCCGGTTCGGCTCGGGGTTCCCGCGCTGCGAGAACTGCGAGTTGACCAGCGAAGCCGAGTCGGCCGACGTGATGAAGAACACGGCGAGCATCACCACGACGACCGGGGCGACGATGGCCCCGCCGGGCAGCTCGGCCAGGACGGAGAAGATCGACGACTCGGGCGCAGGCAGGCTGGCCGCCGTGCCGTCAGGGGCGAGCGTGCCCGACGTGCGCTGCACCCAGATCGCGGTGCCGCCGAGCACCACGAAGGCCACCACGATGATGGTCGAGGGGATGAACAGCACGCCGAGCACGAACTGGCGGATGGTGCGGCCGCGGGAGATCTTGGCGACGAAGACGCCGACGAAGGGCGCCCAGCTGACCCACCACGCCCAGTAGAACGTCGTCCAGCTCGACAGGAACTCCTCGGTGGCCGCGCCGTCAGCCATGTTGGCGCTGAGCATCGACGGCAGGGAGCCGATGTAGTCGGTGATGACGCCGGGGATGAGGTTGGCGAGCAGTGCGGTGGGGCCGGCGACGAACACGAAGATGGCCAGCCCGACGGCGAGGATCATGTTGATGTTGGACAGCATCCGGATGCCCTTGGCGATGCCCGACACGGCCGAGATGATCGTGCCGATCGTGAGCAGGACGATGATCATCATCGCAAGGGTGTTGCCCGTGGTGCCGATCCCGGTCACGATCTCGGTGCCGTGCGCGATCTGCATAGCGCCGATGCCGAGCGACGCGGCGGTGCCGAACAGCGTGGCGATGATCGCCAACCCGTCGATGATGCGCGACGGCAGGCTGGTGGTCGTGCCCCGATCACCGAACAGCGGCGCCAGCACGGAACTCATGAGCGGCACCCGGCCGCGGCGGTACGACGCGTACGCCACGGAGAGGCCGACGACGGCGTAGATCGCCCAGGCGTTGATGCCCCAGTGGAACGCGGACGTCACGAGCGCGCCGCGCAGCGCCTCGTCGGAGGCCGCCTTGTAGGCGCCGGGCAGCGGCGACAGGTAGTGCGACAGCGGCTCGTACGTGCCGAAGAAGATGATGCCGATGCCGATGCCCGCGGCGAACAGCATCGCCGTCCACGAGGCTGTCGAGTATTCGGCCTTGTCACCGTCGAGCCCGAGCGGGATGCGGCCGTATCTCGTGCAGGCGAGCACGATCAGGAACACCATCAGCACCGCGGCGAGCGAGTTGAACACCCAGCCGAGGTTCGTCATGACCCAGCCCAGCGCCGCGCTGGACGTGTCCAGCACGACCGTCGGGGCCGCGATGCCCCACACGATGAAGGCGACGATCAGGGTGCCGACGACGACGAAGAGCCGTCTGTCGACGCCGTAGCGGACGCGCTGGTCCTCGATCGAGACACCCGGAACGAGCGCCGGGTGCATCGAGTGGGGGTAGTTCACCTCCCTCAGGAACTCCTTGGCCCGGGCTCGGTTGCGTCCGGGCGTGGCGTTGCCAGAGTGGGGGGACATGCGTCTCCTTGGGTCGACACACAGCTGTTCGCCCCGCTGCCGGGTGGTGCCCCGTCGCGCGGACGCGGCGGGGTCGGCTACTCGCCGGAGAGCCCCTCGAGCCACGAACCGTCGGCGGCGCCGGGCATGGGGGTCTCTGCGTCCTCGTCGGGGACGCTGCAGTCGGAGGTCTCGCCCGCGGCGGGGCCGAACTCCTTGCCGTCGAAGACGTTCTTCTTCACGAAGTCGTAGTACGCGTCGTAGCGGCCCGTGTCATAGGGGTTGTTGAGCGCGCAGCGGCCGACGTAGTAGCCGACGACGTCGGCCCAGGTCTCCGTGACCGACGAGCCTGCGTAGTCCGAGAAGCGACCCTCCTGCGCGTAGAGAGCCAGGAACTTCTTCCAGTAGGCGGGGCTGGAAAAGCGGTCGGAGTTCAGCACGTGCGCGAGCTCGTGGACGACGAGCCGGGTCAGGCGACCCTCGTCGTCGGCGGCGATGGCCTGCTTGAACTTCGTGAAGTCGAACGAGACGTTGCCGGTCTTCGTGAGGCTCCAGTCGCCCCAGGCATAGCCGCTGATCGACGTCGCGTTCAGGCCGACGTTGCCGTCGACCTTGTCCTGCAGATCGTCGATGTAGGACGTGCACTCCATCGCGTCGATGGTCTCCCACACGATGCGGATGGACTCGCGGTTGGCCTCGGTCCAGCCGGAGCCGGTCAGCTCGAACCCGTAGTACTTCGTCAGCTTCTTCTTGATGCTGGAGATGGAGTCGTCGGCGGGGAACGCGTGCGTGGTGACGCAGGGTGCGGGGATGCCGGTGATGGGCGCGACGGGCTCCGGAGCGACGGGCAGCGCCTGTGCTGACAGTGCGGTGACGGATCCGACGGCGACGGCGAGAGCCGTTGCGGCCGCTGCGATCCATCTGCGCAAGGTTGCTCCTACTGACTGTCGTGGATGAGGACCAAGATTCTCTCAGGATTCTCAGAAAGTCAAGTTGGACGGGGCTGACTAGCCATTCTTGCTGCGGAGGGGGACATTGATCGTCCAGGAAGCAGCTGCGCAAACCGCTCAGCCGGACGTGCGCCTGCGGACGTCAGCCCCCGAGCGCAGTGGAGCCTCGCCGGCCGGGCACTACTCGCCGACGCTGCCCCGATACCGACGCCCGCGCACCCCGTTGTCGGCCGTCGGTCTCGGCGTCCGGATGCCGGAAGTTGTCAACAGCCGTCGGCAGGGCCGCGCAATGACCCGTTGCGGGACGTAGATTCTCGCCTCCAAGGGAGGAGCGACGATGCACAGACCCCAGCGGCCACCCACACCCGCGCCGGCGAGGCCGGACGGGGTCCAGTTGCGAGCCCAGCGCAGCCCGCGGCTGATCGCGCTGGGGGTCCTGCTCGTCGTCCTCGGCGGCATCGCCGCCGCCAGCCTGTACGCGGCCAACACGCACCACCGCAGCGTGGTCGCGATGGCAGCTGACGTCACACGTGGCCAGGTCATCGGGCGCGAGTCGCTGACGGTGGTCGAGGTCCCCGAGACCCTGGCGACCCAGGCGCTCGACGGTGAACGGATCGACGAGATGGTCGGCCAGCACGCCCTCACGGACCTCCCGGCGGGCGCGTTCCCGCTGCCCGGGCACGTCGGCGACGACCCGCTGCCCGACGGTCAGGGACTGGTGGGACTCAAACTCATGCCGGGCCGGCTGCCCGCCTCGGAGGTGGTCCCCGGCACGGAGCTGCTGGTCGTGTCGCTCGCCGAGGCGGACACCACGGCCGTCGAGGCCACGGCCGCCTCGTCGCCCGTGTTCCTCGACGACGGCGTGACCGTCGCCCTCGACATCCGCGTGGCCGACGCGGATGCCGCGACGGTGGCCCGGCTCGCGGCCACCGACCTGGTGGCCGTCGTCGTGACAGGGGTGGCGTGATGGCTGTTCTCGTCCTCTGTTCCCCCGTTGGCTCGCCCGGCGCGACGACGACAGCGCTGGGGCTCGCGCTCGGCTGGCCGCGCGACGTGCTGCTCGCCGACTGCGACCGAGACCCGTCACAGGCCGTGCTCGCCGGATACCTCCGCGGGCTCGACGCCGGAGGCCGGTCGCTGGTGGGGCTCGCGCAGGTGTATCGGGAGGCGGGAGCGCTGGAGTCGGACCTGCTGCGCCATTGCGTACCGCTCAACCAGGACGGCCATGCCCAGCGTCGCCACCTGCCGGGCTTCACGTCCGCCGGCACCGCCCGCCTGTTCGAACACGTGTGGGGACCGCTGGGCGAGGCCTTCGCCTCGCTCGACAGGCGCGGTATCGACGTCATCGTCGACGCGGGCCGCGTGACCCACCACGGCCTCCCGTTGGCGCTCCTCACCTCGGCGGACGCGGTCGTGGTGTGCGTGCGGTCGTCACTGCGGTCGCTCGCCGGCCTGCGGATCCATCTCGCAACGCTGTCGGACCAGCTGGCCTCGCTGCCGGTGCCCGTCGGTCTGGGGCTCGCCGTCGTCGGCCCGGACCGGCCATACTCGAGCGGGGAGATCGCCGCCCAGTTCGGCGTCCCGGTGTGGGCCAGGCCGCCCTGGGATCCGCGCGCCGCGGCCGTCCTGAGCGACGGCGAGGACGAGCCCCGCCACTTCTCCTCGTCACGGCTGCTCGGCGCGCTCCGCGACGACGCCAGGGTCATCTCGGAGCGCCTCGCTAGGGGCCGGGAGCGCGCCTCGGGGATGGTCCCGGCATGAGTGTCGACGAGATCGGCTCCCTCGCAGGTGCCCTGAACCAGCTGGGCGTCACCTACGACCCGGTCGCCCTCCCGTCGCCCGGCCCCACCCCGACCGTCACCGTCCTCGGCGATGTCCCCACGGTCGACTGGGCGCTGGTGGTGCCGCTGCGCCGCGAGGCGGCCGACGCCATTGCCAGAGCGGCGGACGCCTGGCTGAGCGACCACGGGCGGCCGATGCCCGAGGAGGACCGTCGCGTGCGCGGCCGCGCGATCATCCGCTCGGTGGTCCACGCACACGCCCAGGCCCTGAGTGAGAGGGGCGAGGCGCTGTGGCCCATCGACCTCGAGAACCGGCATGCTGACGCCGTCGAGAACGCCATCTTCGGCTATGGGCGGCTGCAGCCCCTGTTCGAACTGCAGACCGCGGAGAACATCGAGATCAACGGGCACGACAACGTGTGGGTGCAGCACTCCGACGGGCGGCGGGTCGCGCATCCTCCGGTGGCAGACAGCGACGAGGAGCTGATCGAGGCCATCCGCTTCCTCGGGGAGACGGCTGCTCCCCCACGGCCGTTCGACGACCTGCACCCCACGATGACGCTGGCGCTGGGCAACCGGTTCCGGCTGCACGCCATCGGCTTCGGGCTGTCGTTCCGCCCGAGCATCGTCATCAGGCAGCACCTGCTGACCGACGTCACCCTCGCCGACCTCGCCGAGGACGGCATGCTGCCCGCCTCCGTCGCCCGGCTGCTGCAGGCCGCGGTGCTCGCGCGTCGCTCGATCGTGATCTCCGGGGACCAGGGCGCGGGCAAGACGACGCTGCTGCGGGCGCTGATCGCCGCCATCCACCCCAACGAGAGGTTCGGGACGCTTGAGACGGACTACGAACTGCTCACCCACCTGCTCGCCAACCGTCCGAACGTGCTGGCGCTGCAGGCCAGGGTCGGAATGGGCGAAAACTCGGGGGGCGCCGCCGTCGGGTCCTACACCGTCGCCGACCTGATCCCGGAGGCGCTGCGCCAGAACCTCACCCGGCTGGTCGTCGGCGAGGTGCGCGGCGAAGAGGCAGGGGCGATGTTCGAGGCCATGCAGTCAGGCACGAGCGCTTTACAGTTATACCCATGGACGTCCTCGTGTACACCCGCATCTCCCGCGACACCACCGGCATGGCCGCCGGCGTCCAGCGCCAGGAGGCGGACTGCCGGGCACTCGCGGCAAGCCACGGCTGGACCATCACATCAGTCCACACCGACAACGACACAAGTGCCTACAGCGGCACCCCGCGCCCCGGCTACCAGGCCGTCCTCGACGAGCTTCGCCAGGGCTCGGTCGGTGCCGTCGTCGTCTGGCACGTCGACCGCCTCTACCGCCGCGTCACCGACCTCGAGGAGTACATCGCGGCCTGCCAGGTCCACGGCGTCCCCACCTACTCCGTCCAGGCCGGCCCGCTCGACCTGACCACACCCAGCGGCCGCATGATCGCCCGCCAGCTCGGCGCCGTCGCCCAATACGAGTCAGAGCAGAAAGGCGAGCGCCAGCGCCGCGCCAACCAGCAACGAGCCCAGCAAGGACGCAACCCCACCACCCGACGCTGCTTCGGCTACGAGCCAGACGGCCTCACTCTGCGCCCCGCGGAGGCTGACGCGATCCGCGACGCCTACCAGGCACTCCTCGCCGGCGCGAGCCTCGGCGAGATCGCCCGCATGTGGAACGCCGCCGGCCTCCACGGCCCGCAAGGAGCGATCCGCCTCCCGGCCGACGTCAAGGCCGAGTGGGAGACGGCCAAGGCCGCGGCACGGGCCGCTGGCGAGCCGATGCCGCCGCGGCCATTCGTGCCCTGCGACTGGACCGGATCTGTCGTGAGCCGAACGCTGCGACTCCCCCGCCTGGCTGGACTGAGACGGTACCGCGGGGAACTCGTCAGAGATCCGGCCACCGGCGAGCTCGTCCGCGGCGTGTGGTCGGCCATCGTCGACCTCGAGACCTGGCGCGCCGCCCAGGACGTCCTCAACGCCCCCGATCGGCAACAGTTCCCGTCTGCCGAGCGGCAGCTCCTATCAGGGCTGGCCCTGTGCGGCGAGTGCGGCGCCACGATGCAGTCCGGTGGCACGCGGGGCGGCCGCCGGCGGATCCGCTGCTCGAGCAAGTCGTCGCACGCCTACCGCGAGTCCGAGCCCATCGACACCTACGTCGAAGCCGTCATCATCGAGCGCCTCTCCCGCCCCGATGCACGGGAGCTACTGAGCCCACCCACCCCTGAGGTCGACGTCGACGGGATCCGCGCCGAGCTCCGCGCCCTGGCGGTGCGTCAGGAGGAGCTCGCCGAGGGGTTCGCCGACGGGGCCGTGACCTTGGCGCAGCTCCGCACCGCGAACGAACGCATCGACGAGACCCGCGCCCAGCTAGAGGGGTCACTCCCCTCACCCGAGAACGCTGTCCTCCGCCGCCTGGTCGACGCCGACGACGTGCCCCAAGCGTGGGCGAACCTTCGCCAGGAGGACAAGCGCTCTGCGATCGGCGCGCTCGCTGTCGTAGAGATCCTCGCGCCAGGGACGAAGGAGAAGGCGTACCTGGATTGGCGGGCGCGGGTGCTGAATCCGGAGAGTCTCCGGATCACCTGGCGTCAGGGCAGGTAGAGGTCGGCGGGGCGAGCGTCAATCAGTGCGCGCTCGCGCAGGGGCGGCGCCGTTGATCATAAGTAAGGACCCCAGGCGTTGAGTTCGTCCTCGACCGCGTCGTAGGCGCGCATGGCGTTGCCCGCAGCCGTGGTGCAGTCGTCAGTGTCCGCCTCGTCGCCCATCGTGCCGCACTGCTCATCCATCCGAGCGAGCACAACCTTCAGTAATGCGTTGCGGGTGTCGTAGACCAGATCGGCGATCGAAGCTGGCACCTCTCCCAGTGCGTCGAGCTCATCGACGGCGGTCGAGGCACGTAGCGCCATGGTCGACTCCTGCGCGTAGCAGATCTTCGCCTCGGCCGACTCGGTGGGATCGTCCATGTTGCCCATAGTCCACCTAAATCGGCAGTCGCCCGCGCCGTCGATCACCTCGCGCCACTCGGTCTCATACTTCGCAATGACGCTGGCGTACTGCTCGATCGTCGGGCCAGTCTCGGTCGGCGTGGGGCTCGGTTCGGGCGCTGGGCTGCTCGTGGCAGCAGCGGGGCTGGTCTCGGCGGTGTCAGTCTGGGCCCCGCAGCCAGCGAGCAGCAGAACGGCCACTGCGGCGAGCCCGATCGTCTTCTTCATCATGGGGTTCCTCTCCATCGCCACCTTCGCGACGAGTCGGTTTCATCGTGGCACAGCTCACTGACAGATTCCCTTGTGGGGCCAGTTTCAGGGCAGGTAGAGGTCGGCGAGGCGGGCGTCGATGATGGCGCGCTCGTCGTCGTCGAGCTGCTCGGCGCGGGTCGTCACGGTCGCTGCGTCGACGTCGAGCAGGTCGGCGATCACCAGAGGGTGCCTCGACCAGGCAGCGGCGTCCGCGAGCCGTGGCACGTCGACGAGAAGCTTGGCCGCTGTCGCCCGCACCGCGGCCTCCTCGCGGGCTAGGCGGCGGCGCTGGAACGGGCCTCGCCACGCATGGACGAGCTCGTGGGTGAGAACGGCGCGCTGCTCAGCGGACGTCAGGCCGGGGTCGAGGGTGATTGTCTCCCGGCCCCAGTCGCATCGGCCGCGGCGGGGCGTGGGTGCGATGCGCAGGCTCCATCCGAGGTGGTCGAGTGCGGTCCAAGGGTCGAACATGTCCCCATCGTGGCGAGGAGGTCCGACAAGGGCGGGCGGCCGGCTCATGGGTATTCGATGCACCGAATCCAGACAGCACTGTGGGCCCCGCAGATGCGGGGCCCACAGGCAAGTATGTTCGCGCTCAAACCATAGCGCACAGTCAATGCGGGTCATTGACCGAGCCGGTGGGTGCTGGGTCACGCCCAAGGCCACCGTCTAGCCATGAGTATGCCTGATGACCGTCTCAAGTTCAACCCGGCTTCAGGCTCTCCCCATGGTGAGGATGTTGACTTTCCCCTCTCGGGCATCCGCAAAGGAGTCCAACTCGAGGGCCCGCCGGAGACGCGCCGATACTTTACCCTTGGGCGCGTCGTTGGACATCGGCGGCTCAGGAGTGCTCCCAGCCCATTGGCGCCGCTCGTAAGCGATCGCGCCGGCTATGACGTCTGCCACCTGGAGCAAGTTCGTGGACTGGGAGTCCATGTCGTAGCAAGCAACCAATGCGCGGTGTCCCAGCTTCCGATGCACGTCAGCATGAACCACCCTCGCAAGGCTGGCCCCCTGAGGCGTCTGGACCAGATCAATAACCGCATTCACCAACTCACCCTTGTTGATATTGGCAGCAATCAACTGCGCGGACATCCTCGCTTGGGTCCGCCACGTCTCCTTGCGTGCCGCAAAGGCCGCCGTCGAGTCGTAGACCGAGCCACCGACCCTCACGTCAGCTTCAGCGACAAGCTCAACGAGATCGTAGTAGAACAGCACGTGATCTCGGTTGATGGACCCAAACTTGGCCTCGCTGAAGAACTTGTGCTTCTGGCGCAGGTGTCTGATCTCACGATCCAGTTTTGCCGGCTCCCTCACCTTGATGAACCCAAGGACAAAGAACCCGCCGCGCGAGTTCCTGGCGCCGCTCTCATCGATGTAAATCGTGGACACGGGGACATCGTCTGGAAGATGGAACCAGTCCTCGCCGTCTCCCTCTCCGAAGAGGGTGTCCTGCTCGCTTGACGTCATCGCTTCGCGCCCCCACCAGATCCAGCCCTGAGCAGGGTTTCAACGTCGACTCCCGCCCCCCAATGACACAGCCCCACCCGCGCCTCCTCGGCATCGTCAGGAAGAGCCTGGTTGACCATTAGGACTCCCGCTCAACAAACTCACCGAGATCTTCCTCGGTCCACATGTCCTCGCGAACCACCACAGCCGGAGCCGGCGGGGAGAAATCAGGGCCAGCCACGCAATCAGCATCGGTCGCCCGGTACACGTGCTCAGAGATCCACCCGTCACTCAGGTCGCCGGCCTTCGCGGTGTCGAGCACGATGTCTGCCTTGATCTGGTTGCCCTTCACGAGGGCATGGCAAGCGACACTGATCCCTTCCTCGTCGCACAGCTTCACGAGCGGGAGGAAGTTCTCCGACATGTACGGGGTCAACTGCCCAATCACATCGCCGTACACACGGACCTCGATGCGCTCCTTGCCCTTGGCGATCGACGCCACGTGGAGCGTGGCCACGACCGGATGCTCGTTGTTCCCGTTCAGCAGCGCAGCGACTTCGTTGAGGTACCGCTCCTCCCCTGTGACCTGGACAACGGATCCGCGCGGCAGAAGCACATAGGCACCACTGGGCATCGGGCCGGGGGCTTCGATCTCGCTCAATGAGGGCAGCTTGACCTTGACGTTGGCACGCACGGTTCCGTAGTCGATCCGCGCCCACACGTTAGCTTGCACCTCAAGCTTGAGCCCTCGCTGCGCGAGCTCAGCCACGACCGTGGCATAGTTCGCAGCCTGCGGGTCGGTCAGGTTGCCGACCCACTCGCCTGCGACGACCACGGCCGGGGCCCTGAGCCCGCCAGACGGGACCAGGTGCGCTGGCACATCCTTGACTGATGTTCCTTCGACACCGAGTGTCACTCCGCGGCTGGCCATGAGCCGCGCGATCTCGCCCCGGTGGTCCGCCTCCCCCTCTATCTCAAACGTGTTGATACAGCGGCCCCACGGGACCAGGGGCGCAAACGCAACTGCATCACCTGCAGGGGCGAGAGACATGAACAACGCAGCAGGGAGCACTACTTCGGCTCGGTAATCGTCGAGGGTCGCCACGGTCTGGATCGTCTTAAGGTTGGCCTGGTCCATCGCCGGGGCGGCGAGGACTGCACGCTCACGAGGGACGTGACCGATCTTTCGAGTGCCGAGCGTGACGGCGATGGCGTTGGGGTCGTATTCGTTGCGCGGCTCACGCACCAGCGTGACCGTATGTCGACCTCTGCGGTTTCCCCAGCCGCTGTAGTGCTGAACCCCCACGACCGGGACTGTGGGCTCGTCCGGGAGGGCGCTAGGAAGCCCAACGTCCATGGGGTCTGAATGACTCGCCACGGGAGCCGGAGCCGGTGGCTGCTGTTGCGTGGTGAAGTACTGGGGCTGGATTTGCCCAGCGGGGCGCGCTACGGGGTTCTGGAGTCGACGCCTGAGGGGGACTCGCCACATGCCAGCAGCAAAGAGTGCTGCGATGAACAGCAACGGGCCGATCCCGGGAACGTTGCCGATGAGGATAGAGACCATGATGGCTGCGAACCAGTACCACCAGGGGTGGCGCATGGCCCACGCGGCGAATCTGTCCATGGTCACTTCTCTTCCTCGCCCTCATCCGGCTCGTCGCCGTCGCAGGCCGCCTGGTCGACCATCAGCGAGTCGTCCATCATCTTCTGCTGCTTCGCGGTGATGTGGCGCACGTTGTCGGGCTGGCCACCGCTGGGGGTGAACGCAGCACCCGCTTTTCCGACGTCGTGGGCCGCACCGCTGCCGCCGTCGTCACTCTTCTCAGCTTCTGGCTGCCGGCCATCACTGCTACCTCCAGTTCGCTTCGCACGTAGGAGGGCATCGACCATGCTCACGACGACCTGTCGCTCATGCTGATCGAGCCCCTGTGCGCGTTCTGGCAGCTCCCAGGGCCCGTAGTTGGGCTCTGCGCCGAGTGCGGCCCTGACGACGTCCTCCTTGACGGAGAGCATGGTCGCCAGGTCGCGGATCACACGTTCGTCGCGTGTGCCGCGTTGCTTGCCGTTGGCCAGGTTGCGCACGGTTTCATAGCTGATCGAGCCTTCGGGCAGACGCCGATGCAGGGCGAGCAGCGATGTGATCTGCAGCTCCCCCATGCGTCGAGCGATCAGCTCGGGGACGGTCTCGGTCATGCCGTAACCATGGCTCCTTGTGCGACAGGCCGCATTCGAACGGTAAGTGACTTGTACAAGCACAAAGTAGCCTACGGCGCTTCGGCACGTAGTCAGGCCGCACCCCTTGACTTGTACAAGTTACAAGTCCACACTTGATTGCAAGTTCCCCGCTTGTAAACAAGGAGACAGGAGAGCAAGATGAGGTCACGCATCCACTACCAAGGAGGTTGGATGAAAGTCACCGACCCGCAGCGGCTCGCACGACAGCGCCGCCGCCTGGGCTACACCCAGGCCGACCTGGCCAACCTGGTCGGCTGCACCCAGCAGTACATCTCCATGATCGAACGAGGCGCCGACCGCGACTGCTCCGAAGGCATGGCGCTCAGGATCGCCAACCGCCTCGATCTCGACCTGGAAGACGTCTTCGATGCTCGACCTTCCCTTCACGCGACCACAGTTCCAAGGTCCAAGCGTGGAACCAAGCGCCGGATGGCAGCCTGACCCCAACAAAGAGAAACGCCCCCGCCTGGAGCTAACAGGCGAGGGCAACAACCCCAGAAAGGAGTCGGATCACATGACTCAGAGTACCAACCCCGACACCACCGCCCGACGTTGGCTGCCGATCGTCGAAGCCGCCGGCTACGTCGGACTATCCCGCAGTTCGCTCGAACGACTCATCGCTCAGGGCAAGCTCACCCGCTACAAGGCTCGGAGCCGCGTGCTCGTCGACCTGGACGAGCTCGACGCCCTCGTTGTCCAGAGTGCAATGCCTTCGACCAGTGACAACGCCAGAGCAACGAGCCCTCGGCCCCGCAGGAAGAACCAGCACACCCCTGCTCCGGTGGCCGCGGAAGCTGCCTCCGACCCGACGCCCGGGACCCAGCAGCTCCGGTACGCGATGGGCTGCTTTGAGCAGATCATCGACGGCCTGCTCATCAAGTGGAGCGTCGACACGGGATTCCTGTCCGACGGGAATCGGTTCGTGAACTTCGTCCGTGCCGTCTACAAGGAGAACGGCGATCACGACGCGTTCCGTACCCACAGCGCTCTCGCCGAGTTCCCGTGCGATGAGCAGCCCCCCGCCCATATCGCCGCCGCGATGCTGGCCGTCATCGGCGCGGTGACCGCATGAGTGCCGTCAAGCAGCTCGCCTGCGACGAGCGCCACACCGCCATCACCACACAGGCCGCCCAGGCCGCGCAGCGCGCCTACATCCGCGCCCTCGTCGACACCGCGCCACAGCTGAGCGCCGACCAGGCCGCCGTCATCACCCGCGCATTCCGAAGGAGACTCGCATGAGCTACCAGCGCATCCACGCCCAGACCACCGGCATGAAGAACGGCGTCCGGATCTTCCGCGACGTCGAACTCGACATCAACCCCGACCGCACCGAGTACGACTTCATCCCGGCGACGTACAGCCGGCCCGCCCTGGCCCGCGTCCACCGCCGCGTGTACCGCGAGTTCGGCCGCTACGACGTCCTCCCCGAGCTGGTCGTCCAGGACTCCATCGAGGTGATCGCATGAGCATCACCGGACTGATCCTCCACGCCCTCGACCATACCCCCAGCTTCGTAGAGGTCCCCGACGGCGACTACCGCGCCATGGCGGACGTCCTCGGCTGCCAGTACATCGAGCACGTCCGCACCCGCATCCCCGGCGTCGCCATGATCGTCGACGATGAGGGCGCGCTCGACGAGAACCGGCAGCTGAACCTGGGCGCCGCGTTCACCCTCTACCCCGGCCGCATCTTCGGCGACGTCCTGGTCTTCTCCGAGGTCGACGGCCCCGAAGGCCGCGACGTCACCACCCTGACCCCCGAGCACATGCTCGCCGTTTGCAACCGCCTCGGCGTCCGCCATGTCGTCGGCCTCGGCCGGGAGTTCAACGCCGACGAGCCCACCGAAGACCTCGGCCTGCACCGCCTCGTTGAGAGGGGTGAAGCATGAGCCCCCTCGACGTCCTGCGCGACGACCACGACGACCTCGACGACTTCCTGGCCGACCACCACCACAGCGTGGAACTCGTGTCAGAACTGCTGACGGTCCTCGTCCTCCTGATCACCGTCGCCACCCTCATCGGGCTCGCATGGCTGGCCGTCGGGTGGTGGACCGCATGACCCGCGACGTCCGACACCTCGTCCACCCCATCCTCCCCACCGCCGCAGAGATCGCCGCGGCCGCCTCGATCGTCCTGACCGTCGTCGGCCTCCTGGTCGTCGCGTGGACGCTCACGGACTGGTGGCCGTGGTCATGAGTGGCGAACCGATCTGGACGATCATCGACACCTGCACACACGGCGTCACCCACCACCACGGCACGCGCCTTGGGTACATCCGTGACCACTGCCGCTGCGACGCCTGCCGCGCAGCCGCAGCGCACTACGAGCAGGCGCGACGCCGCCGCAACGCCTACGGCCGCAGCCACCTCGTCGACGCCACCCCAGCCCGCCAACACGTCCGTGCACTCATGGCCCAGGGCATGGGATGGAAGCGGATCGCCACGTTCTGCGGCGTCGCCGCCTCGACGCTCGGACCAATCCTGTACGGCGCCTACCCCGACCAGCCGAACCACCCTGACCACCGGCCCCCGCGCCTCCAGATCAGCCGGGAGCTGTCGGCGAAGCTCCTGGCCGTCGGGCTCGATGTCGCCCCCGGCGTGCGGGTCGACGCCACCGGGGTCCGCCGCCGCGTCCAGGCCCTCGTCGCCGCCGGCTGGTCCAAGCAGCAGATCGCGAGACGGCTCGGCATCGCCCCCGGCAACATGAACCTGGACATCGCCGCCACAGTCACAGGAAACACCCGGGACCGCGTCATCGAGCTCTACAACACGATGCGCCGCGAGGCACCTCCTGCCGATGACCAGTACGGGCGCTCCGCCGCGACCCGCTCACGCAATTACGCCCAGACGCGCGGCTGGGTGACGGCCGACGCGTGGGACGCCGAGAGTATCGACAATCCACGCGCGACCCCGATGCCCACCGACCCGGCATCCGTAGCTGCCCGTCGCGCAGCGCTACGCGGACGGCGGGCGGCATGAGCGGCTCCTGCTGGCACGACGGCCCCGACCACTGCCCCGGCTGCCGACACTGCGCCGACTCCTGGGGCGACCCCGACGAACCGCCAGTGCGCCACTACCGCAGCATCGCCGACTTCTCGTGGACCCCGGTCCACGTCCCCGAACCCGACTTCTAGAAAGGACCGATCGAATGAGAATCGTCGGACTCGACCTCAGCCTCACCGCCACCGGCGTCGCCATCATCGACGACGGCCAGGTCAACGTCGCCACCATCCGCTCCGCAGGGCGCAAGGGCGACAGCCTCCTGCAGCGATCCGACCGCCTTGGCTGGCTCGCTCGCGAGATCGGCGGCCGCGCCCACAGCGCCGACCTGGTCGTCGTCGAACAGCCCGCCTACGCGGCCGTCACCGGCCACCACCACGATCGCTCCGGCCTGTGGTGGCTCGTCATCGATTACCTCTCCTACGACAACTCCATCCCCGTCGCCGAGGTTGCCCCCGGCACCCTGAAGAAGTTCGTCTCCGGCCGAGGCAACGCAGGCAAGGACGAGATGTTGCTCGCCGCAGCCCACCGCTTCGCGCGCCTCGCGACGCTGTCCACCAACGACGAAGCCGACGCCCTCGGCCTCGCACTCATGGGCGCCGAGCAGCTCGGCGTCGGCCTGGTCGACCTGCCCGCCAAGCACCGCGAGGCGCTGAAGGCGGTCCGCTGGCCCGAGGCGGTCCTCGCATGATCCGCCTCCGCTACCGCGTCCGCGTCACCCCCAGAGCGTCCAGGTACTGGATCTACTGCCCCGGCTGCGACCTGGCAGTCCTGTGGCCTGGTCCGCCCTTCTGGGTTGCCCGCCGGCACGCCGAGGTCTGCCCGAAGCTCCGCCGCCTCAACAGCCGCTACCTCCACGCCTGCGTGAACTGCGCGCAGCTGCCCGTCGACGAGCGCCGCGACTGCGTCGTGTGCCTCGGCCGCGGCTGGCTCCCCAACACCACTGACACCACCAACACCAAGGAGTCCCGATGACCATGACCGACTGGGACGTCGTCCCGCCCATCGAAGCGTCCTCCGATGGCACCCACCGGCCCCAGGTCTGCACCAGCTGCGACCTGTGGCAGCTCGCGGCATCCGTCTGCCCCAACTGCCACTGGCACAAGCACTGGGCCGCGCAGGAGGTCCTGCTGTGACCGGCTGCCCCGCCCTCCACGTCCTCGCCGGAACCCTCTACCGCACCACCCCGTCGGGCCGTCTCGTGCCCCGCGAACCGGAGCACGCCGTCGACCCGGAGACGGGCCGCTGCGGGCATTGCCACACCACCGTCATCACCACCATCAAGCGAAAGGCACGCAGATGACCGACCACACAGCCGAATCCCGCCGGGCCATCGACACGGTGCGCGACTGGCAGGAGCGCGAGGGCGAGACCGACGCGACCATGCTCGCCGAGGCCGGGATCGCGCAGGCCGAGGCGACCCTCGCCCTGGTCGAGCAGGCCCGCGTCGCCAACCTGATCGGCCTCGAGGCCCGCCGCCTGGACGCCTACGACGCGTGCGGGCCCGTCTTCGGCCGCAACAACCTGCTGTGGCGAGACGGCCCCACCCCCGAGAGCGACATGATCCTCCGCCCCGACATCGCCGCAGCCCTGCGGCTCGGCCAGGAGGACTGCGATGAGTGACCTGACCGCATTGCAGACCCGCGCGGAACAGCGCCTCGCAGTGAACCGGCTCGGCACGCTGACAGCCCGCGAAACCGACCTCGACCTCGTAGTGATCCGCGACCTCCTCGACGAGACGCGCCGCCTTCAGGCGGCCGTCGCCAACTGGGAGCTCTGGGCAGACAACCTCACCCCGCGGTGCTGCTGCGGGAACTGCTACCCGTGAGCCCCCTGAACGTCACCCGCCTCTGCTCCTGGTGCGGACACCGCCGCCACGGCCCCACCTGCCCCGCCGACATCCAAACCGGCACCACGAAGGCCCCACGCCCACAGCCCTGCCCCTGCAGGAAAGGACACCAACCATGACCACCACTTCCGACCCGGCACTGCTGGCCGCCGAATACCTCGACCTCCGCGACCGCATCGCCGAACTCAAGACCCGCCAGGACCAGCTCGCCGCCCAGCTCCGCAACCTCGGAGCCGGCAGGCACACCGCCGGCAACCTGACCGTCACCCTCACCCCCGCCAAGCGCTTCAACCCCGACCAGGCCCGAACCATCCTCGCCGCCAACCCCGACCTCCTCGCGGCCTGCTCCGACACCGTCATCTCCGCCACCAAGGCCAAGGCCGTACTCCCACCCGCAATCTACGAAGCCTGCTCCGTCGAAGCAGGCGATCTGAGACTGGCCGTCCGCTGATGACCATCGACAAGCAGATCCTCACCCCGCTCCCCGGGCAGCACGTCTCCATCGCCCCAGGCGAAGGCGTGTTCCCCGAGATCATGAACAAGATCAACGGCGCGATCTCCAACCACCCCCGCTCCCTCCAGAAGCGCATCGGACCCTCCGAGATCGGACACCCCTGCGCCCGCAAGCTGGCCTACAAACTCCTCGGACAACCCGAACGCACCGACCTGCCCCCGAACTGGAAAGCGACCGTCGGCACCGCCGTCCACGGCTGGATGGAAGACGTCTTCGACGCCGACAACCTCGCCACCGCCCACCTCCTCGACGGCCAGGAACGCTGGTACATCGAGTCGCGCGTCTCCGTCGGAGAGGTCGGCGGCGTCGAGATCACCGGATCCTCAGACCTGTTCGACCGCGTCACCCTCTCCAACTGGGACTGGAAGGTCGTCGGCCCCTACCAACTCGACAAGTACAAGCGCCAAGGCCCCTCCGAGGTCTACCGCGCCCAGGCCCACCTCTACGGCCGCGGCTGGTGGAGAGCCGGCATCGGCTGCGCCTCCGTCAACATCGTGTTCCTCGCCCGCAACGGAGACCTCTCCGACACCTACCACTGGAGCGAGCCCTACAACGAACAGGTCGCCCTCGACGCCCTCCAGCGCCTCGAAGGCATCAACAGCGCCGTGACCGCCTTCGGCCCCACAGCCCTCGACGTCCTCCCCACCGCCGACAGCTACTGCACCAACTGCGAGTTCTACAAGTTCCACTCCACCAACCTCGCCGAGGGCTGCCCCGGCGACCCGAAGGCTGCCGCCCGCCAGGACGCCAGCCGCACCAACCAACTCGGCGGCCTCATCCCCGCCGGCAAGTAACTGCAAGGAGCAGAAATGACCAACCAGTCCACCGCCAACGACGTCCTCATGGGAGGCAGCGGCGCCCCCGCCGTCAAGCTCACCGAAGGCGTCACCATCTCCGGCCGCATCACCTTCATCTCCGACCCCTACCAGGAGCGCGAGTACGACCAGAACAACCCCGGCAACGGGGCCCCGAAGTTCTTCAAGTCCGGCGACCCCATCATGACGTTCTACGTCGACCTGGCCACCGACCAGCGCGACCCCAGCATCGAGGACGACGACGGCACCCGCCGCCTCTACATGGACGGCGCCCGCATCAAGAAGGCCGTGCGCAGCGCGGTCCAGGCCGCCAGAGCAACCGGCCTGAACCCCGGATCGACGCTCACGATCAGCTGCATCGGCTACGAGACCCCGGGCGACCTGCGCTCCGGGAAGATCTACCAGGCCAACTACACGCCCGGGAACGCGGCCAGCAACGTGCTGATGGGCACCACCGTGACCGGCGCACAGGCCCCCGCCCCGTCGTTCGCGCAGCCCCCGCAGCCCGCCTACCAGCCGCCGGCCCCGCAGCCGACCTACGTGCCCCCGGCCCCGCAGCCCACGCAGCAGGCACCCGCCGCAACGGCACCGCAGTTCACCCCCGAGCAGCTCGCCGCGTTCGCCGCCGCCGGCATCCCCACCTCCGCCATCCCCGGACTGCAGGGCTGACATGACCCGCGAGTACGTGAACCCAGCCACCGGTGAAACCATCATCGACCCGCCGGTCAGACCGTTCCCCGAGGTCCTCCGCGAGATCGGCGACGGACACCTCGCCCAGGACCTCTCCGAAAAGCTGTTCGACCTCCTCCACAAGGTCCAGGCCACCGGACGCCAAGGCGCACTGACCCTGACGTTGACCGTCTCCAGCAAGGGAGCCGGCCGCGTCGACGTCGTCGACTCCGTCAAGGTCAAGGCCCCCGAGTTCGACCGGCCCAAGACCGCCTTCTTCATCGACAAGCAGGGCAACGCCAGCAGGCGCGACCCGAACCAGCCCGAGATCCCGGGCGTCACCAACATCCGAAAGGACGCATGACCATGACCGACACCAACGCAACCCCCCTCCTCGAGGTCCTCCCCCAGGAGCTCCTCGCCGACGACCACGGCCACGCTCTGCTCGCCATCACCGCGCAGCAGGCCGTCATGCCCCGCGAGATCGACGAAGGCGTCTTCGCGATCCTGAACGCCGACGGCGGCGTGGAGATCATCGAGACCCCCGGCTACAAGAAGCAGCGCGAACACGACTGGCACCGGGCCCACACCGCCGACACCCCCGAGTTCCTCCACCGCCAGGTCACCGTCCTCGACGTCGACTCCCTCGTCGACTACCTCGCCCACAACACCGGCATCGACCCGAGCAAGGTCGAGGACGACAACGCGCACGGCTCCGGCGAACTGGAGATGTGGGCCGACATCGACCGCCGCACCATCAAGGCGATCCTCGACGGCGGAACGGGGCTGCGCAAGCACACCGCAACCCTGCAGCTCAAGACCTCCCGCGAGTGGGACGAATGGGCCCAGGTCGACGGGAAGCTGTTCAAGCAGGCCGAGTTCGCCCAGTTCCTCGAGAACCACATCTCCACCATCGCCGAACCCGACGGCGGCACCCTCCTCGACGTCGCCCAGACCCTGCAGGCCACCACCAGCACCGTGTTCAAGCAGCAGGCCATCCTTGCCAACGGGCAGCGCCAGTTCCGCTGGGAGGAGACCGTCGACGCCCGCGCCGGCCAGTCCGGAGACCTGAAGATCCCGTCCGAACTGACGCTGGTCCTGCGCCCCTTCCAGGGATCCGAACCGATCGCGCTCCTGGCCCGATTCCGCTTCCAGATCCGCGAAGGCGTCCTGTCCCTCGGAATCAAGCTCGCCGAGCCCGAGAACGCCATCGAGGAAGCCTTCGGCGTGCTCGTCAACCAGCTGCAGACCCAGGTGCCGGTGCGCATCAACCACGGCGTCGGCTGAGTCGCGTCGCGCCAGGACGACGACTCCCGCCCTGGCGCGGCCCAATCCAGCCGCCACCCCGCCCGACAGAAAGGCGCCCCGCACTCATGGCCTCCCCACACATCCTCAACGCCGCAGCCACGTGGTACACCGCCGGCACCATGCCCCTGCCACTGCGCGCCGACGGATCCAAAGCCCCCGCCGTCAACTGGCGCACCTACCAACACCAGCGCCCCACCTGGGACCAGGTCGCCGCCCTCTTCCAGGCCGACACCGACGGCCTCGGCGTCATCTGCGGCAACGTCTCCGGCCACCTCGAAATGCTCGAGTTCGAAGGCCCCGCCGTCACCGACGGCCTCGTCGCCCAAGTCGCCTCCGCCTGCACCGACCACGGCCGCCAGGACCTGTGGCAGCGCGTCGCCGACAGCTACAAGGAAGTCAGCCCCGGCGGCGGCCTCCACCTCTACTACCAGATCACCGACGGCGACACCCTCCCCAACACCAAACTCGCCCGACGCCCCGCCACCAACGACGAACTCGCCCAGAACCCCAGCAACAAGATCCGCGTGCTGATCGAAACCCGCGGCGAAGGCGGCTTCTCCGTCGTCGCACCCTCCGCCGGCCGATCCCACCCCACCGGCCGCGCCTGGACCCAGATCAGCCCCGGCGGCGTCGACACCCTCGCCCACCTCACCGCCGACGAACGCGACTTCCTCCACGACATGTGCCGCCTCTTCGACGCCATGCCCCAGACCGACACCTACACACCCCCAGCCACCCCGACACCCCCCACCGACGGACGCCTACGCCCCGGCGACGACTTCAACGCCCGCGCCAACTGGGACGACATCATCGGCACCCACGGATGGCAACGAGCATGGCGAGGCCACGGCCTCTACAGCACCTGGCTCCGCCCCGGGAAGAAACACGGCGAACGGATGTCAGCGACCACCGGCCGAGACGAACACGACCGCCTCTTCGTCTTCTCCACATCCACCGAGTTCGAAGCCGAAAAGCCCTACGACAAGTTCGGCGCCTACGCCCTCCTCGAACACAACGGCGACCTCGCCGCCGCCACCAAAGCCCTGGCCGAGAAGGGCTACGGCGACCCCGCACCCGAGAGACGACTCACCCTGCTCCCATCCGACCCCGGATACCAACGCACCGCCGCCACCACCGGGCCCGCCACCGACGGCGCCACAGCCCTCGCACCCATCGTCCAGCTGCAACCCGCCACCACCGTCGACGACAACGAAGACGCCCTCGCCACCGCCTTCGTCGCCCAGGTCGCCGACATCCTCCGCTACTGCCCACAACGCTCACAGTGGCTCCACTGGACCGGCGCACGCTGGGAATGGGACGAAGCCGAAATCCACCGCGAACTCGTCAAAGACATCGCCCGCCGACTCCCCGCCACCGACAAGTACGAACGCGCCTGGCGCCGCAAGATGCTCACCGCCAACGGCATCTCCGCCATCGCACGCCTCGCCCGCACCGACCCGCGCATCGTCGTCCACATCAACCAGCTCGACGCCCAACCCTGGGAACTCAACACCCCCGGCGGCATCATCAACCTCCGCAGCGGCGAACTCCTCCCACCCGACCCCGCGAAGCTCCACACCCGCACCACCAGCTGCACACCCGACTTCACACTCGACGCACCCCACTGGACCCGCTTCCTCGACGACACCTTCGGCGGCGACCAGGAACTCATCGACTTCGTCCAACGCATCCTCGGCGTGGCCATCATCGGCCAAGTCCTCGAACAGATCCTCCCCTTCGCCCACGGCGCCGGCGCCAACGGCAAATCCACCCTCATCGAAGCCGTCATGCAGACCCTCGGCAGAGGCCAAGGCGGCTACTCGATCGCCGCAGCCGCCGAAATGCTCATGGTCAGAAGACACTCCGAACACCCCGCCGAACTCGCACAACTCGCAGGCGCCCGCATGGTCGTGTGCTCCGAGCTCGAAGACGGCCAACGGTTCGCCGAAGCCCGGATCAAGCAGCTCACCGGCTCCGACTCCATCAACGCCCGCCACATGTACGGCAACCCGTTCACCTTCACCCCCACCCACACCATCTTCCTGATCGCGAACCACAAGCCGATGGCCACCGTCGGCGGCAACGCCCTCTGGCGACGAATCGTCCTCATCCCCTTCGAACACGTCGTCCCCGAGCACCTCCGCGACCCACACCTCGCCGCGAAGCTCGAAGCCGAAGCCCCCGCCATCCTCGCCTGGCTCGCCCGCGGATCCGCGTGCTGGTACGCCGGTGGCCTCCGGATCCCCGCTGCCGTGAAGGCCGCCTCCGAGGCCTACCGGAAGGACGAGGACACCGTCGGGCGGTTCGTCGCCGAACAGTGCCACGTCCCCGCAGGAGGCGGCGGAGGACTCGTCCAGGTCAAGGTCGGCGAACTCCGCCGCGCCTACGAACAGGCCTGCATCGAACTCGGCGACGACCCTGTCTCCGCCCGCCGCTTCAGCCAGGAACTCCGCGATCGCTGGGGCATCGAAGCAGTCAAGGCCGCGAAGGGTGCACGCTTCTACAAGGGCGTTGCCTTGATCACGGTCGAGGACGACCCGGGCGACGACCAGGAGCCCGAGGACGGCGGCCTCCTGTGATGAGAACTGCCACCCGCGAGGTCTCGCCGCTCGACACCACCGGCTGCGTCAGCGTTCTCGGCATAAGTGCCACTCCTGCCACCCAGGTGGCAGGAGTCGGCGCCCGGGGTGGCGCAGGTGGCACTTATGTCCAAACCTCCGACGCACATTCCTATTTCCGTCGCGACAAGGGGCAACACGCCTTCCGGGTGGCGCGGGTGGCAGATATGCCCAAACCTTCGACGCGCGCATGGGTGGCAGAGGTGGCACATAGTCCGAACTTTTCCCTCACGCGGGCGCGCGTACACACATACATGCGCCCCCGCGGCAGAGGTTTCGGAACATGCGCCACCTCTGCCACCCACGGGCCTCGGACGGCGGCCACCCGATGACCCAGGACGCCCTCTTCGGACGACCAACTGTTCGGGAGCCCCGAACAGTTCACCCCGCCCAACACCTCGACAGCCGAGCCATCCGAGCGACCTGGTGCCGCACCTGCAAAGCCCCCATCCTCCACGGCCCCAACGACGTCCTCGCCGCCTTCGACACCGACGTCGATCCTCTCCCGCTCTCGGCCGTCGGCGAGCTCACCGCGCTCCTCCAAGGCCGACGCACCGTCGCCCTGGAGCGCTACGGCGCCAGCCTCCACCTCAGACGCCGCGGCCGCCACGAAATCACCAGCCGCCCCGCCGGCACCCGCCGCATCGACGTCCTCGCCACCCACCAATGCGACGCCGAGCCGCTACCCACCATCGCCACCCAGTTCCCCGCCCGCCCCGCCAACGCCGTCGACCCCGACGCCCCCGCCCCGTTCTGATCAAGGAGAAGTCACCTCATGGACACCACCGCAGCCCCGGCCACCTCATGGACCTCGGCAAGCTCGCAGGGCCCCCTGCACTGCGCCAGAGGCTGCACCCGGCCCGACAGGCACCTGTCTGCCTGTCCCGACACCGACACCTGCCCCGGCTGCGAACCCCGCCTCACCGAGGTCGGCCACCTCTGCCGACGCTGCCACACCCGCCTCGAGCGCTACCTCGGCGACGACACCAGCTGCGAGTCGATCGCCGGCGCAGCCCGATGGCTCGCCGACAACCTCGGCCAGCACCTCCGCTCCCCCCGCGGCGGACGCGGCGCAGGCGACTCCATCGACCGCCTGGTCTCCGTCGCCGACGCCATGTCCGGGCTGCAGATCGCGCTCGTCGAGCTCGCCGAGGACTACCTCCAGCGCCACGTCGACGACACCACCCCCGCCGCCGTCGCCGCACGCCTCCGGCCCTGGGCCACTGCTCTGGCGGCCTGGGAGCCGATCTCCGGCACTCTCGACCACCTCGACGACCTGATGCATGAGGCGCACGCCGTGGCGCCCTGGAGAGGCAGAGACCCACATCGCAGCGAGGAAGCCGCAGCCGCGCTCTACCTCGCGCCTGCCGAATCCACCGAGGAGATCTGCACACGCTTCGCGATCGCACCCCAACGCCTCTGGAAGGCCCGCCAACGCAACAAGCTCACGCCCTTCGACCCTCACGCGAAGCCGCTGTCCTGGCGCCCGTGGGACGTCTTCGCGTACCTCCACCCCGATGACGCCAGGCGCTACGAAGCGATCCTCGCCCGCCCCCAAACCGACGTCGTGTGGACCAGCGAGAGCGCCCCCGCAACCGTCTGAGAGCTGCTATCCTGACAAACGACGTAACTCGTGCACCCAAAATCCGGTGCCACCCTGAACCCCTGCCGAGGCCCAGCCCGCAGGGGTTCTTGCATGCCCACCGGAGGTGACCGTGCCCACCTGCACCGCCACCGCCAAGAGCACCGGCGCCCCCTGCCGCAACCACGCCCTCCCCGGACTCACCGTCTGCCGCATCCACGGCGGCGCCACCAAGGCCGCCAAAGCCAAGCAGAAGCGCGAACTCGAACGCACCCGCGCCGCCAACCTCGCCACCCGCTTCGGCGTCCCGATCGACACCACCCCGCAGCAGGCACTCCTCGACGAAGTCCAACGCGCCGCCGGCATGGTCGCCTACTACGGCGCCAAAGTCCAAGCCCTCGAAGCCGACAACCCCGACACCCTCGTCTACGGCACCACCCGCCAAGAAGCCCGCACCGGCGCCGAGTACGGCACCACCCGCGTCGACGAAGCCACACCCAACATGTGGCTCACCCTCTGGAACGACGAACGCGACCGCCTCGTCCGCGTCTCCGCCGCCGCCATCAAAGCCGGCATTGAGGAGCGCCGCGTCCAGCTCGCCGAGCAGCAGGGCCAGCTCATCGCCTCCGTGATCCGCCGCGTCCTCGACCGGCTCCACCTCACCCAGGCTCAGCAGATCCTCGTCGGTGAAGTCGTTCCCGCCGAACTGCGGGCCCTCGCCCAAGGAGGCTGACCAGGAGGAGGCCGCCGTGAGTACCGCCATCTGGGAAGCCGCCCTCGAAGCCGCCGCCCGCTTCTTCGAGCCCGCCACGCACACCGGCCCGGTCACCCCCGGCGACCTGGCCCGCATAATCGACCCGCGCACCGTGCAGACCCCCGCGCTCGACCTCATCGACGCCGCGCTCGAGCAGCTCCTCGACGAACCCGACGGACGGCTCATCATCACGATGCCGCCCCAGGAAGGTAAGTCGACGCGCGTCGCCCGCGACTTCCCCGCCTGGGCGCTCGTCCGCAACCCGGACCTACGGATCATCTCCGGGTCCTACGCCCAAGGCCTCGCCAACCGCAACGGCCGCGCCGTCCGCAACGCCATCGCCGCCCACCCCGACCTCGGCATCACCATCGCCGACGACCACGGCGCCGCCTCCGAATGGTCCCTCGCTGGCCACCACGGCGGCCTCGTGTCCGTCGGCCGCGGCGCCGGCGTCGCAGGCCGACCCGCAGACCTCCTCATCATCGACGACCCCCTCAAGGACCGCGCCGAAGCCGACTCGCCCACCATCCGCGACACCTGCTGGGACTGGTGGACCGACGCCCTCGCCGCACGCCTCGCGCCAGGCGCCCCCGTCGTCCTCATCACCACTCGCTGGCACGAGGACGACATGGTCGGGCGCCTCACCACGCTCGATGCCGACGCCGGCTGGCAGGTCCTCAACATCCCCGCTCAGTGCGAAGAACCCGACACCGACCCCCTCGGTCGCGACCTGGACGAGTACATGGACTCGGCGCGCCGCCGCACCCCCGCCCAGTGGGAGGCGCGGAAACGCACCGCCGGCTCACGCACCTGGGCAGCCCTCTACCAAGGCCACCCCTCCCCCCAGGCCGGCGGGATCTTCCAACGCGACTGGTGGCGCCACTGGCACCACCCACCCACCCGCCTCGACCACGTCATCCAGTCCTGGGACATGGCCTTCAAAGGCACCGACCGCACCGACTTCGTCGTCGGGCAGGTGTGGGCGAAGATCGACGCCGACTACTACCTCCTCGACCAGGTCCGCGGACGCTGGAACTTCCCCGAAACCATCGCCCAGGTCCGCCTCCTCTCCGACCGCTGGCCCATGGCCATCGGGAAACTCGTCGAAGACAAAGCCAACGGGCCCGCCGTCATCGACACCCTCCGCAACGAACTCCCCGGCCTGATCCCCGTCGAACCACGCGGCGGGAAAACCGTGCGCGCCGAAGCCGTCTCCCCCCTCCCCGAAGCCGGGAACGTGTACCTGCCACCAGCCACCACCCCATGGGTCCAGGCGTTCGTCGACGAGCTCGCATCGTTCCCCAACGGCAGCCACGACGACCAGACCGACGCCGCCACCCAAGCCCTCGCACACCTCGCCATCACACCCACCGGCCCCGCCACCCACGGCACCGGCTTCTGGGACATCGGATAGCCACTCCCGGGAGGAGACCGCCTTGCACGACCACCTCATCGGCGCCATCGTCACCGAATGGCGACACCGCCTCCCCGGATACACCGAACAGCGCAACTACTGCGACGGCAACCACCAGCTCCGCTTCGCCACCCCCGACTTCGAAGCCAAGTACGGCTCCCAGGTCCGGGCGCTGCGTGAGAACCTCTGCGAAGGCGTCGTCAGCGCCTTCACCGACCGCCTCGCCATCGCCTCCTGGGGCGACAAGGCCGCCGCGAAGATCGACGATGCCGAAGGCCTCGAACGCCTCCTCGGCTACGTCCACGACGAAGCATTCCGCTGCGGCGACGGCTACGTCCTCGTCTGGCCCGGACCCGACGGACAGCCCACCCCCCACTACCACCGCGCCGACCAGATCGTCCCCCACGTCGACCCCGCCAACCCCGCCGTCCTCGACTGGGCCGCGAAGATCTGGGTCGACACCAATCACTACGGCCGCATCAACATCTACGACCGCCACCAGGTCGAGCGCTACCGCACCCTCGGCCGCCTCCCCGAAGATCACCACGCCTCCGACCTGCCCGAGAACCCCACCGCATGGATCCCGATGGACCTCGACGGCGAAGGCGACGTCATCCGGCACACCTTCGGCGCCACACCGGCCCTGTGGTGGAAGCAGGGAGCCGACACCGCCGACGGGCACGGCAAGTCGATCCTCACCAACGTCATCCCCCTCCAGGACGCGAACAACAAGTCCGTGGCGAACCTCGTCGTCACCGAAGAGGCCTACGCCCGACCCTTCCGGTACCTGCTGAACTTCAAACCCGCATCGGACAACCCGTTCGTCGCCGCCGGCGAATACATGACCGCCATGGCGAAGGCCGCCAACTCCACCGTGAAGCGCCGCTTCGACCCGTCCCGGCAGCAGATCTTCACCCACGACGGCCCCGGCCCCTTCGGGCAGCTCGACCCCGCCGACCTGCAGCAGCTCGTCAAGGTCCAGGACGCCTGGGCCGTGAAGATCGCCCGCGTCGTCGGGATCCCGCCCTACTACCTCACCCAGACATCCGGCGACGTCCCCTCCGGCCAGTCCCTGCGCGTCCTCACGTCCCGCCTGACAGCCCGCGTGCGCCGCTTCCAGCGCGACTCCGCACCCGTCCTCCGCGGCCTCGCACAACTCCTCGGGATCCCCGAACCCGACATCACCTGGGCGCCACCCATGGACCTCGACCCCCTCGAGAAGTGGCAGGTCGCCCAGATCCGCCAGAGCCTCGGACTCGCCCTCGAAGACGTCCTCACCGACACCGGCACCGCCGACATCGAAGGCGTCGTCGAACGCGCCACCGCCGCAACCAGTCAGCGCCTCGGCGACATGGGCAAGGCGCTGCGCGACGGCCAGATCGGATTCTGACCCATGGCCATCACCGGCCACACCCTCGACCTCGCCGCCCAGGCCAAAGCCCACACGACCGCCACCGTCGACGCCTACACCTACCAGCAGATCCGCGCCTGGGCGCAGGCATGGGACGACATCGCAGCCGAGTTCGACGCCAAGCTGGCCCGACTCCAGAAGCTGGGCCGGTTCGCCGACGCCATGGACACCGAACGCCTCCGCCAACTGCAACAGTCCATGTCCCAAGTCGTCGACCGGCGCCTCGCCGAGCTCATCAACGAGACCGGCGCGCAGGTCGGCGCGACGAACAGGCAGCTCGCGAACCAGACCGTCGCCGACATGGCCGACGTGCTGCGCTCCCAGGTCGACCCGTCCTACTGGCCCGGATTCATCCGCCCCGTCCCCCAAGCGACCCTCGACTGGGTCGCCGACCGCGCCACCCAGCAGATCACCGTCCGCAACTACTTCCTCCAGGTCGACGCCACCAAGGCCATGAAACGCGAACTGATGATCGGGCTGGCGGCCGGCGACAACCCCAACGACGCCGCCCGACGCATGATCCGCCGCGTCGAGGGCGAGTTCAACGGCGGCCTGACCCGCGCCACCGTCATCTCCCGCACCGAGATGCTCGACGCGACCCGCCACGCCGCCCTCGAGCAGCGCAAGGCCAACGCCGACATCCTCGACGGCTGGATCTGGCACGCCGACCTGTCATCGCGCACCTGCCCCGCCTGCTGGTCCCTACACGGCTCCGTGCACCCCGTCGAGGAGGCCGGCCCGATCGACCACCACCAGGGCCGCTGCACCGCGCTCCCGAAGACGAAGTCCGCCGAGGAGCTCGGCCTGGCCGGCGGCGACATCCCCGGCCTGGACCCCACCCAGGCCGACGCGCAGGCAACGTTCGAAGCCCTCCCCGAGAGCGTGCAGCGGGAAATCCTCGGCCCCGCCCGATTCGAGGCCTGGAAGTCCGGCCAGTACCCCATGAGTTCGTGGGCTCAGCGGGTCGAGCACTACGAGACCGTCAACGGGCAGCGGGTTCAGACGTGGCGTGACTCCATGCGCGTCTCGAACGTGCCGAAGGAGCCTGCCGGCGGCTGGAAGTGGCCCGCCCCTCCGGAAGGGCGGCGTCTCACGCCCGCTGAATCCGCGCACTTCGCGGCCCGCCAGCAGGCGGTCCCGTTCCAGTTCAACGGTGTCGCTCTCACCCCGCGTGAGGTCCAGTTCGTGGAGCGCATGCATGCCCGCGGCGAGGTCCTGGAATGGATCCCGGCGCCTGAGCGGGACACCGCAGGCAGGCTTCCGAAGCACAACGACTTCATCTGGATCAGCCGCGACAACCGGGCGTGGGAACTCAAGTCGCCGGTGGCGAAGTACGCGTCTGTGAGGCGCGCAATTGCCTCTGATGCGGGTGCGAAGGACCGCTTCCTCGTGGACCTTGGTTCCGAGGATGCATCACAAGGCCTGCTCCGGGCATTGAGCGCGTACAACGCTCGGACCCGTGGGGCTCACGTCAGGGAGATCGTGGTCCTCAGCGGAGACGGGGGCACTCTCACCAACGTCAATCTCGTCTGAAGTAGCAGGAACGGAGCGCTACGCCCCTGCGTTCATTCGGCCCATTATTCCGGGGCTTGCGGGGGGTCACGCTCCGTTCGACATCCAGATTACCACCCACGCCCGCGACGGGCACCAACCCAAAGGAGAAGCCGCGATGGCCGACGCCACCACCCCCGACCCCAACGACCAGGCCCCCACCCAGGAGCCCCAGGCCACCGACGAGAAGCTCGGCGACCCCGGCCTCAACGCACTGCGTTCGGAGCGCGAAGCCCGCAAGACCGCGGAGAAGCAGCTCCGTGACGCCACCGCCAAGCTCGCCGCCTTCGAAGACGCGAACAAGACCGAAGCCCAGCGCCTCACCGACAACGCCTCCAAGGCCGAACAGCGAGCCCAGCAGGCCGAACAGCGCCTCACCGACGCACTCACCCGCCAGGCCGTCATGAACGCCGCGATCGAAGCCGGCACCATCGACGCCGAAACCACCACCCTCCTCGCGCTCGCCGGCGGCGCCGTCACCCTCGACGACAACGGCGAAGTCATCGGCGCGAAGAAGGCCATCGACGCCCTCACGAAGTCGAAGCCGCACCTGTTCCGCCCGGCCGGCGCCGGGACACGGGACGCCACAGCCAGTGGCACCCAGGCCTCCACCCAGTCCATGGACGACTGGCTCCGAGGCATCAACTAACCCCACACCCCCCGGCCACCACACCGGGACCCAAGGAAGGAAACCGCCCATGGCCGGATACGACAAGCAGATCCAGCGCGCAAATGTCCCCATCCCCGAGACCGTCTCCAAGGAGATCATCCAGGAGGCCGCCCACGGCTCCGTCGTCCTCAACAACGCCCGCAAGGTGCCGCTGTCCACCAAGACGATGAAGCAGCCGGTCCTCGCGACCCTCCCCGAGGCCTACTGGCTCGCCGGCGACACGTCGCTGAAGGAGACCACGAGCGTCGAATGGGAGAACGTGGTGATGACGGCCGAGGAACTCGCCGTCCTCGTCCCCGTCCCCAACGCCCTCATCGACGACACCTCCATCCCGATCTGGAGCGAGATCAAGCCGCTCCTCGTCGAGGCCATCGGCAGCAAGGTCGACGCCGCCGCCATCTGGGGCGACGACAAGCCCACCTCCTGGCCCACAGCGATCGTCGAGGCCGCCACCGCCGCAGGCAACAAGGTCGAGGCCGGCGCCGACCTGACCGTCGGCGTCGCCGCGCTCGGACAGGCCCTCGCCGAGGACGGGTTCGCCCCCAACGGGTTCCTCACCCGCCCCGGCTTCAACTGGAAGCTCATCGGGCTCCGCGGCGACGACGGCCACCCGATCTACACCCCGAACCTCGTCCCCGGCCAGCCGTCCGCCCTGTACGGCATCAAGCTCGACGAGGTCCTCAACGGCGCCTGGAAGACCACCGACCCGGCCACCCACCTCATCGGCCTGGACTGGAAGAAGTTCGCCGTCGGTATCCGCCAGGACATCACCTTCGACCTGTTCGACCAGATGGTGATCTCCGACGCGGCCGGCAAGGTCGTGTTCAACGCGGCGCAGCAGGACTCCAAGGTCATGCGTGTCGTGTTCCGCGTCGGGTTCCAGATCGCGAACCCGCTCACGCGCGTGAACCCGACGAAGGCGAACCGCTACCCGGCGGCCGTCCTCACCGACGCGGCCTGACCATGGTCGAGGTCACCGACGGCCATGAACAGCTGACCGTCGCCGAGAAGGATGTGCGGTTCATGGAGTCCCTCGGCTGGACCCGTGTCGAGGAACCCGCAGCCCCGGCCGCGCCGAAGCGCACCCGCACCAAGAAGTGAGGAGAGGCGGCATGGACCAACCCACCACCGTTGACACCGTCAAACAGCTCGTCGGCGACCACGCCGCCTCCCTCCTCACCGACGACGACCTCGACAGGGCCGTCGACCAGGCCGCCGTCGCCGACACCAACGGACGACTCCCAGAGGACCCCGACTGGGAGCCGACCTACGAGCCGTACTGGGCCGCAGCCGAGGCAGTCACTGCGCTGGCGATCCGCGCAACGACCACCCCGACGCTGACCGAGTTCACCGCCGAAGGGGCCACGTTCAAGCGACGGACCCCCGACTGGTGGGCCGCGGCCGAGGCACTCAGAAGCCAGTCACCGCTGGCGCGGGCGATCCGCGCCACCACCGGCGGCCTCGGCGTCATCGACCTCCACACCGGCGCCGGCTACGACACCACCGCCCAGACCTGGCCCGACACACACGTCCCCCGCGTCATCGGGAACTGGACCTGACCATGCTCACCGCCACCGAACTGGCAGAGGCCCGCGCGATGCAGACCTCCCTCATGGCCAGCACCCTCCTCATCGAACGCCGCGACGGCGTCACCGAAGGCGACTACTCGGCCACCACCCAGTGGACCCCCATCTACCAGGGCCCCGGCCGCCTCCAGGCCGACAGCCGCACCAAGGCGCCGCTCGTCGACCTCGGAGGGCAGCTCGTCCGCCCAGCGAGCTACGCCGCAGCGATCCCCTGGGACGCCCCACCCATCGCCATCGGCGACCGGGTCACCGTCACCGCATCAACCACGGCAGCCGGCAGCTACACGATCCAGTCCGTCGAGCACGGCGCCACGTTCGTGACGTGCCGCCGCTTCACCGCAGAGGAGGACACCTGATGCACCTGTCAGTCGACGCCACCGGCGTCACCCACCTCCGCCAACAGATGGGCACCATCCCCCGCGAGATCCGAGACAAGGCCGGGCGATCCGTGCGTGTCCGGGCTCACGAAATCGAGTCCCTCGCCAAGCAGCAGGTCGCCGTCGACACCGGCTACCTGAAGTCGACCATCGGCGTGAACTCAGCCTTCGACCTGCGCACCAGCACCTCCGACCTGGTCGCAACCGTCGGCGCCTCGGCGCACTACGCCGCCTACGTCGAATACGGCACCGCGAAGATGCCACCCCGACCGTTCCTCGGCCCAGCCTTCGACACCGTCCGCCCCCGCTTCGAGGCCGACATCGAAGCGATCATGCGGGAGGCGTTCACGTGATCGACGCCCTCACCGGCCGCCTGGACGGCCTCGCCGTCTACCTCGTCGACGTCCCCGCCAACCCCGGAGACGCCTACGTCGTCCTCTACCCCGCCACCGGGCTCCTCACCAGCCACGGCTACGCGGCCTCGCCCACCGACCAGGCCGACGAGTTCCGCGCCATGTGCGTGTCCAACTCCGCAGCTGGTGTCACCCGCCTTCTCGACCGGGTTCGCGGGCGACTCACCGGCTGGTGCCCGTTTCCCGACGACCCCAGCCACAGCCCCCTCTACGAGACCGACGCCGGACCGGTCCTCACCACCCGCGTCGAGGGCCGCACCCTGTACTCCCTCACGCTCGTCTACCGCGCCCACCGGCGCAGAAAGAAGACACCATGACCGCCAACCTGATCAGGGTCCGCGACAAGCGCACGGGCCACGAGATCACCATCAACAAGGCCCTCGCCGACGACCACTACGAGCTCGTCAACGAGCCGGCCGTGGACGGTAACGGCAAGCCGCGCGCCCCGAAGCCTGCCACGGCCGCACCGGCCGAGGAGGCCGCCGACACCCCGCCCAAGGCGCAGCCGCGCCCCACCAAGACCGACACCAAGGAGAAGTGACCCATGTCCATGACCGCAGTGGAACCCACCGGCATCAACGTCGCGGGGAAGGCCTGCCTGTACTGGGTCCCCGCCATCGCCGACCCGGCCAACCCGACGCTGACCGAACTCAACGCCGGCATCAACCTGTCGAAGATCCTCTACGCCTGGGACCCCAACGGCACCCAGGCCACCAGCGAGCGCTGGCGCTACGGATCCGAGACCGGCGGCCAGAACCTCGGCACCGTCACCTACGACCCCGCCGAGGTCGAGTACGACTACGACCCGCAGGCACCCGACGACGCCGACGAGTACGCCCACTACGCGGCCCTCGTCCCCGACCTGGGCGGCTTCCTCTACGACCGCCGCGGCCTCCCCACCGCCACCGCCCTGGCCGCCGGCCAGTTCGGCGACGTCTACCCCGCCAAGCTCGGCAAGCGACTCCGCGCCGCCGCCGTCGCCTCCGAGGCCGCCTCCACCTTCCACATCCGCCAGAAGATCGTCATCACCGGCGAAGTCCTCCAGGACATCGAGATCGTCGCCGGATCCTGACCCACACCCATCCCAGACCGGCAGAAGGCCCCGCATCCCTCCTTTCGTGTGCGGGGCCTTCTGCCACCCTCAACGAAAGGAACCCCTCCATGTCCACCATCCGTGACGCCCTCCGCGCCCGCATCGACGGCGACATCCGCGCCACCGTCAAGGTCAAGATCTACGGCGACCCCGAAGCCAAGGCCCGCCTCCTCACCCTCGAGAACGAAGCCGCACAGCTGCGCGCCGACGCCGCCCTCGGCGGCCGCGCGAAGAAGATGAACAGCCGCCTCGACGACGTCATGCTCCTCATCGAAGAAACCGAACAGCGACTCCTCGACGTCACCTACTTCATCGTGCTGCGAGCACTCACCTCCGACCAGCTCGCCGAAGCCTCCTCCGGTGTCATCCCCGACGACCCGATCTCCAAGCTGTGGCGCGCCCAGCTCACCCGCGCCTTCGTCCGCGTCGAGGACCTCGACGGGAAGCCCGTCGACGACGTCACCGCCCAGGACTGGGCCGAACTCCTCGACACGATGTCGGCCCGCGAAGTCCAGACCCGCTACGAGGAACTCCAGGCCGCCGACGCGGCCGTCGCAAACCCCAGCTAGCCCAGGCCGTCGACGAGAGCCCGCAGCTGCGCGCCCGGCTGCGGCTCTCTCGCGACCTGGGCATCCCCTACCGACGGCTGTGCGGCTGGGAACCGGCCACCTACAGCCGCACCACACCCGACGGGCTCACCGTCACAACCCGCGACCCCGAATGGGCGACCGAGGACCTCGACCTCCTCGACGCCCTAGCCGCGTGGGAAGCGGACCGCTGCCCCTGCGGCTGCGGACAGGCGATGTCCGAGTGCCTCATCGACGTCAATGTCCCGGCCGAGGAGCGTCCCGCGTGGGCGGCGGGCTACCTCGAGTGCGGTGCGGGTCTCCACCTCGCCCAGGCGCAGGCCGCGCAGGCCGCTGACGACGAGGCCACGGAGAAACGCACGGGCCGCAAGGTGCCCACCGCACACCGCATCTGGCAGGTGGCCCGAAGAACCCCCAGCAACTGAACGAAAGGCGGCGAGCACATGACCGATCAGGTCCGGATCGCTCTCGCCGTCGACGCGGCAGGCGTCGACCGCGGCACCCAGCAGGCAGTCAAGGGCCTCCAGAACGTCGAGAAGGCCGCGCAGAAGGCGGGCACCTCGACCGCTGGGGCAGGGAAGCAGGCCACCACTGCGCTCGACAAGCAGGCCGGCGCCGCCGCCGACGCCGCCTCCGCCGAGACTGGCCTCGGGTCCGCTGCCGAGGACGCCGGCGCGAAGTCGGCAGCGGCCTCCGAGAAGGCCGCAGCGGCGAAGGAGAAGGAGAAGGAGGCCGCCGACAAGGTCGGCAACGCCCTCCTCGCGGTCGGCGCGATCGCTGTGGCTGTGGCCGCCGGATCGGTCGCGGCCGCCACGAACTGGGAGTCCGCCTACGCAGGCGTCCGCAAGACCGTCGACGGCACCGCCGAACAGATGGCCTCCCTCGAGGGCGACCTCCGTGGCATCACCAAGGTCGCGTCCGCGTCGCACACCGAGGTTGCGGCCGTCGCCGAGGCGGCCGGTCAGCTCGGCGTGAAACGCGACGACGTCGCCGAGTTCACCAAGGTGATGATCGATCTCGGTGTCGCCACGAACCTGACCGCCGAAGAAGGCGCAGTCGCGATTCGCCAGTTCATGAACATCATGGGCTCGGCCGCCGGCGACGTCGAGCGGATCGCGTCCTCGATCGTCGCGCTCGGCAACAACTCGGCGACCACCGAAGCCGACATCGTCGCCATGGCGCAGCGCCTCGCAGGCGCGGGCAAGCAGGCTCGCATGTCCGAGTCCGAGGTCCTCGCGATCTCGGCCGCCATGGCCTCGGTCGGTATCGAAGCCGAGGCCGGCGGCACCGCCATGTCGCTGACCCTGAAGCAGATCGACGGGATGGTCCGGGCCGGCGGGGACAAGCTCGAAACGCTGGGCGAGATCTCCGGCATGACCGGCGCGCAGTTTGCTGCGGCCTGGGGTGAGTCCGCGGCCGACGCCACCAACACCCTCGTCCTGGGCCTGGGACGCATGGGCGCCGAGGGCGAGGACGTCAACGCGACCCTGTCGGAGCTCGGGTTCGAGGGAATCCGGCAGACCGACACCCTGCTGCGTCTCTCCGGCGCGACGCAGGCGATGGGCGGCGAAGTCGACCTCCTCACCGAGTCCCTGAAGACGAGCGCCGAAGAGTTCGAACGCAACACTGCCCTCCAGATCGAGGCCGAGACCCGCTATGGCACGACCGCGGAGAAGGCGAAGATCGCCGCGAACTCGATCAACGACGGCCTGATCGATCTCGGCAACTCTCTGCTGCCGATCGCCAACGACGGCATCCAGGTCGTAACCGACCTGGCATCCGCCTTCGGTTCTCTGCCGGACTCCGTGCAGGGCGTTCTCGGGTCCGTCACTCTGCTGACAGGCGTCGTTGCGCTCGGCGCCGGCGGGGCGCTGAAGGCCGTGACCGCGTTCCAGTCCACCAAGGCCGCCGTCACCGCCCTCGGCACCTCGATGCGCACCGCGTCGCTTGCCGGTGGCGCGATCGGGCTCGCGCTTGCCGCAGCGGCCGCCGTCATCGGCAGCATGGCGTCGGCCGCAGCAGACGCCCAGGCCTTCCAGGACGACCTGGGCGCCGCGCTGCGGGAGACCAACGGCGAACTCCGCGACCAGAACGGGCTGATCTACGAGTCCATCCAGTCCGCGGCCGCGAAACGGGCACAGGACCTCGGGCTGCTCGATATCGCCTCCGAGTACGGCCTGACCATGCAGGACGTCACGTCCGCGATGCTCGGCGACGAAGCAGCCCGCCAGCGACTGATCGGCGCCATGGACGCCCAGATCGACAAGTCGCTCGAGCTCGCCGACGCGCAGGCACAGTCTGGGGAGTACTCGGGGGACGCGTCCCAGCAGGCACGAGACGCGGCCGACGCGCGAACTGAACTCGCCCGCGCTCTCGGCGAAGAGGCCAGCAACACCGATTCCGCGGTCAACAAGACCAAGCAGCTCCTCGACGCGACCGGGCAGAGCACCGACGCAACGAAGGACGACGCGGACGCCACGTCCCAGAGCGCGGACGAGAAGGCCCGCCTGGCGCAGGAGACGCAGCAGGCCGAGCAGGAGCTCCGCAACTACGTCGATGCCCTGTTCGCCGAGTCCGATGCGCAGATGCAGCTCCTCAACGGCACCCTCGACTTCAGCGAGGCGTCGCTGAACGCTGGGAAGCGGGCGAAGGAGTGGAAGGACGAGGCCAAGGAGGCCGGCGAGTCCACGAAGGACGCGTTCGACACGGGCACGCGGGCCGGTATCGAGAACAACCGCGTCATGGGTCGCATGGTCGAGGCGGCGAAGGCCGACGTGAAGGCCAAGATCGACCAGAACAAGTCCACGAAGGAAATCACCAAGACCTGGGAGGGTCACCGCAAGGAACTCATCGAGACCGCCACCCAGTTCACCGGCTCGAAGAAGGCCGCCACCGCCTACGTCGACAAGCTGATGGAGACCGCCGACTTCGGCGACATTGAGACCGCTGTCGAACTGAACAAGGCCCAGGCACAGGCGAAGCTCGACGAGTGGGAAGGCGACCTCAAGGGCCTCCCCGACGAGACCGTCTCGAAGATCAAGGCGATGCTCGAGAAGGGGCAGGTCCAAGCCGCCGAGGCGGCCCTGAACCAGGCTGCGCGCGACCGGGACGCCACGATCCGCGTCCACGTCGAGCAGCTCGTCACGAAGAACAGCAACTATTCCCCGTCCGGGTCCGTCTCGAACCTCAAGCCCAAGACGAACAGCGCCGCAGGCAACCTGTTCATGTTCAACGCAGCCGGCAACATCTCCCGCACCGGCGACGTCCCGAACGCCCACCAACCCACGATCGTCCCCGCAGGCACCAACAGGCTGTTCGCTGAGGATGAGACCGGCGGTGAGGCCTACATTCCGCTGCGCAACGACTGGCGGCGGGCCCGCGCCATCGGGATCCTCGGCACCGTCGCAGCGAGGTTCGGCCTCGGCCTGGTGCAGCCCTTCGCCGCCGGTGGCACGACCATCGACAAGGGCACCAGCACCATGGTGTCGAAGCTGAACACCGGCGTCCTCCCGCTGGACCAGATCAAGAAGTTCGGCGACGCGCTCACGAAGGCCACCAAACCCATCTCCGGGCTGGAGAAGGCCTCGAAGGAGGCGAAGGACGCCCTCAGCGCCGCGAGGACCGTAGCGAACGATGCGAGGGCCGAGTCGAACAAGGCCAACGCCGACCTCGCGAAAGCGAAGAAGATCGACCCGGACTCCAAGCTCGGGAGGGCCAACGCTGAGCTCGCGAAGGCACAGAAGGTCGTCGACCCGTCGTCGAAGCTCGGCAAGGCCCGCGAGGCGACGCGTGTGGCCGAGGAGAAGCTCGCCGCGGCGAAAACGAAGTCCCAAAGGGAGGCGAGGGAGAAGGACCTCGCGAAGGCGCAGGCGAAGCAGCAGAAGCTGGAGGATGCCAGGCAGCGGCGCATCGACCGCGCCCAGGAGAAAGCGGACTACCTCGCCGCAGCCCACGAGAAGAAGGTTGCCGACGCCCAGAAGGCCGCCGACAAGGCCGAGAAGAACGTCAACAAGGCCATCAAGGAACGCACGAAAGCGGAGGAAGCTGCCGAAGCTGCGAGCGCCGCGCTCACCAAACAGAAGCAGAAGGAGAAGGACGCGGCCGCCGACCTCCTCGCAGCGCAGCAGGCTCTCGCTGACTCTGCCCGATCCGCCGCGGACTCGCTCGTCGACCAGTACCTCACCGGCGGCGACGCCGCCGATCTCGTCGACAACATGAACACCGGCGCTGCCGAGATGGAGCTGTTCGCCCAGCTGATCGAACAGCTCCGCAAGCTCGGCCTCGATGAGTCCGTCATCCAGGAGATCATCGAACAGGGCGTCGAGACCGGGTCCGAGACGGCTGCCGACATCATCGCCCGCGGACCCGACTCGGTCGCCGAGCTGAACAAGGCCGCGGCGGCTCTCCGCGACATCGCCGACAAGCTCGGACTCGTCCAGGTCGTCGGCGTCGAGAAGCACGCCACCGGCAGCATCTCCCGCGTCGGCGACATCCCCAACGGTCACCTCCCCGAACTCGTCCCCGCCGGCACCAACCGGCTCTTCGGTGAGAGGGAGACCGGTGGGGAGGCCTACATCCCGCTGCAGAACGACTGGCGGCGGCCGCGCGCCCTGCAGCTGTGGGCTGAGACCGGCCGACGGCTCGGCGCCCAGCAGGTGAGGGCGTTCGCCGCCGGTGACGTCATCCCTGGATCCGTGACCTTCACTGCGCAGCGCGCCACACCCACCACGGTCCACAACATCACCCAGCACAACCAGGTGACCCTGCCGTCGTTCGTCCGCGACTGGGGCCAGGCCGCCGACTACCTCGACGGCTGGGCGCTGGCCGTCCACCAGGCATAGGAAGGAGCCCTCCATGGCAACAGCGACAGGATCGTGGGCCGGTTCCGGCAACCGCCGCATGAGGCTGATCGTCACCTACTCGCTGTCCTCCACGGACAGCAAGACGACGGTCGACATCTCAAGCCTGAAGGTCGAGGCCGTCTATGGCTTCTCGGACTCCGACAACACGCTGACCCGGTCCGGATCGCTGTTCGATGGCGGCGAAGGCGCAGTCGACATCGATGTCTCGTCGGGCGGCACGCAGACCCTGTGGTCGGGGTCGAAGACGGTCGATCGGGGTTCGTCGGATCAGAAGCTGACGATGGCATGGTCGCTGTCGGGCATCGACTACGTCGGTGCGACGGCCACGGTGTCGGCGACGGTCACCATCCCGGCCGTCCCCGCCCCCGACGCCCCCACGAGCGTCGGCATCGCCCGCGAGTCGATCTCATCAGTCAAGCTCACCTGGGGTGGCGGCGATGTCCACCACATCCAGGCACGACGCCGCGCAACCGCTGGCGACGCCACCTCCTCGTGGGGCTCCTGGGGCGACGTGTCGACCTCGACCCAGTCCTCCGGCGGTGTGTGGTCGTCGGCGTTCGACACCGGGTACGACTGGCAAATCAGGGTCCGGCGGCGCAACTCCGCGGGCGTGTACTCGTCGTGGACAACCAGCAGCAACTCTGCGCGACTCTACGACGCCCCCTCGGCGCCGACCTCGGCATCGGTGACCCGCACCAATGACGCCAGCCACAAGGTTGCCTTCGCGGGGGCGACAGCCACGTCTAAGCCCCTCCGCTGGGTCGACGTGCAGATCTACGGCGGTGTCTCGCAGGAGTGGCGCGACCAGGCGACGAGCCTGGCTGCCTCCACCAGGTCGTACACGTCGACGACGAACATCGCAGACAACACCGGCAGGTGGAGGATCCGCTTCAGGAACAGCGCAGGCAGCTCGGCGTGGGTCTACACATCGACCGCGTACGGCACGCCGAAGGCCACCAGCAAGCCAGCTGCGAAGCGCTCCGGCACCTCGAACGTCATCGTCAGCTGGACCAATAACGCCCGCTTCGCCGTCGGCCTCGACGTCCGCGCCGCATCCTCCACCGATGGCGGCACCACCTGGAGCAGCTACGCGGCCATCACTGGGCACACCGGTCTGTCTGCGTCGACGACCAGCCGCACCATCACCGGACTCGACGCCAGCCGGCTGTGGAAGTTCGAGACCAGGGTCTACGTCACCAGCCCGTCGACCCTGTCCGTCTACAGCGGTGGCGGGAACGTCCTCCAGCTCCTGTCCGCGCCGTCCGCACCCACCCTCCTGACGCCCCTCTCAACGATTTCCGATCAGGACCGCACGCGGTTCAGTTGGCGCCACAATCCCATCGACGGCAGCGACCAGGAGGCCGCCGAGGTCCGCTACCGGGTCGACGGCGCAGCGTGGACCACCCAGCAGACGGGCGTCTCGGACTACTTCGACACCCTCGAACCGCTCGCCGCGGGGGCGCTGGAGTGGCAGGCCCGCACCCGCGGATCGCACGCCGACTACTCCCCCTGGTCCGGGGTCGCGTCGCTGCTTGTCGCCTCGCCGCCGGCGGTCACAATCCTCGACCCCGTCGACGGGGCAACTCTCGCGTCCAACCGCCTCGTCCTCACCATCGGCTGGGACGACGCCCAGGACGCGGCGATGATCCGCCGCACCCGCCGCCTCCGAGACGAGGCGGGCGAGATCCTCGAGGAGGTCACCACCTCCGGCGCCACCGACACGATCACCTTCACGACCCGCCTGGCCGACGGCGGCAGCTACACCGCCGAGGTGGAGGCGACCTCAGGCACCGGCCTCACGTCCGGCGTCGCAAGCATCGCGCTGACCGTCGACTACATCGACCCCGTCGCGCCGATCCTCACAGCCGCCTGGGTCGAAGCATCCGGGCTCGCCGTCCTCGGCGTCGTGAACACCCCAGGCGACATGGGCGCCGACCCGCCGACGGCAGACACCGCCAGCAACAGGATCGAACGCTCCACCGACTCTGGCCTCACCTGGGCCACCGTGGTCGACGGCCTCGAACCCGACGGCGGCGCCACCGACACGATGGTCCCGCTGAACACGCGCGTCACCTACCGGGCGGTCGCGGTGTCGGCGATGGGCGCGGAGACCATCGGCGACAGCATCGACGTCACCACCACCTCCCACCTCCTCTGGATCGCAGGTCCAGGCGGTGACGTCGCAATCGAGTGGAACCTCGGCCTGCAGGCCGACCACGGCCAGGAGGTCGTGCTCGAGCAGTACTACCGGCGGCCCAAGCCAACCTCCCACTACGGCGACGGCCGCCCCTTCTCCCTGCAGATCTCGGCCGTCCTCGCCGAAGGCCACCGCGACACCTTCATCCCCGACCACCTCCTCGGAGACGACGTCTTCTGCAGGGACCCTGAGGGCCACGCGTTCTGGGCAGCGGTCACCTCCGGGCCGTCGCTGAACTCGTCCACCACCCGGGAGGCAACCGTGTCCATGACCCTGGAGGCCGTCGATGCATGACTCCTGGCGCGTCGACCTCCTCGACAGGCTCGACAACACGAAGTGTGAGCTCCCGCGCCTCGCATCGGGGCAGCTGTCCTGGAAGTCCGATCAGGCCGTGCCCGGCTCCGGGTCGATCACATGGACCCGCGACCCGGGCGTCGACATCGACTGGCTCAACGACCGGCTCCGCGTCACCCACATCGGCGACGACGGCGAGACCCCGATGGGAGTGTGGCTGCCGTCGATGCCCGGCTGGGACGTCGACGGGCCTGTGACCCGCGCACCGATCTCGCTGTCGGACAAGGTGGAGCTCCTGAACTGGCCCATCGGCGCGTGGCTGACGCTGCCGAAGGGGACGCTGGTCACGGCCAAGGTCGCGGAGATAGTCCGGGCCCGCGGCGGCGGCGCCACGCAGTCGACAGACTCGACTGAAGCCCTCACCAAGGCGATGACCTGGGAACCGACAGCGACCTGGCTCACTGTCGTCAACGATCTCCTGACAGCCATCACCTACCTACCCTTGACGGCGGACATGGCGGGCCGGTTGGTCGTGGCGCCGTATGTGGCGCCGGACAAGCGGATCCCGGTGGCGACCTACGGTGGCGCGGACGACGAGCTGCGGCTCAAGCCCCAATGGTCGGATCGCTCGGAGTTGTTCGCGATGCCCACCGGGGTCCGGCTCTACGTCTCCCGCGGGGGCACCACGAAGGGGTTCATCGGCTCAGCGGACCTGCCGGACAGTCACCCGCTGAGTGCTGCGAATCGTGGCGGCATCCCACGACTGTTGACGGAGAGCAGCGACGCCACCACGCGGGCCAAGGCCGCGGCGGCTGCGCAGCGCCGTCTCGATGAGCTGATGCAGCTGACCCGCACCATCACGGTCAAGCACCCCGTCGACGCCGTCCAGGTCGGCGACCTCATCACCCACGGGCCGCTCGGCATCAACGCCACGGTCGTCGACCGGAACGTGACTCTCGGCACGGGCGCCGTGGTCGAGGACTCCGTCCAGCACACCAGCACGGGAGGCGAGCTGCCATGGCCGACCTGACCAACGCGTTCCGCGAGCTCGCGCGGCTCTCCAAGAACGCGGCCCTGCGTAGTGAGGTGCCCACCATGTGGTGGGGCGCGGTCGTGAGCGTCGGCACCGACACGGTGTCGGTGGTCCTCGAGCAGGATGACTCGGTTGTCGTCCGTGAGGTGACGGTCAACGCTGCCGGTCCGTGCCTGGTCGGTGACGAGGTGCTGCTGATGAAGCAGGGCGCGGACCTGACCATCGTGGTGAACCAGACTGCGCAGACAAGGGCCTTGACGGACACGGGCTGGGTCACCTCCGGCGTCGTGACGTCGCTGACCGGCGTCACCGTCACGTCGCAGTACTGGCGCCGCCTCGGCATGACCGTCTATCTCGACCTGGACCTGCGGGCCACCGTCGCGACCACGGTCCCGGCCAGCGGCGACATCGGCAACACGATCTACCGCGTGCAGGTCGGCACCGCCTGGGCGCCGACCACGTCGGGCCCCGCGCAGGCACTACCCGGCGGACAGGCCGGCCGAGCCATCACCGGCTACATCGCATCCGGCGGGCTGATCTCCATCTCGGCCGTTGCAGGTACCACCAACATCGCCGTGGGCGACACGCTCCGCCTCGGCGGCTCGTACCTCCTCGGCTAACCGTCCACCCTCCGAGCCGTCCGCACCCCGCGGGCGGCTCTACCCATTCCCCCACCACAGAGGAGACCACCGTGTCTGAGCCCACCGCCGACCCCGGCACCAATCCTTACCCCGACAACGAGGAGATCGCGCAGGACGAGGAGGCGACCGAATGAGCAGCGCCGCGACCCGCACCGGCACCGCCGCCATCGCCTGGGCCAAGGCCCAGTCCACCAAGCCCAGCCGCAGCTGGCACAACCTCTGCCTCATGTTCGTCCGCAGCTGCCTCGGGGTCTCAGCCCACTACCTGACCGCCCGCCTCGCATGGCTCGGCGCCGAGCATCGCCACGAAACGACCAATGCCGCCTCGATCCCGGCCGGCGTGCCTGTCTTCTGGCGCACCGGCACCGTCAACTGGCACATCGCCATCTCCGCCGGCGACGGCTACTGCTGGTCCTCCGACATCGGCGGCAAGGGCAAGGTCGGCAAGATCGGCATCGACGCACTCTCGCGCGCTTGGAACGCGGAGCTCCTCGGCTGGACCGAAGACCTCAACGGCGTCAGGGTCTACTCCGGCAAGCCGATCTACGCCACCAGCCTCACCCGGATCCTCGCCAACGCCCGCGATCAGCAGCGCCCCCGCCCCCGCAGCAACGACGTCATCCGCCTCCAGCGCATCCTCAGACGCCTCAACTACATGGCCTACGACAAGCACGAGCACGGCCGCTACGGCCGTGTCACCCGCGCGGCGGTCGCCAAGGCCCAGCGGGCGCAGGGCTACAAGGGATCGGCCGCTGACGGCTACCTGGGCACCGCCACCCTGGCCTGGCTCGAGGGCAAGGCCGCCGGCACCAGCCTGGCGTTCCGCGCGGTGCGCTGACCCAGGAGGCCTCATGCCCGGATGGCTCCCCTCCTGGGAGATCATCGGCCCGCTGCTGATCGCGGTCGCTGCCGTCATCACCGCTGTCGGGTCACTCACCAAGGTCCTCACCGAGGTCCGCGCCATGCGGCTCGAGCAGAACCAGATTCGTGAGCAGGTCCAGAACTCACACGGCACGAACCTGCGCGCCGACCTCGACGTCATCCGCGACGAGATGCGCGACGGTCTCGGTCAGGTCCGCAAAGACCTCGCCGAGGTCCGCGACAACTCCCACCGCCACGACAAGGAACTCTCCCGCCTGGCCGACGGGCAGCTCGCGACGACCCGCGCAGTCATGGACGGCCTGGACCGGCTCTCAGATGCCGACGCCGAGGACCGGAAACGTGCCGACGCCGAGCATCTGCGCCTCTGGCAGGCCCTTCGGGCACGGATGCACAACTACCCACCACAGGAGGAAGACTCATGACCCCCACTCAGATCGCGGCCGCACGCGGCCGCCAGACCCTCGTCGACGGCCTCATCGCCGCCGTCCTCGTAACCGGCCTCGCGCCACTGATCGGCGCGGTCCAGTCCGCCACCGGATGGGCCGACCTCGCCGCGTCCTGGCAGACCTGGACGTGGAGCATCGCTCAGGCCTCCATCGTCGCCGGCGTCACGGCTGTCGTCTCATGGGCGCGCAGGCGCTTCGTCGAGCCCGCTGCGGATGGGGGCAGTGATGGCGACCAGTAACACGCTCCGCGCAGCAGCCAGTGATGTGGATCTTGCGGCGCGGGTCAACGCTCTCGCCGCTGCGGCGGGCAAAGGCCCCGTCACCTCCGCCCAGATGGGCCAGCTCGTCGCGCTCGCCGGGATCGCCGACGCCTACGAGTCCGCCACCCTCACCCGTGACGCGTATCTTGCTGCGACCCCGAGAGTTGTCGGCTCCGACCTGTCCGCAGTCACGGACGCCAAGCTCCGCGAAGCGCTGACCTCGCTCGAGATCCTCTGACCTGCTGACGCAGAGAACCGCCCCCGCTCTTCGGAGTGGGGGCGGTTTCTTTGCGTCAAGATCAGTCAGTCGCTGCAGCCGCAGCCAGGATCCTGTTCAGCGTATCTTCGAGAGCCGCGGAGGGGGCCGTGAAGTAGTTCGCGTGCGTGATTCGGATCGTGTCCAGCGAGTCTGAACCGACGAGAACGATGTCCATCCAAGCCGAGTCGCGGAACTTGCGCTCCACCTGCTGGTATGACTCGACGGCGGCCGCGGCGTCCGTGCCGAACTCCAACGTCTCAACGAGATGCCCCGCGTGGTGGTCGTAGATCAGCAGGAAGTGCTTGACCTCATCATTGCTCACGTGTGTCCACCTCCTTATTAAGGGTGTAGTCGATCAACTGTAGATCGCGAAGGGCCTCGGTGACAAGCTGAGGAAGCTCTTCGCCGCTCTCGTGCTTCGACACCAGGTGCGAGATCCCCCGCATGGAACGCTGGAACGCGCCTTCGCCATCCTGCTTGTAGTTCACCCCTTGGATGCTTGACTGTTCCTCAACCAGTAGCGCCCAGCGGTGCATAGGTTGAGTTCGAATCTGTACCTCGATGGGCTTCGGGGTTCGTCCATACTCGGCCACGACGTGCAGAGCACGGTAACCGGAAGCTCGGGGGGTGGTGATGTAGTCGATCTCCTCCAGTATTGGTCGGCGCCGCCGGAGCCACTTCGCCACGTTGTAGACGTCGTCCAGGGAGCTCACGACGACACGGCAGCCTCCGATGTCGCGCATCCTGTCCACGGAGCATGTGGTTTCACGCTCGGTGACCTTCTCAAGAATCGTGCTCATGCGCTTCAGCCGTTGCGTCACCTGGGCGTCGATCTCGAGGCTGCGCACCGCCCAACGGAGGGAGTTGTTGGCGCTGACGAGAGGCTGGCTGAAGCTTGCTCGCCATCGCGTGATGCAGTCAAGGACGTCTCCGAGCTCTTCGTCCGTAAGCGTCCGATCACCGCGGGCGTGCTTGCGTAGGCGGCTGCCGGCCTTCTTAACCTGGTTGGCGCTTGGCTGCGGTGCGACGACTAAGGCCATGGACGTACGCTAGCGGGTGGATGAAGCCGACGCGCAGACTCGGCTGGTGCAGGCAGCTGTCCATGGGTATAACCACCATGTACAGGTGGGAGCTGGGACCCTGTCCACGACCCACTCGCACTCGGCCTCCTCCACCATCGACCGGCTCGCCTCCCGCGTGGCCCAGGGCCGGGTGCTCAGCATCGACGACGCCATGCGCCAGATCGCCCACCACATCGACTTCATCGTCCACGTCACCCTGCGCGACGAGGCCTGGCGGGGAGGCGTGAGGTCACGGTTCGTCTCCGAGGTGCGCCAGCTCACCGGGGCAATCGAGTCAGGCAGACCGTCGACGCACCTCGTCTACCGGAAGGCCACCGAGACGTCCTCCGAGGTGTTCGCACCCGAGGCGGCGATGTCCGCCGAGCTCGCGCCGTTCATGAGGGCCGGATCATGGGGGTGAGCGTCGCGGCGGCGGCGGGCGCCGCGCTCTGCCTCGGGATCGTGCTGATCATCGCGGGGCTGCGCCGCCGCGAGCGCGAGTTGTCCACACGTCCATCCACAGGCCTGTGGGTAACCGGGCTGGAACGGTGGAGAACCATGTCCCGCGGCCGCCGGGCCTGGATTGTGGTGGCGTTGGCGCTCGGGCCGCTGGCCGCCGCGGTGAGCGGCTGGCCGCTGGCCGCGGTGCTGCTGCCCGCCGTCCTGATCGTCGTGCCCGGCCTCCTCACGCAGCCCGCCCAGCCGGAGATCGACGTCCTGGCGGGGCTCGACCGTTGGGTCCGGCTCGTCAGCACCTCACTCACGTCGGGCAAGTCCGTGCGCGACGCGATCGTCGCGACCCGCGCCCAGGCCCCGGACGTCCTGAAGGAACCCGTCGCCCGGCTCGTCGCACGCCTCGACCAGCGGTGGACCATGCGCGATGCGCTGTTCGCGATGGCCGACGAGCTGAACCTGGCCGACGCCGACGCGGTCCTGGCGGCCCTCTCGGTGGCCGCTGCCAGGGGCGGGGGCGGCGCGCGGGTGACCCTCGGGGCGCTGACGGACTCGTTGCAGGACCGCCTGCGGGCGCTGCGGGAGGTCGCTGCCGAGCGTGCCAAGCCCCGCGCCGTCGTCCGCCAGGTCACGGTCATCACCCTCGTCGTGCTCGCGATGGCGGTGCTCATGAGCCCACAGTTCTTCGCCCCGTACACGACGCCCATGGGCAGCCTCCTCGCGGCGGCGCTCGCCGCCACCTACCTCTGCTGCCTGGTCATGCTCCGCCGCAAGACGGTGCCGCCCCCGGCCCCGCGGTTCCTGAGGAGCCAGCCATGAGCCTCCTGATCGTCGCCGCCGGGATGTCGGTCGGGCTGGGCGTCTACCTAGTGCTGCGAGGCTCGCTGCGCCGCACCGTCGCGCTGGGCGACGCGCTCGCCCTGCTCGATCCTCCCCCTGCCGTGTCGGTCGTCGCCGAGGGTGCGGGCGGCCTCGAGGGGCTCGCCGAGTCGGTGCGGCGCGGCCTGCGGATCCCGGTGTCCGCCGGCCAGCTGCGGCTGCTGAACCTCCAGGGCCGCAGCGTCGGGGACTTCTTCGCCGAGAAGCTGGTGTGGACCGCCGCCGGCATCCTGCTCCCCGGGCTGTGGGCGGGGGTCCAGCTCGCCTTCGGCCGATCGCCCGGCGTCCTGCCTCTGGTCCTGTCGCTGCTGTGCGGCCTCGTCGGGTTCTTCGTCGCCGACGTACGGCTGCGCGGCGGCGCGCACCGCGAGCGACGGGCCGCGACGGACGCCGTCCACACGTTCTTCGACCTCGTCGTGCTCGAGCGGCTCGCCAACGCCTCGGCGGCCCAGTCGGCCGCCAACGCGGCCGCCGTATCGGACAGCCCACTGTTTAGGCGCATCAGCGCCGGCCTCGAGCGGGCCCGACTCGAGCAGACCCAGCCCTGGGGCGAGCTTCGCCGCGTGGCCGTCGAGTGGGACATGCCCGAGCTCACCGACTTCGCAGACATCATGCAGCTCGAGGAACAGGGCACCGGCCTCGCCGACGTACTGCGCGCACGTGTGCGCGAGCTCCGCGACGCCCACCTCGCCCGCCAGAAGGTCGAGGCGCAGGAGACGAGCGAGTCCATGTCGCTCTGGATGTCGCTGCCCGCACTGCTGCTCGGCGTCGCACTCCTGGCGCCCGCCCTCATGAACCTCCTGACCACCTGACCAACCACATCGAGGGGACACGACCATGCCAACCATCCACGCACTCATCGGCGCTCTGATCCAGGTCACGAGGCCGTCGCCGCCGCCCGACGAGCGCGGCCTCAGCCAGAGCACCGAGAACGCGATCCTGCTGGCCGGCGCCGCCGGCATCGCCCTGCTGATCGTCACGGTCATCACCGCCTACGTCACCGACAACCTGCCCGGCTGACCGTGCCCGCCCCCGTCCGCACGGCCGTGCGAGCCCTCGCGTCCCTCGCCGCCCTGGCAGCGGTGCTCGTCGGCGTGCCCTGGTTCCTGGCACGCTTCGCCGACCCGCGCCCGCTGCTCGCGGTCGACTGGCCTCGGGCTGTCTCGGGGCCCCCGGACGCCGAGCTGCTCGTGGCGCTGCTCGGACTGCTGGGCTGGGCTGCGTGGGCATACCTCACCGTCGCGGTCGTGCTGGAGGCGGCCTCGCTGCTGAGTCGGCGAAGGCTCGCTGTCACGTTGCCGGGCACTGGCTGGCTGCGGCCGACCGTGGCGGCCTTGCTCGTCGCGGCCGCCGCCTCGCCCGTGGTTGCGGCCTCGGCGGATCCTGGGCCGGCGACACCCCCCGCTCCAGGGACGAGGGATCCGGCCGCCGAGAAGTCGGACCCGGCCGAGTCGCTGGACGAGAGCAGCACCCATGTCGTCGGGGCCGGGGAGGAGCTGTGGGACATCGCCGAGCAGCAGCTCGGCTCCGGGGACCGCTGGCGGGAGATCGTGGAGGCCAATCCGGGACTCGACGCGACTGCACGGCTCAAGCCGGGGACCCGGCTCCGCCTGCCCGAGCGACCCGGCGCGGCCAGGGCCGCCGGCAGCGCCGAGACCAGAGTGGTGGTGCAGCGCGGCGACACCCTCTGGGGGATCGCGGAGCAGGCCCTCGGCGACCCGCTCCGGTGGCCGGAGATCCACGAGGCGAACCGGGAGCTGGTCGCGGACCCGGACGAGATCCAGGTCGGCTGGGTGCTGCGCCTCCCCGAGGTGGTCGAGGAACCCACCGATGCGGCTGCGGAGGAGGCGCCGGTCGGCGCAGAGCCACCGGCTCCGACACAGGAGCCTCATGACTCAGTCCGGGCGGTCGCCGACCCGGCTGATACCGGGACCCTGAGCGTCGCACCTGTCGAGACGCGCAATGCCGCAGACGAGGTTCCCGTGTCATCAGCCACCGCGGAGACGTCCCTCCCGACCGGACCGGGGGCGGACACCGCAGCGATGCCCTCGGCCGGGCAGGTGGCCGCGATCGGCGCGGCGCTGGCGGCCGCGGTGCTCGGCGGCCTCGCCACCCGTCGGCGCGCGCAGCTGCTCGGCCGTGCGGTCGGGCGTCGGCTCGTGCCGATCCCGGACCAGGTGGCCCGGTTCTGGACGGCCCTGTCGCAGCGGGCCGAACAGCATGAGCCGGGGCCGATGCGGGGGATCACGCCCACCACCGTCGTCCTCGGCTGGGACGATGACGACGCGCAGGTGCTCCTCGACCTCGCGGTCGAGCGCGCGACCCGGCTGACCGGTCCGCAGGCCGAGGCCCTGCTGGCGGCGCTGGTGACGGGCCTGTCGTGCGCACCCTGGTCGGACGAGGTGCAGCTGATTGTGGCGGGTGACACCGCGTGGGCAGAGGCCCTCGACGATCCCCGCATCGAGGCGGTGGCCTCACCCTACGACGCGATCACCCGGTTGTCCCGACTCTGCTCCGAGCGCCGACTGGCCCTGCGCTCGCGGACGCTGGGCGAGGTGTCGTCGGATCCGGACACCGGTCAGGCATGGGCGCCGGTGGTGTTCGTCTTCGAGCGCCCTCTCACAGGAACCCAGCCCGACGCCGTCGCCGACGCGCTGGCGCTGGGAGAGGTGGGCGTGCACGTGCTGTTGACCGGCGATCCACCGCTGCCCCACGGGCCGTCGACCACCGTCGAGGCGGGATCCGACCTCGCCCGCTGGGGAGACCTGGAGTTCACCCCCCAGCTCGTCAGCGGGCCGGCCAGACGGGCTCTGATCGACCTGTTCGAGGCCACGGGCTCCCCCCGAACACTCCCCGCCCCCTGGTGGGGCGACCCCGGAACCCAGCCCATCGACCCGAGCGAGGAGCCCGCCATGACCGGTCAGCCCACCTCCCCTGGGCACCCGCAGGTGCTGCTGCTCGGCGACGTCGACCTCGTCGACGCGACCGGTCCTCTCCCGAGCCGCGCCCGCACCTCCTGCATCGAGTACGCCGCCTGGCTGCTCGCCCATCCCGGCTCCCGCGCGTCGACCATGGCGTCGGACCTGCTTGTCGCCGAGGGGACGCGACGCTCCAACATGAGCCGGCTGAGGACGTGGCTGGGCACCGACCCGGACGGCACGCCCTACCTGCCCGACGCGTACTCGGGTCACATCTCGCTCGACCCGCGGGTCAGCTCCGACTGGGAGCGATTCCAGGCACTGCTCGGCGCGGGCGTCCAGGGGTCGCCTGACGCGGCCCTCAGGTCGGCGCTGCGGCTCGTGCGCGGCCAGCCGCTGGGCACCGCAGCCTTCCAGTGGCCGTGGGCCGAGACGCTCCGTGCCGACATGGTCGCGATGATCGTCGACGCGTCATGCACGCTGGCCGACCGTGCCATCCACCGCGGTGACGCTGGCCTCGCGCTGTGGGCCGCGGGCCGCGGCCGACTCGCGGCACCCAGGGACGACGAGGTCGCGGTGCGGGAGATCGACGGGCTCGCGCTCGCCGGGCGCGGAGACGAGGCGAGGGCGGCGGTGCTGGCCGTGACCCGCGCGGCGCGAGCGGCGGGCCGCGATCTCGCCCCTCACCTGGCCCTCAGGATCAGCCTCGTGCTCGAACGGGAGCGGGCGGTCGCCCCGGCGGGCTGACCCTCAGACGTCCAGCGACTTGGCGTAGCCGACGACGAACGCCCCAGCCACCACGAGCGCGAGGCCCGCCAGCGTCCAGATGAGCTCCCTGCGGGTGCGGTGCTCCCCCAGCCACCAGATGCCGCCGAGCGTGGACAGGATGACGCCGAGCTGCGCGAGCGTGAACCCGGTGGCGACGCCGACCATGGAGCTGGTGATCATCAGCACGAGGATCGCGATGGCCCACAGCACGCCGGCGACCATGAACGGGACGGTGGCGCGGCTCCAGCGGGTGTCGCGGCCGTCGCCGGCGCGCATGATCCGGGGGCTCGTCAGGACCAGAGCGGCAAGTCCGTAGCCGACCGCCTGCGGCAGCATCGCGTCGCGGCCGCTGATGCCGAAGTACTGCACGATCACCAGGAAGCCGACCAGACCCACCGTGGAGGTGGCGAGCAGGCGTGCGCCGAGCCGCCAGTCGAGCTGGTCGCCCTCGGCGCCCCTCTCGCGTCGCGACGTCAGCCAGACGCCCGCCACGAGCATCGCGATGGCGACGAGGCCGACGGGCATCGCCCCGGCACCGCGCCACTCGCCCATCAGGACGACGCCGGCGAGCGAGGCCGCGACGAGCTGCAGGCCGGTGGAGATCGGCATCGTCCGCGAGACGCCGAGCACCCGCAGGCAGCGGGTCTGGTCCCGGATGCCGATGAACGCGCTGACGCCGGAGATGAATGAGATGATCACGATCCGCGGCGACCACTGCGCCGCCAGGAAGGGCGTGGCGACAAGGGCTGTGAGGAAGGCGCCCGCGAAGATACCGAAGACCTTCTGCCTGTCGTCGCCCTGCCAGCGCCCGAGGATCAGCGAGAACGTGCCGAACAGCAGTGCCGGGCTCGCGGCGATCAGGTAGGGCAGCATCGGGGTCCTTCGGGATGCGCGCCGCTTCGCTGCGCGTCGTAGTCAAACGCAACAAAGCCTAGTGGCCGACTCCCGGCCATCAGAAGCGGGCCCTCGCCCTCCCGCTCCCCGAGCCCTCCCGCTCCCCGAGCCCTCCCAACTCCCCCGAGCTCTCCCAGCTCCCCCGAGCCATCGCAGCTCCCCCGAGCCCTCCCAGCTCCCCCGAGCCATCGCAGCTCCCCCGAGCCATCGCAGCTCCCCCGAGCCATCCCGGCTCCCCGAGCTCGTCGAGGGGCGCCGAGCGGAGCGAGGCGTCAGCCCCGTTCGCCCCTTCGACCAGCTCAGGCGACATCGTCTCCTACCTGCTGACGACGCTCGGCTGATCCTCGGCCACGAGCGGGAACGCGTGGATGAACACCTTCACGCGGCGCTGCCCTGGAGCCTCCTTGTCGCGGGTGGCGGCCACCTCCTCGACGGCCGCGTCGAGGGCAGCCTGCAGGCGCTCCGTCAGCGCCGCCAGCTCGTCGGCGGTGAGCGAGAGCGACGCCTCCGCGTTGATCGCTGCCTCCGACCAGGCCTCGTCCTCGCCGTCGACGGCGTCCGCCCAGGCCACCTGGAGCTCTGCGGCCCGACGAGACCAGTGCTGCAGCGTCACGGCGGCGGCCAGCTTCGACTCGTCGTCGACGACGCTCTCGAGGCCGTACGAGAAGCCCTCCGGCCGCCACCAGCGCTCGCGCGCGCTGCCGCGCTCCGTGTCCTCTGACACCAGCCCGTGCCGCTCCAGCTGTCTCAGGTGGTAGCTCGTCTGCCCGGAACTCTCCCCCAGCGCGCGCGCCAGCATCGACGCGGTCGCCGACCCGTGGTCCTTCAGGTAGTCGTACATCCGCATCCGGAGCGGGTGCGAGAACGCCTTGAGCGTGTCGGAGTCGACGAATCGGCGGGGGCTATTGACCTCGGACATAGTGCAGAATTCCCTTTGCATAGAAAGCTTTGCATAGTTTCTTCTGTGACCAAGTCTAGGGGATCGACATGACGACGACAGCCTCATCCGCCACGACGCCCGCCCGGCTCGACGCCCCCTTCCGCGCCCACCTGGGCGCCGTCGGCCTGGCGAACCTCGCGGACGGGGTCGCGCAGACGGCGGTGCCGCTGCTGGCCATCACCCTGACCCGCGACCCGCTGATCGTCGGGCTGCTGACGGCCGCAGTCTGGCTCCCCTGGCTCGTCGGCGCCCCGCTGGCCGGGGTCTTCGTCGACCGCTGGGACCGACGGGTGACGATGATGGTCGCGCTCGGGCTGCGCGCCGGCCTGCTCGGCCTGGTCGGGGTCGTCGCGGCGACGGGGTCGCTGACGGTCTGGTGGCTGATCGGGCTGGCGCTGGCCTACGGATTCACCGAGGTATTCACGGACCTGTCGGCGGCGGCCCAGGTCCCGGCCCTCGTCGGGCGCGAACCGACCGCACTCCAGGCGGCCAACTCCCGGCTGTTCGCCGTCGAGGCCGCGACGAACACCTTCGCGGGACCCCCGCTCGCCGGCCTGCTGGTCAGCCTCGGCGCAACGTGGGCCATCGGCGTGCCGGGCGTGCTGGTGGGCGTGGCCGTCCTCGTCCTGCTGACCTGCCTGCGCGGCCGGTTCGTCGCCGAGTCCCGGTCCGACGTCGCACCCGACCTGCGTCGGGAGCTGATCGAGGGCATCACCGTCACGTTCCGGCACCCCGTGCTGCGGCCGCTCGCGATCTCGTCGGGCATGTGGAACCTCGCCTCGAGCGCCTTCTCGGCCGTCATCCTGCTGTGGATGGTCGGCGAGGGGTCCGTCGGCGGACTCACTCAGACGCAGTGGTCGCTGGTCATCGTTGCGATGCCGGTCGGCGCCATCGCGGGCAGCCTGGCCGTGGGGAAGCTGCTGGCCCGCTGGCCCGAGATGCGGGTGATGGTGGTGTGCTGGGGCGGCAACGCGCTGCTCAACCTCATCCCCCTGCTCTGGCCGACGATCTGGGGGCTCGCGCTCTTCCTGCTGTTCGTCGGGCCGCTCGGCGTCATCGGCAACGTGGTCAGCTCGTCCCTGCGACCGCGGATGGTGCCCCCGGACCTGCTCGGCAAGGTGACCGGCGCGGGCCGGATGGTCGCGTTCGGGTCCATGCCGCTGGGCGCCCTGCTGGGCGGCGCGGTTGCGTCGCTGTGGGGCATCCCGACGGTGCTGCTCGGCGTCGTCGCGGTGATGCTCGCCGCGACGCTCCTCGTCTGGCGATCGGTCCCCGGCAGCCTGGTCCGGCGCTACGAACTGGCGGTCGACGCGGGCTGACGGCCCGCGCCGGCCCCGGCCTCAGCCCTTGGTCGCGCCCTGGGTGAGGCCCGCGACGATCCACCGGCTCGCGAAGGCGAACAGCACCATCGTCGGGAGGATGGTCAGGACAGCGGCCGCGGACATCGGCCCCCACTCGATGTTGAAGCTCGAGATGAAGCCGTTCAGCGCCGTCGGGATCGTCTTGTGGCTGTCGGTGTTGATCAGCGTCACGGCGAGGAAGAGCTCGTTCCAGCAGTTGACGAAGTTGAAGATGAACGTCGCGATGATGCCGGGCGTCATCACCGGGACGATGACCCGCCACAGCGCCCCGAACCGGCTGCAGCCGTCGACCATGGCCGCCTCCTCCAGGGAGTCGGGCACGTTGTCGAAGAAGCCGCGAAGCATGATCGACGAGAAGGGGATGGTCATCGCGATGTAGATCAGCACCAGCCCGAACCGGCTGTCGACGAGGCCGAGGTTGGTGAACATCTGGTACAGGGGGCCCAGCGCGATGAAGGCCGGGATCATCTGCGTGACGAGGAACGCCAGCATGACCGCGCCCTTCCCGCGGAACGTGAAGCGCGAGAGCACGTAGGCACTCAGCAGCGCGATCGCGGTGCCGACGACGCCGGCCGCAGCCGAGACGACGATGCTGTTGAGCAGGTAGCTGCCGAACTGCGACTTGTTGAAGAGGCTGGCGTAGTTCTCCAGCGAAAACTCGCGCGGCCAGTACCGGACCGGGTACTCGGCGATCTGGTTCGCGGGCTTGAGCGACGTCAGGAGGATCCAGTAGAGCGGGAACAGCGTGATGATCATCCACACGCCGAGCCCGAGGATCCGCAGGCCGGTCAACCATTTGGGGTCCCTGTTGATCATGACTTCTTCTCCCTCGTGAGCAGCGCGAGGTACAGGCCCGTGAACACGACGAGGACTCCCATGGTGATGAACCCGAGCGCGGACGCCAGGCCGTACTCGCCCTGCTGGGTGAACTTGATCATCCAGGTCGTGGCGATCTGCGTCTGGTCGGCGGGTCCGCCGCCGGTCATGGCGTAGATGATGTCCGGGAAGTTGAAGATCCAGATCACGCGCAGCAGGACCGTCAGCACGAGGGTCGTCCGGATGGTCGGGATGGTGATCTGGAACAGCATCCGGGCACGGCCGGCACCGTCGAGCGCGGCCGCCTCGTACAGCTCGTCGGGCACGGACTGGAGGGCGGCGAGGATCATGATCGAGAAGAACGTGACGCCGTACCAGACGTTCGCGACGATGACAGCGACCAGCGCGAGGTCGGGGTCCGCCAGCCACGGGACGGGCGCCTCGACGATCCCGAACCGCATCAACAGGTCGTTGACAACGCCGAACTCGGAGTTGAACATCCAACGGAAAAGGATGCCGATCAGGAACCCGGACACGGCCCAGGGGTAGAAGACGACGGCCTGGTAGAGCCCGCGGAAGCGGAACTTCTTCCGCAGGGCCAGAGCGATGAGGAACCCGATGATGAACTGCGGCACCAACGACCCGACGACCCAGATGACCGAGTTCCACATCACCCGTGTGAAGGCCGGATCTGCCATGAGGGTCTGGAAGTTGCCCCACCCGATGAAGGGGGTGCTGGTCAGATCCCACAGGGACCACTGCCGGAAGGCCATCTGGCCGCCCACGAGCAGGGGGTAGTAGGTGAACACCAGGACGAAGACGAAGGCCGGGGCCAGGAAGGCCAGCATCGTCAGCGCCGTGCGCCCGTTGAACTCGCGCCGCCGCCCGGCGGGGCGGGTGCGTCGGGCACCCACCCCGCCTGCGGTCTCACCGCTCAGCGATGACAAGGCTCAGGCCTCCCACTTTTCGGTCCAGTACTGGTCCCAGCCGCTCAGCAGGTCGGCCGTCGACATCTTCCCGAGGAGGACCTGCTGCAGGTCGGACTCGGAGCGCTGGCTCCACTCGGTCCACCAGGAGGAGCCGCGGGGCTCGACCACCGACAGGTAGGTGTCGGGGGCGGACGTCATCTCGACGTAGGCGGCCCAGGGACCGGTCTTGAAGAACTCGTCGTCCGCGGCCTCGGCGAGGATGGGGACCAGCGAGTTCTCCTTGGCGAACGTGGTGGACGCGTCTCCGGAGAGCCACTCGACCAGCTTCACCGCCTCCTCCTTGTGCTCGGAGGCCTCCGCGACGCCCCAGCCCGCGGTTGCCATGGGCCAGGCGGCCTTGCCCGTCGGGCCGACGAGGTTCGGGGCGACGCTCCACTGGTCCTCGGTCAGCGACGAGTCGTTGACGACGCCGATGACCTCGGGGTCCTGCAGGAGGAACGCGGTGGAGCCGTTGGTGAACGCCTGCACCATCTCCGCGTAGCCCCAGGCGACCGACGACTCCGGCGAACCGGTCGTGAACAGCTCGATGTACTTGTCGATCGCGGTCTGGGACTCGGGGGTCGAGAAGATCGAGTCGCCGCTGGTGACCTTGTACGCGTTCTCCGCGTCGAGGTTGTCGGCGTTGTATGCCTCGAGGATGCTCATCACCTGGCCGATGGAGTTTGCTCCGCCGCGGAAGGCGTAGCCGTAGCGGTTCTGAGCCGGGTCCTGGATGGCCGTTGCCTGCTCGACGAGCTCGTCCCAGGTCTTGGGAGCGCCGTCGAAGCCGGCCTCCTTCACCAGGTCGGTGCGGTAGAAGAGGCTCAGCCCGTAGAAGCCGTAGGGCACGAAATAGCCCTTGCCCTCCGAGTCGATGGTGAACGACTTCGCCTGATCGGTCAGGTTCTCGTAGCCGTCCCAGCTCTCCAGGTCGCCCGCCATGTCGTAGAGCCAGCCGTTGTTGCTGAACGGGCCGACGGTGAGGTCGCGCACCTCCAGCACGTCAACGCCTGAGCCGGACTGGAGCATCTGCTGGATCTTCTGGTCGGCCTGCTCGGTCGGCGGTGACACGAGCTGGACCTTGATCCCGGGGTTGGCCTCCTCGAAGTCGGCCAGCATGGTCTTGAGCAGTTCGGTGCGGGTCGGGTTGGTGAGCGACTCCACCATCTGCAGGGTCACCTCACCCCCGTCCGCGCCGTCCGTTCCGCCGCCGCCGGCGCAGCCGGTCAGCGCCAGAGCGAGAGCCGATACCGCCGCGACGGCGGTCGTGATCTTCGTGCGCATGGATCCTCCTTGTGTGGTTGGTTGTCAGGCCGTGTGGCTTCCCCTGGTTGATTCCTGCGACCAGCGGTGAAGCAGGGGGATTCCCACCGCGGCCAGGTACTGGTAGTCGTCGAGCCCGTTGTAGAGGTGCGCCGACAGGCGGAGGTAGCCCTTCCCTCCGAACTCGGTGAAGGCCATCGCGATGCCGGTCGCGTCGCCGAACGGGACGCGCAGGGCGTCGGCCTCGTCGTGGGTCGACCCGAGCGTCCCCGGCAGGGCGAGGAGCCGCAGCGGGCCCACGGGCTGGCCGACGTCGGGCACCGGTCGCTCGACGAGCCCCTCGAGGGCGGCGGAGACGATCCGGATCCCCTCGTCGAGGGTCTCGCGGGAGCGGCGACGGATCTCGGCCCAGCCGACGGTGGAGTCGAGGTGTCGCCAGGCGAACGGCGCGACGAGCCAGGGGGTCAGGTCCAGCGTCCCGGTGTGGTCGAACCGCTGCGGGAAGGGCAGCTGGGCTCCCCACGAATCGATCAGCGGGAAGAGCTCCTGTCCGTCGCCCCGGGCGACAAGGAGAGCTGCGCCGCGCGGCGCGCAGACGAACTTGTGCAGGTTCCCGACCCAGTAGTCGGCCTCGCGGCACACCGGGTCGGCCAGCACTCCGGGGGCGTGCGCGCCGTCGACAAGCGTCAGGACGCCGCGCTCGCGGGCGGCCCGGCAGATCTCGTCGACGGGGAACTCCCTCGCCGTCGCCGAGGTGATTTGGTCGATCACCAGCAGGCGCGGCCGGTGCTCATCCATCGCCGTGGTCATGCGGGCGAGCACGTCGTCGGCTGACGCGTCCAGCGGGACGGCGACCTCGGTCGCGGTGCCGCCCGTCCTGGTGGCCAGCCGCTGGGCTCCCATGGTGATGGCGCCATAGCCATGATCGGTCAGCAGCACGTCGACCGGGCCGGACGTCATCAACGACTGGTAGACGACCGAGGCGCCTGCGGAGGCGTTCTGCACGAGGGCCAGGTGCCCTCGCTCGACGTGCAGCAGGTCGGCCAGCTCCTCCCGCGCAGCCGCCACCCGGGGGGGCATGCTCGCGAACCACCGCACGGGGTTCCATTCCGCGATGGAGCGCAGGCGGTTCTGCTCCTCCTGCACGGCAACCGGCACCGCGCCGAAGGAGCCGTGGTTCAGGTGCTTGACGCACGGGTCCAGCGTCCAGCGCAGCTCCGGATCGAGCACCGAGGGATATGCCATGAGTTGAACCTCCTTGTCCGACAATTCCTAGACCCCAGAGCGTTCAACGTGGAAGGGTTTTGACCAAACCGTTACATAATTGTCTGACAATCGTTCGGTTTGCCCGTATGGTCGACACTGGGGCAATAGGGCATGGAGGAAACTATGAGCGCCGTCGAGACCGCACGCCTGGGGCTTGCCCGGATGATCGCCTCAGGGGAGATCGGCTCCGGGGACAGACTCCCGAGCGAGGCCGAGCTCTGCGAGCGGTTCGGGGTGTCGCGCAGTTCGCTGCGCGAGGCGCAGAAGATGCTCGCGGTCGCCGGGGCCCTGACCACGTCCGGCGGCAGCAGCGCCACAGTCTCGGACATGAGCGCGCAGAGCATCATGTCGGGACTCGAGATGGTCTTCCCCCTCCTCCCCCTCAACAGGTTCCTGGAGCTTCTGCCCCTGCGGGAGGTCCTCGAGGGGCACGTCGCCGCGCTGGCGGCCGCGCGGCTGACCGATGCGGAGTGCGACCGGCTGATCCAGTTGGCCGACGAGCTGGCGCGCACCGAGCCGTCGGACCTCGCGCAGCAGCTCGATGCCGACTTCCACCAGCTGATCATCAGCGGGGCGAAGGACGAGATGATCGCGCAACTCTTGAACATCGTGCGGCGGCGTGGACGCGACTACCGGATCTTCGACGAGGGGAGCCACGGCCACGAGATGAAGGCTGTCAGCGACGCGGCCCACCGCGAGCTGGCCCAGGCCATCGCCGCCCGTGACCCCGAGACCGCGCGGTTCCTGGCGATGCAGCACGTCCGCGCGACCTTCGTCTGGCTGAGCGGGCTGCGCCCCGTCCCCACGGTCGAGGGTTCAGCGGACGCGGATCAGAGCCGGGTGCACTGAGCGACCATGGGCACCCGACGGGCTACGACCCGACGATCCGGGATCCCGTTTCGACCCACACGTCCCAGCCGAGCTTGACGATCAGCGCGGCGACGACCACCAGGAACACGGTGCGGACGAAGCCCGCCCCCTTGGCGATGGCCGTGCGCGACCCGAGGTAGCTGCCGGACATGTTCGCGACGGCCAGCAGCAGGCCGAGCCCCCAGACGACGGCCCCGGTCGGGATGAACAGGAGCAGGGCGCCGAGGTTCGTGGCGAAGTTGACGATCTTCGCCGTCGCGCTGGCAGCAACGAAGTTGTAGCCGATGATGCTGACCAGCGAGATGACCAGGAAGGTGCCGGTTCCGGGGCCCAGCACGCCGTCGTAGAAGCCGATCGCCACGCCCAACCCGCAGGCCGCGAGGAGGTGCCGCGCCCCACGGAAGCGCAGCGCGGTGGCCGCGCCGAGGTGGGGCCGGACGGCGACGAACGTCGCGACGGCGATGAGCACCACCACGATGATCGGCTTGAACACCTCCGCCGGAAGTGACGATGCGACGGCCGCGCCGCCCACGCTCGCCAGCATCGCCAGCCCTGCCATCGGCAGCGCGGTGCGCAGGTCGGGGCCGACCCTGCGGTAGTACGTGAGGCTCGAGGTGGCGGTGCCGAAGATGGACGCCAGCTTGTTCGTCGCGAGCGCCTGTACCGGGGCCAGGCCGGGCACGAGCAGCAGGGCGGGCAGCTGCAGCAGCCCCCCGCCGCCGACGACCGCGTCGACCCAGCCGGCCGCGAATGCGACCGCCAGGACGAACAGGAGCGTCTGCCAGCCCATGTCGGCGGGGAACCAGGCGTCGAGCAGAGTCACCGGGCGAGCCTAACCGCCGGCGTGTGAACCGCCCCAACGGGGTCGACCCGGTCCCGATGGGCGGCCACGCTGCAGGGCGGCTAGGCTCACAGGCATGCCTCCGGGAACCCCCGAAACGTCACCGCTGGAGAGCCCCGCGTCCGGGTCCCGGCAGACGCTGGCGCGGGTGCTGTCGCTGGTGTTCAGCGCCGCCGTCGTCGCGGCCTGCCTGACCTGGTGCACGCTGGCCTTCTCTCCCTTCGCGCAGCCGGTCTGGGCCGTGATTCTGATCATCGCGACGGCCATCGCCAACGCGGTCGTCATGCACGCCTCCAACCGCGACCAGCTGCTGGCCCTGACCGCCACCCCGGCGATCTTCCTGATCAACGCCTCGCCCACCAACCTGGGTGCGGTCATCACCTTGTGGTTCTTCGGGTCGGCGCTCGGCACCCTCGTGCGACTGCGCAGCCCCGCCCGGGCGCTCGAGGTGACGGCGAACATGGTGCTGGGCGGCGTCGTGATGGCCTCCTGCTGGACCATCCTCGAGGCCCAGGCCGCGCCGCTGATCATCCTCTCTACCGTGCCGACGGCGGCATTCTTCCTCACGCGGCTCGTGATCTCGTCGCTGCGTCTGGGGGTCGTGGCCGGGACCCCCCTGCTCAGCGCTGCCCGGGCCATCACCTGGTCGCGGGCGCTGACGATGTGGCTGCTCGTGACCGCGGCGACGCTGGGCGGTCACGGCATCGCATGGGTGGTCGGAACCGCCGCGCCCATGACCAGCGGCGTGCAGGCGAAGCTGCTGGGCTCGCTGCTCGTCGGCCTCATCGCTCTGACGTTCGGCACCTACTTCGAGTACACCAGGGTGGAGTCGCGGCTCCGTGGGCTCGTGAGGGCGGCGAAGGCCCTGCCCTGGCCGAGTGAGATCCCCGTCGCAGAGCAGGCCGCGGAGTTCCTGGAGGAGGCGCTGCCGCACCGGGTCATCACGCTGACGACCGACCCGGAGGCGCCCATCGCCGTGCCCCTGCCTGGAGGGTTCCTCCAGGCGCACCGCACCCATATCCAGCCCCCGCTGAGGGCCGAGGACCGCGAGCTCGTCGAAGCGTTCGCCAACATCGCGCAGTCCACGTCCGATGCGGGCACGGAGCGCGCGAAGCTGCATCACGCGGCCACCCGCGATCCCCTGACCGGTCTGCTCAACTACCGCGGGTTCACCGAGTCGGTGACGTCCCTGGAGCACCTCGACGGCTCCGGCATCGCGATCATGTATCTCGATCTCGACGGGTTCAAGGCCATCAACGACTCGCACGGCCACGGTGTCGGCAACCTCGTCCTGCAGACCGTCGCCGAGCGCCTCCAGCTGGTGCTGGCTCCCGACGACATCGCCTCCCGGGTCGGCGGCGACGAGTTCGTCGTCCTCCTCGTCGGGCTGCACGATGCCCAGGCCGCCCAGCGCACCGCAGAGAACATCGCCACCGTCGTCAGCACCCCGGTTCTGGCCGAGGATGCGATCGTGCTTGTCAACGCGTCCTTCGGGCTCGCCTTCACCGAGTCGAGGTCGCCGGACGTCGCGGAGCTCCTGCAGTTCGCCGACGCGCGCATGTACGAGTCGCGCGGCAACCTGGCGCCGGCGGCACCGCGCGACGCCGCCTGCCCCGGATTCCAGGTCCACGACATTGACGAGCTGCTGAACGCGATCACCCAGGCGATCACGTCGGGCGGCATCGACCTGGCCTACCAGCCGATCATCGACACCCGCGTCGAGCAGGTGGTGGCGATCGAGGCCCTCGTGCGGGTCACGCACCCGAAGCTGGGCGCGATCCCCGCCGACATCGTCGTGCACGAGGCCCGTCGGCTCGGCCTCGTGACCGACCTGAGCACCGCGGTGCTCTCCCGGGCGCTCGCCGACCTGGAGGAGTTCGGCGCGGCCGGTCGCTTCCCGCTGGACCTGCATTTCAACGTCGACGTCGAGCAGATCACGGATGCGACCTTCCGCACCGCGCTCGGCCACTTCCTGGACGCGACGGACGTCACCGTGACGCTGGAGCTGAGCGAGACGTCGCTGCACCGGGCGCTCGAATCGACGTTCGAGGAGCTCGAGGAGCTGAACCACAGCAACCGCCTGCAGATCGCTCTCGACGACTTCGGCGTGGCGCAGAGCACGCTGCAGTCGGTCGTCGACTACCCGCTGAGCGTGCTGAAGGTCGACCGCTCGCTGGTGCATGACATGAGCGACGAGAAGTCGCGGCTGGTGCTCGCCGCCCTGTCCACCCTGTGCGACGGCCTCGGGATCCGGATGGTCGTCGAGGGCGTCGCGGAGGAGGCGCAGCTGCGCGCGCTCGTCGACGTCGGTGTGTCCTACGTGCAGGGCTACTACTTCGGCGCCCCCATGAGCCCCTCGGCGCTGGCCGACAGGTTCAGGAACTACGGCACGACGTGCCCGGAGTGCACGCGGCTGACGCAGTCGGCCAGCGCGTGATCCTCAGCCCTCAGCCTTGAGGAGCTTGGTGATCTCAGCGCTCGTCAGCTTCTCCCATGGAGAGGTTCCTGGGTTGACCTGCCCCGAGGCGGGGTTGTCGCCCTGCGTCCACCACCTGGCCCGGTAGGCGCCGCCGTCGAGCATCACCTCGTCGCCCTTGTCGTAGACGGTGGCGGCGTCCCACGTCGGGAAGAAGTCGGCGGGCAGCGTCGCCTCGGGGGACGGGGACTCGCCCTCCAGCACCGGCCCGATCAGCCGCCACGGGGTGTCGCTGGCGGCGACCGTCGGGTCGTCGGGCTGGTCCCCCTGGGTCCACCACTTCGCCTCGTAGACGTTGCGCCGCCAGACGATCCGGGTGCCCTGCGGGTAGGACGACTCCTTGGCCCACACCGGGTACGGGCTGGTACTCGGGTCGTCGACCACCTGGTCGGCGCGGGCCGTCGCGGATGCGGATGCGCTCGGGGTCGGCGACGGCGCATCGCCGCTGCTGGTGAAACCCTTCGCCAGGATGGCGCCGAACGACTCGTCGTCCTGCTCAACGCCGCTGCACGAGTCGGATACGACGGTGACGTCGGCGTAGGCGTCGGAGCAGGTGCGGTCACGGTTGGCGGACCACATCGACATCCGGCCGAGCCCCACCTCCGTGGCGAACTCGTTCAGCGCGCGGGCGTTGTCCAGGCTGAAGACCTCGCTGACCACGTCGTTCTGGCCGATCATCGGCGTCGCCCCGATCCGGGCCCACGCCTCCCTGTCGCCCAGTGACTCGCCGCGGTCGGCGTAGATGGCGACCAGCTGGTCGTGAGTGCGCCGCAGCGCGGCGATGGCCACGTCGGCCTGGTTCCTGGCCGCGTCGCCGCCGCCGAAGTCCATCGTCATCGCGTTGACGCCCGCCAGGTCGACCCCGGCGTCGAGGAAGGCCGTGACGACGGCGACTGCGGAGGCGGGGAGCCCGTCGGCGGAGACCGGGAGCGTGACCCAGACCTTCAGCGGGTCGTCGCCGGCGGCTGCGCGCTCCTGCTGGAGGGCCGCGACGGCCTCCGCACGGCGCTGGTTGGCCGCGGTGTCGTCCAGGGCCGTGCCCTCGATGTCGAAGTCGATGGTCTCCAGCGAGTAGGTGTCGACGACCGCCCGGTACTGCGCCTGCAGGTCCGCCACCGAGTCGCAGACGAGCGCGAGCTCGCTGTTCGCGGCCCCTCCGAGGGAGACGATGACGTCCCCGCCGGCCCGGGTGAGCCGCGCGATGCGACGCGTCAGGTCGAGGTCGCCGTCGGCCCCGTCGAGCGAGTAGTACGTTCCCCAGCTCGCCTCGCACGTCGTCGGGGAGCTGGCGACGACGAAGCCGAGCGTCGCGATCTTCTGATGCGGTTCTGTGGCCGCCTCGAAGGTGTAGGTGGGGGTCGCGGTGACGTCCACGTAGGCCGAGAACCAGTGCGCGTCCCCCCGGGAGCCCAGGGCGTCGCGGGTCCAGGAGTAGGCGTAGACGAGACCGGATATCAGCGCCGCGACGACGGCCAGCAGCACGACGAGCCGCACCGGGGAGAGGCGACGGCCGGAGTATCTCGTGGACATGGATTCCTCTCGGGCCCTAGCGGGGGCTCACTCGCCGGCGGATGTCGTTCTTGCGCGCCACGTCGCGACCGAGCCTGCGGTCGCCGTGGTAGAGGATGCCCCGCCAGTCGACGGCGGCCCCCTCGCGCGGGCCGACCGGCACCGGGGCCTGCTTCTTCCTCCGCTTCGGGACGAACAGCCAGTCGACGGCTCCGACGACCACGTCGACGACGGAGTTCCTGACGCCGATGTAGGCGATGATCGCCCACAGGCACAGGGCGGCGTTGAACCCGGCGAAGATCGCGTTGCCCCAGTTCTGCGCGAAGACGTCCCGCGCCAGGGTGAACACCGAGAAGCCGACGATCAGGTACGGCACGAGGATGTACAGGCCGGGCGAGGCCGTCCGGTCGCGGACCTTCGGCGTGCGCGCGAAGGGGATCTTCTCGTTCGTCAGCGCCTGCTGCACGGATTTCACCACGCCGGCGAGGTTCACGGCGAGCAGGACGAGATTGAAGCCGTAGATTCGGAAGATGTCGCTCGCGCGGTGCCCGGAGTAGCGCAGGTCGCTGGCCTGGCAGATGAAATACGACGCGGCGGCGAGGATCACCCAGGGGCTGAGCAGCCGGGAGTCGTAGGGGTAGCCGAGCAGGAACACCAGGCCGAGGCTGGCCCAGGCGATCGAGGCCATGTAGTTGACGCGGAGCATCACCTCGCGGTGCAGGATGCGGTCCCGGCGGAAGCGCCGCTCCCGCAGCTGGCGGGCCAGCTTCGGGAGGATCAGCAGACCACCGTTGGCCCAGCGGCGACGCTGGACGATCAGCGAGCCGAAGTCGGGCGGCGTCGCCGAGTAGCTGAGCCGCTCCGGGTAGTTCACGAGCGTCCAGCCCTTGGTGCCGAGGTCGATGCTGGACTCGGTGTCCTCAATGACCGTGCGGTCCTGGATGTAGGTGGCGATGTCGTAGCCGCCGACGCTCTGGTACTCCGCGATATCGAGCAGCGCCTGCTTGCGGATCACGGCGTTGGCCCCCACCCAGAACGTCGCCCCGTAGTAGGTCATGCCCTGGTGGAGGATGTGCTGGATGTCGGTGGTGGCGCCCGCGATCCGCTCGATGCGGCTGGGCGCGCCGCGGTACGACGAGTAGGGCGTCTGCGTGACGGCGACGCGCTCGTTGCCGGGTTCCTCCAACAGCGCGACGAGCCGCACGCAGTAGTCGCGCAACAGCATCGAGTCGGCGTCGAGCGTCAGCAGGTACTCGGTGTCGGGGACGCTCAGGTCGGGGTCCTGGCCGTGCTCGCACGGGATGAGGGCGACCCCGTCGCCGGTGGGCTGGAACAACCAGTCGTGACCCATCAGCGCGATGTAGGAGTTCAGGTTCATGGCCTTGTTGGCCTCGTGCGACAGCGAGACGTACTGCTTGCGCTCGAACGAGGTGATCTCGGCGGTGAAGATCCACACCAGCCGGTTCTGGAGCTGGATCAGGCGCTCGGCGTCCGGGGACTCGCCGGCGTTGATGGCGCCGTCGAGCGCGATCGTCGTCAGCCGCAGGTCGCCGGCCAGCCCGATCAGGACCCGGTCCGCGTAGAAGGCATCGGTGTGGTCGACCAGCGGGTGCGCGGCCGCGCGGGCCTCCAGCCAGTCCGCGGCGAAGTGGTAGGCCTCGGAGACGGCGGCTGCGTGGGCCGGGGTGGCGCGCCCGGCGTCGGAGAGATCGTCGCGGAGCCGGTCGAGGGTCTCGGCGACACGTCTGCGCGGCTCCTCCAGCGCCTCCATCACGACGGCGGGCAGCTCGCGGGCGCGGCGCAGCAGCTCGGCGTTCTCGTCATTGTCGGGGGTGGGCGGGTCGTCGATCAGCAGCACCACGCGCTTGGTGGGGAACTCCTGCAGCGCCGCCGACCAGACGGTCTTGGCGACGACGTCCGGCTCCTCCCGGTACGACGGGATGAGGACGGTGATGCCCTTGTCGTAGTCCTCGAAGTGGCGGTCGAGCGCTCCGCGGGGGACCCGGACGTGGTCGCGGAAGCGGTAGAGCGCGCCCTGTCGGGCCAGGAGGTACATCAGGGCGGAGAACGTCAGGGCGGTGACGACGACGAGGTAGGAGGCGGACTCGAGGATGAACCTCAGCGTGTTGGCCCTGCCCTCGACGAACTCGCGCACCACTGTGGTGACGGAGTACATGAGCCAGGCGAAGATCGTGACGATGATCGCAATGCGGTTCAGCAGGATCTTCCGGCTCGACGGGCGGTCGTGCATGATCGCCATCGGCGCGGTGAAGCGCTCAGCTCCCCACTGCCGACGCGGCGTGCGGCCCATGTGTTCTTCCTTTGCCCGCTCAGTTGGCTGTCTCACGCCCCCCGGCGAGTTCCGCCCATGCTAACCCAGCGCAGCGGAACCGGTGCAACTCACTCAGGACCGACCAATTGTCACCTGACCACCCGCGGCAGCGGTTGCGGGAGACACTCGAGAACGGCACCACCCGAGACCGTCTCGGCGCGGATCAGCCGATCAGCTCGACGTCGTCGTCCGGGTTCGCAGGCTTGGTGCCGTAGTTCTGCAGGCGCAGCGAGTTCTGCACGACCAGCACGCTGGACAGGGCCATGGCGCCGGCCGCGATCAACGGGTTGAGCAGACCCGCGGCCGCGATCGGCACGGCCGCCATGTTGTATGCGAAGGCCCAGATCAGGTTGACCTTGATGGTCTTCAGCGTGCGGCGCGAGAGCCCGACGGCGTCCGCGATGACGGAGAGGTCGTCGCGGACGAGGATGATGTCGGCGGCCTTCAGCGCGATGTCGGTGCCGTTGACCACGCCCAGACCGAGGTCGGCGGTGGCGAGCGCGATGGCGTCGTTGATGCCGTCGCCCACCATCGCGACGCACTCGCCGCGTTCCTGCAGCCTCCGGATCTCCTCAGCCTTCTGCGCGGGCAGCACCTCCGCGTGGACGTCGTCGACCCCGAGCTCGGCGGCGATCCGCCGGCCGGCGGCCTTCGAGTCTCCGGTGAGGACGACGGTGCGGAGCCCCTGGGCCTTGAGCGCGGAGATGGCCTGCCTGGCGTCGGGCTTGAGGGTGTCGGCCAGCGCGATCACGCCGACGGGTGCACCGTCGACGGCGACGATGGAGACCGAGTCGCCTCGGTCGGTGGCGCGGTCGACGGCCTCTCGGAGCTCGGCCGGGAGCGACACCCCCTCGGCCGCGAAGTAGGCGCGGTTGGCGATCACGACGTCGCGACCGTCGACGACCGCGCTGGCGCCGAGGCCGGGCAGCGCCCGGTAGTCGGTGGCGGCAGGGACGTCGACCCCGCGCGCCTCGGCCTCGGCCTCGATCGCGCGGGCGATCGAGTGCTCCGAACCCTTCTCGACGGCGGCGGCGAGGGCGAGCGACGAGCCGGCGCCGGCCACCTCCGCGACGGTCATCCTTCCCGTCGTCAGGGTGCCGGTCTTGTCGAGGACGACGGTGGTGATGGCGCCGGAGGCCTCCAGCGCGTCGTGGCCCTTGATGAGCACCCCGAGCGTGGCGCCGCGGCCGATGCCGACCATCAGCGCGGTGGGGGTCGCGAGGCCGAGCGAGCAGGGGCAGGCGATGATCAGCACGGCAATGCCGATGCCGTAGGCCTGCTGCAGCGGCGCGCCGGCGAGCGCCCAGCCGACGGTCGTGAGGACCGCGATGCCGATGATGGTCGGCACGAACCAGCCGATGATGCGGTCGACGAGGCGCTGCACCTGCGACTTGCGGGCCTGTGCGTCCTCGGTGAGCGCGGCCATCTGGGCGAGCTGCGTGTGGGCGCCGACGGCGGTGGCGCGGACCTCGAGGCGGGCGTCGGTGGGGACGGTGCCGCCCGTGACCTGGTCGCCGACGCGCACGGAGGCAGGGACCGGCTCGCCCGTGAGCATCGACTGATCGACGGCCGCGGCGCCGGCGGTGACGACCCCGTCGGTGGCGATCGTCTCGCCGGGGAGCACGACGAAGGTGTCGCCCTCCTGGAGCTGGGCGACGGGCACGACCGTCTCGACCCCGTCGCGGACGAGCCGCACCGACGTCGCGGCCAGGGCATGCAGCGCGCCGAGCACGTCGCCGGCCTTCCGCCGGGAACGGGTCTCGAAGTAGCGGCCGGCCAGCTGGAACGTCGTCATGCCGGCCGCGACGTCGAGGTAGACGGAGTTCGCGCCCTCCGGAGTGGCGCCGAAACCGAGCCAGAACCCCTTGTCGGAGGCCTCTCCGAGGCCGAACAGCAGAGTCGCGACAGCCCAGCCGAAGGAGGCGATGATGCCCAGGCTGACCAGCGTGTCCATGCTGACGGCGCCGTGCCGGAGGTTGCGGAACGTCGCCTTGTGGAACGGCCAGGCGCACCAGGTGACGATCGGCAGCGCGAGCACGAGGCAGACGAGCTCCCACCCGGGGAACCTCAGGTGCGGGGCCAGCGCCAGCACGATGGTGATGTCCATCAGCGGAACGGCGAGCGCGGCGGCGACGATCAGGCGGCGGCGCAGCGCCGAGATGTGCGCCTCGGTGGCACGCCGGGACCACATGTCGTCGTCGGCGACCCGCTCGTGCGCCCCGTAGCCGGCCTTCTCGACCGCGGCGATCGCGGTGGCGGCGTCGTCGATCCCGACGACGGTCGCGCGGTTGGTGGCGTAGTTGACGGTGGCGGTGACGCCGTCGATCTTGCGGAGCTTCTTCTCGATCCGGTTCGCGCACGCCGCGCAGGTCATGCCGGAGATCTCGAGCTCGATGAGCGACTCCTCGTGCGTGGCGGTCACTGCTTGGCCTCCTGGTCGCGGGCGGCGAGCCGCTCGAGCATGCGGTTGTAGTCCTCGTACTCGGTGTCGAGGCCCGAATCGTAGTGACGGTCCTTGCGGGCGGCCTCGCGTCGGTCCTGCTTCGCCCACTGGAAGCCGAGCGCGATGACGACGATGAGCGACGGCAGCTCGCCGCCGACCCATGCGACGCCGCCGCCCAGTTCCTGGGCCGCGGCGAGGTCGGCCCACGGCAGGGTGAGCCATTCGTAGTAGCTCTTGGCGATGATCGATCCGGTGTTCATCAGGATGACGCCGAAGAATGCGTGGAACGGCATGGCAGCCATGGCGAGGCCGAGCTTGCCGATGTGCGGCAGCGGCTTGGGGCCGCGGTCGACGCCGATGATGAGCGAGTAGTAGAGGTAACCCACGACGAGGAAGTGCAGGTTCATCAGCTGGTGGCCCCAGTGGAAGCGCATCAGGAAGTCGAACAGCCCGGTGAAGTACAGGCCGTAGTAGGACGAGATGAACAGCGTGAACGCGACGATCGGGTTGTACAGGAACTTGGTCAGGCCCCAGCGCATCAGCCAGCTGACCCAGTGGTGCAGCGAGTGGACGGGCGCGTCGGAGCGCGACGCTCGCAGCGTCAGCGTCACCACGCCGCCCATCGACAGCAGCACGGGCACCAGCATCGACAGCGTCATGTGCATGACCATGTGGATGCCGAAGTGCGGGCCGGAGTACTTGCCGATCCCGGAGCTGGTGGCGACGACCACGACGACCCAGCCGAGCACCCACGCGACGGTGCGGCCGACGGGCCACTTGACGCCCCGTTGGTTGGCGCTGCGCACCCCGACGAGGTAGAGCGTGACGCCGACGGTGGCGATGGCGAAGAACAGCAGGTTGAGGCGCCAGTGGGTGGTGACCACGGCCCAGGTCGGGGCGGCGGTGACGTCGAAGCCGAGGAAGACCTCCTGCACGGAGGTCGGGACGAAGTACTGCGGCGGGGGTTCGCGGGTCATCGCGACGCTGAGCGCGATCCAGGACCCCACGGCGAGCAGTGCGAGCGCCAGCGCGGACGGCGCGGCGGTCGGCAGGGTGTCGCGGCGCCGGGCGACCGCGAGCCAGACCACGGCGGCGATCAGCACCGCCAGCACGACCCAGCGGGCGACGATCAGCTGGCCGGTGGCGGAGGCGAGGAGCCCGGTACCCGCCAGCTTGAACCAGGTGACGACACCGTCGGCGATCACGACGACGGGGATCGCGACGGCCGCGCAACCGACGAACCGGCGCCACGTCGCAGGCCCGGGGAGCTCGCCGCAGGCGGCCATGATGGCGAACACGCCCAGCACGCCGAGCAGGGGGTAGGCCGCGACGGCCTGGATGACCGCGGCGTCACCGCCGAGGTCGTGTGACGGCCCGACCAGCACCTGGCCGGTGACGAGCGGGGCGAGGATCGCGATGGCCGAGGCCCACAGCGAAATGAGCAGCGTCGGCCAGCGGCGGGCAAGCGTCAGCGCGACGGCCACCAGCGCCGCCGCCCCGAACCGCAGGATGGTCATGCCAGAGTTACTGGCCGCGCCGAAGACGTAGTCGAGGGCGCCGGCCTGGCCGAGGGCCGAGAGCGGCACGCCGGTGGTGTCGAGCGCGTTGAAGATGATCAGCAGACCGGCGGCCAGCGACCAGATCGGCGCTGCGACCCGCGCGATCGCCAGGTCGAGGCCCGGCTTCAGCTGGAACGCCTCCTTGGAGGTTGCGTCGCGCAGGAACAGCACGAGCACCAGCGCGCCGACAGTGATGACCCCGGCGAGCTCCGCGATCACCTGCAGGATCGTCGTCGTCACCGCGACCGCGTCGCCGGGGAAGACGCGCACGATGGCCTCGTAGGGCGCGGCGCCGGCGGCAAGCACGAACGCGACGGGCAGGGCGAAGGCCACCACGACGGCGAGCAGGCCAGCGAGGCTCAGGCGACGGGGAGGTCGGGGCCGGGATTCCATGGCGATGCTCCTATCAACGGGCTAACTCTATGCGGCTTCGCCGCTGAGCGCCCTGCCGGCGGGGAAGCTCACCGGAGCGCGTAACCGCCCGCTCCTACCTCCAGGCGGTGCGGAGTGATGTCCGGGGCCGATGCGCTCAGGCCAGGGGGAGCTGGTGGGCGGGGTGGAGCGCGTAGTCGGCCATGTAGTCGAACACGCCGCGCAGCCGCACCCGCGCCTCATCGCCGTAGTAGCCCCGCTGGGCCGCTGGGAAGTCGGGCCACTCACCGTCGAACGTGAAGGCCCAGGTGAACGTGTCGTGCGGCTCGTCGGCGACGGCGAACAGGCACTCGAAGCCGTACTTCTCGCGCACGGGGACGATGTCGCGCCACACATCCAGGAAACCCGGCCAGCCGCCCGTGATCCAGTATCGCCGCATGACGACGGTGCCGGACCAGGTGAGGTCGTCGCGCAGAACTTCGGCGCGGACCTGACGGACGGCGACGTTGCGGAAGACGTGCGGCGCGGCGAGCCCATCCAGCTCCGCCCGCTCCGGATCGGCTGCGACGGCGGCCGCGCCGGCCGACGGGTCGGGGTGCGAGTAGAGCCAGCTCAGCTTCGGCTCCGCGTCGGTCTCCAGGTACGCCTGGTGGACGGAGTACCCGTGTCGGCGCAGCAGCGCGACCTCGCGGGGCCACAGCTCCAGCCACGCGTCGAGATGCCGCCGCGGCTTGATCGCGAACCGGTGCAGGAACAGCTGGTCATCGGGCATGCCTCACCTTAACCGCAGGTCAGGCACCGTTTCGTCGTTGCTGGCGCGCCTCCTCAGGGCCCTTCGACAAGCATGTGCTGAGCCCGTCGAAGTGCTCAGGGAACCGGAATCGCTGAGGACACCATCGATCGCTTAGGACACCATCGATCGCTGAGGACACCATCGGATCGCTGAGCCTGTCGAAGCGCCCTGAGCGCAGCGAAGGGGAACACCGAGCCCGCGCACAACTGTGGCCAGGTCCCCAGCACGCGCGATATACCCGCGTGCTGCGGCTATGGCCACAGTTGTGCGCGGACCCGTCGGCTCAGCGGACCTTCACCGGACGACGACGTCGACGTACACCTCGCGGTTGCCGGGCGCGACCTCCTCGTCGGCGGTCATGTCCAGCACCGGCAGGCCGTCGGAGGCCCAGTGGACCCGGCGGACGAAGGTGTCGCGGCCGGTCAGCCCCTTGTGGTGCGTGCGGGCGTGGAAGACGTAGATGCGGTTGCCGTCCTCGTCGAGCGACCACATCCCGTGCCCGGTCCCCAGCTGCCACTCACCGTTGAAGATGCTCGACTTCTGGATGGGGTAGTTCAGCCGCGTCCAGGCGTCGGGGCTTGTCAGATCGATTCCCCGGCCCGACGGAGCGGTGACGAGCCCCGTCGTGTACGAGTCCCCGACAGCGGACCCGGAGTAGAGCATGAACAGGGTGCCGTCCTTCTCGAGCACGTTCGGCCCCTCGGCGATGACGTTGTCCCACGAGTACTCCGGCGCGATGATGCGGACGGGGTCGGAGGTGAGGCGGGTCGGGTCGGCGGGATCCATGGTCGCGATGAACACCGACCCGAGCATCTGCCACGAGTAGTAGTGCGTGCCGGAGTCCTCGAAGTGCGTCATGTCGAGGGAGATGGCCTCGAGGTCGTTGAGGATCGACCCGTCGGCGCGCAGCACGGGAACGGCCTTCGTCCAGTTGCCCGGCTCGCGCGGATCGAGGTCGTTGCCCGCGCCGTCCTTGCGCAGCTGGATGATGCTCGCGCGGCCGGTCCACATGTCCGGCTTCCCGTCGGCGCCGTCGTAGCAGGGCATGAAGAGGACAGACAGGTTGCCGTCGATCGTGTGGATCTCCGGCGCCCAGAAGCAGCCCGTCAGGACGTTACCGGCCGCGTCCGTGTCCCCCGCGACGAGCAGGTCGATCTCCTTGCACCGGCCGGCCTCGATCGCGTCGTCGGACAGGTCCTCGATCCGCTCGGCCACGCGGATGGGCATGTGCGGCCCGACCGACGGGTCGATGCAGTTCATCATGTAGTCCTCGGTGGCGATCATGATGAAGATTCGACGACCATCGAAGCTGAACGGGACGATCGACGGGTCGGCCCGCTCGTCTGCGAACGGCGTCGGGTACAGCGGCTGCCGGATGAGACCGCGAACGCGCCGGGAGCCAGCGGTCGACGTGTCGACCTCGTCCCATTCGACGGCGCGGGTCGCGGTGGAGCCGTCGGAGTACGCCAGCCCAACGCGGGGCGGAAGCTGCGGCGCCGCGCCGACCGCGACCTCGACCGGCCCCAGCGGCGCGACGGCGGTGTTGACGATCCGGCCGAAGCGGACCCGCAGTGCCGCGGCGATCTCGTCCGACACCTCGACGACGTTGCCGGAGCCGAAGTCGGCGACGTCCGCCGCGACGGCGACCGGCTCGGGCCGGCCGTCGCGCACCTCGCCGCGCGTCGCGCCGTCGGAGAGGTCGTCGAACCGGACCTGCCGGTCGACGCCGTCGTCCGAGGTCCAGCCGACGAGGTAGCCGCCTCCGTCGACACGCACGTCGGCGCCGTGGACGCCGTCGTCGACGCCCAGGTCCACCAGGCCGACCTCCTCGAAGGTCAGGAAGTCGACGGTGCGGGCGAACAGGACGCCGGAACGCTCCGTACCGTCCGGCCCGCCGCCGCGGGCGGTGCGCGTCGCGACGATCCCGAAACCACCGTCGACAAGGGGAAAGACCCGCGGGTCGCGGAGGCTGCGGATGACGTCGTCGCGGGTGCCGAACGGGCCGGGGGTCGCGGAGACGCGGGCGAAGAAGATGCCGTAGTTGCCGTTCAGCGGCTCCCAGGCGCCGTCCTCCTCGAGCGCGAGGTGGAGGCTCAGCGCGATGTCCTCGTTGTTGGCCTCGGCGACGGTGGTGGGCTGGCGGTCATAGGCGAGGAGCTTCATCGGTTCTCTCTGTGGTGGGGCGGGCTCGGGTAGAGGACGTGCTCGCTGTGCTGCAGGAGGTTGCTGACGAGCGCCGCTACGTGCTCGTCGGGCTGGCCGTAGAACACGGTCACCCCGTCGCGGCGCGACGTTACCAGTGCTCCCCCGCGGAGCTTCGCCAGATGCTGCGACACGGCCGGGACCGGACGACCGAGCGCCTCCGCGATCGCCGTCACGGGCATCTCGACGCCGTCGAGCATTGCGAGGATCGCCAGCCTGGTGCGGTCAGCCAGGAGGCGCGCGACGGAGGCGGCGTTGTCGAGGTCGGCGTCCGGCGGCAGAGTCATGGTCCCCATGTTCTCACTCCGCGGTGATGCGCAGCGCGGCGACGCTGGTCGCTCTCCTCGGCCACGCGACGGCGGCCACGACGGTCGCCGCCCCGGCGATCACGGCCAGCACGGCGGCCGTCAGCGTCAGGCTGGCCGAACCGAGCCACCCGACGAGGGGGTAGGTCACGAGCCAGCAGGCATGGGACAGGGAGAACTGCGCCGCGAAGACGGCCGGCAGGTCCGGCCTTCCCACGGAGCGGCGGATGATGCGGGCCACCGGCGTCTCGGCCGACGCCCACGCCAGTCCGATCACGACCCACAGGATGCAGACCCCGGCCACGCCCCAGGCGGGGTCCGCGATGGAGAGGGCGGCCGGGATGAGCGCGGTGGCGACCGTGACCCCCGCGGCTCCCACGAGCATCACGCGCCGCTCGGCCACGACCCGCAGCACCCGCGGCAGCAGGAGCGCGGCGGCCATGGAGCCCAGTCCGTTCGCGCCGAGCACCCAGGCCACCGCAGACTCCGGCAGCCCGAAGACGGACCTCACGACGACGACCGTCTGCACAATGACGAACGCGCCACCCGTCGCGACGACGAGGTTGAGGGCGAGCACGGGGCGGAGCGCGGGGGTCGCGACGAACAGGGCCGCGCCACGGATGACCCGGCGCCAGAACGTGGCCGGGGCCCCGCCGGCCACGGTCGGCCCGACCTCGGGCGCGGCGACCCGCGGGATGACCACCGAGAGGACCAGTGCGGCCGAGCCGGCGAAGCCGACCGCGGTCCCGTAGAAGAGGGTCGACGAGCTGACAAACACCAGCATTGCGGCGGCGAGCGTTGGCGAGACGACCTGCTCCAGGTCGCCCGCGAGCCGGGACAGCGAAAGCGCCTCGGTGTAGTCGTCCTCGTCGGTCAGGACGTCGGGGATGACGGACTGGAAGGTGGGGGTGAACGTCGCCGACGCGGCCTGCAGGACGAAGACGAGCACGAAGACCTGCCAGACCTCGGTCACGGCGGGCAGGCACAGCGCAACCGCGAGGCGGAGCACGTCGGACCCGACGAGGACCGCACGACGTGGCAGGGCGGCGACCAACGCCGTCGCGACCGGGGCGACGAACACGTAGGCGACCATCTTGATGGCGAGGGCGGTGCCGAGGATCTGACCCGCGTGGTCGCCCGCCAGCTCAAAGGCCAGCAGCCCCAGCGCGACCGTCGCCAGCCCGGTGCCGAGCAGCGCGACGATCTGGGCGCCATACAGACGGCGGAAGGCGCGGACCCGCAGGACGCGAAGCATGCCTCATTCTTGCACGCTTTCGCAATCATGCAACTAGTGGTAGCGGCGCCGTGGGCGTCTGCGGGCCCCGATCCCGAGCGCCCCGATGACGGTCGCCAGGGTCAGGAACACGCCCATGCCGATCCAGCCGACGGCTGCGCGGGGGCTGGTCGTCGGCCCCGTCTCGGCGACCACCGGGCCGGTCGACCCGATCCCGGGGCCCTCCTGCGGCACGCCGACCGGGTCGCGCGGCGCGGCCGGCGCCGTGGCTGGCGGGGCGGGAGGCGTGACGGGCTCAGCCCGCGGGATCACGCTCGCGATGGCCTCTGCGGTCGCCTCGCTCTGGGCATCGCGGTTCTCGACGTGCACGGCGACACGGTTGTGGTGACGGACGGGCAAGGCGGACACGGGCAGGTCGGCGTCGGTGGTGATCGCGTAGGCGAGCGTCGCGATGGCGCCCGTGGCGATGGGCCCCTGGAAGATCACCTCGAAGCTCGCGACCTCAGCGGAAGGGTCGGCGGGGGTGACGCCGTCGTCGAACGGCACGGACTCCGTCTCGCCGTCGGTCAGTGTGTAGGCCACCATGCCCGAGGTCGCCCCCTCCGGGAAGTCGATGCCCCGGCTGAACCCGTCGAAGGTGAAGACGTCAGGGAAGCTGCCCGTGGCCGGCTCCCTGATCCACAGCCGGTCGATGGGCGCTGCCGAGGTGTTTGCCGCTGTGATCGTCACCGTCGTGGAGTTCCCTGCGGCCACGACATCGGGGTCGATGGACTTGTCCGCACTCGCCGACACTTCCGTCTCCGGCTCCTTCGCAGGGATCGACTCAGGAGTAGCTGGCTCGGTGGTGGGTTGCGGCTCCTCGCTCATGGACGGTGGCGCGGGTGGGGCGGCCGGGGTGACGGTCGCCGACGCGCCGACGTCCAGGAAGTTCGCGCCTTCCAGAACGGCGGTGTTGTCCACAGGTTGCCCGACCTGATCGGTGGACAGATCAGCGGGGACGACCGCCGTCACGGACACCTCCGCGACCTCTCCCGCCGGGAGGCCGACGGTCCCGTCACCCAGATCGACCTTCCAGTAGACCGCGATGTCGTTGCCCTGCACGACGACATCCGCCGTTGGCCCGGCCGAAACCACAGCGCCACTGACCTGCAGCGGAGCGTGGAGCACGTCCGTCAACACGGCGTCGCGACACCCGGCCGCGCCATCACACCCGACGGTGAGGGTGTAGCTGAGCGTCTCCCCCGCCGAGACGCTGTGCGCGGATACCACCATGCCGACACTCGCGGTCGTTTCGACGTCGGCGGGGTCGGGGTCCGGAAGCGCCATGGCCACGCCCTGTCCAACCACTAACAGGACAAGGCTCAGCGGCAGCATCGCCGCAAGCCGATTCATCACGTCGCCGCCTCCCCCAAGCCGGATCCGTAGGTGGTGCCAGTCTGTCAGCGCCGCGGTCGCCACACAAGGCCCACCCGGCAAGCTGGGGAACTTTCGTCCACAGCGGTGGACGGCCGTCAGCGAACTTATCCACAGATGTTCACAACCCTGGGGGTAAACCACAGGCGTGTAGTTTGGGGCGTCGTCCGACATCGGCCCTGGCACCACTCATCGTGCCGGCCACCGTGTCCACCGATCCAGCGCCTGATTGGCGGGGCGCGGCGCAAGGCCTGAGTAGTGTGAGCGGCACGCCCGCCCAAGGAGGACAGCCATGAGCGACATCGAGTTGGTCCACAACCCCGCGCTGAAGCGCTACGAGGCGCACCTCGACGGGCAACTTGCCGGCTTCGCCGAGTACATGCTCGCCGACAAGCTGACGGTGTTCACCCACACCGAGGTCAACCCGGCCTTCGAGGGCCGAGGCGTCGGCGGAGCGATCGCGCGGCTCGGCCTCGACGACGTCCGCGACAACGGCGTCAACAAGGTCATGGCACTGTGCCCGTTCATCAAGGTCTGGATCCAGAAGCACCCCGACTACGAACCGCTCGTCTACGGAGACTGACCGCCCTGCTGCTGGTGGGCCCGTCCGCCCGCCGATCCCACGCGGCGCTCGTAGAGCTGAGGCCCCCCGCCCGCCAGTGCGCCGATGAGCACGACACACTTGTCATGAACCAAAAGGCCCTGATTCACGGCGATTTCGCCGACGACAAGTGTGTCGTGCTCATCCCGGGTCGTCGGCAGGGGGACCGTCCACCGTCGGTCCTCATACAACGGGGCGCCCCGGGGCCGCGCCATCGGGCCTCTCGCTCCAGGAGACAGGCGAAACCTACGCCGACGCCCACCCGCGGCTCGGCCGGACAATGGCGCTAGAGTTCGTTTCACGCCACAACTTCAAGGAGCAGGAATGAAGACGTTCCCCCTCGGCACCACTGATCTGCAGGTGCCCGCCGTCGTTGCCGGAATGATGCGCATCGAGGCCCTGACGGACGCGAAGATCCGCGAACTCTACGGCGCCTCGCTCGACGCGGGCGTCGACTTCTTCGACCACGCCGACATCTACGGCGAGGCGCCCTTCCACGGCTGCGAGTCCCGATTCGCCGAGGCGCTGCAGCTGACCAGCGCCGAGCGCGACCAGATCACGCTGCAGTCCAAGGCCGGCATCAACAAGGGGTCGCACTTCGACTTCTCCTACGACCACCTCGTCGGCCAGGTCGAGGGATCCCTCAAAGCCCTGCGCACCGACCGCCTCGATGTGCTCCTTCTCCACCGCCCCGACGCTCTGGTCGAGCCGGAGGAGGTCGCGCGGGCGTTCGACGACCTGCACGCGGCCGGCAAGGTCGTCCACTTCGGCGTCTCGAACCACACGCCGGCTCAGATCGAGCTACTGAAGCGCTACGTGAAGCAGCCCATCGTCGCGAACCAGCTGCAGCTGTCCATCACGCACGCGCCGATCATCGCCCAGCCCCTGGCCATGAACATGGTCAAGGAGGACCAGTCGATCGACCGTGACAACGGCATCCTCGACTACTGCCGCCTGCACGACATCACGATCCAGGCGTGGTCGCCGTTCCAGGCGGGCTTCTTCACCGGCGTCTTCCTCGGCAACCCCGAGTACGCGGAGCTGAACGCCGTGATCGACCGCCTCGCCGCCCAGTACGACGTGCCGGCCGAGGCCATCGCCACCTCCTGGATCATCCGCCACCCGGCCAACATGCAGGTCGTCCTCGGCACGACCAGCGCCGACCGGGTGACGGCCGCTGCCAAGGGCGCCGACGTCCCGCTCACCCGCGTCGAGTGGTACGAGCTGTTCCGTGCGGCGGGCCACCTCCTCCCCTGACGCGCCACTCGGACCGGACCGGGCCTCCTCATCCGACACAAGAGCACAACAATGCCTATTCCGGGGCCGCTGCAACATGGCAACAGCAGCCCCGACATACGCATCGTTGTGCCGGGGAACCGGGAGTGATCCCAGCGCAGGCCTACCCATGACGGGAACCGGACGGCCTCTGGGAGCGATGCGGGACCGCACCCGGGACCAGACACAAGACCGGACACTGGGCCCGGGGCAGGATGCCCCGGGCCCAGTGTTGTAGGCTTTGCGGGTTCCGCCCTTCGGGTTTCCCGAAGTGTCCGGGAACCTCCCCTGCCTGGCCAGCCGATCGAGCCACCGACCAGGTCATCCGCTCACCACCACACGCGAGAGTGCTGCATGTCCCACAACCTGACGGTTGGTCCCCCCGTCCGCCTGATCGTGATGTTTACGTTGCCACTGTTGTTGGGCAATGTGTTCCAGCAGCTGTACGCCGTCACCGACTCGATCGTCGTCGGCCGGATGATCGGCGTAGAGGCCCTGGCCGCCGTCGGCGCGTCGGGCAGCCTGCAGTTCCTGCTCGTCGGCTTCGCCATGGGCGCGTCGGCGGGCGTCGCCATCCCCGTCGCCCGGGCGTTCGGCGCCCACGACCTGCCGCGCATGCGGCGAGCCGTCGCCGCCGGCGCGACCATCAGCGTGGGCATCGCGATCGCCATCTTCCTGATCGGGACGCTCGGCTCCGGCACGCTGCTCACGTGGATGGGCACCCCCGCCGCGCTGATGGACGACGCGAGGACCTTCCTCACCGTGCTCTTCAGCGGCGCCGTGGCCACCGTCGCCTTCAACTTCCTGAGCGCAGTCATCCGAGCGCTGGGCGACTCGCGCACGCCCCTGACGTTCCTGGTCGTCGCCTGCGTCCTCAACGGCCTGCTGGTTGTCGCGTTCATCGGCTGGTTCCACATGGGCGTCGGTGGCGCGGCTCTCGCGACGGTCGTCGCTCAGGCCATTTCGGTGATCCTCTGTCTGATCCTCATCCAGCGGCGGATGCCCGAGCTGCGGCTGCATGGTGAGGACTGGCGCTTCTCGTCCCGCGAGCTCGGCGAGGCCGCCCGGTTCGGCCTCACGATGGGCTTCCAGATGTCCGTCATCGCCATCGGCGCGGCCATCCTGCAGTTCGGCATCAACCAGCTCGGCACCGACGCGGTGGCGGCCTTCACCGCGGCGATGCGCGTCGACCAGGTGGCCGTGACCCCGCTGGCCTCCGTGGGCGTCGCGATGAGCACCTACGTCGCACAGAACCGCGGCGCCCGCCAGTGGTGGCGCATCCGCGTCGGCGTGTTCCGCACCGCCTGGCTGACGATGGGGCTGGCCGTCGTGCTCGGTGCGACCATCTCGATCTTCGGCACCAACCTCGTCCGCCTGTTCGTCGGCGACGGGCAGGAGCAGGTCGTGTCGATGGCGCACCAGTACCTGGTCGTCAACGGCACCTTGTACGTGATCCTGTCGCTTCTGTTCCTGCTTCGGCAGTCGGTTCAGGGCCTGGGCGACACCCTCACCCCTACCCTGGCCGGATTCATGGAGCTCGCCGCCCGAGCCCTGGTCGGCCTGGTGCTGATCGAGCAACTCGGCTGGACCGGCGCTGTGATCGCGGCGCCGCTGGCCTGGGTGGGTGCGCTGATCCCCGTCGCGATCGCGTGGGCCGTGCAGCGACGACGGCTTATCCGGGAGTCGGCGACCCCGTCGGAGGTCGACAGCCTCACCCCGACCCGCGACGTGCAGCGCGCGGCCTGACCCCGTCGCCCCAGCTCTACCGGGGTCTTCCGCGCAGAAAAGTGGCCAGGGCCGCAGCACGTCGGTTATTTCCGAGCGCCGGGGCTCTGGCCACTTTTCTGCACGGGTCGCCCGGCGAGGCCAGCCTGTTGGAGGAGGCCTGGCCGGACAGGGCGTGCCTAGACCTGGTCGACGACGGCGACGATCTTGCCCGCGACGTGGCGACGCTCAATCTCGGCCAGCGCGTCGGGAACGTGTGCGAGCTCGATCACGCGGCTCAACTGCGGGTTCAGCGCACCCGTGTCGACGCGCGTCAGGAGGTCGGTGAGCATCGTCGAGAGGTCGGCGACGTGGGCCGCCCTGCCTGCAGAATAGGCCGCGCCCAGCGAGATCTCGTGGATCGAGGGCGAGATGCCGAACGGCGGGACCGCGTCGAAGGTGGCACGGCCCGCCACGCAGGCGATGCCCCCGGTGTGGTTCAGCAGCGCAACCTCGCGGGAGGCGTTCTCCGGACTCACGGTGTCGATGATCGCGTCGATCCCTGCGTCCCCCGCCAGCCCTCGGATCTCGTCGAAGGCGTTGTCGGCGCGGTAGTCGACCGTAGCATCGGCACCGAGCTCACCCAGCCTGTCGAAGCGCGACGACGCGGTGGCGATGACCCGGGCACCCGCCGCCTTGGCCAACTGGATCGCGAATCCGCCGACCCCACCGTTGCCCCCGGTGATGAGCACCGTCTGGCCGGGCGCGACGTGCAGGCGCCGCACGACGCACTGGTAGGCGGTCATTCCGGCGCAGGGCAGGGCCGCGGCGGTGACCGCGGTGAGGTCGTCGGGGATCCGGGCGAGCGCGCGGGCGTCGGCCAGCATGAACTGCGCGAAGGCACCGTCGCGACGCAGGTCGCTGTGCACGGCCACCCGCTGCCCGACCAGCGAGCCGTCGACACCCTCACCCACCTCGTCGACGACCCCCGCCGCGTCCAGCCCGCCGATGTGCGGCCAGGACCAGTCGGGGTGGCCGCCGCCGGTCAGGCCGGCGTCGACGGGGTTGAGGCCGACGGCCTCGACGCGCAGGCGGACGAAGCCGGGAATGGGATCGGGGATGGTCGCCTTCCCCAACGCGAGGGCCGACGGGCCGGACGGGCTGGAGAGAAGCAGTGCCTGCATGGTGCTCATGTCCCTATCCTGCCCCCGCGGTCGGCCGCCGGAGGCGTCAATCAGCCCCAGCCGGCGAGCCGCAGCAGCGCGGCCGTGAGCGCCCCGAGCACAACGACGACGATGAACGGCGCCCTGAGCCACAGCGCGACAGCTGCGACGGCGACCGCCGCGAGCCGGGCATCGAGCACGAGGGTCGAGCCGTCGGCGAAGGTCTGCGTGACGGACAGCGCAGCCAGCAGGCCGACGGTGACGCCGCCCGCCGCGTAGGCCACGCGCGGGTTCTCCAGCGCCTTCGACGGCACGAGGTAGCCGAGCAGCTTCTGCGCCAGGCACGCGACGCTCGCGGCGATCACCCAGAACCACATGCTCACACCATCCCCTTCGCCGTCGCGTCGGCACTCGCGGGCCGGTACCCCCACCAGGCGACGGCGGCGGCCGCTGCCCCGGCGGCCAGGATCGGGATCCCGGCGGGCGCCAGCGGCACCGCGACAGCGGCGACGACCGCCGCTGCGACGCCGATCACCTGGGCCTGCCGCTCCCTCAGTCGCGGCCACAGCAGCGCGATGAATGCCGCGGCAGCGGCACCGTCGAGGCCCCACTGCTTCGGGTCACCCAGCACGTTGCCCAGCAGCGCCCCGCCGAGCGTGGCCAGGTTCCAGAACACGTAGACCCCGATGCCCGCGGCCCAGAAGCCGGCGCGACGCGCCGTCGGCTCGTGCTGGGCCATGGACACGGCGATCGACTCGTCGATCGTGACCTGCGCCCCGGCTAGGCGGCGCCACCCCCTCAGGCGGAGCATCGGGGACATCTGGAGGCTGTAGAGGGAGTTGCGCACGCCCAACAGGAAGGCCGTCGCGGCCGCCGCGAGCCCTCCCCCACCAGCGCCGATGACGCCGATGAACGCGAACTGGCTGCCCCCGGTGAACATCAGGAGGCTGAGTGCGCAGGTCTGCCACACGCTCAGGCCGGCCGCGACGGACAGCGCGCCGAAGGAGATCCCGTAGGCGCCCGTGGCGAGTCCGACCCAGATCCCCTGCCGGACCGCCGCCCTCGTCGGATGGCGCGTCGTCGTGTCGCTCATGCGCCCGGGTGCTCCATCATCAGGACCAGCCAGCTGCCCGGCTCCAGCGCCTCGCAGTAGTGCGGCACATCGCCGGGGTAGGTGACGTAGTCTCCGACCCCCAGTTCGACGGTGTCGCCCTCGGCCCCCATGAGCACGCGGCCCGCGGCGACGATCGCGTGCTCGACAGAGCCTCGCGGGTGCGGCCGGGATTCCCGCGGCGCCCCGGGCTCGACCTCGATGACGTACAGGTCGCGACGCTCGTGACCGTTTCCGGGCGCGAGCAGCGAGGCGAGGTAGTTGGCCTGGTCGGACGCAAGCGGGCTGCGCTCGTCGGCGCGCACGACGCGGGTCGTCGCCTGCGGCGCGGCCAACAGCCGAGACAGCGGGATCCCGAGCGCCGTCGCGATGGCCCAGAGAGTCTCCACCGAGGGGTTCCCCGACCCGGCCTCCAGCTGCGACAGAGTCGACTTCGACACCCCCGCACGTCGAGCGATCGCGCTGAGCGACAGCTCAGCCCGGACCCTCTCCGCGCGCAGGTTCGCCGCGATCAGCGTGGCCGGGTCGTCGGTACGGCCCGTCGTCGTGCCACGCAGTGCATCGTGCGATCCTCCGTCGAAGTGCTCCAGGCCGTCATCCATACGTTCGGTATATCACACGTTCGTTCATTCTGCCGCACGGGAGTTGACCACTATGGACAGAATGCCCGGGCCCGCACGAGGCCCCGCGGCGAGGGCTCAACCCCGCCCCCGCACCCCCGTACAACTGATACCACCCGTCGTAATAACACATATTCAGCAATAGGGAATCCGTCTATGCCGACCACCCCCAGCGCCCACGTCCCCCGCCTCGACCACACGATCTTTGCGCACCGCGGTCTGTCGACGCTCAATCCGGAGAACACCATGGAGGCGTTCCGCGACGCGAGGGATCACGGTGCCCGCTGGATCGAGACCGACGTCGACCTCATCGCCGACGGCACCCCCATCCTGATCCACGACACCCAGCTCGAACGCACCACCGACCACACCGGCAGCATCTACGCCCTCACCGCCGAGGACCTGCCGTCGATCGACGCTGGCAAGTGGTTCGGCCGCCAGTTCGGCGGCTCACACATCCAGACGCTCGCCGACCTCGTCGACTTCCTGAACGAGACCGGCATCAACGCCAACATCGAGATCAAGCAGAACGAGCAGGGGGCGGCACGCACGATCCAGCTGATCGACGCCGTGGCCGCCGAGCTCGCCAGGCTCGACCCGTCGATCCAGATCATCGTCTCCTCGTTCTCGCAGCCGCTGCTGATGCACTTCCATCAGCGCCAGCCGCAGTACGCCATCGCGGTCCTGTACGAGACCTGCGCGCTCTACGACGACTGGCTGTCGGTGGCCGAGTTCTGCGGCGCGACCTACATCCACGTCGAGGACAGGGGCCTGACCCGCGAGAAGGTGCACGCCTTCACGGCCGCCGGCTACGGCGTCAACGTCTACACCGTCAACTCCCATGCCCGCGCCAACCAGCTCTTCAACTGGGGGGCGTCGGGAGTCTTCACCGACGTCGCCGACCTCTACCCCTGCGCCTGACCCCGGGGCCCGGGTCGGTTCCGGTCGGGTCCGGACCGCCCCCCCACGCGCCGCAGGCGCCCTTTCGCGGACGCCAACGATATTCGCGCGAATATCGTTGGCGTCCGTGCATACCGTTGGCGTTTGCGCATACCTCTGGGTTTTCCGGGGCGGATCGACCTAAGTGGATTCCCATCCTCGCGACCGACGGTAACAATTAAATAACGGTTCACCGGAATGTGACCAATCGCCTATTCCGGCACGCATTTCCGTCAGTCCCGACGGCTGTACTAGAGGTATGGAAACGACGCCGGCAGCCGAGCTCGCGCGGTACCTCGACGGTACCGTGCAGGAACTCGCCCACGCCCACGTCGCCGGGCTGAGCTTCGCCGAGCAGGTCGAGATCCTCGACCTGCTCGCCGGCTTCGAGGACCGCGTCGCCGCCCTCCGATCCACCATCATCCGCGAAGCAGACCTCACCGCAGTGAAAAGCACCGACCTCGCCCCACTGATCCACGCCACCTCACGCGTCACCGCACGCGAAGCCGCCGCACAGGTCCGCCTCGCCAAAGACCTCGACAACTACCCCCTGCTCCGACAGGCCTGGACCGACGGTGACCTCTCCCAGGCCCAGCTCCGCGGCATCATCCGCGGCCTACGCCGCATCCCCATCACGCTCGGCCCCGCCCAGCTCGACACCGCGCAGCAGGAACTCCTGCAGTGGCACGACCAGCTCGACCCCCAGGCCTACGAACACCTCGGCACCCTCCTCGACCCCCACGCCGCCGACCAGGCCGAAGCCCGCAAGATCGAACTCGACGCCCGCACCGCCCACGCCACCCGCGAACTCCTCATCGCCGACGACCACGCCGGCTCCACCCTCATCCACGGCCGCGTCCCCCGCGCCATCGGCGAAACCTTCCGCGCCCAGCTCGACGCACTCATCCCCACCGCCCAGTCCTACGCCGACGCCGGCGAGCCCGTCCCCTCCATGGCCGCCCGCCGAGCCGACGCCCTCGAAGAATGGACCGCCCGACTCGCCGGAGACCACACCCTCCCCTCCAACGCCGGCGACCGGCCCGTGATCTACCTCACCATGACCGCCACCGAAGCCGAGAACCGCGAAACCCAGGCCACGCTCATCAACACCGGCGAACAGCTCTCCGCAGCCGAGACCCGCCGGCTCGCCTGCGACGCCCGCTTCGCCCGCCTCGTCCTGAACGCCGACGGCGCCCCCCTCGACCTCGGCCAGACCAGACGCCTCTTCACCGGCCCACTACGCCGAGCCCTCGCCGCCCGCGACCGCGGCTGCGCCTTCCCAGGCTGCGACGCACCCCCCATCGCCTGCGAAGGACACCACATCAACCCCTGGCAGAACGGAGGAGAAACGAAACTCACCAACGCCGCCCTCCTCTGCCCCGCCCACCACCGACTCGTCGAACCCGACCCCGCCAGACCACCCGAACTCCAATGGCAGGTCCACCTCGACCCCGACACCCTGCTCCCCGTCTTCACCCCACCCACCACCATGCCCGGCAACAGACAACCACGCATCCACCACCGCTACCTGCTCCATTCGCCACGCCTGAGAACGGCAGCCACGCCCTGCGAATCCGTCACGTCTGACAGGTGCTGTTCCCCCGCGGATGGCAGACGTCTGCCCACACTGGGGCCTTGAACGTTCCCACCATTGGAGTGCCGTAGCCTGGGCCACATGGCCCAGACTGGGAAGAACTGGGATGACGCCGAGATCGCCGCCATCGTCGAGAGTTACTTCGGGATGCTCCGCGCCGAACTGCGGGGTGACCACTACGTCAAGCTGCGCGAGAATGAGCGCCTCCAGTCACTGACCTCACGCAGCCACGGTTCCATCGAATTCGAGTACCAGAACATCAGCGCCGCCCTCGAAGCACGACGGCTGGTGTCCATCGACGGGTACAAGCCACTCATGAACCGCCAATCGGCGCTCGATATGGCCGTGGAGACATTCCTCGATCACCACCCCGACATTCTCAGCCTCATGGACCGCTTCGTCAGCGAAAAGGCAGCCGTGCCTGCCACAGATGTTGTGTGGGGTCTGCACGAGACTGCGGCACCGGTCGTCGATTTCGGGTTGAGCGTCGACCGTCTACGCTTCCCCGTCCGGAAGGACTACGTTGCCCTTGAGGAGCGAAATCGCTCGCTGGGCTACGCGGGAGAACTGCTCGTCCTCGACTACGAACGCGAACGACTCCGCCGGAAGAACCGTCACGACCTGGCCTCGCGGGTCGAGCATGTGGCACAGCTGAAGGGCGACGGGCTCGGATTCGACATCGCATCATTCAACGCCACTACCGGCGAAGAGCGGTTCATCGAGGTCAAGACCACTCGGCGGGGCAACCGGGCCCCCTTCTACCTCTCGAAGAACGAGGTGACCTTCAGCTCCGAGGAGGCACCCCGCTTCTCGTTGTACCGCGTGTACGCCTTCGACAGGCGTCCGGGCCTCTACAAGCTGCACGGCTCGCTCGAGGCAACCTGCGCTCTGGACCCGCAGGAGTTCCTCGCGCTGCCGCACCACGCTGCCAGCTAGCAGCGACGACTTCGTCAGTCGTCGTCGCGACCGAGCGCCGAGCAGACGCAGACCTTGTTCCCCTCCGCGTCCTCGAGGATCGTCCACGACGGCTCGTGGCTGGTGTCGACGAGGCGGCCGCCGGCCTTCAGCGCCGCCGCCACCCGCTTCTGTGCCTCCTCCGGGGGCACGGTGATGTCGAAGTGGAAGCGCATCCGCGCCGGGTCGGTCGAGGTGGTGTCCTGGAACCACAGGCCCGGCAGCTCGCCGGCCGGGTCCACGAGCGCGTCGGAGTCCGCTTCGCCAAGGGCCAGCACCGCCGCCCAGAACGGCCTGATCGCGTCGGGGTCCAGCGTGTCGAGGCCGACCTCCAGGGCCTGCAGCTTGTCCGGACGCGGCGCGAACCCCGACTCCTTCGCCACGACGGAGATGCGCCGGCACAGCTCGATGTCGCGATCCGTGACACCCCCGACGTCGTGACTCGTCGACGTGATCTGCACGTGTCCGTAGCGCAGGTCGACATCGGGATGATGGTTCAGCTCGTCCGCGATCCTCGCGACCTCGGCGACGAAGCCCGCCCCCGCCGAGAAATCGCCGGTCTCGAAGCGGGCGTAAAGGGCCTCCAGCATCCACCGCCAGTCGGCCAGGTCGACGTCCCCGACCCTCAGTGTCTGTGTGCTCATCCGACCACGCTAGGCCGACGGCGGGGCCACCGCCAGACAAGATCCGCCAGATCCGCCGAGGGCGGAAGCTGTCTCCTGCCCGCAGGTAGCGTAAGCTGGGCTCGCGCGGGCAGCCAGCCCGCGACTGTGTGAGGGGCGTCATGGGCGCCCCCGCAACGTCAGACCCACTAGCTTCGACCCGCCGCCACCATGAGCGGCGGGCGTGCGGCCGGCACGCATTACCTCCTGAACGTATGGGAGCGCCGGAGAGTTACAAAAGCAAGGAATGACATCGTGGCCGAAGGCACTGTCAAGTGGTTCAACAGCGATAAGGGATACGGCTTCATCGCCCCCGACGACGGCACCGCCGATCTGTTCGCGCACTACAGCGAGATCGCTACGTCGGGTCGTCGTGACCTGTTCGAGAACCAGCGAGTCGAGTTCGAGGTGGGTCCCGGTAAGAAGGGCCCCCAGGCGACCAACATCCGTCCCCTCTGACGGATCCCAACACCACCGAGGCGCGGTGGTCTCTTCGGAGACCACCGCGCCTCGGTCTATGCCGGGCTCCTCTGCGGCGCGCCCACCCTCTAGGGTGAGCGACGTGGTGACCCGATTGCGCGACGAGCCCTGGGCGCGGCTCGCGCTGGCCACCATCACCGTCGGCGTCGCGGCCGGGCTCGGCGCCCTCGCGCTGGTCTTCGTGGTCCACGCCGTCGAGGACCTGGTGTGGGGGCACGCGTCGGGCCCCTTCCTCGACAACCGCGCCTACCCCTCGAACCGGTGGCTGCCGCTCGTCGTGCTCAGCTCCGCGGGCGTCGCCCTCTCCCTGGCCTGGTACGCGCTGCGCCGCTGGGGCGCCCCACTCGTGTCCATCAGGGACTCCATGCGCGGCACCCGCATGCCGGTACTCGGGACGGCGCTCGACGCCCTGATCCAGGTCGTCGGGGTCGCGCTCGGCTCGCCGATCGGCAAGGAGGTGGCGCCCCGCCAGCTGGCCGCGATGCTGGGCGACCGCGTGGCCGCGCTGCTCGGCGTCGACCGACGGTGGGTCGCGCCACTCATCGCCTCCGCCGCGGGCGCCGGCCTCGCCGCCGTCTACAACGTCCCGCTGGCCGGCACGCTCTTCGCGCTCGAGATCCTGCTGGCCAGGGTCAACCTGCGCCTGGCGGGCGTCGCGCTGACAGTCAACGTCATCGCGACCCTCGTCGCCCGCCCCCTCGTTCCCGACACCTCCCTCTACACCGTGCCGGAGGCGACGTCGACGTGGTGGGTGATCGCCGTCGCGCTGGCCATCGGCCCGATCCTCGGCTGGATCGGCGCGAGCTTCACGCTCCTGATGCGACGCCTCACGAAGGACCGGCCGACGGGGTGGCGACTCCTGCTCTGGCTGCCGCTCACGCTGGCCGCCGTGGGACTGCTGGCCGTCTGGTTCCCGCTGCTGCTCGGCAACGGCCGGGCGATCGCGCAGGTCGCGTTCGACGGGTCGGGCCCCATCGCGCTGCTTCTCGCGCTGGCCGTCCTCAAGTACCTCGTGACATCGGCGACGCTCGGCGCGGGCGCCATCGGCGGCACCCTGCAGCCCTCCATCGCGATCGGCGCCGCACTCGGGGCTGCCATCGGTCTACTGCTCGGCTGGGACCAGCCCCAGGTCACGGCGCTGGCCATCGTGGGTGCGGCCGGATTCCTGGCCACGACGATGCGCGCTCCGCTGACAGCGCTGGCCCTCGTCCTGGAGTTCACGGGCACCGGCTTCACGCTGCTGGTCCCCGTGACCGTCTGCGTGGTCGCCGCGCTCGGCACCGCCGAGCTCATCGACGGGCTCAGCCACCGCCGCCGCGCCCGCGCACGACTGCAGGCCGAGGCCTGATCAGAGCGCCAGCGTCATCTGGATCCGGCGCCCGTACCGGTCGAGCCCCACCAGGTGCTCCGCCCCCACCAGCGCCCGGTGGAAATCGGTCTCCGGCTCCGTCTCCACGAACCCCAGCGACGCGTAGAACGGCGCGTTGAACGGGACGTCGGCGAAGGTCCGCAGCGTCAGGTGGGTGTGTCCTCGATGTCGCGCCTCCTCGGCGGCCGCCTCGATCAGCCGGTGCCCGATGCGCTGCCTGCCGTGCTCCGGCGTCACGGAGACCTGCTCCAGGTGCGCCACGTCCTCGACCTCGAGGACGTGCACGAAACCCACCACGCCGGCCGACAACACCTCCTCCGCGACGAGCAGGTAGCCCGGTTCGGCGGCCCGCTCGGCCCCCGTCGGCGCCGGCTCCCAGTGGTCGGGGTGCAGCAGGTCGGTCAACAGCCGGTCGGCCGCCTCCTCGACGGCCTGCACGGAGGGCAGGTCGCGCGGCACCGCTGGTCGGACGAGGACTGGCATGGCCTCATCGTAGGTCCGCGCCCGATGAGGGCCGACGGTGTCCGCGGGGCCTCAGGGCGAACTCGGCGACGATCGCCGCGACCTCGTCGGGATCAAGCTCCTGCTGCACGACGGTGACGTGCGCGGTCGACCCGGCCGCGGTGACGATCTCCGTCCACACGTCGCCGTCGATCGGGCGCGCGACGGCGTCGGCGGACACGGCAGTCGCGCCGCAGTCAACGGAACCGGCCAGGTAGCTCGACACGAACGATGACGCGTCGGCCTCGTCGCCGAAGGAGACGACCTCCACCACTGCCGGGGCGCCGTCGGGGGTGGTGAACGCGCCCTCGACGACCCTGCCGGGGGTCGGCAGCTTCGACCGGTCCGTGCACGCGTACGACGCCCAGATCTGCATGATCTCCTCGACGTCGCGCTCCGATGCCCAGGCGACGTCGGGGCTGGCGGCCTCCTCGTCGACCGTCTGCGGCCGCTGGCTCCAGCCGCTGACGCTGGGCAGCGACGACGTGTCGACGGTGGGCGTCGGACCGGGATCGGGCGCGGCCGACGACGTCGTGACAAGGCTGGGCGCGACGCTCGGCGCGACGGACGACGGCGAGACAGAAGGCGCCGGCTCCGACGGCGAGGGCGTCACGCCCCCGCCTCCCTGGCAGCCGACCAGGGCGATGCTCGCCGCCGCTGCGGCCATGACCAGACGTCTCATCGTCACCCCTGGAAGTGCTGCCAGTCCCAGCCGGAATACCAGTCGAAGCCACGCTTCTTCAGCTCCTTGACCAGCGTGGAGTTGGAGTGGAGCAGGCCCATGACCTTCGGCCGGTACGTGCCGTACTTCGACGAGGGGTACCACTTGCCGTTGACGCGGTACGGGTTCTCGTAGGTGTTGACGTCGACCGAGCGGCCGTAGGAGTGCGGCGAGACGCGGTACGGGTTGCCGGTGACCTTGCGGCAGTTGAACGCGGACGTGTTGTTCGCGGCCATCATCGTGACGTCGTCGGCCTTCCACACGTCAGGGTTGCTCATCCGGTTGACGTTGAAGCCCTTGAAGAAGGCGGCCTTGAACGCCGCCCGGACCTTCGTGGCGACGTCGCGACGGACGATCAGCTTGCCGGTCGCGATCTTCCCGTCGTAGTCCCAGTAGGTCATCGTGATGGTCGACAGCTGGCTGGTGCCGACGGGGCAGCCGGTCTGGTAGGTGTACTTCACCTCGGAGGCCTTGGTGTTCGTGATCGACGACTTCCACCCGGCGATGCGCTTCTGCGTGAAGGTGTCGGAGTAGACCCAGCCGAGCTTCGAGTCGATCCGCAGCCGGTACGTGTGCGACCCCTTCGTGACCTTCTTGTACAGCTCGATGGTGAACTTCCCCGACGAGTCGGCCTTGCCCGAGTCGACGTTGACCCAATTCTTCCCGTTGAAGTACTGCAGCTTCACCGTGCGGCTGGAGGCGCCCTTGATGGTGCCCTTCACGTAGCTGGCGAAGTGGATGACCTTGGTCTTCGCGTAGCTCGTGACCGTGACCTTCGCGGTGCGGGTGAAGACGATGACATCAGACGTCATGGTGAAGCCGCCGTGGGTCGCGCGGACGCGGAACTTCTGCGTGCCGACGGTGTTGAGGCCGTAGAGCAGCCGGAGCCGGAACGTGCCGTCCGCGTCGGCGGTCACGCTGTTCACCTCGCGCCAGGCGCCCGAGTAGTACGCCTGCACGACGACGTCGGCCTCGACTGCGGGGGAGATGGTGCCGCTGGCGTAGCCGTAGGTCCCGACCGGCTTGGTGGTGTCGGCCTTGACGGTCAGCGTCGGCTCGACCGCGATGGCCTCCACGCGGGAGTTCGCCGGTGTCGGGGCATCTTCGGACGGCGTCGCCGTGGTCGGAACCTGCGTCGGTTCGGCCGGCTCAGCCGGCTCGGGGGCCTCACTCGGGGAGGCGCTCGCCGACGGAGCAGCGGACTCCGACGGTGCGACGCTGGGCTCAGCGCTGGGGCTCGGGGACAGGCTCGCCTGGGCGTCGGGCACGGGGCTCGGCACATCCTCCGCGACCGCGGTGAGCGTCGAGGCGGCCAGCGCAACGCTGACGAGACAGGCGACGGTGAGCCGCTTCGCACTTCTCATGCGGGTCACCGTAGCAAGGCCGGGGCTCCCCCTGCGCGCCCTCAACCGCGCCGCCGCGCCTCAACCGGGTCGCCGAACTTGTCGAGGTGCCCCGAGCGAAGCGAGGGGTCAGACCCGGCCACGACGGGCCCAGGTGAACCCCTTCGACAAGCTCAGGGCCTTTCGACAGGGCCTGTGCTGAGCCTGTCGAAGTGCTCAAGGAACCGGGTCGCCGAGCCTGTCGAGGTGCCCCGAGCGAAGCGAGGGGGCAAACCCAGCCAACGTCAGTTGAGCGCCGACGCGAGGCGCGCGATGCCGTCCCAGAACGTCCGACGGAGCGGTTCCTTGCGCCAGTCCTCCAGCGTCAGCTCGCGGCTGATCTCGCGGTACTGGGCCTCGACGTTGCGCATGTCGGCGACGAACGACTCGCCGCGGACCATCATCGACACCTCGCAGTTGAGCGTGAACGAGCGGATGTCCATGTTCGATGACCCGATGACGGCGATGTCATCGTCGACCGAGAAGAACTTCGAGTGGAGGATGTACGGGCCCGGGTAGAGGAAGATCCGCACGCCGGCGATGAGCAGCTCCTCGTAGTAGGAGCGCTGCGCGTGGAACACCATGGCCTGGTCGCCGATCTCGGAGACGAACAGCTGCACGTCCAGCCCACGCTGCTTGGCGATGGTCATGGCGTAGAGCATGGCCTCGTCGGGCACGAAGTACGGGCTGGTGATGATGACCCGCTCTGTGGCGCCGTGGATCAGCGAGAGGAACAGCCGCAGGTTGTTCTCGGTCTCGTAGCCCGGCCCGCTGGGCACGATCTGGCAGAGCAGGTCCTGCGGCTGGGCGGGCACCTCGGGCGCGTCGATGTGCTCGCTGATGAGCTCCTCGCCGGTCTCGGCGAGCCAGTCGGTGAAGAAGACCGCGTCGATGGCCGCGACGGTCGGGCCCTCGACGCGCGCCACGAGCTCGACCCATTTGAGGCCGCGACGGTGGTTCTTCTTCGAGTTGTAGGTGCGGTCGATGAGGTTCTGCGACCCGATGAAGGCGACGGTGCCGTCGACGACCAGCAGCTTGCGGTGGTTGCGCAGGTCGGGGCGCTGGTACTTGCCCTTCAGCGGCTGCACGGGCAGCATCCAGGCCCACTGCACGCCCATCCGGTCGAGCTCGGCCAGCATGTGCTTGGCGCCGGGAAGCTTGCGTGACGCGATGTGGTCGGTCAGCAGGCGCACGGTGACGCCACGCTTGACCGCGTTCTCCATGGCCTCGAAGAAGCCGCGCGTGGTGTCGTCGAGGGAGGCGATGTAGAACTCGACGTGCACGAACCTGGTGGCCTTCTCGATCTCGCGCGTCATCGCGTCGAGCTGCTCCCGGTAGTCCGTGATGAGCTCGGCGGAGTTGCCGGCGACCGCCGGGAGGTGCGTGAGGGCACGGTTCTGCTCGACGACGCGCTGGAACCAGCGCGGCCACCCAGGGTCGGCGATGGGCACGTCGGCCGCGTGCTCCGCGAGCAGTCGGTCGACGAGCTTCTGCTCGTCGCGACGACGCTTCGGCAGATGGTAGAAGCCGATGAGGAGGAACAGGATGGTCCCCAGGTACGGGATCAGCATGATGGCCAGCAGCCAGGCCATCGCGGACGTCGGCTTGCGGTTGCGCGGCACCACCATCAGCAGCACGATGCGGATCACCAGGTCGATGAGCAGCGTGACGGTCCAGACGACGTTGATCCACATGTCACCGTTCACGGTGCCTCCCTTTCGCGCGGTCGGGCGTCGAGAACGCTACCGGATCCGGCCGCTGGGCACCCGGGCCGTGGGATCCTCGGACGGTGAAGCACGACGTGAAGAAAGGTCCCCTGTACCGGGCGGGTACCGCGGATTTCTCGGAGGTGGTCGTTCCGCCCACCCGCTACCTCGCCGTCGACGGCCACGGCGACCCCAACACGGTCGACTCCTACCCCACCGCGGTCGAGGCGCTGTACACGACTGCCTACGGCGTGAAGTTCGCATTTCGGGCGCGCACGGGCGACGACTTCGTCGTCGGGCCGCTCGAGGGACTGTGGTCGAGCGATGATCCCGCCTCGTTCGCCGCCGGACGCAAGGACGCCTGGGACTGGACGATGCTGATCCCACTCGTCGACGCCGTGAGCCACGAGGACGTGGCGGCCGGGCTGGAGAAGGCCGCGGCGAAGAAGCCCGACCTCCCCGCGGCACGGCTGCTCGAACTGCACGAGGGCAGGGCACTGCAGATCCTGCACGTCGGCAGCTACGACGACGAGGCCCCGACGCTGGCGCGCCTGCACGACGAGGTCATGCCGGCTCTCGGCGTCACGTTCAACGGCCCGCACCACGAGATCTATCTGAGCGACCCGCGACGCGTCGCGCCTGGGAAGCTGCGGACCATCCTGCGCCAGCCCGTGCGACCGGCGGCCGGGTGACGGAGGTCCGGCCCGTCAGCGCACGCGGAGGCGCGCCCTGCGCAGCTCCTTGACCTGGACGTCGAGCGCCCCCGCCAGTTCCCGCAGGCTGCCCACGTGCTGCAGCTGCCGCCGCATACCGTCGACCACCGCGACCACCGCGCGGGCGTCGGCCAGGGCGTCGTGGTGCCCGACCATCACCTTCCCCACCGCCTTCATCACGGTCGGCAGCTTGTGGTCGGACAGCGGCCACAGTTCCTTCGCCATGTCCCTGGTACAGACGTACTCCAGGTCTGGGGTCTCCAGCCCGTCGACCTCGCAGGCCTGGCACAGCACGCTGGCGTCGAACGATGCGTTGTGCGCTACGAGCACGTCGCCGTCGATGAAGTCCACGACGCGCGGGAGGAAGTCGCGCCACCGTGGCAGACGGGCGACGGAGCCCGCGCTGATGCCGTGTACCCGCACATTCCAGGGGCTGAAGTCGTCGTGCCCCGCCGGCGGGCGCATGAGCCAGTGCCGCTCGTCGACCGTGACGCCTCCGCGGACCTTCACCAGCCCGACGGAGCACGGCGAGCCCCTGAAGGGGTTGGCGGTCTCGAAGTCGATGGCGGTGTAGTCGAACGGCATAGGGCGAAGTCAAGCACAGGGCCTCAGGGGCAACGGGGCCGAGGCCGATGAGCCGTCAGGAGGCGTAGAGGGCGGTGACGGCCTGTACGAGGTCGCGGAGCCCAGGCGGCGGGTCGCCGCGCCACCAGGCCAGCCGGACGGGGATCCGCGAGGCGTCCTTGATGGGCCGGTAGGTGACGCCGGGCCGTGGGTGGTGGTGGGCCGTCGCCTCGGCCGTGGTGCCGACGCCCCGGCCTGCGGCGATGGCGTCGAGCCAGCTGTCGACCTCGTAGGTCTCGACGAAGCGTGGCTCGCGGCCCGGCCACAGCAGCGGTCCCGTGGTGCCGACCCGCGGGTCGATCACGACGGTGCGTTCGGCGATCTCCGCCATCGTGACCTGCCGTCGTCGCGACCACTGCGCGTCGTCGGAGGCGAACGCGACGAGCCTGCGCTCCAGACCGACGACCACCGAGTCGAACCTCCGCTCGTCGACGGCGACCCGCGTGACGGCCACGTCGGTGAGGCCCTCGACGAGCCCGGACGAGGGAGTGTTGACCCGCACGAGCTCGAGATCGATGTCCTCGCGGGACCAGCCCCGCTGGAGCTGCGCGGTATGGCTGCCGAGCGCGGCCCAGGCGTAGCCGAGCCGCAGCGTCGAGTGGCGGGTGGCGACGAACTCGGTGAAGCGGTCGGCCTCAGCGAGCACGCGCCTCGCCTGCGGGAGGAGCCGCTGGCCGGCCCCGGTCAGCTCGACGCCACGCGGGAGCCGCCGGACCAGCCGCTCCCCGAGGGCCCGTTCGAGGCCGGCGATGGTGCGCGAGACGGCCGCCTGGGAGACGTGCAGTCGCGCCGCCGCGTCGGTGAAGGTGCCGGCGTCCACGACCTCGGCCAGGAACCGCAGCTCCCTCAGAGTCCACTCCATAACCACAGCGTATGGCTCTCACAGATCATGCACTTCACTAATGGGATACACGGCCGTACGGTTCTCGCGTGACCACGACCACCACCCCCGCCGTGGCGGCCCCGATCGCCGCGGCGACCGCCAGCTCCCGCCAGCGCGCCGGCGGCATCGCGGCCCTCGTCGGCGGCTCGGCGTCGAACCAGGTGGGCGCGGCCGCAGGGGCGCACGCATTCCCGGTCATCGGGGCCGTGGGCGTCGTCGCGATCCGCCAGCTGACCACCGCCGCGGTGCTCGTCCCCCTTGTCAGGCCCCGGCTGCGCGCGCTGACTCGCGCACAGTGGGGGCCGGTGCTCGGCCTGGTGGCGGTGTTCAGCGTGATGAACCTGTCCCTGTACCTGGCCGTGGACCGGATCGGCCTGGCACTGGCCGTCACGCTCGAGTTCCTCGGGCCGCTGACCGTCGCGCTGCTCGGATCGCGGCGTCGGATGGACCTGGCCTGCGCGCTGCTCGCAGCCGCGGGGGTGGTCGTGATGACCCGGCCCGGGCCGACGACGGACCTCCTCGGCGTCGCCCTCGGGCTGACGGCCGCGGCCGCGTGGGCCTGCTACATCCTGCTCAACCGCAGCGTCGGTCAGAGGCTGCCCGGCCTCGAAGGCACCGCGGCCGCGAGCCTGGTCACGGCCCTGGTCTGGCTCCCCGTCGCAGCGGTGTGGTTCGTGCTTCACCCGCCGACGCCGTCGGCGCTCCTGCTGGCCGTCACCTGCGGGGTCCTGTCGTCGGTGGTGCCGTACGTGGCGGACCTCGTGGCGCTCCGGCGGGTGCCCGCCCAGCTGTTCGGGACGCTGTCGAGCGTCAGCCCGGTGTGGGCCGCGCTGGCCGGGTGGCTGCTGCTCGGCCAGGCGCTGGAGGTCCACGAGTGGCTGGGCATGGCACTGATTCTGGCGAGCAACAGCGTCGTTTCGGTGGCGGGTCGCCCGGGAGTGCGACGGGGTGGAGGCACAATCGGCGCATGAGCGTGCGACGCATGATCATCACCATCGCGGTGGTGGCATGCGCCCTGACCGTCGGCTGCTCGGCACCGTCCCGCTTGCCCGAGTCCGTGGCGACCACCGCGTCGCCGCCTCCTGCCACGCAGTCCTGGGAGGGGCCCGTCCCGACCGAGACCGGGTCGCCGGACACGCCGTCGACCGCCCCGAGCCCGACCCCTCCCCGATCCGGCGGCACCCCGGTGTCGCGTGGGCGCTTCCAGGACGCCGAGAGCGGCACGTACTACTTCGTCAGTCCCAGCGGGAACCTGCACTGCGCCATCGACACGTTCGAGGCTCAGCCCGCTGCGGCCTGCCAGTCGGACGCCCCCGTCGCGAACCTGCGGGACTGCCCGGACTCCCCCGTCGTCGCGTTCTCGCCCGACCGAGGAGCCGCCACCGGCTGCACCGAGGGGCGGCCGTTCTACGGCGGGGACAGGGTGCTCGAGTACGGCCAGTCGCTGACGGTGGAGTCGCTGACGTGCTCGTCGCGCACCACCGGCATCACGTGCCTCGACGACGACCGTCGCGGATTCACGGCCGCCCGCGCCGGGTTCATCACCTGGGGGTGAGCGTCAGGGTCGGGCCCAGGCCCCGTCGACGGGGCCTCCGTAGATGCTGAACCCGTCCGCGGGGCCAGGGTTGTAGCCGATCGTCCCGCATCGCTGGCACCAGACGGCCTCGCCGTTGAGGAGCGCGGCCGGGCCGAACTCCTTCCTGGCCGCAAGGAAGCCGGGTCGGTCCTGCTTCATGGCCATCGCCGGGTCGCCGACCAGTACGTCGTAGGAGCCGCAGGCGGCGCAGTCCAGCTCGGGGTCGAAGTAGTCATCCTCGTAGGGCTCAGGGGTGTCGTCGTCATGGTCGAGGTGCCCGATCAGGAACCCGAACCGGTCGCACGCCTCGCAGACCCAGCACGTGAAGATCTCGTCGTCGGTGAAGTTGTCCCGCAGGTCCTCGAAGGCGGCCGGGTCGAACTGTTCGAGTTCGGCGTAGTCGACGCGACGGGCCGGCTGCCCGCAGACGTGGCAGACGGGGTTGGCGCGGGCATCCTCGTCGGTCTCGTCGGCCGCAGGGCCGAAGGCGACGCGTCTCCCGTCGTTGACGTCCACCATCACGGTGCCGTTCGCCGCCACGGGAAGCGTGTAGTCCGCCTCGGGGCGGGGCCGCTGCGCGCCACGCTGCTTCTTGCGTCTGCCCATGTGTCCTCCTGAGTCCGGGTCACGAACCTACAGGTTGTCGATCCCGAGCGCCTCGCAGACGCCCCAGGCACCCATGCCCGTCGTCGCGAGCACCGACGTCGTGGTGCCGGTCGCGACGTCGTGCTCCGAGGCGAACGACGATCCCGCGTCCATCCCGACGAGCCGGACCCGGCCTGGGCCGGGCACCCAGAAGCCCAGGCCGTAGCCGACCCCCTCGCCGCTCTCGTCGGCCGAAGTGACCATCGAGGTCATCTGCGTGACCGCGTCGGCCGGGACGATCCGCCCCGCCAGGAGCGCCCTCCAGAAGCGGTGCAGGTCCGCGGCCGTGGTGTAGATGCCACCGTCGCCGCCGCCGATGACGGGCAGGTGGAAGACGTTGGTGCGCCATGCACCGTGGACCTGTACGTAGCCGACGGCCGCGTCGCCGGGGAGCTGGTCGCTGCGGAGGTAGTCGGTCGTGGTCAGCCCGGCCGGGCGGATTACGCGGTCGCGGACGAGCTCGTGGAAGTCGATGCCGGAGGCGCGTTGGGCGAGGATCGCGAGGACGACGAAGCCACCGTTGCAGTAGCTGAACCTGCTGTCAGGCTCGAAGATCGACTCGTGGCCGTCGAGGACACCGAGGTAGTCCTCCGGGGAGACATAGCCGCTCATCGGACCGGGGAGGAGATACTCGGAGAGGTCTGCGTCGTCGTCGAGGTACTCGCCGATGCCCGAACGGTGGGCGAGCAGATGCCTGACCGTGACCCGGTCGTCGATGAGGGGGAGGTCGTCGGCGAGGATCGACCTGGCCGTCGTGTCGAGCGTGAGGGTTCCGTCGACGACGAGGCTCATCACGGCCAGGGCGGTGAATCCCTTCCCTCCGCTCGCGATGGCCACGCGGTGCGTGGGCGTCATCGCAATGCCGTGGCGCCGGTCGGCGAGCCCCCAGGCCGTCTCGAGGGTCGTCTCGTCTCCGACGTCCACGCGCGTGACCCCGGCGCTGGGCTCCGCGAGTGAATCGGTGATCGCCGCGTCGACCGCGGCCTGCTGCGCTGTCATATGCCCAACTCTAGGCAGGCCGGGTCCGGAACCCGCCGGAAGCTGTCAGCAGGGTGTCAAAGCGCTGTGAGCCGAACCTCCGGCGGCGCCGGGGTTGGCCGCGGGTGACAGACTGGGCGGCTGAAAGGTGGTCCACGATGCGGCGACACGCCCCCACGATCCCGGCCCGGACGATCGGCCTTGCGCTCAGCCTGACGGCGGTGGTTGCGCTGAGCGGCTGCTCGACGGCCACGACCGGCGACTCGTCGGCCTCGTCGTCGGCGAGTTCGGCGGTCACGCCCTCGGCTGCGGCAAGCTCGGAGTCGGCGTCGCTGCCGACCGCGTCGACGTCGTCGTCCGCCGTCGGCACGGAGGAGGCCGCGCCGGCGGGATACCGGTACGTCGAGGCCCCGATGCTCGGGCTGACGCTGGCGATCCCCGAGGACATGTCGATCCTCGCCTCCGGTTCAGCGTTGACCACCATGACCGACGAGGAGTTGCAGTCGGAGGCCGAGGCCGAGGGCAAGACGCTGGAGGAGTTCCACGAGCGGTGGGACAACGTCGACCTGGTCGCCTACGCCGACGACGTCAGCGACGGCGTGATCAGCGTCGAGCTGACCTTGGCGCCCACGCTGACGGAACTTCCGGTCGGAGACACGCTCGTGACGGCCGCCACCAAGTCGGGACTCGAGGACGCCTCCACGTTCGAGATCGACACGCTGTTCGGCACCGGCGTCGGCTACCAGGCCACGAACCCTGCTGACGGCGACGCGGCGGCGTGGGTGATGTCGGGCGTGTACATGCAGCACACGGACGGGACTGTCTTCAGCCTGACGCTCTACACTAGCGACGAGGACGCGATGGCCGAGACGATGCCGGTCGTCCTCGATTCGATGGCCACGGTCGGCTGACCCTCAGACCAACCCGGTTCCCTGAGGCCGACCCGGATCCCTGAGCGAAGCGAAGGGTCGAACGCCCTAGCCTTGTTGACAGAGGCCGGCGAGCGAGGAGAGCGACCCCTGCATCTCCGCCTTCGCCGTCTCCAGGCTCGCCTCGGAGGTGGTGTCCCCGTCGACGAGCTGCTGCAGCACGTCGCGGACCGCGGCGACATCCTGGCGGGTGGCGTCGAGCGCCTCCTTGACCTCCGTGTTCGACACGGACGCGGTCAGCGTCCCGAACGTGACGGCGAGCTGGGTCCATGCGTCAACCGCGCCTTGGGGATCGGTGTCGAGGGAGTTCGACGTGTCCTGCAGGACTGTCACGACCTCCGACAGCGGCTCGTTCAGGCTGGCACACGCGTCGGCCACCGACTGGTTCGAGCCCCCGGAGCATCCCGCGAGGCCGACAACGACGGTCACGGCCAGGGCACAGCTGACGAGACGACGATTCACGATGATTCCTTCCGCCCCGGCATCTCGCACGGGGACCCGTCGAGCGTAACCCGACGCCGCACGCTGACCAATCCGGGTGGGGGGCGACTGCACTCCGAACCGGTCCCGACCCGTCGCTCGGCTCAGGGCATTCCCGTTCCCAGCTTGCTCCGCTCCCCCCGCAGCCAACCGCCTCACCTTTCCCGCACAACGATGCGTATTTCGGGACCGCTGCACCATGGGCGCAGCAGCGCCGAAATGCGCATCGTTGTGCACCGGAACCGAGCCAGCTGCGCGAACGTCAGTCCCGACTGGGCTCAGCCCGCAGCCACGCAACCGGTGATCTCAGGGGCGGCGACCCAGATGTCGGCGTTGTTCATACTCCCGGCCGGGCAGAGCAGGGAGAAGGTATAGGTGAAGGTGACGACGCCGGTGGACGTCGCCGTCAGGGTCACCGGATACACCTTGAGGCCCGTGCCATCGGCGGTGTAGTCCGACAGCGGGAATGACCCCGCGTCAGTCACTCCCTTGTCGCCGACGTACCGACGGATAGGTGTCATCGACACACCCGCGCCAGACGCAGTGATCGCCACCGCGTGTATCGCGGAGGTTCCGGAGTAGATCACCGACAGCTTGAACGGATAGGTCTGCCCCGCGACCGCGTTGTAGGTGAAGGTCGCCGTGATGACCCGTGCCGCGTTGTTCCCGCTCGTGTTGGCGCGGTCGTCCATGGACAGGAAGCCCTTGGTCGTGGGGAGCGACATGTCCCACGTGTAGCCCGTGATGCCCCTGGACGCGAGGGCTGCGTCGAGTCCGTCCCAGTCGCTCGGGGCCGCGCCGGGCGTCCATCCAGTCGTGTAGACGGGCCACGTCCCATTCCAATAGTCGCCCGAACGTGCCACAGTCGGGTAGGCAGGATTACCGCTGCGGTTGGTTCCGGCGGCCAACCGGTACTCGCCGTTGTGATACAGCTTCACATCACCCGCAACCGACCAGCCCGCGGCTGTCGCCGTACAGGCCTGCGTCACGGAAGCGGCGTAGGCCGGAACCGCCGTCGCCATCAGCACCGCCGGGGTGGCCCAGGCCGCCCCCCCTGACCATGGTTCGCCGACTCACCTGACGGGTCGTTTCGTCGATCGTCATCTTCCCCCCTGTGGGGGACTGATCGCCACCCCCATGGCGCCCGGTGGTATCACATGCCGGGGTCAATAGTGTGGCGCAGAGTTCGCCTTTTGGGAAGCGGCAAGCGAAACCCGCAGGTTCCACTCGGATCAGGCGGTGCAGCCGCCGGTGAGCCTCGGATTGGCCACCCAGATGTCGGTGTTGTTGCCAATTCCGATGGGCTGGAGCAGGGTGAAGAGATACGTGAACGTGATGGTTCCCGACGACGTCGCCGTCAGCGACACGTTGGTTGTCTGCGTCGACTCCTGCGTCACGCGCGTGTAGTCGCCAAGTCCAGCGTTACCGCCGTTAGTCACGCTCGTGGTGCCGAAGTACCGGCGGATCGGCGTCATCGATACCCCCGCCCCGGCGGCGGTGATCTGCAGGGTCTGGATCGCGAGCGCCAGAGCGGAGTACTGCACCTCGAACGTGAAGGTGTGCGTACCGGCCGGCACCAGATGCGTGAAGGTCGCCGTAATCGCCCTCGCCGGGCCGGCACCAGTGCCTGTGGACCGGTCGCCCATCGAGAGGAAGCCGGGGTTCGGCAAGGTCATCTGATGGGTGAAGGTCACCTTCTTCGCGGCGATGGCAGCATCGAGGTCGGTCCAACCGCTGGCTCCGGGAGTCCAGCCGGTCGTGTAATACGGCCAGGTGCCACTGCCCTTAGTGCCCGACTGGGCTGCCGTCGGGTAGGCAGTCCGTCCGTTGCTCGTGGTGCCTGCAGGGTAGCCCGACGTCCCGTTGTGGTAGATCGTCGTTCCCGTGGTGACCGACCAGCTTCCCGCGGTCGACCGGCACGCCGGCGTGAACGACGCCGCGTAGGCCGGCAGCGTCGCCGCAGCCAGCACCGTCGGCACGGCCCAAGCCGTACCGGTGACCACCGCGCGGCGTCGAACCTCCAGGGTCGTCACATTGTCTGAGCCCATACCTGCTGCCCCCCACTGGCGTGAGCCAGAGATCTCGTCTGTACCGGCAGACTCCACTCTGCCGCCGCCAGATTATTGCGCATTTCTGCCCTAGTGGGAAGGGTTTTGACCAAAACACCTAGGTGTTTGTACTCAGGTACTCATCCTCACGGCCCCGGAGCCGCCAACCGACCCGGCGGAGGGGCCAACTGCCCGCCGTATGCCAAGTCTCCTCATGCGGATCAGCGCCCACGACGTCGCGCAAGCGCCTCCACGTACACAACTGTGGCCAGAGCTGCAGCACTCGGACCACGTACGAGTGCTGCGGCTCTGGCCACAGTTGTGCGCGGCGGGTCGTCCGGCACTACCCGGAGGCGTCTGCGACAGACACCGAACGCAGTGCGCGCTGCAGCGACGATAGTGAGCCGAAGCCGCAGCGGCGGGCCAGGTCTGCGCGGGTCACCGAAGGCTCGGAGCGCAGGAGTTCAAGGGCGGCGACGGTGCGCGCGTGCTGTAGGAGTTTGACGAACGTGGTCCCGCCGTTCTGCAACTCGACCTGGATGGTGCGGACCGCGACGTTGAGATGCCGCGCAACGTGCTCGATGCGCAACTCGGCCTCATGGAAGTGGTCGAGGATGTAGCGGTGCACCCGCGAGAAGAGCGGCTCGACGGGCGTGCGGCGACCGAAGGCGCTCACCAGAAGGCTCCGGACGACCTCGAGCGCCACGGGTTCGAGAGCCTCGGCGATCTCGGGCCGCGGGTCCACAATCGTGCAGGTGTTGGCGATGAACGATAGGAGCGGGGCGAGCATGGCGGGGGTCACGGCACGGCCCTGCGGTCGCTCGGCGGTGGTCGGCACCAGGTCGGCGAACCGATCCGCTTCCATGCTGATGTAGAACACCTCGGTCCGGGGGCCGGAAGTGCTGAACCTGATGGGCGTGGTTCCCGGAAGCACGAGGCTGATGCCGGGGTCCCACGACAGGATGCCGCCTTCCGACTCGATCTCCAGCGCCCCCTTCACCCGGATGATGAGTGTCATGGTCTCGGCCGAGAACTCGTCACGGGGCCACATCACGATCGTTTCCGGCAGGGTGACATGTGCGAACACCAGGTTGGGGAATCCGGCGACGCGGGCGAGAATCTTGTCGCGCACGACAGACAGCACCTGCAGATTCGCCCGCTGCAGATAGGCGATCCCCTTCATCGAGGAACGGACTTCCTCGTCACCGTGCACGACGAAGTCACTGCGAACCAGGCGTGTCGCCCCTAGCCGTCCCTCCCATTGCGTTCGCCGCGCGTCGGCCGGCAGAAGCGGAGGCTGCTCAATCTCATCCGTCGGCCCCATACCTGTGCAGCTAAGTATGAAAGCTGCATTTCGTCAAGGCGGCGGTGAAATTACCACAGCAACGCAACGCACGACCAATCGGCGTTCGGCCGTTGTGCTCGATACCTACGGAGCGGCACCGACCGCACAGACGCCGGGCCTCTCAGGCCGTACACCCGGCGCCGCGGCCCTCCGATCACACCTCGGGGCTGAACACGTCCGAGAGGCCGTAGGCGGCGTGGATCACGTGGACTGGGTGCACGGTCGAGACGCCGGTGGAGTTGCGGATCTGCCAGCGGCAGGTCTCCGTGTCGCAGACGGCGAGGCCCTCGTTGTGCTCCTTGACCTTCTCGAAGAGGTTCCTGCCGACCGCCTGGGCGACGTCGTACTTCTCCTTCTTCAGGCCATAGGTGCCCGCGATGCCGCAGCAGTTCTCCTCGGACTCGATGACCCGGATGCCCGGCACGAGCTCCATCAGGCGGATGGCCGGCATGCCCATGCCCTGGCTCTTGACCTGACAGGGCGCGTGGTACGGGATCTTCATCTCGAGGGTCTTGAAGTCGGTGGGCAGCTCGTCCTCGTCGAACAGGTCGAGGAGGAACTCGCTGGTCTCACGCATCCGGGTGCCGACGCTGCGGACAGCCGGGTCGTCGACGCCCATGATCTCGTGCGCCTCGTGCTTGATCATGCCCGCGCAGGAGCCGGAGCTCGAGATGACGGTCAGCTCCTTGCCGGCGGCGTTGAGCTGCTCGCACAGCTTCACGACGCGCTTGCGTGCGCTGTCGAACAGGCCGTTCGACTGCTCGGCGAGCCCGCAGCAGCCCTGCTTCGGGACGAGGACCTCGAAGCCGAGGTGCTCGAGCACCTCGATGGTCTTCTTGGAGGTCTCCACCTCGAAGTACGTGCCTGCGCAGCCGGTGAAGAACACGACGGGGCCGCGGTCGGGCTGCCCTGGGCGACGGGGGGCGGGTCCCTTGCGGTGCTTGAGCCAGCCCTTGATGCTCTGGCTCTGGGCGACGGGCATCGGCGCGTCGCGGTGCACGCCCACGACCTTCTCGACGGCGACGCGGATCGGCTTCTGCTTCAGCGCCCAGTTCGCGACGGGGGCGAACGGCGTCAGCAGGCGACCCTCGAGCTCGGTCTGCGTGATCAGCCGGTCGCGCAGCGGCATGTGGTCCTTCTTCATGACGGCGCGCGCCATGGAGTTGATCTCGGCGATCTTCACGTCCTGCGGGCAGTTGAGCGTGCAGATGCCGCAGCTGGAGCAGTAGTCGAGCGTGTGGTCGACCGACTCGCCGTTGCGGAAGCGCTCGGCCTGCGGGCCGACGAACTTCGGGCCGCTGAACAGCGGTGTGACCTTCGCGACGGGGCACATGGTCTCGCAGATCGTGCACTTGACGCACTGGTCCAGCGACACGCGGTTCAGCTGCTGCGCCTCGTACGTGTTGGGGTTGTCCTTGATGCGCGGGCTCACGGCCGCCAGGAGTTCCCACACCGTCTGCCCGGGCGCGAGGCCGGGCCGGGGCCCGAGCTCCTCGACCGCCGTCTCGTTGGTGTCCAACAGGTCGCTCATCGCTGTCCTCCCGCGAGATTGCTGATGATGGCGTCAGCGGCACGTACGGCGCTGGCGACGGCGATGCCCTCGCCGCTCTTCTCGTCCCATCGCTGGGCCCCGGCGAGCACCCCGCCGGCCGCGTACAGGTTGCTGTAGACCGGCTCCCCGGTCGCCGGATCGACGACGACCATGTCGTCGTTGGTCGCGACACCCACGCTGAACAGCGGTTGCTGCCCGGCCCAGGTGTCGTGGATGAGCTCCCCGGCCGGGATGGCCAGCGGGAGCCCGAGGATCGTCTCGGACACCTTCTGGTAGGAGTCCAGTTCGAGCGTCCCCGACTCGAAGCCACCCGCGGCGAGCAGGAACGCCCGCGCCTTCAGGTGCGTGTCGTGGCCGGTGGTGCCGACGACGCCGGCCTGCAGCACCCCGCCGGCGGAGTCGGCGCCCAGCACGTTGCTGCCGAGGAAGACCTCGACGCGCGCCTCCTTGGCGATCCGGGTGAGCCGGTCGTTGAGCCGCATGCCCGGCACGCCGGGCGGCGGCACCGGGATCTCGAACAGCGGGGACCCGACCTGCGAGCGCAGGTCCGCGAACGCCGTCGGATCCTCGTGGCCGAGGACGGCGGGCAGGGCGATGGTCTCGCCCGGCCGCCCCAGTGCCTTGAGCTGGTCGACGAGCGCGCCGCGGCGGGCCGGGTCGTCGAGCGCTCGGGCGATGTTCAGGCCCGTCGAGTCGACCTCGCCGTCTCGCGCGGGGAAGCTGACCCAGTCGGCGCGGGCCTCGAGGCGGCCGCCGCCGGGCAGGTCGTTCAGCGCCAGGTTGCCGGCGATGAGCTCGGGCGTGAAGTCCTTGAACTCACGGATGCCGACGACCACCACCGCGGACCCGGCGCGCAGCGCGCCCGGCTTCGCGGGGTCGAGGCTGACGACGCCGTCGGCCATCGACGGCGGGTAGTAGGCGGTGGGCCGAAGGGCCCCGACCGCCGTGGGCAGCGCGACGTTGACCTCGGCGTCACCGACCAGGTAGTCCTCCCCCAGCAGCTCGGCGAGGTAGCCGACGCCCTCGCGGATCGCATCGGCGCCGGTGTGGGCGTAGGGGTGGGCGATGTCGCTGGCGCGGTGCTGGTCGGCGAGGAACTCGTCGAGCTCGTCGAGCGGGCGCGCGACGCGCTGCGGCCGGTAGCCGAGCACGTCTACGGTGCCCTGACCGAGCTGCAGGCCGCCGCGACCCTTGTGGACCAGCGCGACCGACAGGCCGGCCTGGCGCAGCCGGATCGCCGCGAGGAGGCCCGAGAGCCCCGCTCCGATCACCATGACGTCTCTCATCGGGCCACCTCCACGGCCTCGCTGTCGGCCGGGACACCCACGGGGTATCTCTCCGGCGGATTCTCGTCGCCCGGCGCGTGGTCGATGTCGAGCGTGCCGCGCATGATCCACTCGTCGAGCGCGGTCTGGCGCACCTGGGCGCCGGCCAGGATCGGCCACAGGCCCATCCAGCGGTGCTTCATGAACTCGCGCAGTTCCAGCGTGGCGCCGGCGGAGTCCTGGATGCCGTTGGTGCACAGCAGCCCGGCGGCCCTGGTCGAGCAGAACCCGCCCTGGCAGGGGCCCATGCCGAGGCGGAGCCGGCGGCGCAGGTCGTCGAGGGTCGCGTCGGGGTTCTCCTCGGCCAGCTCAGTGAACATCTGCCTACTCATGAGCTCGCACTCGCAGATGATCTGGTCCTCCTGGAACTGATGGTCGCGTTCCTCGAGGCGGTGGGTCACCTTGTAGTTGTGCGTCTTCCTCGACGTGGGCACCGGCTCCTGGTCCGTGGTGCAGGGGCGGTCCTCGCCGAGCTGCTCGCACATGATGTCGACGATGCGTTTGGCCATCAGACGGTAGGTGGTGAGCTTGCCGCCGGTGATGGTGAGCAGGCCGTGCAGGTCGTCGCGCTCGAGGTGGTCGAGCACCGACATGCCGCGGCTCATGTGACGCGTGTCGGTGGCCTTGACGCGGTTGTCCTTGACGAGCGGCCGGGCGCCGGACCAGGCGTGCACGGCGCGGGCCTCGCGGAACCCGTCGATCATCGCGGCGCCGGAGTCGAGCATCTGCTGGACCTCGTTGCGCGGGATGGGCAGGTTGTCGGGGTCGTCGGCCTTCACGTCGGTGGTGCCGATGATGGAGACGGTGTGGACGGGGACGAGGATGTCGCCGTCGGCCGGGTAGATGCAGCGGTTGACCACCGAGTTCACGAGGCGGTGGTTCATCGCGATCATGATGCCGCGGCCGGGGACGACGTCGACGTCGTGGCAGCCGGCGAAGCCCGCGATCCGTCCGGCCCAGGGCCCGCCGGCGTTGATGACGAAGCGGCAGTCGATCGTGATCCGTCCGCCGGCCTTGCGGTCGACGCACTCGACGGCGGTGACCCGGTCGCCGACGCGGTGGATCCTGTCGACCTCGTGGTAGGTCAGCACGGTCGCGCCGTGTTCCTTCGCGGATTCAACTGCGCCCCACACCATCGCCCAGCCGTCGACGGTGCCGTCCAGCACGGCGAAGGCCCGCTTGGTGCCCTTGTGGAGGCGGGGTTCGCGGGACAGCGCCTGCGCGATCGTGATCTCCTCGGCCGGCATGTGCGCCTTCGCGGCCCCGGCCATGAAGCCCTCGGAGTACTCCTCGGAGTCCTCCGGCGTGACGACGAACAGGCCGCCCGTCTGCTCCACCGCGTCCGTGTGGATGCGGGTGATGATCGCGTTCTCCTCGGCGCACTCGCGCGCCGACTCGGGATCCGAGATCACGTAGCGGCCACCCGAGTGCAGCAGGCCGTGGTAGCGGCCCGTCGTTCCCTGCCCCAGATCGGCCCGGTCCACCAGGACCACGGAGAGCCCTCGCATCGCCACATCGCGCGCGACCCCGGCTCCCGTGGCACCGCCACCGATAACGACGACGTCGACCGACAAATCCGTCATGTCCACCTCCATGAATGGGTCTCTTGCACCTGCGCAATAACCCGTTCTGCCAGAGTAGAAGTGCTGCACCTTGGGAGCCATGTCGCTGAGCGGATGTGCACGGCGAGGTAACTCCGTCGGAACCAATGACCTGCACGTTACTACGCACGACGCCCACATCTGGGCGGCGGGGAACCGTTCAGCGGCGCCGCATGAACGCGAATTCCCGCACTGTGTTTGGCGCCTTTATTTTGGATAGTCGCATGTTTTTAAAAAGGGGTCGCAGATTCCCCGTCCCCGTGACGATTCCGGGCCGTCAGGCGGGGACACCGTCGTCGGACGGGGTCAGCGTCCAGCTGGCCAGGAGGCTCAGCGCCCGCTCCGCGTCGGAGTCCGGCGGGGCGCTGTAGACGTTGAGCCGCTGACCGGGGTCCCCGGGCAGTTCGAGGGCCTCGTAGTCCAACTCAAGGTCGCCCACCAGCGGGTGATGGAGCCGCTTCCGCCCGGAGCGGTGGTAGCGGACGTCCTGCGCGGCCCACAGCCGCCGGAACTCCTCGCTGCGGGTGGAGAGCTCGCCGATCAGGTCACTGAGGTCCTTGTCGTACGGGTCCCGACCGGCCTCGATGTGCAGGAAGGCGACGCAGTCGTCGGCGACCTTCTCGTAGTCGACGAAGAACTCGGGCGCCGACCGGTCGAGGAATATGAAGCGGGCGGTGTTGGGCGGCTGGCCGGGCGTGTGGGCCTCGGCGTACTCGTAGATCGGCGCATACAGCGCGCGCCCGAGGTCGTTCGAGGCGAGGATGTCGAACCGCTGGTTGCGCAGGTACGCCGGGGAGGCGAGTTGGTCGAGCAGCCGCTGGATCGTCGGGCGGACGCGCCGACGGGCGGCGGGCTTCTTCCGCGGCCGTGGCGTGCTCGCCGAGTGGACAAGCCGGAACAGGTGGTCGCGCTCGGCCTCGTCGAGGCTCAGGGCGTGGGCCAGCCCGTCGAGGACGCTCTCGGAGACGCTGCCGACGATCCCGCGCTCGAGTCGCGTGTAGTACTCGACGCTGATGCCGGCCAGCAGCGCGACCTCCTCGCGGCGCAGCCCCGTGACGCGACGGTTGGCTCCGTAGACGGGGAGGCCGGCCTGTTCGGGCGTGATGCGGGCGCGTCGGGAGGCGAGGAACTCGCGGAGTTCGGTGGTGGCGGGGCTCGGTCGGCTGGGCATGCTCCCACGCTACGCGGCCTGGCCGTCCGCGACAGACCCTGCCAGTACCCCTCTCCGGCGGGTCTGGTTGGCTCGGCGAACCGGGCGTTTCCTGGATACATGAGCACTTCACGAACCCCGGCGGGATCGACGACGGCGGGCCCGCAGCACCCGCGCGCCATCCTCGTCATCATCCTGGTCAGCTACTTCCTGATCCTGCTGGACAACTCGGTGATCTTCACGGGGCTGCCCGCGATCAGCGAGGCGCTGAACATGAGCGCGGCGGGGCTGTCGTGGGTGCAGGACGCCTACACGCTCGTGTTCGGCGGCCTCCTGCTGCTGGGCGCGCGCCTCGGCGACATCCTGGGTCGCCGTCGGGTGTTCGTCGCGGGGCTCGCGATCTTCGTGACGGCGTCGTTCCTCGTCGGCGTGGCGCCCGCGTCGTGGTGGCTCATCGCCGCGCGCGGGCTGCAGGGCATCGGCGCGGCGATCGTCGCCCCGTCGGCGCTGTCCCTGCTGACCGCCAGCTTCCCCGACGGCCCGCAGCGTGACCGGGCCGTCGCTGCCTATGCCGCGACCGCGGGCATCGGCGCCAGCCTCGGCATGCTAGTCGGCGGGGCCGCCGCGCAGTGGGTGTCGTGGCGCGCCGGGTTCTTCATCAACGTGCCGCTGGGCATCGCGATGGCGATCCTCGCGCCGCGGTACCTGCCCGACACGTGCCCCGAGCCCGGCCACTTCGACGTTGTCGGCGCGCTCGCCGCGACGCTGGGCGTCGGCGCCCTGGTCTTCGGCATCCTCGAGTCCGCCACGCGCGGCTGGGCGGACCCCGTCGTGATCGTCTCCGTCGTCGCGGCCGTCGTGCTGATCGCCGGGCTCGTCGCGAACGAGCGTCGCGTCGCGCAGCCGATCATGCCGCTGCGCCTCTTCAACGACCGCCGTCGCTGGGGCGCCTATGCCGCCCGCGCCCTGTACCTGGGCGCGATGATGGGCTTCTTCTTCTTCACGACGCAGCTGATGCAGGACGCCCTCGGGTTCACGGCCTTCCAGGCCGGCCTCGGGTTCCTGCCGATGACCATCGTGAACTCCGCCGTCGCGCTCGGCGTGCCGCGCATCGTGAAGCGGTTCGGCTCCGCGCCCGTGCTGGTGGCGGGCGTCGCGTTCACCCTCGTCGGCATGACGTGGCTCGCGCAGGTCGACGACGCGAGCGTCTACCTGACCGGCGTCGCGCTGCCGATGGTGCTGATCGGACTGGGCCAGGGCCTCGCCTTCGCGCCGCTGACCAGCTACGGGATCATCGATGTGCAGCCGGGCGATGCCGGCGCCGCCAGCGGCCTGGTCAACACCGCGCATCAGCTCGGCATGGCGACCGGCCTGGCGATCCTCGTCGCCGCCTCCGCCCACGCGGGCGAGCTGACCGCGCAGGTGTCGACGGCGATGACCTGGGGCAGCGGAATGCTGGCCCTGTGCCTGGTCGTCGTCCTGGCCGTGATCGTCCCCGCCCGCCGCCTGCGGCGGGCCCCCGAGCCCGCCAATCGGCTCCCTGAGCCGACCCGGTTCCCTGAGCCGACCCGGTTCCCTGAGCCACCATCCGGGTCCCTGAGCTCGTCGAAGGGCGTTGAGGAGGCGCCCCGGCGCCGACGAAACGACTCAACCCGACCACCCCAAGGCACCCCATGGGCCTACCCTGGATTTGTGGACACCTGAGTAAGCGGGATCGTGGGTTCCGCGGGAGGGTGCCTGATGGCAGCAGAGAAGAAGAGTCGTCGGAGGTACACGGCGGAGTATCGGGCCGAGGCGGCTCGGTTGGTGATCGACACCGGGCGGCCGATCGCGCATGTGGCCCAGGAGTTGGGTATCGGGTCCCAGCTGTTGGGGCGGTGGGTCCAGGCGGAGCGTGATCGGGACGCTGGCGAGCCCGACGGCGATCTGAGCTTGGACGAGCGGGCCGAGTTGAAGCGGTTGCGTCGGGAAGTCAGCGAGCTACGCAAGGACAACGAGTTCCTGGGAAAAGCAGCTGCCTTCTTCGCGTCGAAGCCACCACGATCGAACGGTTCGAACTGATGGCGGCGGAGAAGGCCAACTTTGAGGTGGCCCGGATGGCGCGGCTGTTGCGGGTGTCCAGGTCGGGTTACTACCAGTGGGCCCAGCGCCGCGTGGCTGGTCCGAGCAGCCGGGCTCGCCGGCAGGCGAGCTTGGATGAACGGGTCCGTGCTCTGCATGAGGCCTCTGACCAGGTCTACGGCGCGCCGAGGATCACCGCTGATCTCCACCAGGAGGGCACGGCAGTCAACGTGAAGACGGTCGCTTCGTCGTTGCGTCGGCAGGGTCTGGAGGGGATCTCCCCGCGCTCGTTCTCGCCGGTGACCACGATCCCGGGGGTCCCGACTCACCACATTCCCGACCGGGTCAGCCGCGAGTGGGACACGGGAGAGTTGAACAGGGTGTGGGTCTCGGACATCACCTACCTGCGGACCGGGGAGGGCTGGCTCTACCTGTGTGTGGTGCGTGACGGGTGTTCCCGGCGGGTGCTGGGCTGGGCGATGGACTCCCACCAGGACAGTGACCTGGTCGAACGCGCGTTGACTATGGCGAGAACCCTCCGTGGTGACGTCCCGGGGCAGGTCGTGTTCCATGCCGACCGCGGCACGCAGTACACCTCCGACCAACTGCACCGCGCCGCGAAACGCCTCGGGGTGGAGCAGTCGATGGGACGCACCGGGGTGTGCTTCGACAACGCGATGGCTGAGTCGTTCTGGTCCACGCTGAAGCACGAGTTCTACCACCGGCACACCTGGCCGACCCGGGCCCAAGCCCGACGGGAGGTCGCCCGCTGGATCGAGGTCGTCTACAACCGACGACGACGTCACTCAGCCCTGGGCTACCAACGCCCCGTCGAGTTCGAAACCACCAAGACCCAGACCGACACCGGCCGGGTCACCAAGGATCAAGCCGCGTAAGCGGCACGTGTCCACAATTTGCGGAGAACCCCACCCAGTCCCACCTCTCGACAAGCTCGAGGCGTTTCGACAGGGCCTGTACTGAGCCTGTGAAGTGCTCAACGACCCGGTTCCCTGAGCCGACCCGGTTCCCTGAGCCTGTCGAAGGGCGTTGAGGAGGCGCCCCGGCGCCGACGAAACGGCTCACCCACCCTTAAGGAGACACACATGAAGGCAACACTGTTCAACGAGGACGGCACCATCTCGCTCGGCGAGCGCCCCGACCCCACCCTCCACGAACCCACCGACGCGCTGGTCCGCGTCGTCCGCGGCTGCGTCTGCGGGTCCGACCTCTGGTACTACCGCGGCATCAACAAGCACCGGGCCGGCAGCATCGGGCACGAGTTCATCGGCGTCGTCGAGGCGATCGGCAGCGCGGTGACGACGCTGAAGGTCGGCGACCTGGTCATCGCCCCGTTCACGTTCAACGACGGGACCTGCCCGGCGTGCGTCGCCGGGTTCACGGCCAACTGCTTCCACGGCGGCTCGTTCGGCGACGGCATCCACGACGGCGGGCAGGGAGAGCGGGTCCGTTCCCCGTTCGCCGACGCGACGCTGGTCCCGGTCCCACGCCCCGAAGGCGGCTTCACCGACGACCTGCTTGCCTCGCTCACGGCGCTCTCCGACGTCGCCTGCACCGGCTACCACGCGGCGGTCAGCGCGGGAGTCGGCCCCGGCGACACCGTCGCGGTCGTCGGCGACGGCGCCGTCGGGCTGTCCGCGGTCCAGGCCGCGAAGCTGCTGGGCGCGAAACGGATCATCGCGCTCTCCCGTCACCCCGAGCGCCAGGCCGTCGCATGGAAGTTCGGCGCCACGGACGTCGTCGAGACCCGCGGCGACGCCGCCGTCGAGGACGTCCTGAAGCTCACCGACGGCGTGGGCGTCGACGCGGCGCTCGAGTGCGTCGGCACCGACCAGTCGATCGCCACCTGCGTCGGCATCGTGCGCGCGGGCGGCCGCATCGGCGCCGTCGGCGTCCCCACATACCAGGAGTTCCAGTACCGGACGGTGTTCTGGAAGAACGTCCGCCTCGGCGGCGGGGTCGCGCATGCCCGCCACTACATCGACCAGCTGCTCCCCCACGTGCTCGACGGCAGCATCAACCCCGGCCTGGTCTTCGACTTCGCCACCGACCTCGACCACGTCGCCGAGGCCTACTCCGCCATGGACGAGCGCCGCGCCATCAAGTCGCTGCTGGTCGTCAGCGAGCCGTGACCGCGGGCGGGCTGGCTAGCATCGACGGATGGACTACTTCACGGGCGACCCACGCAGCAACTACCAGCGCATGCTGGACGGGGACTTCTACATCGCCGACGGCGAGGAGATCCCGGCGGCGACGGCCAGGTCGTTCGAGTTGCAGAACCGCTATCTCGAGCTCTGCCGCACCGACCCGGCCGCGGCCAGGGAGCTCCTCGCCGACCTGCTCGGCAGCCTCGGCGAGGAGTCGTTCATCCGGCCGCCGCTCGCCGTCGACCTCGGCTTCAACCTCCACCTCGGCGCGCGGACGTTCATCAACTTCAACCTCGTCGCGCTCGACGTCGCGCCCATCACCATCGGCGACGACGTCCTCATCGGACCGAACGTGCAACTCCTGACGCCGGTGCACCCGCTGCAGCCGACGCCTCGCCGCGACAAGCTGGAGGCCGCGAAACCCATCACCATCGAGGACAACGTCTGGCTGGGCGGCGGCGTCATCGTCTGCCCGGGCGTGACGATCGGCGCAGGCTCGGTCGTCGGCGCGGGTGCCGTCGTCACCCGCGACATCCCGCCGAACAGCCTGGCCCTCGGCAACCCAGCGCGGGTGGTGCGGCAACTGACCGATGACGGGTTCACAGAAGTTAGCCTGCCCTTCAGTGCTTCCAGCGCCGGGTAAGCAGGGGCTGGCGATCAAGGCTGGTTCGTGGCACTCTGTCAGATTCCGAGCAAGGTCAGCCCTTAGGCCCCTTGATCACGTGACACGCGAGGACGAACAAAGCAATCGTGTACAAGATGAATGAGGTTGTGCCAATCAAAATTCCCAGCTGAATCTTACTTGCGAGGAGTATAGCGTAGCCATCTACACGGCGGTGTCAACTCGTCGAAGCAACATCGGCTGCGAGGAGGGCCTCGAACTTCTCCCTCGGGGTGTAGAACCCCAGTGATGCTCGGGGGCGGTCGTTGAGCTCATCGGCGATCGCGTCGAGGTAGGCCTGGTTGCTGGTGATGTAGGTGCCCTTGGGTAGGTACTCCCGGATCAGTCCGTTGGTGTTTTCGTTGGTGCCTCGTTCCCATGGCGAGCGGGAATGGGCGAAGTAGACCGGCAGGTTCACGGCAGCGGTCAACCGGGCATGTTCGGCCATCTCGGATCCTTGGTCCCAGGTCAGCGAGGTCCGCAGTACCTCGGGGAAGGGCCACATTCGCTCGGCCAGGGTGTCGGCCACCGCGACGGCTTTCTTCCCCTCGGGGAGGCCGCAGATGATAGTGAAACGGGTGACTCGTTCCACCAGCGTGGCTGCTGCTGATTTGCCGTGGGCCCCGATGATCAGGTCTCCCTCCCATGCACCGGGGATCCTTCGTTCGGTGACGTCGGCGGGCCGGTCATCGATCGAGACCATCGCGACGATCGGGGCCCGGCGCCCGTCTTTTGAGCGTGGTTCACGGCTGGTGCGCTTGGATCTGAGCATCACCGAGTGGCGGGCCAGCTCGCCCTTGGGGAGGGCGTAGATGAACCGGTAGATCGCTTCGTGGGAGACCTGCGCACCATCAGCGGGTGTGGAGTGGACCATGGTCTCCACAGTGGGGTCACAGGCCTCCAGACGCAACCGTCCCGCGATCTGGCGTGGCGTTCGGGAGCGTTTCAGGTCGCCCAGCACGCGGGCCCGCAGTACCGGGTCGGCATCGATCTTGCGGGTCTGGGGTCGTCGGCGGCGGCGCTGGGCCTCGACGTCGGCTCTCACCACGCGGTAGCCGCAGGTCTTAGTGGAGTTACGCCGGATTTCACGGCTGATGACGGACGGGGCCCGATCGATGTGGACCGCGATCCGGCGGATGCCCCAGCCGGCCTTCAGACCGGTGGAGATCTCGGCCCTGTCGTGGGCGGTCAGTGGCCGTCGTTGCGTCACGCGGGAGAACCTCTCATTGACCTGCAGTGTTGCTTCCACGGTATGACACTGCCCACACCCTCTTTCCGTCATATCGGCTCTTCGGACCTGAGCGTGGGGTCATAGTCGTAGACCGCCGCCGATGAGGAGCATTCTGAGGCGGTAGTTATCGGGGTCGCGGAATCCTCGGGCGACGCGGCGGGCGAGTTCGATCAACCCGTTGATGGCTTCGGTTCCGCCGTTGTTGGCGCCGCCGGTGGTGAAGTAGCCCAGGAACGCGTCTCGCCACTGGTTCAGGGTCCGGCCGAGGCGGGCGATCTCCGGGATCGGACACGACGGGAACGTGGCCAGGATCTGCTCTGCGACCCGGCGCCCGTCGGCGTGGCTTGGCTGGTGGTAGACCGAGCGGAGCTGTTGGGCGCAGTGCCAGGCGACCTCGACTTCGACGTGGCGGTCATCGGCGGTGAACGCGGTCTCGAGGCGGGTCTTCTGCCCGTCGCTGAGGTGTTCCAGACCGGCGCGCAGCAGGTTCCGGATCCGATACAGCGGATCGTGTCTGCGGCCGCGGTGGCCGTGGATGTCTTGCTGGACCCGGCGGCGGACCTCATCGACCGCGGCCGTGCCAAGCTTGACCACGTGGAACGCGTCAAGCACCGCGATGGCGTCCTCCAACTGGTCGTCGATGGCGTTCTTGTAGCCGTGGAACGGGTCCAGCGTGGCGATCTCGACGCCTTCGCGGAACGTGTCGCCGCGGACCTTCAGCCACGACGTGTAGGCCTCGCCGGAACGACCCGGGACCAGATCAAGGAGCCGCGCCCGGACGCGTCCGTCCTTGTCACGGGTGAGATCAACCATGCCGGTGAACTCCTTCGGGCCGCGTCCACCCTGCTCGACAGGCCTGGTCGAGACGTGATGCCAAATGTGTTCGTCAACACCCAGCGTGGTGACACCGGCGAAGCGCGACTCATCGTCGGCGGCTGCTTCAAGGATCGGTTTGACGGCTCGCCACAGCGTCTTCCAAGCACAACCCAGCTGACGGGCAAGACCCTGAACCGAAGCGTTCTCGCGGCGCATCTGCCCGACCGCCCACGATGTCGCCCGAGCGGTGAGCAACGCTCTGGGCCGCGCCACGTCGGGGTCCTGTTCCATGAACGAGGTCACCGGACACGACGGCTCCGGACACAGCCATCGTCGTTTCCGCCACCACAACCGCACCGGCGCCGTGAAACAGGCAGCGTCGATCAACTCCACCCGCTGCCGGCCATGCGCATGCGCCACGACCCCACATGTCGGGCAACCCATCACCCCCGGCAGCCGGGACTCGACCTCAACCCGAAGCCCCGCGTCGTCGCGATGGACACCGGTCACGTGGAGCCCGGGCAACCCCAGCAGAAGGTCACAGCGCTGGCAGTAGCCGCCGCCGGCACGGCAGCAGGACGTAGGATCGGGCATCGTCGAGGTCCTTGAAGATCAGGTGGTGTGGTAACCCCGATTCTTGAGGGCCTCGACCCCCTCCCGCCCCCGACACGCCCGCCGCCGGATCCACGCTCACCCCACGCTCAGGTACGAAGAGCCGTCATATCACATGCGGCTTGAAGCTGCTTACCCAGACCCCCAGCGGTGGAGGCTGCAACAAAACCAAAGGCTATTATCGAACCGAAGAAAACTGCCACCACACCAAAGAGCCACCGGACAGCCCTCTTGCCAGCATTCTTAACATCCTTGCGTTTCACCCAGAGGGCGCCCAGTATCGACGCACAGAGAACCGTCGTTGAAACCCACCAACTCATCGCAACCTGTATCAGCACGCGAAGAGTTTCCCCCAGTTCGGTAACATTATCGATCATGACGGGAGCGTACACTAGGGCGCGATTCAGGGGAAGCAGTCCAAATAGAGAGATGAGCGAACTTTTGGCAGCCGCGGTGAAGGTAAGCGCTGGGACGATTTACTAGGCCTCTACGTCCAAGGACGCGGAGCACTACGCGACGAACTGAAGGTCGACAAGGCCCTCCGGTCAGGGCGACGGCAACGGATCCCGCAAACGAAACTCCCCGTCACAACCACCCGCCCATGGCTGATCGGCCACGAGTTGTCGAAACGACCCGCCGAAGACGCTGACCGGGCGCTGCCCGGCCACTGGGAAGGAGAACTCGTCCTGGGTGCACGTCACAAGACCGCGTTGATCACCCTGGTTGAACACACGGGCCGCTTCACCCTGATCCGTCAACTCCCCGACGATCACGGCTCCACCACAGTCACCGATCACCGCATCGACATGGCAGCCAGCATCCCCACCAACCTCCACAAGACCCTGACCTTGGATCAGAGATGGCAGAACACGCCCGATTCACCATGGCCACCAACACCAAGGTGTTCTTCTGCGACCTTCACTCGCCCTGACTGCGGGGATCGAACGAGAACACCAACGGCCTAATCCACTACTGAACAGGGGCGACTTGAAATTGGGCCGCTGAAGAGTCAGCGTCGGGCCGTGGGGCTACGTCGCGGCCTCCGACAATCCGATGCATCACACCCGAATTGCCTCCTCGTCCAACCCCCTATTAGGCGATTATGCCAACCGTGAGCTGGGAGGATCACTGCTGTTAGGACCTCGTCGAGGGTTGCCACTCGTTCCCTGACGTCAACAGGGACCTCCCAGAGCGTTCCGATTGCCGCCTCAGCCTCACCCACGGGCTGATCTGCTGCGTCAGAGCAAGGCAGGACGGCGGCAGATGCCTGACTCGCGAGAGTCCAACGGAGGTAACTACAGCCGTGTAAGACTTATCCGCAGGTGTGAACAACTGTGTGGATAAGTCCGGGGATAATCCCCAGGGGCGGTGCACAGCGCTGGTTTCTGAGCGTGGGAAGCCTGGGGACGACGCCGCCACAGGTTGTACACAGGGGGTGGACCGCTCAGACGAAGCGGACCCAGTTCGGGCCCTTGCCGGTCTCCACACGGTCGGAGAGGACCATGGTCCCGTTGTCGGCCAGGCGGTAGAGCGACGCGTGGCCGGACACCTCGCCGACGACGATCACCGTGGTGCCGTCGGGGCCGACGGTGAGGCCGCGGGGCTGAGCCTCGGTGTCGGTGAACACGACCTTGTCGCTCAGCCTGCCCTCGCCGTCGAGCTCGACGGCGGCCACCGTCGACTCGCTGCGTTCGGTGCACAGGAGCCAGCGGCCGTCGGCGGCGAGCGCGATGTCGGCGCCCCAGATGAGGTGCCCGGCCTTGGGGTCGAGGCCGAGCGCGCTGGTGCGCAGGCCGCGGGTGCCGTCGTGGACGGGGACCTCCTCGCGGCGCTCGAGCCGGCCGCCCTCCGAGCGGTCGAAGCGGATCGCCTCGCCGGTGAACTCCGTGACCACGTAGGCGTTGCGGCCGTCCGGCGCGACGACCAGGTGACGCGGGCCGATGCCAGCGGTGACGTGCACGACAGGCTCGGACAGCTCAACGAGTTCCGAATCCATGCCGATGGAGTACTGCCCGATCACGTCAGAGCCGAGCGACACGATGTAGGCGTTGTGGCCGGTCGGGTCCGCGACGGCGGCGTGCGCGTTGCGGTACTCGAGGCGGGTCGCGGGGTCGCCGATGACGCCGTCGACGACGGGATACGACGCCGCCCAGCCGCCGTGATACGACGCGACGAGCAGCGTGGCCCCGCCGACGATCGCGACATAGCCGAGCGGGTCGGGCACCTGGCGGCGGGCAAGCTCGGTCAGGGCGCCGGAGGTGCGGTCGAGGCTCATCGTCACGACGGCCGGGGAGGGCTCCTTCACCGCGACGTAGATCAGGTCACCGTCGACGGCGAACGTCGAACAGCCGACGCCGACCTCGGTGGTCGCGACCACCTCCAGCGCGTCATCGCTCACGCGGAGCGTGGAGACGTTCCCACCCTTGTCGTTGCCGACCAGCACCAGCGCATCTTCAGTCATACCGCCATCGTAGGCAGGCTTCGGCCTGCTCGCGTGACACCGACACTGGGTGCGGCGAGTGTGCGGCGGCAGTCAGATCTCGGTCGTCCCACCCCTGTCGCCGGGCACGGCCCCTGTGAGAGGCTGAATCATGTCCACCTGGCTCATCTCCGGATCCTCCGGGCTCGTCGGCACCCGCCTCGTCCAGCTGCTGCGCCACGGCGACCACACCGTCGTCCGCCTCGTGCGGCGCAGACCCAACGGCCCCGACGAGATCGCCTGGGATCCCGCCACCCACGAACTCCCCGACGGCGCGCTCGACGGCGTCGACGTCGTCGTGAACCTCTCCGGGGAGACCATCGGGGGTCGCTTCACCGACGAGCACCGGGCCGCCATCCTGCGCTCCCGCCTCGACGCGACCACCACCCTCTCCGACGCACTCGCGGCCGACCCCGGGGAGCGGACGCTCGTACAGGCCTCCGCGATCGGCTTCTACGGGCCCCGTCGGCCCGGCGAACTGCTGACGGAGGGGTCGACGCGCGGCGACGGGTTCCTCGCCGACGTCGTCGCCACCTGGGAGCGCGCCTCCCGGCACGCGACCGCCGCCGGCGTCCGCACGGTCCTGCTCCGCACCGGGATCGTGCTGAGCGGCAACGGCGGCGTGCTGCCGCAGCAGCTCCCACTGTTCCGGCTCGGCCTCGGCGGGCCGCTGACAAGGCGCGACGCGTGGCTGAGCTGGATCTCGCTCGAGGACCTGGCCCGCGCCTATGTGCACGCGGGGCTGACCGGCTCCCTGTCCGGCCGCGTGAACGCCGTCGGCCCGGAACCCGTGACGCAGGGGCTGTTCGCGAAGGCTCTCGGCGAGGCGACGCACCGGCCGTCATGGCTGCCGACCCCCGCCGTCGGCCCGATGCTGCTGCTCGGCCGCCAGGGCTACGACGAACTCGTCAACACCGACCAGCGCGTGAGCTCGGCGCGGCTGGAGGCCTCGGGCTTCGAGTTCCTCGACCGCGACGTCGCCTCGGCCCTGCGCCGGGCGCTGGCCTGACTCAGGCCAGGGCAGCGGCGCGCACGAAGGCGACAGCCACCAGCGCCACGGCGAGGAGCCCGAGCAGGAGCCACTGGTACCGTCGCCACTCCTTCGGGAGCAGCATGATGATCGCCGTGGCCGCGGTGCCCGCGACAAGGCCGCCGATGTGCCCCTGCCAGGAGACGTTGGCGAAGATGAACGAGAACGCGATGTTGATCGTCAGCCACATCAGGATCGTGCGAGGGTCTCCGCGATGCTTGATGGCGGCGATCAGGTACGCGCCGAGGATGCCGTAGATGGCGCCGGAGGCACCCAGCGTCTGCGTCCAGGGCTCGGTGAACAGCATCACGGACGCCGATCCGCCGATCAGCGCGATGAGGTAGACCGCCAGGAAGCGGGCGCGCCCGAGGATCGCCTCCAGGTTCGGGCCGAGCATGTAGAGCACGGCCATGTTGAATAGGATGTGCATCGCCTCGACGTGCGTGAATCCGGACGTGATGAGCTGCCACGGCTCGCTGGCCAGCCCGTAGCCCCACGTCATGCCGAGCGTCTCGCACACCTGCTGGTTGGTGAAGAAGGTGCCGTCGGCCATGATCTGGCACCGGTTCGCCGGCATCAGCGCGAGCGTGTTCGTCAGCGCCCGGTTCGAGACGCCGACGAGCTGGATGAGGACGAAGATCGCCGCGTTGATGCCGATCAGCACCAGCGTCGTCAGCTTGGGGTTCGTCGACCGCTCTCCGCCGTAGGGCAGCGACAGCTGACGCGTCTCCTTGTGGCCCCGGCTCACGCATTCGGGGCACTGGAAGCCGACGGCGCCCGGGACCATGCACTCCGGGCAGATGGGTCGCTCGCACCGCTGACACGTGATGCGGGTCTCGACTCCCGGGTGCCGGTAACAGGTCGGGGCGACGTCGTCCATGCCCCGCAGGATATCGAGCGGAGCCAACCAACACCGGCGGGGGTCAGTGCCTGCGCGACTCGGCCCAGGCCTCGCGGTCCTCGGGGTCGTTCATGATCAGGTAGACCAGCGGGCAGTCCTCGGGGCCGTGCACGTCGTACTGACACAGCGTGCAGGGCTCGCCGGGTCGCAGGGGACATTTCGGGTCCGGGCGGCGGCGGGTCTTCGCGGGTGCGTCGGAGGTCATTCCGGGTTCAACTGTACGCCTGTGGATCGGTGTTCCCGAGTCCGCCGGCCGCCGGTCGGGGGCGGCCCGCACAGGCGTCACCGATATAGGTTTGGCCCATGGCTCACGGACATTCCCACGGACCCGTCCCCGAGGTCGCGGTCGGCCAGCGCGCCCGCACGACGCTGATCGGATTCCTCGCGATCGTCGGCGTGATCGCGGTCGCGGCGATGATCTGGTTGTGGCCGTCGTCGACCGAGCTGTCGTCGGCGCTGCAGAAGGTGGGCGACGCGCCGGGCGTCACGTACGAGGACGCGACGATCAACTCCGTCGCGGTCGGGTGCGCCGACGCGATCGACAGCGCCGCCTGCAAGACGGCCAACGTGACCATCAACGACGGCGCCTACGCGGGCGAGACCGCCGACGTCGTGCTCAGCGGCGGCAGCGTCAACAACGGGCTGCGGCCGGGCGACATCATCGAGATCGCCCGCGTCCCCACCGGCGACGGCGAGGTGGTCTTCTCCTTCAGCGGAGTCCACCGGCTGCCGGTGCTGATCGCACTGGCCGTGATGTTCGTCGTCGCGGTGGTCGCGGTCGCGCGGCTGCGTGGCCTGCTCGCGCTGGTCGGGCTCGCGGCCGGCGCGTGGATCCTGCTGGGCTTCATGCTGCCCGCGGTCATCGTCGGCAAGCCCGGCATGGCCGTCGCGCTGGCCGGGTCAACCGTCATCATGTTCATCGTCCTCTACATCGCGCACGGGGTATCGCTGCGCACGTCGGCGGCGCTCGCCGGGACGCTGCTCGGGCTGGCGGTCATCACCGGGCTGGGCGCGATCTCGGTCGAGATGGCCCGCCTGTCGGGATTCGCCGACGAGAACGAGTACGACCTCTCCCAGCTGGCCCCCGCCATCAACTTCCAGGACCTGCTGATGGTCGGCATCATCATCGGCGGCCTCGGCGTCCTCAACGACGTGACCATCACGCAGGCCTCCGCCGCGTGGGAGCTGCGCGCCGCCGCGCCGCAGTGGACGCGCATGCAGGTCTTCACCGCGGGCATGCGGATCGGTCGCGACCACATCGCGTCGACGATCTACACCATCGTGTTCGCCTACGCCGGCTCCGCGCTGACGATCATCCTGCTGCTCTACTTCACGGCCCGCGACACCATCGCGCTGCTCGGCCAGGAGATGTTCGCCGGCGAGGTGGTCCGGACGTTCGCGTCGGCGATCGGCCTGATCCTGTCCGTGCCGCTCACGACGGGCATCGCGGCGATCACCGTCGGGCCGGCGCGCACCCCCGACGAGGAGCCGAAGCACAGCTCGGCCCCGTCGCCCGCCTGATCGCCAGACGTACCCTCCCCCATCGGTCCCGTTCAGCGACGCGGCCGCGACCCGGCCCAACGAGTCGCGATGAGCACGACACACTGCTCATCGTCGGAATTGACCGACCTGAACGGTCACATCCCAACGACAAGTGTGTCGTGCTCATCGCAGGACGGTGACGGGGCAGCTCGCCGCGCTGCTCACGACGCCTCGACAAGGCCCGGCGGCCACGGCAGGCTTGGGACATGAGTACCCACGCCGCCGTCGGTTACCGCGAGTCGCTGCCCGCCTCGGACCCCGCGTCGCTGGTCGACGCCCAGGTCCAGCGCCCTGAGGTCCGCGCCCACGACCTGCTGGTCCGGGTGGAGGCCGTCTCGGTCAACCCGATCGACACCAAGCAGCGTCTGCAGGTCACGCCCGAGGGGCTCCGCGTGCTCGGCTTCGACGCGGCGGGCACCGTCGTCGCGGTCGGCGACGAGGTGACGCTGTTCGCCCCGGGCGACGAGGTGTTCTACGCCGGCGTCACCAACCGACCGGGCAGCAACCAGCAGTTCCAGGCCGTCGACGAGCGGATCGTCGGCCGGCGGCCCCGCAACGTGTCCTTCGCCGACGCGGCGTCGCTGCCGCTGACGAGCCTGACGGCGTGGGAGTGTCTTTTCGATCGGCTCGGCCTGACGGCCGCGTCGTCGGGGCACCTGCTGGTGATCGGCGCGACGGGCGGCGTCGGGGCGGTGATGCTGCAGCTGGCCGAGGTGCTGCTTCCCGACGTGCAGGTCATCGCGACCGCCTCCGACGCCGAGCGCGGCGCCTGGGTCCGACGACTCGGCGCCGAGCACGTCGTCAACCACCGCGGCGAACTTGTCGAGCAGGTCCTGCAGGTCGCGCCGGGCGGCGTCGACTGGGTGTTCTCGTCGCACTCGCAGGGCCAGATCCCGGCGTATGTGGACCTGACCAGGGCCGGTGGCCACATCGTCGCGATCGACAACGGTCCGGCCGACGTGACGGCGCTGAAGCCGAAGTCGATCAGCTGGCACTGGGAGTCGATGTTCACCCGCGCCCTGTTCCAGACGCCGGACATGATCGAGCAGCACTTCATCCTCGACCGGCTCGCGGACCTCGTCGAGGCCGGCCAGGTGCGGCCGACGACCACTGCCGTCCTGCGCCCCATCAACGCGGCCAACCTGCGCGACGCGCACGCCCGCATTGAGTCAGGTCGCACGGCCGGCAAGCTGGTCCTCGAGGGCTGGTGAGGCCCCGCTCCCCTGAGCCTGCCTCCGGTTCCCTGAGCCGGCCCCGGTTCCCTGAGGCTGCCACCGGTTCCCTGAGCCTGTCGAAGGGCGCCGAAGCGCAGCGAGGCGAAGCACCCCGCCAGCACCTCGCGAGGTCGATGGTGGTTTCCGTCGGCCGGCCGACGGGAACCACGATCGACCACTGGCCAGCCCTGCGTACCGTCGTCCGCTCCGCAGCGTCCAGGCGCCACCCTTCTCAACCGACGCTACCCTTCGCCGCACATGCCACCGCCAGGGCGGTGGCATGTGTCGAGAGCGGTAGCGTCCGTCGGGACGGGTGGCGTCCGTGAGGAAGGGTGGCGTCTGCGCGTAAGGGTGGCGTCGGTCGGGTGGGTGGCGTCGGTCGGGAGGGTGGCGTCCATGGCCGACGAGGCGTCCACACAACGCGACGAGCCCCGACCACACGGTCGGGGCTCGTCGCGTAATGGCGCTCGTTCCGCTCGCAGGACTCTCCGCGGAGAGGAACACGGTTCTGGTCGGAAGACCGACCAGAACCGTGTTCCACGTCCGACCGACAGGCCCGTCGCGCTGGGTCGAACCGGTCAGCAGCGGCTGCGGACCCGGCTGCTGAGCGACGGCAGGCCCAGGAAGCCCTTGGCCTTCGGGTCCATCGGGATGCGCGCGACGGACTGCAACTCCGGGTACCGCGCCTTCACGGCCGACTCGATCCGGTCATGCATGGTGCTCCCGGCGGCAGGGCAGTCCTCGCAGGCTCCGCCGAAGTCGAGCGTGAGCGTGTCCTCCGTCGCCGAGATGACGCGGATGGCCCCGCCATGCGACGCGATGTACTCCCCCAGCTCGCCCTCGAGGACGTCGCGCGCGACGGTCTCCAGCACGTCGGCCGACCGCTCCTGGATCTGCCAGCCGTCGAGATCGAGCGCCGAGGCGACGGCGTCGCGGATCCGCGGGCCGTGCTCGGTCCAGCTCCTGCCGGGCGCGAGCCACGTCCACACGCCGCCGCGCTCGACGTAGACCTTCGTCAGCACCCCGTACTCCATCAGCGGCCCGAGCGTGCCGGGCGCGCGCCACACGACGCCGACGGGGAGGTCGGTGTCGGTGACCCAGCGCACGGCCTGCGGGTCGACCGGTGTGGTCTGGGGATGGATGACGCGCTTCATCACATCAACAGGCTCACGACGGTGTGCGCGGCCAACGCCGTGACCCAGGCGACGACGCTCATGTAGCCGAACGCGATGGCCGGCCACTTCCAGCCGCCCGTCTCTCGACGCATCACGCCGAGCGTCGACATGCACTGCATCGCGTAGACGAAGAACACCAGCAGGGCGGAGATCGTCGGCGGCGTGAACACCGGGGTCCCCTCGTTCGGGCCCGACGTGTACGTCATGTTCTCCAGTGCGTCGGCCGGGTCCTCCGGGTCCGCGGCGGAGGCCACCTGGCCCATCGTCGCGACGAACACCTCACGGGCGGCCAGCGAGGACAGGACGCCGATGTTGACGCGCCAGTCGAAGCCCAGCGGCTCGAAGACGGGCTCGACGGCCTTGCCGATGGCGGCGCCTGTGGAGTTGTCGATGGTGTAGGCGGCGACAGCAACCTCGTCGGAGGTGTTGACACCGGCGGCCTCCATGGCCGCATCGCTGTGCAGCGGGAAGTTCAGCAGCACCCACAGCACGACGGTCGTCAGCAGGATGATCGAGGTGACCTTCTTCAGGAACGCCTTGCAGGCCTCCCAGACGCTCAGCAGCACGGTGCGCATCCGCGGGATCCGGTACGAGGGCATCTCCATGTAGAACGGCATCGGGGTGCGGGAACGGCCGACGATCCGGCTGAAGAACCAGGCGGCGATCATGGCTGAGACGGCGCCCAGCAGGTACAGGCCGAACATGATCGTGCCTTGGGCACCGAAGGGACCCCAGCGCGGGTCGCTCGGCACGAGCATGCCGATCAGCAGGATGTACACGGGCAGACGCGCGGAGCAGGTCATGAGCGGCGCGCCCATCATGGTCGCGATGCGGTCCTTGGCCGACGGCAGCGTGCGGGTGGCCATGATGCCGGGGATGGCGCAGGCCACGGAGCTGAGCAGAGCGACGAACGCGCGACCCTCGAGCCCGGCCATCGCCATCACGCGGTCCATCAGGTACGCGGCGCGCGCCAGGTAGCCGGAGCCCTCGAGCAGCGAGATCAGCACGAACAGCAGGGCGATCTGCGGCAGGAAAACCACCACGCCGCCGACGCCGCCGAAGATCGCGTCGCCGACGAAGCTCGCGAGATACGGGTTGGAGATCGATCCCCGCACCATGTCACCGAGCGACGTCATCGCGCCCTCGAAGATCTCCTGCAGAGGCGCCGCCACGACGAAGATCGTCTGGAAGAACAGGTACATCGTCACGAAGAAGATGAGCGTGCCCCAGACGGGGTGCAGCAGCACGGCATCGAGCTTGCCGGTTCGTGAATCGGGCTGCGGGGGCGTGTAGTGCGCCGCCTTCGCGACGGACTGGGCCCATCCGACGACCTCGTCGGTGGCAGTGGGGGGCGCGACGGGGGGCGCGGTCCAGCTGTCCGGCTCACCCATGATCGCGGTCAGGGCGGCGACGCCGCGCTTCTCGCCGGCGATGACAGGCAGCACCTTCAACCCGAGCGCGCGGGACAGCGCAGCCGGGTCGAGCTTGCCGCCACGGCGCAGCAACTCGTCGACAAACGTCAAGACGATGGCGACGGGCTTCCCGGCCTGCTGGACCTGCGCCACGAGGCCGAGGCCGCGCGTCAGGTTGGTGGAGTCGAGCACAACAAGGATGCCGTCGAGGTCGTCGGCGTTCTCGACGACCTGCGCGACGATCTCCTCGTCGGGGCTGATCGGGTCGAGTGAGTAGGTGCCCGGGAGGTCCTCCACGACGACCGAGCCCTTGGCGGTCTCGACGCGGCCCTCATAGCGGGCGACCGTCACCCCCGGGTAGTTACCCGTCTTGGCGCGCAGCCCGGTCAGCGCGTTGAAGAGGGTGGTCTTTCCAGCGTTGGGGCTGCCCACCAGCGCGACGCGGGCCACCCCGTCGAGGGTAGCCGTGATCGTCGTTCCGCAGTGCTCACTCATGACGCGGCCACCTTCACCAGCTGTGCCTGCGCCTTGCGCAGGACGATTTCGGATCCGCCGACGCGGAACATGATCGGGTCGCCGAGCGGAGCGCGGCGGAGCCGGAGGACCTCGACGCCGGGCACGAAGCCCAGGTCGAAGAGCCGTCGGACGACGACGTCGTCGCCCTCGAAACCGACGACCGTCGAACCTTCGCCGACGGCGAGAGCGTCAAGGGAGCGGGTCGGTTCACCGGCAAGCTCTTCTGGTGTCGTGCATCGCCTGGCGGCGAACTGTTCCACAAGCGTCATGAAGGTAAGGTAACACTCACCAAACCTTCCTTTTCAGGGGGGGTGTCCTTTCCTCCCCTCATTGGAGAGCGGTGATCATCAGGGCTTGTCAACCCGTCATTGTGGACGATTGATTCGCCCCTCCCACGCGCGTAGTCGCTTCGGTCGTGTCGCTAACCGTGAACCCGATCCCTCGCCGGCAAGACCGCACGATGTATCGCCTTTCAGATGGTTGAATCGGCCCGCATATTGAATCGTCGTCTGGGCGTGGCGCGCGGCGACCTACGAACACCCACGTAATCGTCGATCACGCGACGGCCTATTGTGAGCGATGCTTCGGGGACAGAAAGGGTCAGCTCGTGACAGTCATCATCGCCTTCATCGCGAACGTGTTGGTCGCGGTCGCCAAGACCATCGCGGCGGCCATCACGGGGTCGGCCGCCATGGTCGCCGAGGCGGCCCACTCCTGGGCGGATGCCGGCAATGAGATCTTCCTTCTCGTGGCCGACAAGCAGGCCGAGCGACCCAAGGACCGCGCGCACCCCTTCGGCTACGGGCGCGCATCGTTCGTCTGGAGCCTCATCGCCGCCTTCGGCATCTTCACCGCCGGTGCGATCGTCTCGATCACCCACGGCGTCTCCGAGCTGCGCGACCCGCAGCCGGTCGAGAGTCCCGCCATCGCGTATGCAGTCCTCGGCATCGCGGCGATCCTCGAGGGCATCTCGTTCACGCAGGCGCTGATGGAGTCGAGACGTCTGGCGAGAATCCGCGGGCGCGGCACATTCGACTACGTGCTCGACACCTCCGACACCACGCTGCGCGCGGTGTTCTTCGAGGACGCCGCTGCGCTCGTCGGTCTTGTAATCGCGGGCGGCTCGATTCTCCTGCACCAGATCACCGGTAACGCGATGTGGGACGCCATCGGCTCCATCCTCGTCGGCGTGCTGCTCGGGATCGTCGCCCTGCTGCTGATCCAGCGCAACTTCATCTTCCTGCTCGGAACGAGCGTCCCGGCAGAGCTGCGCAACGCGGCCGGCTGGTCCATCCTGCACTCGCCCGGGGTCTCCCGCGTCACCTACCTGCACATCGAGTTCGTGGGGCCGAACCGGCTGTTCCTGGTCGCCGAGGTCGACCTCACCGGCGACGACGTGGAGCACGACGTCGCTCGCCGGCTGCGCGACATCGAGCGCAGCATCGCCCAGCATCAGCTGATCGAGGCCGTGACGCTGTCGCTCTCGGTCGACGACGAGGCGTCACTGGAGTTCACGCAGCCGACGACGAAGGCCGCGGCGCTGCTTGCCAGCTTCGACTTCCCCGCCGCGCAGGCCTGAGCCGCAAGACCCCGGGTCCCTGAGCGAGGCGGTCGGCTTGCCCCCTTCGCTGTGCTCAGGGCGTTTCGACAGGCTCAACGATCCGGGTCCCTGAGCTTGTCGAAGGGCGCCGAGCGGAGCGAGGCGGGATACGGTACCCACCGACCCCGACGGCTACCGACTTCCGCCGACGCGCGACACACTGGAGGCATGGTGAAAACGCTGGACGACGCGGAGCGCATCGTCATCCTGAGCGGCGCAGGGCTGTCGACGGCGGCCGGCATCCCCGACTTCCGCGGTCCAGAGGGTCTGTGGACCCGCGACCCGTACGCGGAGCTTGTGTCGACGCTGTCGTGGTACCTGCGCGACGAGGACGTACGCAAGGCGGCGTGGCGCCGTCGGGCCGACCCGGCCGCGTGGGCCGCCCGCCCGACGAGGGCCCACAGGGCGATCGTCGAGCTGGAGCGGCAGGGCAGGCTGCGGGCGATCGTGACGCAGAACACCGACGGGCTGCACCAGCTCGCGGGCTCGTCTCCGGAACTGGTGCACGAGGTGCACGGCTCGATGCGGACATGGCGGTGCGAGATGTGCGGCCGGACGGGGCCGATGGAGGAGATGGTGGATCGGGTCCACGCCGGCGAGAAGGACCCGCGCTGCCCGTTCTGCGGCGGAGTCACCCGGGCGACGGTGATCCTGTTCGAGGAGGTGCTCGATCCCGCCGTGCTGGAGGCGAGCGTCGCGGCGGTGGAGGACTGCGACGCGATGGTCGCGGTGGGCACGACGCTGGGCGTCTACCCCGTCGCAGGCCTGTTCCCGCTCGCGCTGGAGCACGGGGCCCTCGGGGTCATCGCGAACGCGTCGGAGACGGCCTTCGACGACGAGGCCGACGAGGTGGTCCGCGGCCGGCTCGACGACACCCTCCCCGCCCTCCTCGGCACCCCCGACGTCCAGTGACTGCCCGCTCCCCCTCCCCCGCGATGAGCACGACACACTTGTCGTCTCGGAAACCGGCCGGAAAAACGCCCGAAAGGCCGACGAGAAGGACGAAGTGCTCATCGAGGGTGCCGCGGCGACCGTCGAGGCCGTCCTCGATGTCGTGTCGCTGATTCCGCCTGGGCGGGTCGCGACGTACGGAGACATCGCCGAACTCGTGGGCACCGGGCCGCGCCGGGTGGGGACGATCATGTCCCAGGTCGGCGACCAGGTCACGTGGTGGCGGGTGACCAACGCCCGCGGCGCGCTGCCGCCGCACCTCGTCGACGAGGCGGCCCGCCGCTGGGACGCGGAGGGCACGCCCATGGCGCACGACCGCTCGCGATGTCTCCTGCGTGAGTGTCGCGCGGACCTCGAGGCCCTTGCCGAAGCCGTCGAGGGCGCCTGATCGACGACGCATCCCGACGGTCCGGCCGCGCGCATCCTGTGGACAACCGAGATTCCTGGAGTTCCAGGCACCGGAACGGCCATCACCAGAGGTATGAAGAACTACCTCCGTGCCGCCGCCGAGCGGGAACTCGTCATCAACGCCGCCCAGCGACCCGCGTGGTCGGGGGCGCTCAACTCCACCCGCTACCGCGGCGAGCTCGCCACAGTGCTGCCCGGGATCTACGCCATCGCAGATCGACGGCACGACTTCGACGTCCGCATCGCTGCGCTCCGCAGCAGCGACCACGAGTACATCGTCACCGGCAGGGCCGCGGCCAGGCTGACCTGGTGGCCCGAGATCGAGTGCGAGGTCGTCGGCGTCGCGCACCCCGTCGAGGTCGCACCCAGCGCGGGTTTCGCCTTCGAGCAGCGCAGGATCGGCGATCATCTGCAGATCCGCGTCGCGGGTCTTCGGGTCACAACGCCCGCGCTGACCGTCCTCGACCTCATCACCGAGCTCGGACCGGAGGCCGTCGACGAGGCCCTGCGGCGCCGGGCCGTCACCGTCGCCGACCTGAAGACGACGCTGGCGCTGACCCCGAAGCGTCGTGGCAACCAGCTGCGACGCCAGGTCGTCGCCGATTCACGCGACGCACCATGGTCACAGCTCGAACGCCTCGGCCACAGGCTGCTCCGGGAGGCAGGGATCCGCGGGTGGCGGACGAACCACCGTGTCGAGGTGCACGGCGCTGTCTACTACCTCGACGTCGCGTGGCCCGGGGAGAAGGTCGCCGTCGAGTTCGACGGCTTCACGCACCACGGCACGCGCGAGTCGTTCCACTACGACCGGCTCCGCGACGCACGCCTGGCAGCAGCGGGCTGGCGGGTGATCCGATTCTCGGCGGAGAACCTCGAGGCGATGCCCGAGACGGTGAGGGCGGTGCTGCGGCTCAGCCGCCGATGAGCACATCCTCCTGCTCGTCGCGGAAATCGGGCCGAAAAGGGGCGGATCCCGCGACGACAAGTGTGTCGTGCTCATCGCCCCCCCGGCAGCCGACGCGACCGACGGAGGCGCGACCCACCCGAAAGACGCACCGACGGCCGGCGGCCCGTGAGCCGCCGGCCGCCCGGATGGTGCGTCGGTCAGCCGACGAGGTGGCGCATCGCGGCCTGGTAGAGCTCGACGAAGCGGTACTCGCGGGCACCGGCGGCGTCCGCGTCGAAGGGCTCGTCAGCGGCCAGGAAGTCGGCGACGGACTCGCCGGCGGCCAGCGTCGGGACCGCGGAGTCGAAGATGCCGTTGTCGGTCATCAGCTGCTGGACGGCCGGGTCGGCGCGGAAGGCACGGGCCTTCTCCGCGAGCATCAGGTAGGTCTCCATGTTCGCCTTGGCGGAGTCCCAGATCCCCTGCATGCCCTCGGTGCGCGACGGCTTGTAGTCGAAGTGGATCGGGCCGGTGTAGCGGGAGCCCTCCGGGTCGGACGGGAAGCCGTTGACCAGCAGGTCGACGGTGAAGAACGCGCTGAGCAGGTCGCCGTGACCGAAGCACAGGTCCTGGTCGTACTTGAGGCCCTTCTGGCCGTTGAGGTCGATGTGGAAGAGCTTCTTGGCGTGCAGCGCCTGCGCGAGGCCGTGCGTGTAGTTGAGGTTGGCCATCTGCTCGTGGCCGGTCTCGGGGTTGAGGCCGACGATGTCACCGTGCTCCAGCTCGGCGATCAGGCCGAGCGCGTGGCCGATGCTCGGCAGGAAGATGTCACCGCGGGGCTCGTTCGGCTTGGGCTCGAGGCCGATCCTCAGGTCGTAGCCCTGCGACTTGATGTAGCCCGCGACGGTGTCGAGGCCCTCCTTGTAGCGGTCGAGTGCAGCGTAGAGGTCCTTGGAGGAGTCGTACTCGGCGCCCTCGCGGCCGCCCCACATCACGAAGGTGGTGGCGCCCGACTCGGCGGCGATGTCGACGGCGTTGAGGACCTTGCGCAGGCCGAAGCGGCGCACGGAGCGGTCGTTGGCGGTGAGGCCGCCGTCCTTGAAGCAGGGGTGCGAGAAGGTGTTGGTGGTCACCATCTCGATGACGAGGCCGGCCTTGGCGGCGGCGTCACGCAGCTGCGCGACACGTGCCTTCGCGACGTCGACCGGCGCGTCGAACGGGTAGACGTCGTTGTCGTGGAACGTGATGCCCCAGGCGCCGAGCTCGGCGAGCTTGTCGGAGTACTCCCAGGGGTCCAGCGCCGGGCGGGTGCTGGTGCCGAAGGGGTCGGTGCCGGTCCAGCCGACGGTCCAGAGGCCGAAGGAGAACTTGTCCTCGGGGGTGGGCTTGCGCATGTTCGCTCCTCGTTGCGGGTTAGCTGCAGATCCGGGACTACCTCGTCCCGTCTTTTGTTGTTGTCTAATACTTATACGAGTTATCGTTAATGTCAACCACATCGTGGTGGCGCCGCCACCACGACCGCGCGACGCAGGAGGACCTCATGACGCCGAACACCCAGGCCGGCATGACGCAGGCGTTCGTGCGATCCACGAACCTGGCTCTGGTCCTCGATCGCATCACCCGCGAGTCCGGCTCCGTCTCACGTGCCGACATCGCGGCGGCGCTCGGCATGACCCGCTCGACGGTGTCCCGGCTGGTCGACGACCTCGTCCTCGGGCGCCTCGTCGTCGAGGGCGAAGCCATCGGTGGCCTGCGCGGGCGCCCGGCCGTCCCCCTGTCGCTGAGCGCGGGGACGGTGGTCTCGCTCGGGCTCGAGGTCAACCTTGACCGCATCGTCGCCACGGTGGTGGACCTGTCCGGAGCGACGCTCGGCGTCGCCAAGGAGGCGATCGACGCCCTCGACCTCGGGTTTGAGGCGACCATGGCGATCGCGACGCGCCTCGCGGAGCGGCTTCTGGGCCAAGCTCCTGATGAGGCCCGGCTGGCCGGGGCCGTGCTCGCCGTGCCGGCACTCGTCGCGAAGGACGGGCGCCGCGTCGTGCGGGCGCCGAACCTCGGCTGGGACGGGCTGGACCCGTCGTCCAGGTGGGACGTCACCTTCCGGGGCGAGCCCGTGCCGCTGCGCGTGGCCAACGACGTCGACTGCTCCTCACTGACGCTCATCCAGGAGTCGCCCGACGCGTCGTTCCTCTACCTGACGGGCGAGGTCGGGATCGGCTCGGCCGTCTCGATGGACGGCCAGCTGCTGTCCGGCCGCCACGGGTGGGCCTCCGAACTCGGCCACATGTGCGTGGAGCCCGGCGGGGCGGTCTGCGGCTGCGGGGCGGACGGTTGCCTCGAGACCGTCGTCGGCAGGCCCGCCCTGCTGGCCGCGAGCCGACAGAAGGACCTCGACGCCCTGTGCATCGCGCTGGACGCAGGCGACGAGCGCGCCCTCGTGGCCATCGACGAGGCGGCGAAGGCCCTCGGCATCGCCGTCGGCGGCGCCCTGAACCTGCTCGACCTCACCACCGTGAATCTCGGCGGCCACCTCGGAGTGCTGGGCGAGTGGCTGAACCCCCTGCTGGCCGCGGAACTGGACCGTCGGGTGCTGTGGTCGACGTACTCCGAAATCGAGCTGGCGTCGGTGTCACAGGCACCGCTGCGGGCGGCGATGGGCGCCGGCCTCGCCGCGCTCGCTCACGTGCATGCCGACCCCGCCGCCTGGGTCGAGCCGCTGCTGGAGCGCTGACGCGGGTCGTCGGTGCCGCCTCGCCCGCGCCGGTCCGGTGGGGCGCGATGAGCACGACACACTTGTCGTCGCCGAAATCGGTCGTTTTCGGCCCGAAATCGCCGACGAGCAGGAGGATGTGCTCATTGCGGCCTGGGGCGTCGGTCAGAGCGACATGTCGATAACTGCGCGGCCGCGGATCTCCCCGTGGCGCAGCAACGTGTACCCCTCGGCGACATCCTCGAGTGCGAACCGTCGACTCACGATCCCGCGGTAATCGATCTGGCCCTTCGCGGCCATGTCCACCACGCGCGGCAGGTCGTGCCGGGTGCGCGCGCCATACGACCCGACGATCGACTGGGATCGGCGGACCGTCTGGTTGATCTCCACCCCGGCGGTCTGGACTCCGGCGCCCAGCCCGATCGGGACCATCCGCCCGCCGTCGCGGACCACCGTCAGCGCCGTCGTCCAGGTCTCCGGCCGGCCGAGCACCTCGAAGGCGACGTCGACGCCGCGCCCACCGGTCAGCGCGAGGACCTCCGTCCTGGCGTCCGACGTGGAGGAGTTCACCGCGGCCGTCGCCCCGAGGCGCATCGCATCGTCGAGTTTGTCGTCGGCGATGTCGATCGCGATGATCTGACTGGCGCCGAACGCTCGGGCGATCTGGATCACGTTCGATCCGACACCACCGGTGGCGACGACAGCGACCGAGTCGCCGAACCTGACGTCGCCGCCGTGGCGCACCGCCCCGTATGCCGTCATCGCTGCACAGCCGAGGATCGCGCCGGCCACCGGGTCGATCCCGTCGGGCAGCACGGTCACCGACGTCGACGGGATCACGCAGTACTGCGCCAGCCCGCCCATCGAGTACATCCAGATCGGCGACCCGTCGACGTCGAGCAGGCGCGTCGTGTCGTCGTAGAGGCGCCCACGCAGCCGGTTCATGGTGAAGAAGGGCACGCAGAGGTCGTCGCGGCCAGCGGCGCACGACTCGCAGCGTCCGCACGGCATCAGGAAGGCTCCGGCGACGCGGTCACCGACCGCCACGGTCGGCTGTCCATGGTGCGGGCCCACCTCCACGACCTCTCCGGCCACCTCATGGCCGAGCACACATGGCATCGGGAACGCGATGGCACCCCCGAGGACGTGCAGATCGGAGTGGCACATCCCGCAGGCGGAGACTCTGACGAGTACCTCCCCCTCCTTCGGGCGCGGTGTGCGGATCTCCTCGACACGCAGCCCTGCGGCGGGGTCGCGCAACACCGCGGCCTTCATCATTTCGGGGATCTCGATGGTCATCGGCGCCTCCATGCCTGGGTGCGGCGCGACTCTGCGCCGTCTGAGGCAATTGTAAGTCTCAAACATCCTCATTGTCTATACATATAGGGAATGAGCCGATCCTCCTGCCCATCGCGGGATTCCGGCCGGAATGGGCCGTTTCTCGCGACGACAAGTGTGTCGTGCTCATCGCTCCCCCAGCGGCCGGCGAGGCGCGCACGCGGGAGAGCGGCCCGGGAGGGGCGGGCGTCAGAGTTCGCAGGCGGACGTCCCGCCCGGGAGGCGGTGGCGGTTCCGGGCGACGAGGTCGTAGGCCGCGCCGGCCACGTGCCGCACTCCGGGCAGCGTCAGGAGTCGTCCCACGAGCGGCCAGGGGGGCCTCCCCGTACGAAGGATGCGGGCGATCGCGTCGCTCCCGGTGAACACCGCACCCTCGTCGACGACATGCAGCGTCTCCAGGCACTTGTCCACAGTGAGGCCGAGCGAGGGGAGGTCCACCCGCTGCAGGGGCTCTGCAGAGACGTCCGCCCGGACCGCGCGGCCCGTCATGAACCCCACCGCACGCGTGCAGAAGCCGCAGTCCCCGTCGAAGAGGACCAACGGGTCACCCACAGTCCCCATAGCACACCTCCCGTCATCCACATCGTTACCCACAGACCCAAACACTCTCGGAGGCTACACAAAGCCCCTAGTCAGACACCATCCTGAGCGTGACCTGAGAATCTTGTGTAATCGAGTTATCCACAGCTGGGGATGGCGTGGATACTACTGGCCTGTTGAGGCCGACTTTCCCGTCGGGTCGTCCTCGTCGTCGGCCTGTTCCGGCTCCGGGACGCCGTCAGCGTCGGTTGCCGAGGGAGTTTCCAAGGCTGTTTCCGCCAAGGGGTCTCCACCACTGTCCCCAGTGTTGTCCACAGGCTCCTCGACGTCGCTCACGCCACGCTTCCACGACCACACGAACAGCGCGATCCCGATCACGATCATCGGGATCGACAACCATTGCCCCATGCTGAACCCGAGGCCGAGCAGACCGAGGTACTCGTCGGGCTCGCGCCAGTACTCGGCGATGAACCGGAAGATGCCGTACCCGGCCAGGAAGAAACCCGCGACCTGGCCGCGGTAGCGCGGCTTCCGCGCGTAGATCCACAGGAGAATGAAGAGCAGCACGCCCTCGAGCAGCATCTGGTAGAGCTGCGACGGGTGCCGCGGCACGTCGCCGCCAGTTGGGAAGATCATCGCCCAGGGCAGCCACTCGGGGGCCTCGCGACCCCACAGCTCGCCGTTGATGAAGTTGCCGAACCGCCCGGCCGCCAGCCCGATGGGCGCCGCGGGGACCAGGAAGTCCGCGACCTGCAGGAACGGGCGGTGGTTCCGCCACGCGTACCAGGCGATGCCCAGCGCGACGCCGATCGCGCCGCCGTGGAAGCTCATACCGCCGTCCCACAGCTTGAAGATCTCCAGCGGGGCCGCGAGATACTTCTCGGGCTGGTAGAAGAAGCAGTAGCCGAGTCGGCCGCCCACCAGCACGCCGACGATCGCCGCAAGCAGCAGGTCCTCAATGTCGGTCGGCCCCCATGCCTTCGGGCGCGTGATCGAGCGGTAGGGCTCCTTCTTCAGCCGCACCCGCATCAGCCCGTACGCCATCGCGAACGCGAGGATGTACATGATCGCGTACCAGTGGATCTTCAGCCCGAAGATGTTGATGGCGACGGGGTCGAAGTCCGGGAAGGTCAGCACCAGGGGATTCACAGGATCAAGCTTCGCATACGCCGCAACGGCGACCACCCCGTCGGCGACTGGTCAGGCAGGCGCTGGGCGAATCTCGTCGCCGGACCGGGGAGAAGTGGGCACTGCACGCTTGTCGACGGTGCGCGCCCGCGACGACGGTGGTTGCCCGGACGAGGAGGTGAACGAAACTCGTCGCAAGACCAAGGAGAAGCGGGCACTGGTCGATCCTCCGAGGGTGGCACCAGCGTCGACGGCGCGGGACCGGAGAGGCATTGGGCGATTCTCGTGACCAGACCGGGGAGAAGCGGGCACTGGTCGATTCTCGACGGAAACCACCGACTCCGTCGACCGCACCCAACCCGTCGAGGCGATGAACGAAACTCGTGACCAGACCGAGGAGAAGCGGGCACTGGTCGATTTTCGGCGGGACCGACCCCTCGCTGCGCTTCGGGGCCCTTCGACAAGCTCAGGGAACCGGGTTGGGCTCAGGGAACCGGTGGGGCTCAGGGAACCGGCTTGCCCTCAGGGAACCGGATCGTTGAGCCTGTCGAAACGCCCTGAGCGCAGCGAAGGGTTCTAGAACCTTCCGGCTGCGGGACCGTAAGGGGGTGGGGCGCGGAGGGATCGGCCGCGCCCCACACGTCCGTTCTACTCCTCGCGCTGGAAGCTCATCGTCGCGGCATAGGCTCCGCGCTCCGAGGGCCACCGGCTGGTGACGGCCTTGAGCTTCGTGACGAACTGGAGTCCCTCCGGGCCGTGGATGTGGAGGTCGCCCAGCAGCGAGTCCTTCCAGCCGCCGAAGGAGTAGTAGGCCACCGGGGTGGGGATCGGGACGTTGATGCCGACCATCCCCGCCTCGACATCCAGCTCGAAGCGGCGGGCGACGCCGCCGTCGTTGGTGAAGATCGCCGCGCCGTTGCCGAAGGGCGACGAGTTCACGATCTTGATGGCCTCGGCGTAGTTGTCGGCGTGGACGACGGTGAGGACCGGGCCGAAGACCTCCTCGTGGTACACGGGGGCCTCGAGGGGCACGTCGTCGAGGATCGTCGGGCCGAGCCAGAAGCCGTCCTCGTAGCCGTCGACGGTGTGGCCGCGGCCGTCGAGCACGACGGAGGCCCCACGCTGCTCGGCGTCGTCGATCAGGCCGGTGATGCGCTGCCGCGCCGCGCGGGAGATGACCGGGCCCATCTGCACGCCCTCGTCCATGCCGTAGCCGACCTTGATCTTCACGGCATTGGCCTTGACCATCTCGGCCAGCTTCGGTCCGATGCCGCCGACGGCGACGACGACGGGCAGCGCCATGCACCGCTCCCCCGCCGCGCCGAAGGCGGCGGCCGAGATGTGCTGGGCGGCGAACTCGAGGTCGGCGTCAGGCATCACGATGGCGTGGTTGTTCGCGCCGCCGAGTGCCTGCACGCGCTTGCCTGCAGCAGTGCCCTTCTCCATGATGATCCGCGCGACGGGCGTCGAGCCGACGAAGGAGACCGCGTTGATGCCGGGGTGCTCGAGGATGTCGGTGACGGTGTCACGGCCGCCGGCGACCACGTTGAACAGGCCGTCGGGCAGGCCGGCCTCCTGGTAGAGCCGTGCGATGAGCATCGAAGCAGTGGGCGTCGGGGAGGCGGGCTTCAGGATGAAGGCGTTGCCAGCGGCCAGCGCGATCGGGTGCATCCACATCGGCACCATGATCGGGAAGTTGAACGGTGCGATGCCCGCGACGACGCCGATGGGCTGCCGCAGCGACACGATGTCGACGCCCGAGGAGATGTCGTAGGACTGGTTGCCCTTCAGGGCCGCGTTGATGCCGCAGGCGAAGTCCAGGGTCTCGCGGCCGCGCTGGATCTCGCCCAGCGCGTCGCTGTAGTCCTTGCCGTGCTCGGCGACGATCGAACGGGCCAGCTCGTCGGAGTTCGCCAGCACGAGCTCGCGCATCTTGAACATGATGGCGGTGCGCTTCGCGAGCGACGCGCGTCCCCACTTCGCCTGCGCCTCACGGGCGACGTTGACCGCATGGTCAAGGTCCGCGCGGCTGGCGGCGAGCAGCTCCGCCTCGACCTGACCGGTCGCCGGGTTCTCGACGGGGATCCGGCCGGCGGGGTCGCCGGTGTAGGGGGCGCCGCCGATCCAGTGCGTGATGGTCCGGGTCGCCGTGGTGGTCTGGGTCATAACCCTTGCCTTCCTTGTTCTGGTGCCTCGCCTGCCGGGCGCGCCGGTGTGCCGATCAGCGAAGCTTTGTTAGAACAATAACAGGTCAAGTCACCCAGGACAACGGGGTGCCGACCATGGAATCGCGATCACCCCCAAACTCCTTGACGCGCCAAGCGAGAGGCACCTAGCCTGAGGGGTATCAATGTTCTGACAAAGGAGCCAGTATGGATACCGAGCTGACCCCGAGCACCGTCGCTCTGGTGGGCATCGGCCGCATCGGCATCATGCACGCCCGCCTGCTCGCCCACCACGACCTCGTCGGGCGACTCGTGCTCGCCGACGCCGACTCGGCCCGCGCCTCCCGCGCGGCCGACGAGCTGGGCTGCGTGAGCTCGACGGTGGACGCCGTCTTCGACCCGTCCAACCCGCTGGGCCTCGACGCCATCGTCATCGCGACGGCGACCAACACCCACTCCGAGCTCCTGATCCGTGCCGCCGCGACCGGCATTCCCACCTACTGCGAGAAGCCCATCGCGCTCGACCTCGCCGAGGCCCGCGCCGCGCAGCACGCCCTGGAGGCCGCGGGCCTGCCGCACCACATCGGCTTCCAGCGCCGCCTCGACGTCGGCTACACCCGCGCGAAGCAGCTTCTCGAGTCCGGCGAGCTCGGCGAGCTGCGCCGCGTGCACGCCCTCACCGCCGACCAGTTCCCGCCCGCCGACCAGTTCATCCCCGGCTCGGGCGGCATCTTCGTCGACGCCAACGTCCACGACTTCGACATCCTGCGCTGGGTGACCGGGCGCGAGGTCGTCGAGGTCTACTCGGTCGGCGCCGCGCGCGGGTCCGACGCCTTCGCCGCCGCGAACGACGTGTCCGAGGCCGTCACCGTCCTCACCTTCGACGACGGGACGCTGGGCACCGTCCACTCGTCGCGCTACAACGGCCAGGGCTACGAGGTCCGCCTCGACCTGATGGGCACCGCGGGCACCGCGAACGTCGGCCTCGACAACAAGGTGCCGTTCCGCTCGACCGAGGACGGCGTCGAGTTCCCGCCCGAGGCGCCGTGGGACGACTTCATCGAGCGGTTCCTCCCCTGCTACGAGCGTGAGCTCGACCACTTCCTGCGCAACCCGGTGCGCGGGCTGCCGAGCATCTGCACCGCCGCCGACGCCGTCGAGGCGCTGCGGATCGCGCTGGCCTGCAAGCTCTCGCGCGAGCAGCACCGCAGCGTCAGGCTCGACGAGATCGTCTGACCCGACGGGGCGCCCGCCCGGCGGCGGGCGCCCCGTCGTCAGATCTCGGCCGGCCGCCAGCTCGGCGGCTTCGATGGCAGTACGGAGCGCAGCAGCGCAACGGACTGCTCGACACCCTCGAGGGCGTCCATGAGCACGTCCTCGTGCTCGATGCTCAGCACGCCGTCGTAGCCGGCCGCGCGCAGATCAGCCAGGAACTGCGCCCAGAACTGCTGACCGCCGGGGTAGCCCTGCCCCAGCGTCACGTAGTTCCACGGCCGCTCGGCGGCCTCCTCGGGCGGCTGCGTGCCGAGCACGCCGTCGACGTCGACCTGCGGGTGCTGCAGCCGGGCGTCCTTGGCGTGGACGTGGTGGATCGCCCCGGTCAGGGCCCTGGCCAGCTGCCGCGGGTCCGCGCCCTGCCACATCGGGTGCGACGGGTCCAGGTTCGCCCCGACGATGTCGCCCACCTCGCGGCGCAGCCTGAGCAGCGACGACGCGTTGTAGACCAGCTGCTGACCGTGCATCTCGACGGCGAACCGCACCGCCCGGCTGCGCCCCAGCTCGGCCAGGCCCGCCCAGTACGGCAGCGCGACCTCGTTCCACTGGTAGTCGAGGATCGTCTGGGTCTCCGGTGGCCACGAGGTGGTGATCCAGTTCGGCGTCCGCTCCCCCGCCGCACCACCGGGCAGGCCGGACATCAGCACGACGGTGGGGACCTCGAGCAGCGACGCCAGCTCGACCGTCGCCCGGACGACCGCGTCGACCTGCGGCCCGGTGACCGGGTGCAGCTGGTTGCCGTTGGCGTTCAGCGCGGAGATGCGCATGCCCCGGTCGGCGAGCCTCGCCTCGAACTCGGCGCGCAACGCGTCGTCGGAGACCAGCTCGAACACGTCCACGTGCGGCGCCTGGGACCAGCCGCCGGTGCAGAACTCCAGCTCGAAGACACCCAGCGCCTCGGCGGAGTCCACCACCTCGTCAAGGGAGTAGGCCGACAGCGAGTCGGTCAGCAGGCCGATGCGCATGTCACGCCCCCTCAACGGCGACCCAGCCGCCGCGGTTCATCGACTCAACCAGCGCCAGCGCGACGCGCGTCGTGCGCAGCGCCTCCTCGACGGTCGCGGCCTCCGCAGGGACGGTGCCGGCCGAGGATGCCGCGACCCAGGCGGCGAGCTCCGCACGGTAGGCCTCCGCGAACCGGGGCCGCCAGTCGGCCGGGTACGCGGTGGCGCGCTGCAGCCCGGAGCTGACCACCAGCGGGGCGCCGTCGACCAGCGTCGGGGCGCCCGCCAGCTCGACCGAGGCCCGCTCGCACACCGCCTCGCACCGCACGTCGTAGCCGTACTGCGCGTGCACCTGGACCTCGACGGTGTGCAGCACCCCGCCCGCGTCGCGCATCAGCAGCAGCTGCGGGTCGTGCCGCTCGGCGAGCAGCGACGTGGTGCGCCCGGCGGCCCAGAGCACCTCGACGATCTTCTCGCCGGTGAGCCACGGCAGGATGTCGATCTCGTGCACGGCGGAGTTGGTGATGGTCGCGGCGGAGTCGCTGCCGGGGTACGCCTCGACGTTGCGGTGCACCGAGTGCGTCATCAGCAGGGCACCGTCGACGCCGGACGCGATGCGTCCCTTGAGCGCAACGTAGCCGGGGTCGAAACGGCGCATGAACCCGACGCTCAGCAGCGGCCGGTCCAGCGCGGCGTGCGCCTGCGCGACCTGCGCCGCCTCCTCGACGGTGGGCGCGAGCGGCTTCTCGCACAGCACGGGCAGCCCCCGCTCCAGGCACTCGAGCGTCGTGGCCGCGTGCAGCCGGTCCGGCGACGCGATGATGACGGCGTCGACGAGCCCCGAGTCCAACATCGCGGTGCTGTCGGTGAAGACGTCGCCGACGCCGAGCTCGCCGGCCAGGGCGCGGGCGCCCGCCTCGTTGACGTCGGCCAGGGCCGTCAGCCTGGCGCCGGCGACCTTCCGGCTCAGGATCCGGGCATGGTCCTGGCCCATGACTCCGGTGCCGATGATGCCGACTCTCAGTTCGTGGTTCACAGCTCCTCCAGCTGGGTGTGATGGAAAGGGGCCAGCCGGATCTCCGACTGGCCCCTGAGGGGGTGTTGGTGGTGGATCAGGCGGCGGCGAGGCGGCGGCGACGCTCCTCGGAGGCCGTGCGGCGCACGTCGATGAAGACCGCGACGATGATCACGGCGCCGATGACCATGAACTGCACGTCGGACTGCGCGTTCATGAGCGTCAGGCCGTTGCGGATGACCGCGATGATGAGGCAGCCGATCAGGGTGCCCCACACGGTGCCCTTGCCGCCGGTGAACGAGGCGCCGCCGATGATGCAGGCCGCGATCGCGTCGGTCTCGTAGTTGCCGCTCATCGCCGCCGAGGGGTTCGCGACGCCGGAGCGGCCGACGATCACGATGCCGGCCAGCGCGCTGACGAATCCGGACAGGCCGTAGACGGTGGTCAGGACCCGGTCTGTGTTGATGCCGGACAGGCGCGTTGCCTCGGGGTTGCCGCCGACCGAGTAGATCGCCCGGCCGAGCGCGGTGCGGTTCAGCACGATGTGCAGGACGACGAACGTGATGATCAGCGCCAGGAACGAGCCCGGGATGCCATTGAATCCGCCGCCGCGCAGGAAGTCGGCCGAACCTAGCCAGGTCACGGCATCGGGGAAGCCGGAGATGGTGCGCGTGCTGACCACGAACAGCGCCAGACCTGCCAGCACGAACTTCATGCCCAGGGTGGAGACGAACGGGTGCGGCAGCTTCAGTTTGGTGAGCAGGAGACCGTTGACGATGCCGACGAGCGTGCCGACGATCAGCGCGGACAGGAGCAGCAGGATCGGGTTGGTGACGCCGAACGTCGTCATGAGCATCGCCATGACGCAGGCGCTCAGGATCGCGTTGGCGCCGACCGAGAGGTCGATGCCCGCCGTGATCAGGACCACGAGCATGCCGGCGGACAGGAAGCCGTTGACGGCCGTCTGGCGCAGGATGTTCATGCCGTTGTTCACGGTGCGGAACTCGGGGCTGATCGCCGCCATGATGATGACGAGGATCGCAAGCGCCAGCAGCGGAGCCAGCGCCCGGACGATCGCCGCGAGGCGGGGGTTGTTCTTCATCGTTGTTCTTTCCGTTCTCCCCAGGCAGCCTTCATGATGTCGTCCTCGTTGAAGTCGGCTTCTCCGCGCCGCATCTGGGCCATCACCTCGCCGCCGCGCATGACGACCACCCGGTCGCTCATGCCCAGCACCTCGGGCAGCTCGGAGGAGACCATGATGATGCACTTACCTTCGCTGGCAAGCCTGTTCATGATGTTGTAGACCTCGACCTTGGCACCGACGTCGATGCCTCTGGTGGGTTCGTCGAAGAGGTAGACCTCGGCGTCGGAGTTGATCCACTTGCCGATGACCACCTTCTGCTGGTTGCCGCCGCTGAGCTTCGATACCTGGTTCTCGGCGTCGGGCGTCTTGATGCGCATGGAGGCGATGCTGTCGGCCGATACCTGCCGGATCTTCGCCTTGTCGAGCAGCATGCCGCTCTTGACGCGGCCGAGCGACGCGAGGATCAGGTTCGTGGAGATCGACTGGTTGAGCACCAGACCCTGCCCCTTACGGTCCTCCGTGACGAAGGCGATGCCCTTGCCCACCGCATCCTGCGGTGACGAGATGCGGACCGGCTTGCCGTTCAGCAGCACCTCACCGCTGTCGATGGGCAGGTCGCCGAAGATCGCACGCATCGTCTCGGTCCGCCCCGCGCCGACAAGGCCGGCGAAGCCGAGGATCTCGCCGTAGCGGGCCTCGAAGCTGACGTGCTTGATGGTGCCGACGGAGGTGACGTCCCGGAACTCGACGGCGACATCGCCGGCTGTGGTCTCCACCTTCGGGAACTGGTTGTCGACGCTGCGGCCGACCATGGCGCGGATCAGCTTGTCGTTGTCGAGTTCCTCGATCGGCGACGTGATGATGTGCTTGCCGTCGCGCATGACCGTGACACGGTCGCACAGGATGAACAGCTCCTCGAGCTTGTGCGACACGAAGACGATCGCGACGCCGCTCGCCTTGAGCTCGCGCACCACGCGGATGAGCTGCTCGACCTCGGACTCGCCGAGGCTGGAGGTGGGCTCGTCCATGATGATGACCTTGGCCCCGGTGAGGAGAGCCTTGGCGATCTCGACCATCTGCAGGACGCCCATGCCGAACACGGCGGCTGGCTTGGTGACGTCGACGTCGATGCTCATCGACTGCAGCAGCTCGGTGGCCTTGGCATGCATGGCCTTGTAGTCGAGCAGCCCGGAGCCGGTCTTGATGTACTGGTTGAGGAAGATGTTGTCCGTCAGCGACAGCTGCTTGACGATGTTGAGCTCCTGGTAGACGCAGGCGATGCCCGCCTCCTGGGAGTCCTTGGGGGCCGAGAACCTGCGCTCGGTGCCCTCGACGATGATCTGGCCCTCCTCCGGCGTGTAGACGCCGGTCAGCACCTTGATCAGGGTCGACTTGCCCGCGCCGTTCTCGCCGATGAGACCGTGCACCTCGCCGGGCTCGACCGTCAGGCCCATGTCGCGGAGCGCCACAACGCCGGGGAACCGCTTGGTCACGTCCCGGAGTTCGACGACTGGAGTACTCATGATTGATTCCCTACTGCCACTTCTGGGTGGGCGCGGAGGGCCCTAGTTGGCGGGCCCTCCGCGTCACGGTTGTCAGGGGTGAAGGATCAGGAGCCGGCCAGCTGGTCGTTGAGCTTGGTCAGGTACTCCTCGGCGTTCTCCTTGGTGATGACCGTGGAGCCCGTGTCGATGAACGACTCGACCGTCTCGCCCTTGGCGGCCTTGACAGCGGCCTCGACCGACTTGTAGCCCATGTTGAACGGGTCCTGGGCGACGGTGGCGGTGACGGTGCCGTCGATGACGTTCTGCACGCCGGCCTTGATGCCGTCGAACCCGACGATCGTCATGTCCTTACCCGCGGCCTGGACGGAGCGGGCGGCGCCAGCGGCCATGTCGTCGTTGTTGGTGACGACGACCGAGACGTCGGGGCTGGAGGTCAGGACGTTCTCCATGATGGAGGCGGCCTTGTCGCCGAGGCCCTCGCCGTACTGCTTGACGGTGACGGTCACGCCGCCGGACTCGAGGCCGGCGGTGAAGCCCGCCTCGCGCTCGTCCGAGGTGGTGTTGCCCTGCACGCCGCCGATCCAGACGGCCTTGGCGCCGGAGCCCGCGACCTGGGCCGCGTACTCGCCGCCGGCCTTGGCGGCCGCCTCGTTGCCGGTGCCGACGTAGGAGACCTTCTTGTCGAAGTCTGCGTCGGTGTCGACGAACACGATGGGCTTCTCGGTGTCGCCGAGCACGGAGACCACAGAGTCGGGCTGCAGCGGGGAGACGACCATGGCCTGGATCGAGTTGTCGGCCAGCATCGTCTCGAGCATGCTGTTCTGCTCGTCGTAGGCGGTCTCGGACGCCGGGCCCTGCAGGGACACCGTGACGTCCAGGTCCTTCTCCGCCTGCTTCACGCCGGCCGCTACGTACTGCCAGTACTCGCTGGAGAGGGTCTTCAGGATCACGCCGACCTTGACCTTGCCGGACGCGTCGCCACTGGCCGAGCCCGAGCCGTCCTCGCTCGCGCCCATGCTGCACGCGGAGAACAGGAGCGTCGTGCTCATCAGTGCCGCGAGAAGAGTCTTCTTCATCGAAATTCCTCCAAGTTGATTCGGGTCACCCTTGACCACATCGGTCATGCTAGTAACGTCCGAGAATCCATGTCAATACATTTGATGACTTTGTATCGTCTTTGTGATCTACCCGACGGCGGTGGCCCGCCGTGGCCGGGACGCGCAAGGGACGCCCCAGGCGAATCTACCTGGGACGTCCCTTGTCAGCGACGGGTCGTGGCTGCGGCTCAGGCCAGCGCGGCCAGCGCCTCGAAGGACGCCTTGGCGTTGGCGACGGGGCCACCGTCGGCCGGGGGCTCCTCGTCGAGCATGATGTCCTGCTCCAGCACCCAGTAGCCGTCGAAGCCGGCGTCGTTCAGGAGGCCGACGATGGTCGCGAAGTCAATGTCACCCTGACCGATCGGGGTGAACATGCCGGCCTTGATGCCCTGGCTCCACGTGAGCTCGCCCGGCAGCAGCTTGTCGGTCAGGGACTTGTCGACGTCCTTGGCGTGCACGATGTCGACGCGGTCGGCGTAGCGGCGGACCAGCTCGACGACGTCGGCGCCACCGGCGGCCAGGTGGCCCGTGTCGAGGCAGAGACCGACGGTGGAGTTGTCGAGCACACGCTCGACCTCGTCGACGTTCTGGACCATGGTCCCCCAGTGCGGGTGGAGCGTGGCGGTGACGCCGCGCGCGGCGCAGACCTCGGTGATGCGCGAGAGGTTGGCGAACAGCGTCTGCCAGCCCTCCTCGTCGAGAACGGGGCGGTCGTCGTAGCCGTCACGGCCGGAGTCGGCTGCCAGGACGAGGAACTCGCCACCGGCGGCCTCGAACGCGTCGAGCTCCTTGTTGACCTGCGGGATCGGGTCGAAGCCCGGGTCGTGCATCACGGCGAGGAAGAAGGCACCGACGGGCTTGAGCCCGAACCGGCCGACGACCTCGGCGCGCTCGACGGCGTCGACGGGGAGCCAGCCCTGCGGGCCGAACTCCGTGGCCGTCAGGCCGATCTCCTGCATCTCGGTCAGGACGCGGTCGGGGGACATCTGGTAGCCCCAGTCGGGGACCTCACACACGCCCCACGAGATGGGGGCTCCTGCGATCTTCATGTGGTTTTCTCCTTGGGATGAGGGGTGGAGAGGGTGGCCGGGGGAACGCGGAACCCCCGGCCGGTCTATGGCGTCGCGGCGGCGCGACGTCAGTTCAGGTAGTGGCGCTGGGCGAGCTTCTCGCCCTCGTACCACTCGCGGGCCCGCTGGGTTGACTCCAGCCGCGAGACCTCGGAGATGGCGACCTCCCACCAGCTGCTGCCGGGCGGGTTGGGGCCCATCAGGTCGGTCTCGATATGGATGAGCACGGCCGTCGGGGAGGCCACAGCCTGCGCGTAGGCGTCCTTGAACTCGGCGATGGTGCTGACGCGCAGCACCGTGATGCCCCAGGACTCGGCGTTGGCCGCGATGTCGACGGGCAGCAGGTCGCCGTCGGCGGTGTGGTCGTCGCCCCTGCGGTAGCGGGTGCCGAAGCGCTGCGACCCGTGCGACTCCGACAGCGCGCCGATGGACGCGAAGCCGTAGTTCTGGAGCAGCACGAAGATGACCTTGACGCGCTCCTGGACAATCGTCGCGAGCTCCATCGGGAGCATCTGGTACGTCCCGTCTCCGACGATCGCGACGACCTCGGAGTCCGGCCTGGCGAGCTTGACGCCTAGCGCGGCGGGGATCTCATAGCCCATGCAGGAGAAGGCGTACTCGACGTGGTACTGCGACGACTTCCGGGCCTGCCAGAGACACTGCAGGTCGCCGGGCATGGAGCCGGCGGCGTTGATCATGACGTCGTCATCGCCCATCAGCTCGTTGAGGGCGCCGAACACCTCGGTCTGCGCGGGCAGCGGGCCGTGGCCCAGGTGGTAGCACTCGTGCGTGATGGCGGCCCACTCGTCGCGGAGCCCCGCGATCTCCTGGGAGTACGCGTCGGCGACGCGGTGGCCCTCCAGGGCCGAGGTGAGCGCGACAAGTGCCTCGCGGGCGTCGGCGACGACGGTCTCCGCGGAGTTCTTGTAGGCGTCGAAGGCCGCGACGTTGATGTTGACGAACTTCACATCCGGGTTCTTGAACTGCGTGTGCGAGGCCGTGGTGAAGTCGGAGTAGCGGGTGCCGATGCCGATCACGACGTCGGCCTGCTCGGCCAGCACGTTGGCGGACTTCGCGCCGGTGGAGCCGACGCCGCCGACCGCGCAGGGGTGGTCGAAGTTGATGGCACCCTTGCCTGCCTGCGTGTCGGCGACGGGGATGCCGGTGGCCGCGGCGAAGGCGCACAGCTGCTCGTCGGCCAGCGAGTAGACCACGCCGCCACCGGCGACCACCAGGGGCCGCTCGGCTCCGCGGATGATCTCGGCGGCGCGCTCGATCGCCACGGGCTCGGGAGCGGGCCGACGGATCCGCCAGGTACGCGGGGCGAAGAACTCCTTCGGGTAGTCGAACGCCTCAGCCTGCACGTCCTGCGGCAGCGCGACGACGACGGCACCCGTGTCGGCAGGATCCGTGAGGACGCGCATGGCCGCCAGGAGGGACGGGATCAGCTGCTCCGGGCGGGTGATGCGGTCGAAGAACTTCGAGACCGGACGGAAGCAGTCCGTCGCGGCGGTGAGCATCGAGACGGGGTCCTCGATCTGCTGCAGGACCGGGTCGGGGTTGCGGCTGGCGAACTGGTCCGAGGGGAACAGCAGCACGGGAAGGCGGTTGGACGTCGCGACGGCGGCGCCGGTGACCATGTTCAGCGAGCCGGGTCCGATGGAGGCGGTGCACATCCAGGTCTGCTGCCGGTTGGTCTGCTTCGCGAATGCCGCGGCGGCGTTGACCATGCCCTGCTCATTGCGGCCCATGATGTAGGGCATCTCGCCGCCGTCGGGGGTCGGGTCGATCTCGTTCTGCAGCAGCGCCTGGCCGATGCCGGCCACGTTGCCATGGCCGAAGATGCCGTAGGCGCCGGCGATGAGCCGCCTGGATTCTCCGTCGACCTCGACGAACTGGTTGACGAGGAAGCGGATCGTCGCCTGACCCACGGTCAGTCGCACGGTTTCGCTCATGTTCACTCCTGAGGGTTGAGGGGGGTCATGGGGAGCCGGGGGTCGACGACGGCGTCGTCCCAGGTGTCCCGGATCCAGGTGTGGTGGGGGTCGTCGGTCATGAGCCAGGTGGCGTCCTCGGCCGGGCCCGCCATGACGTTGAGGTAGTAGAGGTCGTAGCCGGGGGCGGCGACCGACGGACCGTGGTACCCGTAGGGCATGACCACGACGTCGCGGCTGTGGACCTCGGTGCAGACGTCGATGTCCCCGGCGGGCGACGGGTAGATGCGCTGCAGCGCCATGCCGGGTAGTTCGCCTCGACCCGGCCGGATCTCGTAGTAGTAGATCTCCTCCAGCACGCGCTCGACGTCGGTGTGCTCGTCGTGCTTGTGCGGCGGGTAGCTCGACCAGTTGCCGCCGGGGGTCAGAACCTCGCAGACGAGCAGATGCGAGGTGCTCACCGCGTTGCCGAGGGCGTAGTTGTTGACCTGGCGCGAGCAGTTGCCCGTGCCCCGCAGGCCCGTGGCGACGTCGGTCGCCGGGCAGTAGCGCACCGGATGGTCGGAGGTCGCGCGCGAGGCTGGCAGCGCGAACCTCCCTCCCTGGGCCGAGAAGATGGTCACGTCCGTGCCGCGCGGGATGTAGAGGTAGTCCGTGATGGCCGTCCACACCTCGGCGCGGCCGTCCAGCTCGTAGGCGATGCCGTCCACCTCGACGATGCACCCGCCCTCGAGCGGCAGGACCAGCAGCTCGTCGTCGCCGGTGGAGAAGGCCTCCGTCTCGCCGGCACGCAGGCTGAGCACGCGGATCGCGCACCACTGCCAGCCGGCTCGCGCCTGGTCGACGTCGGTCTCGAACCTGCCGTGTTCGGTGCTGCCTGCCCTGAACACATACTTGTCGTTGTCGCTCACGCGAACCTCCTTGTCACACGGGCATTGATGGTCATCTGCGCCACACCTCGACGTCGTCTGCGACCTCCGGATGCTGAGCGATGAGTGCACGCACCTCGTCGTCGGTGGGCATGGCGGGGGCGCAGGCGATGCGGGACGCGACGATCGCGCCGGCCGCGGAGGCGAAGGCGATGGTCTCGCCGAGATCCCAGCCCGACAGCAGGCCGTGGCACACGGCTCCGCCGAAGGCATCGCCCGCCCCGAGGCCGTTCAGCACGTCGATGTGGGTCGCGGGCACGAAGACCCGCTCGGTGCTGCTCTTCGCCAGGGTTCCGTAGCCTCCCTGCTTCACGATGGCGATGGACACGCCGGCGTCGAGGAGCGCGTCGGCTGCCCGCTCAGGCTCCGTCTCCCCCGTCGCGATGCGGCACTCCTCGACGTTGCCGATGGCCACGTCGACGGAACCGAGGACGTCGGAGAAGACGCGTCGAGGCGTGGACTCACCGATCCAGAAGCGTTCGCGGTAGTCGAGATCGAGCACGACCGTCGCGTCACGGCGGGCCGCGAGGATCGCGTGGTGCGCGGAGCGGGAGGGCTCGACAGCCAGGCCGGTGCCGGTCAGCCAGATGATCTCGTAGCGGTCGAGGTCCGGCAGATCCCCCGGCGCAATCTCCAGGTCGGGGGTCGTCGGCTGGCGGTAGAAGTAGAGGGGGAAGTTCTCGGGCGGGAAGATCTCGCAGAACGTGACGGGGGTGTTGAAGCGGCGGTTGACGACGACGTGCGATGCGTCGACCCCGAAGCGCTCGAGCTCGTTGATGACGAACCGACCGAAGGGGTCGTCGCCCACTCCCGTCAGCGCGGTGACGCGGTGCCCGTAGCGGGCGCAGGCGACGGCGACGTTGGTCGCGGAGCCGCCGAGGTACTTGCCGAAGGACGCGACGTCCTCCAGGCGCACGCCCACCTCGAACGGGTACAGGTCAACGCTGCATCGACCGACGACCAGCACCTGCGGAACCTGCGAGTCATCCACTTTGAAGACCTCCTATGTCGCCGCCAGTCTGCCAAATGGGACTCACATGGTCAACTCTTTGTACTGACATGCACGGAGTATTGCCTGTATAGTGTGGATCGCACCGGACCTGGCCAGCGACGCCCCCCGGTCGCGCACCACCGGCAGGGGGAGACCCATGGAAGACATCTACGCGCCGCGCATCGTGATCGATCGCGCGTCGGCCACGCCCCTGTACGAGCAGATCGCCGCCCCCATCGAGGCGGCGATCCTGTCCGGGGAACTCTCCGCCGGGTCCATGATCGAGGACGAGGTCTCGATGGCGAGCCGGCTGGACGTGGCAAGGCCGACCGCGCGCCGCGCCCTGCAGGAGCTCGCAAACAAAGGGCTGCTCTCCCGACGCCGCGGCGTCGGCACGCGGGTCACCCCGCCACACGTGCACCGGCCGATGAAGCTGTCGTCGTTGAACGAGGACCTTGTCGAGGCAGGCTTCGCCCCCACCACGCGAGTGCTGAACTACCAGGTGCGCGAGGCCACACCGCTCGAGGCGGAGCAGCTCGGGCTCGGCCCCGACGAGGGCGTACTCGAGGTGAGCCGCCTGCGGTTCGCCGACGACCATCCGCTCGCGATCCTCACGAACCTCATCCCGCTGGACATCGCCCCGACGTGGCAGGACCTAGGCAGCAAGGGCCTCTACCAGTGCCTGGCCGACCACGGCATCTCCATCGCGGCGGCCACGCAGGAGATCGGCGCCCGGGGCGCCACCGCGGAGGAGGCCAAGACGCTGGGCGAGGAGGCCGGCGCCCCGCTCCTGACGATGCACCGCGTCGGCCGCACGGCTGAGGGTCGGGCCGTCGAGGTGGGCAACCATGTCTACCGGCCGAGCCGCTACTCGTTCCGCTTCTCGCTGTTCACGAGCTGAGCCCCGGCCGCTTCGCCCGGTATATGTACGCACAAATACTTGACCTTGGATAGACATTGCGCTTAACTGGGTCCATCGACTCGCGGCACCGTCGCCGTAACCGTTGGAACCAGGAGCTCTGAATGCCAGACATCACCTTTACCCCCGGCCCACTGCTGACCGCCGCCCAGAGCACGGCAACGGCACTGTGGAATGACTCGTCGGACCTCGACGAGCTGCGTCAGTCCATCGCCTTCGGCGGCGTCGGGGCCACGTGCAACCCGGTGATCGCGTACACCACGATCAGCCAGCACCTCGACGTGTGGGCGCCCCGCATCGAGCAGATCGCCGCGGACCACCCGACCTGGGGCGAGTCCGCCATCGGCTGGCAGGCCGTCAAGGACATGTCGAAGGAGGCTGCGGCGCTGCTCAAGCCCATCTTCGATGAGCACAACGGCCGCAACGGCCGCCTTTCGGTGCAGACCGACCCCCGCTTCCACCGCGACGCCAAGGCGCTGGCCGACCAGGCGGAGGAGTTCCACAACCTCGCCGACAACATCGTCGTGAAGATCCCCGCGACGAAGACCGGGCTCGAGGCCATCGAGGACGCCACGTCCCGCGGCGTCAGCATCAACGTGACGGTGTCCTTCTCCGTGCCGCAGGCCGTCCGCGCCGCCGAGGCGATCGAGCGTGGACTGCAGCGTCGTGAGGCCGCCGGCCACGACGTGTCCCGCATGGGCCCCGTCGTCACGATCATGGTCGGCAGGCTCGACGACTGGCTGAAGCACGTCGTCGCCCGCGACAAGATCTTCATCGATCCGTCCGCACTCGAGTGGGCCGGCGTCGCCGCCATGAAGCGCGCCTACGCCATCTTCCAGGAGCGCGGTTTCCGCTCCCGGGTGCTGGCCGCCGCGTTCCGCAACGTGCTGCAGTGGTCCGAGGTCGTCGGTGGCGATCTCGTCGTGTCGCCGCCGTTCAAGTGGCAGACCATCATCAACGCCTCCGACTACGAGGTGGTGCTGGACCGCATCAACGAGCCGGTCAGCCCGTACTACCTGGAGCAGCTGAGCCGCATCCCCGACTTCGTGCGCGCCTACGACGAGGACGGCATGAGCATCGAGGAGTTCGAGGACTTCGGCCCCACCCGCAAGACCCTGCGCCAGTTCCTCGAGGCCGACGCCGACCTCGACCGCCTGGTCCGCGACATCATCGTCCCGGCCCCCTGACCCACAAGGAATGCAAGACATGCTTCGAGTAGCCATCATCGGCGCGGGCCGTATCGGCCGCGTCCACGCAGAGTCCGTCGCGTCGCACCCGAAGGCCACGCTCGTGGCCGTGTGTGACCCCATGGGCACCGCGGCCGAGGACCTGGCCGCCGTCTACGGCGCCAAGGCCTACAAGGATGCGGCTGACGTGTTCGCCGACACCGAGGTCGACGCGGTCATCGTCGGCTCCCCCACCCCGCTGCACGCCGAGCACGTGCTGGGCGCGACCCGCTCCGGCAAGGCTGTCCTCGTCGAGAAGCCCGTCGCGAAGGACGTCGAGGAGGCCCGCGCGCTGGACGCCGAGCTCGCCACGTTCGAGCACCCGCCCGTCATGGTCGGCTTCCAGCGCCGCTACGACCCGTCGATCCGTGGCGCGAAGGACCTCGTCGACGCCGGGAAGATCGGCGACGTCGAGCAGGTCGTGATCGTCGCGCGGGACCCATCGGCTCCCCCGGCGTCGTACGTCGCGGTCTCGGGCGGCCTGTTCAAGGACATGAGTATCCACGACTTCGACGAGGCCCGGTTCTTCCTGGGCGACATCGAGGAGGTCGTCGCGTTCGGCCAGCAGACCCTGCCCGAGCTGAAGGACACGGGGGACTTCGACGCCGCCATGATCCTGCTGCGCGGGAAGAACGGCACCGTCGCGTCGATCACGAACCAGCGTCGCTGCGTAACGGGTTACGACCAGCGCCTCGAGGTGCACGGGTCCGAGGGGTCGGTGTCCATGGACAACTGGCGCGACACGACGCTGCACCTCAACAAGGCGGAGTTCTCCGGATCGCAGGATCCGTACCAGAACTTCTTCCTGCAGCGCTACGCGGCCGCCTACCGCAACGAGCTGACGGCCTTCATCGACGCGATCGTCGACGGCGCGCCCGTCTCCCCCACGGTCTCCGACGGCGTCGCGGCCCTTGTCATCGCGCAGGCGGCCGGCGAGTCGGCTGCCTCCGGCAGGGCCGTCAGGATCGAGGGCTGACACTGCAACGATCGAGTTCGGCACACGCTCAGGCCGGGCGACGGGCACCCCGTCGCCCGGCCTCGGCGTCTCCCGGCCTCGTCGTCTCCCATCCTCGTCATGAGCAGCCACCACACTCCGAAAATCGTGCAGTGCCCGCTTCTCCCCGGTCCGGTCACGAGAATCGCCCACCACTTCGCCGCTTCACTCCTCCCCGTGCCGAGGTTCTGAACGATCCTCGGCAGGGGACCGGGGAGAAGTGGGCAGTGCCCCGATCTCGGAGCGACGGTCAGGCCACGCCGACGCTTTCCACTCGGCCGACGGCGCCGACCCACTGGGCCGGCGAGCGCACAGGCATGAACCGTCGAAGGGCGACACTGTCGATGGGCTGAGGCAACGGTGGAGGCGAGCAGCGATGACACACAGCGAGAGATTCGACCATCTCATCGTGGGAGCGGGCGTGGCCGCGGCCGCCGCGGCCAGGGCCATCCGCGAGCGGGACCCGTCGGCCAGCGTCGGCATCATCGGGCGGGAGCCGGACGGTCCGTACTACCGGCCGAACCTCTCCAAGAGCCTCTGGCTCGACGACTCCACCAGCCTCGACGACGGCTGGCTCCTCGGCGACGACGACGGGGTCGAGCTGATCACGGGCGTCGCGGCGACGCGGCTCCACCCCCAGACGCAGGTGGTGAGCCTGTCGAACGCGGAGCAGATCGGCTACGGGCAGCTGCTGCTGGCCACCGGCGCCAGCCCCCGGACGCTGCCGACGCTGCCTCCCGGCGACCGCGTCTTCTACTACCGCACCGTCGATGACTACCGGCGGCTCCGCGACGTCGCTCAGCCCGGTTCGAAGGCCGTGGTCGTCGGGGGCGGATACATCGGCGCGGAACTGGCCGCGGCGCTCGCGTCGAACGACGTTGCCGTGACGCTGGTGATCCCGACCCGGACGGTGCAGTCGAACCTGTTCCCGCCGGACCTGGCCAAGCGGGTCACGGAGACGTTCCGGTCGCGCGGCGTGACGGTGAAGGCGGGTGCGCGGGTCATGTCTGGCACGGCCACCGACGACGGCGGCGTGCGGCTGGAGACGGAGGCCGGCGCGACGCTGACCGCCGACTACGTCGTCTTCGGCATCGGCGTCACGCCGAACATCAAGCTCGCCGAGTGCGCCGGCCTCAAGACCGACGGCGGCATCGTCGTCGACGAGTACCTCTCCACCAGCGTGCCCGGCATCTGGGCGGCGGGCGACGTCGCCCACTACCCCGACGCCCTGCTCGAGATGCGCCGCGTGGAGCACGTCGACAACGCCGAGCACCAGGGCGCGCGTGCCGGCCGCAACATGGTCGCCGCGACGAGGCGGAAAACGCTCAAGGCCTACAACTACACGCCCATCTTCTGGTCGGATCTGTTCGACTACGGGTACGAGGCCGTCGGCGAGATCGACTCGTCGTACGCCACCGTCGAGGACTTCACCCCGGACCTGTCGTCGGGCGTCATCTACTACCTGCTCGACGGGCACGTCCGCGGCGTACTGCTGTGGAACGTGTGGGAGTCGACCGACAAGGCTAAGAAGCTGATCGGCGACACGTCGGCCCGCTCCATCCGCGCCTCCGAACTCAAGGGCCGCATCCCGCTGGGTTGATCCGACTCGCCCGTCGGCCACCGCTCCCGAGAACCGGGCGCTGCTCCGTCGCGCTGTCATCCCCGCCTCCGAAAACCGTTCAGTGGTCGATTCTCCTCGGTCTGCCAGCGAAAACCGTTCACCGACCCGTCGCCAAGCGTCCGCTCACGGTTGAGGGCTACGGTGCCTGCCAAGCGCTGCCATGCGCGACGGTGCGCTGCCGACCCTCGGAAACCCGGGCCGCGGAGCACGCAGCGACCCGAACCCGACGCCCATCAGTGCACAGAAGTGGCCTGGTCCGGAGCACCCGGACATAGGCGACGTGCTCCGGACCAGGCCACAGTTGTGCACGCAAGACGCTCTCACAGCTGCCCCGCACGTCGCCACCCCTCCGTCACCCGTCGCCTCTCCCCTCCAAAGACCCCACAGTCCCGAATTTCGGGCACTGCTCACTTCTCCCCGGTCCGACGACGAAGAGCGCACACCGCCTGGAGTCGCTCTCTCACTGCCCGCCGAGGGGCGCCACCCTGTGAACGATTCTCGACACCGGACCGGGGAGAATCGACCACTGAACGATTTTCGGGATGTGAGGCGGCATGGGAGGCGGCACGGGAGGCGGGAGCGACGGGGAGCGCCGCCGAGCGGGCAGAGCAGTACACGGTTCCGGTCGGACTACCGACCGGAACCGTGCACGACGGGGCGCCGGACCTCAGCCCTTCACAGCACCCGCGGCCAGGCCCGACTGCCACTGCTTCTGCAGCCCCAGGAACAGGATGATCAGCGGGACCACGCCCAGCAGGGCGCCCTGCAGGACCGCGCCGTACTGCGGGTTGAAGTAGCTCATCATCCCGTACAGGCCCAGCGTGACGGGCTTGAGTTCCGGGGAGTTGAGCATCATCAGCGGCAGCAGGAAGTTGTTCCAGGTGGCGACGAAGATGAACAGGAAGATCGTCACCATCGCCGGCGCCAGCAGCTTGAGCACGATGCCGAAGAAGATGCGGATCTCGCCGGCCCCGTCCAGGCGCGCCGACTCGATGATCTCGTCCGGCACCGACGACTGCGCGTAGACCCTGCCGAGGAACACGCCGAACGGGCTCACGCACGACGGGATGATGACCGCCCAGATGGTGTTGGTCAGCCCGATGGCGTGGAACACGACGTAAAGCGGAATGGTCAGCAGCGCGATGGGCAGCAGCAGCCCGGCCATGATGACCACCTGCACCGCCCCGCGACCCGGGAACGCGAACTTCGCGAGCCCGTACCCGGCGGCCACCGACACCAGCGTCCCGACGACGCCGGCCGTCGCGGAGTAGAACACCGAGTTGGCGACCCAGCGCCAGAACATCTGCTGCGTCCAGCCCATCAGCTCGACGTAGTTCTGCACGGTGTTGTTCGCGGCGAACCACCACCCGTTGCTGGTGACGATGTCACCGTTCGACTTGGTCGACGTGATGACCAGCCAGTAGATCGGCGCCAGGAAGTACAGCAGCGCGACGACCAGCACCACGATCGTCACGACGGTGACGACCCGCTTCGGCCGCAGGGACCGGGGCAGTCCGCCGTCCGACGGGCGGTACGTCGTGCCGTCGGGGAGGGTCGCAAGCTTGCGGGACATCAGTCGGCCTTCTTCTGCAGCAGGGCGTAGCCGACGGCGAGCACGCCGGCGATCAGCGCCATCAGGATCGAGATGGCCGACGCGGGGCCGTCACCCGACGGCGACAGGCCGCCCATCATCGTGTTGTAGGCCATCATCATCGGCGTGTAGTCGGCGCCCATCCACGGGTTCACCGCCTGCAGCACCGTCGGCTCGTTGAACAGCTGGACGGTGCCGATGATCGACAGCAGCACGGCAAGCAGCATGGCGTTGCGCACCAGCGGCACCTTGATCGCCCACACGATCGTCCACTCGGAGGCGCCCTCCATGCGGGCCGCCTCGTATAGCTCGTGCGGGATCGACTGCAGCGCCGCCAGGAAGATCAGCATGTTGTAGCCGGTGAACGTCCAGGTGGTCATGTTCGCCATCGACCACAGGATGATGTTGGGCGCGAAGAAGTCGATGTGCCCCCCGAACAGTCCGAGCACCTGGTTGATCGGCGAGAACTGCGGGTTGTACATGTACGTCCAGATCAGCGCCGCGACGACGCCCGGCACCGCGTACGGCAGGAAGTAGCCGAGCCGGAACCCCGCGACCCGGCGGACCGACGCCGAGTCGAGCAGGAGCGCCAGCCCCAGCGCCGAGAGGATCATCAACGGCACCTGGACGATGCCGAACAGGAACACCCGCCCCATGCCCGCCCAGAAGGCGCTGCTCGTGGCGTAGTGGACGTAGTTCTCGAAGCCGACGAACTGGTTGACCAGCTCGCCGCCGCCGTAGAGCCCGCCTCCCGAGGCGACGCCCCGGAAGAAGGACTGGTAGATCGAGACCCCGATGGGGATCAGGAAGCAGAACGCGAAGAGGATGGCGAACGGGGCCAGGAAACCCCATCCGGCCAGCACGGTGCGCCGCCGACCCGGGCGGGACGCGGCGCGTCCCGCCCGTCGGGGCGTCTGCGCGGGGCGCGCAGCGGCTCCCCGGTCGACGACACTCGTAGTCATGATCAGGCGACCGGGAGCCCGGCGTCCTTGAGCGACGACACCGAGGCGTCCTGCGCCGCCGTGAAGATGTCGGCGACCTTGCCCGATCCGTCACCGGCAGCCGCGGCGGCCTTCGCCATCGGGTCGGCGATCGCCGGCCAGGTCGGCATGTAGCCGAAGGCCGGGTTCAGCGTGTCGTTCGCGGCGGCGAGCTCGGCGAAGACGTCCTGGCCGCCGTAGAAGTCGCTGACCGACTCGGGCGTGGTGACCGTGCCCTTGGCGGCGACGACGAGGCCCTGCGTGGCGAGGTCGTCGATCTGGGTGTTCAGCCAGTTGTTGAACTCCATGGCCTGGGCCGGGTGGTCGCAGCCCTTCATGACCGCGACGCCGGAACCGCCGTCGGGGCCGGTCATCTGCTGCGTGGCGAACATGGGCAGCTGGGTGACGGCCCACTGGCCCTCGTTGTCGGATCCGGCCATGTCGCCGGCGAGCAGCGGGGCCTCCCAGGCGGCGCCGACCGTGCCGATCAGCGACTGGTCGATCAGGGCGGCCTTGAAGCCGTCGCCCCAGCGGTTCTCGACGAGCGTGGTCTTGGCGTCGAGCATCTGCTGCCAGGTGTCGGCGACCTTCGCGGTCTCCTCCGAGGTCACGTTGACCTTCCAGGCGTCGTTCTCGACGGTGTACCAGGTGGCGCCCGCGGCGGCGGACTGCGCGGCGAGCCAGTACTGGGCCTCGTCGGGCTGGAACGCGGTGATGTACTTGCCCTGCTCGGCGGCCTTCGCGGCGGTGGCGACCAGCTCGTCGGCGGTGGTGGGGACGTCGAGGCCGAGCTTCTCGAACTCAGCCTTGTTGTAGTAGTAGACGAGCGGCCCGGTGTCCTGCGGCAGGCCGACGGAGATGTCGCCGACCTTCATGAGACCCTGCGCGCCCTCGGAGAAGTTGGCCGTGTACTTGGCGGCCTCGGCGGTGACGTCCTCGAGCAGCCCCTTGGTGTAGAGCGACGGGACCTCGGCGTAGCCGACCTGCGCGAGGCAGGCGGCGCTGTCGGCCTTGACGTCGTTCTCGAGCTTCTTGACCATCTCGGCGGCCTGGCCGTCGAACTTGGTGGCCTCGACCTGGATGTCCGGGTGCTCGGCGTTCCACTTGGCGACGATGTCGGCGATCTTCGTCATGCCTTCGCCGTCGGGCAGTCGGTGCAGGTACTGCAGTGAGACCTTCTCGGCGGCGGGAGCCGACGACTCGGCAGGGGTGGAGCCCGTCGTGGTGTTGCCGGCGCAGGCGGTCAGGCCGACCGCGGCGACGATGCCGACGGCGCCGAGGCGGAGGTAGCGGGTGGTCATGGTGTTCCTTTCGGGTTTGCGATTCGCGCCGCGTCCACCGTGGACGCTCGCACGCTCCGGGCCACGTGCCCGGTCTTGCTCATCGGCGGAGTTCACGGGTTTCCACCCATGCGTGGCCGTACGGGTCGAGCTCGACGACCCAGTCGTCGCCCCCGCCCCGAACCGTCGTCCGGACGTGCTCGTCGGTGTTGTTGAGGACGACGAACTGTCCGCTCTCCGGGTAGTGGGCAACCTCGACGCGCGGGTCGTCGGCGATCCACTCACCGAACGCGCTGTCGCGCCCGGCGGCCCAGTAGAGCGCGCGGTGCAGGAGCCGCGCGTTCTCATGGCTGTAGGGCAGGCCGGCCAGGTACACACCGCGACCCTCGCCGTAGTGCGACGCGGCGGCCTGCACGGTGCCGCGGCCCGCGGCGAGCACCTCGACGTCGCGGGTGAACGCGACGATGTCCGGGGTGCCTTCGCCGACGTCGAGGCCCGCCCCGAGGTCGGCGGTGATGAAGTGCCGCTCGACGGTGTCGAAGGGCCGGTTGGTGGACAGCCCCCAGCCGAGCTCGCGGTCCACGCCGAGCACGTCGGCCAGCTGGAAGGTGACTCCGCCGTCGATGTGGGCGGTGGGGTCGCCGACGCCGACGAGGCCGCCGCCCGCGGCGACGAACGACCGGACCGCGGCCTGGACCCGGGGGGCGCCCCATGCGCTGCCGCCGGAGAACGAGGTGCCCAGCGCGCCGGCGTTGATCAGGACGCCGACGCCGTCGGGCACGCCGTCGCGGATGTCGTCGAAGCTCAGGAAGTCCACCTCGAACGGCAGGCCGGCGAGGGCCTCCAGGACGCCGAGGTATGAGTACGCCTGGCGGTACCAGAGCGCGTGGGCGACCATGTGCGTCTGCCAGCTGCGCAGCCGGCCCCACGCGTTGAGGATCGCGACGCGGAAGGGTGCGCTGGCGGGCCGGCGGCCCTCGCCGCGGTCGTGAATCGCCCTGAACTCGTCGGCGATCTGCTCCATCCGGTCGACGAAGTCCGGGTGCTCGAGGGCGAGGCTGAGGTAGCCGCCGTAGCCGATGCGGTCGAGCGGGGAGCGCACGATCGCGCGGCGGGCCTGCAGCCAGGAGGCGTTGGCCTCGGTGACGGGGTCGCCGCCGGGGTGGAACACGTCGGGGAAGAAGTACGGAAGGAGCCGGCCCTCGGTGTAGCGGACGCCGGGGATGTCGCTGATCATGCGGCAGGTCGCGCCGGAGCCGACCGAGCCGACGACCGCGTCGATGCCCGTCGACGCGAAGAGCGTGCCGTAGGGCTCGGTGCCGATCCAGTTGTCGCCCAGGAACATCATCGCCTCCTTGCCGGAGGCGTGGACGGCGTCGACGAGCTGCCGGACACGGTCGGTGACGAAGCGGTGCTGGAAGTCGATCCAGTCGCGGAAGGCGCGGGTCGGGACGCGGAAGGACGAGTTGTAGTAGCCCTCATCGACGAAGTCTTCGGCGGTCAGCGCGTAGCCGAGGTGCTCCTCGAACTGCTCCATCGCCTCGACGGAGACGGAGGCGGAGTAGCCGAACCAGTCGACGAAGCGCTCCTTCGCGTCGGGCCCGAACACCAGCGTGAAGTGGTAGAAGAACGTGGTGAACCGGACGACGTCCACCTCGGGATGGTCGCCCAGCCAGCCGTCGAGCGAGGAGCGGACGTGCTCCCAGGTCGCGGGGTGACGCACGTCGAAGGGCGACTCGCGGATGCGCGACGGGTCGTCGGCCCAGTCGTTGGTGATGTAGTTGTACATCTGGGTGGGGTCCCAGGTCTGCACGGCGAGGAAGTCGACGGTGTAGACGTGGCCCGCGACGGCCCCGGTCACCGTCACGACGGTGTCCGCGCCCTCACCCGACACCCGCCAGGTGCCCGGGGGCAGGGTCTCTCCGGTGGTGCGGTCGATGACCTGCCACCAGCGGTCCACATCGCAGCCGAGGTCGGGCGTGACCTGCAGCGCGTACCAGCCGGCCATCAGCGGGATCTCGAGATCGCCGTCGGCCAGGGCCGGGGTCCGCTCGGACATCAGGTAGCTGCGGGTCAGTTCCGACGGGTGGGCGTCGGCCCACTCCTGGTCGCCGCGGCCGACGAAGTAGGTGGCGTAGACCTTGGCGGCCAGCTCGCCGACGATCGCCGGCAGCTCCGTGCCGTCCGAGTTGCGCACGGCGTCGGCGCCGAGCCTCTCGAGCAGTCCGACGAGTTGGTCGTCGAGTCCGGTCTCGATCGGCAGGGTCAGTCGGCCAGGTGCCGTCATCGCGCCTCCTTGTGCTGGTGCGGCTGGTGCGCGGCCTCGTCATTGATTCGTTCGGCCGGTGGTCGAAATATTAGGCAGGCGTGTCGGGCCGTGTCAATGAAGACGGGAGGGCTCAGTGCGAAATGATCAGTTCAGGCGAGCGGTGGGACGCTCGTCGGGTCGACGAACACGCCCTCGATGGCCGCCTGGGCGGCCCCTCGCGAGGCGCTGATGATCCCCATGGAGCTGACGGCGAGCTCGACCGAACTGCCCTCGTCCATCCGACGGGCCCCGAGTGCGGCACCCAGCGGGGCGAGCAGCTGGTCGCCGAAGTACGCGAAGTAGCCGCCGAGCACGACGACCTGCGGGTTGAGGATGTCCACGAGGATCGACACGCCCGTGGCGAGGTTGGCCGTGATCGTCGCCAGGGCGTCGAGGGTCCGCCGGTCGCCATCCTCCGCGCGCGCCCGGACGATCTGCAGCCGGTCCTCCAGCGGCAGCGTCGGATCGGAGAGTTCCGTGCCGTCGGGGTCCACGAGCCCGAACAGCGCGGTCAATCCCACGATGGTCTCCCAGCAGCCGACCCGGCCGCACGCGCAGGGACGACGCTCGGGGTCGAGCGGCATGTGCCCGACCTCGCCGGAGAACCCGGACCAGCCTCGCACGAGCCGCCCACCCGCGACGATGCCAGCTCCGACGCCGACGTCGCCCGTGAGGTAGAGCAGGTCCTCGACGCCCCTGCCCGCGTAGGTGGCGTACTCGGCCACCGCGGCAAACTTCGCATCACTCTCAAGCTGGAGGGGCGGGGCGTCAGGGCCGAGCCGGGCGGCGAGTTCGGCGATCAGCGGCACGTTGCGCCAGCCCAGATTGGGCGCAAAGCGCACGGTCCCCGAGCGGTAGTCGATGACGCCGGTGGCCGCGACCTTCATGGCCACGACGTGGAAGCCCGCCTCCCGCAGCGACGCGAGCGTGCGGGACGCGAGGGAGGCCACGCGGTCGATGACGGCGTCGGCCTCGAGGGTCTGGACGGCGATCGGCGCCGTTGTCTCCCGGATGACCCGGCCGGCGAGATCGACCGCTGTGAGCGCGATGTAGTCGACGTTGATCTCGACGCCGAGGCCGGCGACGTGGCTGCCGTCGATCGTCACGAGCAGGCCGGGGCGGCCGACGAGGCCGGTGCGGTCGGGGGCCCCTTCGCTGACGAGGCCTCGCTCGACCAAGTCACTGATGACGCTCGACATCGTCGACTTCGACAGGCCCGTCTCGGTCGCGAGTCGCGCGCGGGAGCTTCCGCCGGTGGATCGCAGATGCCGGAGGATGAGCCCCATGTTGGCGGCCCTCATGTGCGCCTGGTCGACCCGACCGGCGACCGCGGGCGCGGACCGCAGTGTCCGTGTGCTCTCCGCCATGCGTGCCACCTAGCCTTCATCCGCCGCGCGTCATGCGACAGCTTAGTGCGAACCGTTCACCTTGGATACTTAGTCTATTGGCCGCACTAATAGCTTGTCGATCGGACCGCCATGGAAGTCAGCTGACCGACGGGCTGCCGCCCAGGCTGGACCGCTGCGCGGCTGCCACACCGCCCGGGTTCTCAAGCAGGAGACGCCGGACACGGGCCCGCGCCAGCTGCGCCGCGCCGGACGCCACCGCAAACTCGTCGAGGGAGGAGAAGCGGATCTCCGGCGCAACCTGGACGCGCGCGGACACCGCCACGCGGAACTCCTCGCCGAGGTCGCGCACCGCAGGGGCCAGCGCCCCCGCGACGACGACCGTGGCCGGATCGACCAACGCGATCGCGAACGCGAGCTGCGGCGTGATCCGCCGGAAGAACTCCCGCGCCGACGACACGGCCTCCCTGTCCCCCGCGCCGGCCGCCTCGAGCGAGGCGCCGACGGGGTCGGGCAGGCCCGCGTGACGCGCGATCCCCTCCCAGGGCTGGATGAGATCGCTGGTCGCGAGGTCTCCCGCCGTGCCATGCGCGCCGAGATAGTCGGCGCCGTTGAGGACCCAGGCGATGCTGGGGCGACGACCGAGGTGGATCAGCATGACGTGGCGCGGCGCGACGGCGGTCGACTCGGCCCAGAGCGCCGCGCGAGTGTCGTGGTAGATCCGCAGCGGGCCGGGTACCGCCGAGGCGAGGATGGCGTGCGCGTCGAGCCCCTCGAGATGCGGCAGCGCGACCGAGCGGATGACCGTTCCGGTGGTGTCGATCGCCCCCGAGATGGCGGCCCCGGTCATCCAGACCGCGTCGGGGTCTACGCCCTGCGTGGCCCGGCGGACCGCGTCGAGCATGGACGCGACCGCGGCGCGGGGCTCCGGGATGGCGGCCCTGCCGACCTGCTCGACGGTGCCGTCGGGGCGCAGGAGGACTGCACGGACGGTGTGTCCGCCGACGTCGACGCCGAGCACGCTGACGGGCAGCTCGCGGAGGCGGTAGGAGCGCGCGGGGCGGCCCATGCCGGAGCGTTCCGGGCTCAGCTCCTCGACCCAGCCCTTGCGTTGCAGCCCGCGCAGCACGTCGCCGGCCGAGGCCGACGTGAGGCCGGTCAGCGTCGCCACCTCCGCGACCCGCAGGTTCGCCCGGCCCTCCATGGCATCGATGACGGCGCGTTCGTTCCAGTGGCGGACGGTCGACGCGTCCGCACCCGTGGTCACGTCGCTCATGGGGCCTCCGCCGTGAACGCTACCGCCTCCCGACAAGGTCAGGCGACGATCTCCCCCTGGGGCCCCGACGGTCGCGACACCAGCGCCGAACTGGTCAGCGCGTGCTGGGGGAACTCGGCCCGGTAGGCGGCCAGCCAGTCAGCGGCGAAGTCACGTGCCCCGGCCCCGTCCGTGAGTGCCCACACGCTACCGCCGAAGCCGGCACCGAAGGCGGACGACGCGTGCGCGCCCAGCGAGCGGGCGAGCGCGGCGAGCCGGTCCGTCTCCGGCACCTGGTTGCGCAGGAGCGTCGAGGCAAGGCGCTGCGACTCGTCGCAGATCCCGCCGAGGGAGGTCAGGTCGCCGGCGGCCAGCGCGGACGCCGCGCCGGGAACGAGTCGTTCGGACTCGGCGAGGAAGTGCCCGAGGCGGTCCGCGAGGACCTGGTCATCGGCGACCAGCGCGGTCAGCCGGTCGACGGCATCGGGAGCGGAGGTGATGGCTGCGCCGAGGTGGGCATCGGCGCGTCCGGTCGCGTCGTTCCAGCGACGAGTCACGGCCTGGGCCGTCAGCGAAGCGCGGTTGTAGGCGTCGCGCGCGGCGCCGGTCTTCTCGGCCAGCACCCCGCTGGTCGCAGCCACGAAGGTCAGGCCGTCGGGGACGCGGACGTCGCCCTGACGGACGGCGGGTCCGAAGCGGAACCTCGTGACGTGGTCCTCGCGGCAGCACACCATCGCGGTATGGTCCTCGGATCCGCCGAAGGTGCCGACGCCCTTGTCACCGACGAGGTCGCCGAAGGATGAGCCGTTCTCGATGCACGCGAGGTAGGTGGCGAGCGCCTCTGGGCTGGTGATCTCGCGGGCCCACACGGCGGTCTCGTCGAACCCGTTGAATCTCACGAGCGCCATCGCCGTCGCGACCAGCAGCGCCGACGAGCTGCTCATGCCCGAGGCGAGCGGGAGGGTCGACGCGATGTCGATCGTGCAGGGCGCTACCCGGCCGAAGTTCCGCTCGAGGCGGCCGAGGATGACGCGCAGGTAGTTGGCCCAGTGGCCGGCGGGGAGGTCGGTGGCGGAGCGCAGCTCCACGGCCCCGCGCACGGCGTCGGTGCTCGCGGTCACCCCGTCGGGGGCCGGCCGCACGTCGACGGTGACCCCGCGGTCGAGCGCCATGATGAGTGACTGGCCGCCGGCGTAGTCGGTGTGCTTGCCGAGCACCTCGATGCGGCCGGGCGCGAACCAGCGGGTCACAGGCGGACCTCGCGATCCTTCAGGATGGCCTGCACGCCGGCGACGTCGTGGCGCGTGGAGAGGTCGAGGACCGGCTCGTCGGAACGGACGACCGCGATCCGGTCGCCGGACGCGAGCGCCGCGCGCACCGCGTCGGTGAGCTCATACTCGCCGCGGGCCGACGGGGTCAGCTCGGCCAGGTGGTCGAAGATCTCGGGGGTGAAGCGGTAGCAGTTCATGCTGACAGGCGCGTCCGCGCCCAGCCGGGCGAACGTCTCGGCGTCCGGCTTCTCGACGATGGACGCGAGGTGGCCGTCGGGGGTGACCTCGATGAGCGCGAAGCTGCGGACGCGCTCGGCCGGGATATTGCCCTTCGTCGAGAGGGCCGCCGCGTCGAACCCCACCAGACCCATGCCGTCGACGCCCTGCAGTTGCTCAAGGGCGGAGGCCGGGTAGTAGTTGTCGGAGTTCAGGACGAAGAACGGCTCGTCGCCGATGACCGCCCGGGCGCAGGCAACCGCGTCGCCGGTGCCGAGCGGCTCCGCCTGCACCGCGAACTCGAACGTCACCCTGTCGGCAGGGACCGTGCCGTAGTAGTTGCGGATCTCGTCGTGTTCGGGGCCGATGACGAGGACGACGCGCGTAACGCCGGCGTCGGCGGCGGCCGACACGACGTGGTCGAGGAACGGGCGGCCGACGTCGATCATGCCCTTCATGCCGCGCTCGGCCATGCGCGACTGCGCGGCGTCGAGCTGCGTCTCCTCCGCGGCGGCCCGCATGCGCGTGCCCAGTCCGCGGGCCATCACCAGGGCCGTGCGGACCCGTGCAATCTCAGTGCTCATGGTCGCCACCCTAGGGTATTGCAAGAGACTTCGTAAAGTCTCTTGCAAAAGTTGCTGCCGGGGTTTACGTTGGGGCCATGATTCACTTCGGTACTGGCGGTTGGCGAGAGATCATCGGCGACGGGTTCACCCGCGCCAACGTGCGGCGCGTGGTGCAGGCGCTCTGCACCCGCATGGCGGACGAGGGGGTCGCCGAGCGGGGCGTCATCGTCGGCTACGACCGCCGCTTCCTGTCGAAGGAGGCCGCCGAGTGGGCGGTGGAGGTGTTCGTCGGCAACGGCGTGCCCGTGACCCTGATCGACCGGCCCGCGCCGACCCCGATGTTCATGTGGACCGTCCGCGACAAGGGCTGCGCCTACGGCCTGGCCGTCACCGCGAGCCACAACCCCGCGCTGTACAACGGCCTGAAGATCTTCACCGAGGGCGGGCGAGACGCCGAGGTCGAAATCACCAACGAGCTCGCCGACGCCGCGAACCTGCTGACCGACGCGGACATCGTCGCCGTCGAGGACGTCCGCGCCAACCCGCTGACGACGCTCCAGACCTCGATGAACTGGTACATCGACTCGATCATGGACCAGCTCGACCTCGAGGCGATCCGGCACCGCCACCTGAACATCGTGCTCGACCCGATGTTCGGCGTCTCGCAGACCTGCCTGCAGACGATCCTCATGACCGCGCGCTGCCAGGTCGACGTCATCAACGCCCGGCACGACGCTCTGTTCGGCGGGCGGCTCCCCTCCCCCAACGCGCACACTCTCGACTCGCTGCGGCAGGCCGTCGTGGAGAGCGGCGCCGACCTCGGGATCGCGACCGACGGCGACGCCGACCGGCTCGGGATCATCGACGACCTCGGCAACTTCCTGCACCCGAACCAGATCCTCGTGCTGCTGTACCACTACCTGATCTCCAGCAAGGGCTGGGAGGGGCCGGCGGTGCGCAACATGTCGACGACCCACATGCTCGACCGCGTCGCCGAAGCGCACGGCCAGGTCTGTTACGAGGTCCCCGTCGGCTTCAAGTGGATCTCCGCGAAGATGGCCGAGACCGACGCCGTCATCGGCGGCGAGTCCTCCGGCGGCCTGACCGTCCGCGGTCACATCCCCGGCAAGGACGGCGTGCAGGCCGGGTCGCTGCTCGTGGAGATGGTCGCGAAGAGCGGCCGGAAGCTCAGCGAGCTGTGGGGCGAGATGGTCGAGCTCTACGGCCAGGCCGAGATGGTCGAGGACGCCTATGGCTTCAATGCCGAGCGCCGCGAGGCGCTGATGCAGCGGATCTTCGTCGATCACGACCTGCCGGAGTTCCCCGTCAAGGTGGAGCGGATCGGCTGGGACGACGGCTGCAAGGTCTACTTCGACAACGGCGGCTGGGCGACCATCCGCTTCTCCGGCACCGAGCCCGTCCTCCGCGTGTTCTGCGAGATGCCGGCCCAGGCCGAGGCGGCCGCCGTCAGCTCCCTGATCGCAACCCACTACGACCTCCACTGATCCGGCTCGCTGAGCCTGTCGAAGCGCCCCGAGCGAAGCGAGGGGACTGCGCCGGCGTGCACAACTGTGGCTAGAGCCGGAGCACTCGGATATAGGCCGCGTGCTTCGGCTCTGGCCACAGTTGTGCACGGGAAGGGACCTCATCCCGCGTGAACCAACGCCGTTCCCAAGAACCGGGGAAGGGCGACCGTCAGCGAGGGTCGCATCTGCAGGGCCGACGCCGGGATATCGTGCCGTGATGCCCGCAGGTTTCATGATCGAGCTGACGTGCGATGCCCCACCCGACGACGTGCTTCGCCGGGTGCTCGATCTGCGGGCCCACAGCCGCGTGATTCCGCTGACCCGAGTCACGCCGGAAATGGCCGCCGATCAGCTCGCCGTCGGGGCCGTGTTCGTGGCGCGGACGTCTGTCGGGCCCGTCGGATTCGACGACCCGATGCGCGTCGACCAACTGAGCTTCCGGCCCGCGACCGTGACGATCGTCAAGCTCGGCAAGGCCATCGGCGGGGCTGTCTGCATCCGCGTCGACCCGACGACCGGCGGCAGCCGCATGCGCTGGGAGCAGAGCGTCGACCTACCCTGGCTGCCTCAGGTCCTCCAGCCCGCGACCGCTCGTGTGCTCCGCGGAGGATACCGACGGATACTGCGACGGCTCATGAAGGCGTCTCTACCCGCCTCCTAGTCATCGACGAGACAATCGACTCCCAGCAGATCCGCCAAAGCCTCAATAAGCGGCGCGTAGAGGGCGGGAGCCAGCGTCGCCTCGATATCAGCAGCGATATCAGCGACGGTGTCGGCCACAATCCTCTCCGCTCGCGCATTCCTCTTCCCACGCGCAGAGCCGCCCTGTGCTTTGGTTGCCGGGGTGGTGAGGACATCGGCGCGCATCGGTTGCGCAACTGTGCCAGTGGAGAGGCTAGGCGTCGGATCCACGGACAAGCCGTCTCCCGCGACCGGTGCTCCCAACAAGCCGATCTCCGCCAGATCGCGGCTGAAGACGACGGAGGCGAAGCGCGTGGTGCGGGTGAGCGCGATGTAGAGGAGACGGAGCCCATGCGCCGACTCGGCAACGATTCCAGCGGGTTCGACGACCACGATTGCGTCGAACTCGAGCCCCTTGGATTCGGCGGCCGTCATGAGGTTGATGGACGTGCCGAGGTGCCCATCGGCCGGTGATTTGACGTTGGTGTTTGCAGCAGAGAATGCACTACGCACATCGCCGACCAGCGCCTCAGGCGCGATGACGCCGACCAGAAGGCCGCTGCTCGCATAGTCCTTCGCCTCACGAATGGCGTGGCCACTGACCTCGTCGGGATGGCAGGGCGCGACGACCGGCTCACGCGAGCTGTCGCGCACAACGATGGGCGGCCTGACCTCCGGGGCGGCAAGCTGCACCAGTGGACGGGCCAGCTCAAACACCTGGCGAGGGACTCGATAGCCGTACTCGAGGGTCTCAAGGCGCCGCTTGTTGCTCCGGGTCTTCAGAGCCGAGAAGACGTCATCCCAGGAATCGCGAGCCCACGGGCCCGTCGACTGAGCCAGGTCACCGACGATGGTGTACGAGCCGGTCGGGCACAGTCGAGCGAGGGAGCGCAGCTGCATGGCTGAGAGATCCTGTGCCTCGTCCACGACGACGTGGGCGTGGCCCGACCTACGGCCGTTGATGAGCCACTCGGCCTCATCGACCAGGGCGACGTCAGCGTGGGCCCACTCCTCCGACCCGAGGCTCGACGCAGCTTGCCGGTACAGCCGCTCGATGTCTCCCGCAGTGAAGTCATCACCCGCAGCCTCAGTCAGCCTCTGCCTCGAGCCAAGGAGTTCCTGAACGAACCGCGCCGGTGTCAAGGACGGCCAGATGCGCTCTGTCACCCTCTCGATCACGGGCTGATCTACAGCTCGCCGACCAGCCTGCTGCAGCACGAGGTCGGAGATGATCCGCTTCAGATCCGCTCTACGGGCGCTGTACGGCGCACTGCTGCCTGTGTTCCGCCACCGAGCGATCGTCCGCCGCAGGTCATCCCCTGCAATGCGGACCTGACCGTTCGGGGTCTCCACTGCAATCCGCGGCTCCTCCGGTGGCCGGACCCGATTCCACAGTGCTCGCCGGAGCAGTTCCACCATCCGCAAGTCGCCCTTGAGCCTGGTCGTCTCGAAGGGCTCCGTGCGCCCGGTGGACGCGACGGGACCGAGCCTGGTCAGGTCAGCGTGACCTACCCCACCTTCCCCTAGCGATGGAAGGACCTTGCGGATGTACTCGGTGAACGCCCTGTTCGGGCTGACCACCAGCACGCTCTCGGCCGGGAGGATGTCCCGGAAGTTGTACAGGAGCCAGGCGACACGATGCAGGGCGACCGCCGTCTTCCCCGTGCCCGGGCCTCCCTGCACTACGAGGAGGTCCTCCAGCGGACGCTTGATGATGTGGTACTGCGACTGATGAATGGTCTGGACAATGTCTCGCATCTCGTTACTGCGATCGCGTTCGAGGTCCTTCAGGAGCACATCATCAAACTCAGCGTCACCCATGCCGTCCAGGCGCTCAAGTCGGTCGGCCAGGTCCTTGAAGAGGAGATCATCGACCGACTCAATGCGGTTCTTCCTTGTTGTGTAGCTGCGCTTCCTCGTCAGCCCCTGCGGCTCGGTCGCCGTTGCCGTGTAGAAGCGCTGAGCATCCGGACTCGCCCAACTCACCACGAGGACGTCTTTCTCGGCATCCAGGATGGTTCGCCGCCCGACGTAAAGAACCTCGTCGGGGTCATCGATACGCCCGATGGCGACGGCCTCATCCGGATCGCCAAGGTCCTGCGCCAGTCTCCTGCCCTGCTTGGCCACCTCGCTCATCGCCGCCCGAGGTCCCGCCGCCGCCTCCCCGAGACGCCCGAGCCTGGCTCGGGCGACCTCCCGCGCGTCCCATGCCTGATCAAAGTGGGCCTGATCCTCGTGCTGCACATTCGTGGTCGGCGTTGACATGTGAGCACGCTATCGAACCCCACCGACAGCCTTCCGCCATCCACAAGAAGAGACGAACATGCCTCTGACAGCGCCGGGTGCTGTAGGTCTCCTGGCGGCCGCCACCTGGTCCGAGGATGCGGGATCTGTCGGGCCCACTGCATTCAGTGTGTGTCGACCGGTCTGCGCTGAGCTTCCGCGAGCGGCAAGTCGACATCGATGCGGCGACGGTCGCGGCCGACGCGTCGCAACCCCAGATCGATCACTGATCTGTCTTGGTTGACCCCTGCTCCATCGCCTTCGGCCGGACCGCAAACCACCGATCCAGCGCACGCTTACCCCTCTCCGATGAGATGGACCATTCGCGGACTCCCCGGCACGGTCGCGCGGGGCTATGATCAGGCCCATAACGCCCTTTTCTGGGTCATATTCGTCGCTTCGCACGTAGTCAGAGACATCTTGGCCCGGGCGAGCTGGGGAGAGGAATGGCGATGACACAGCTGAAACCGGAGTCACCGCAACGCTCGGCTGAAGGCGGGGAGAAAGCCTCCTGGCTCCCGCTCATTGTCGTCGTTCTGACACAGATCCAGGCATCGTTCGCCGTCAATGCTCTGACGGTTTCCATGGCCGGAATCACCACAGATCTGAACACCGCAGCCACCTCGGTCGGCACCGCCATCACGGCGGGCACGTTCGCGATGGCCGCCTTCATCCTGCTGGGCGCGAAGATCGGCGCCCGCTTCGGCACGCGCGGCGTGTTCCAGATCGCCGTCGCGATCCACGCTGCCGCCATGGCCATGGTCGCGCTCAGCGTCAACCCCGCGATGCTGTTCATCGCCCAGGCCGCGTCGGGCGCCGTGATCGCGCTGATCGCCCCCGCGCTGACCGTCTTCATCGCGACGAACTACCACGGCGAGCGACAGGCGAAGGCCATCGGCTTCCTCGCGGCCGCCATCCCGCTGGCCGGCGTGCTCGCGCTGCTGCTCGCGGGCTGGTTCGCCGGCACCATCGGCTGGCGCTGGTCGTTCGCGCTGATGGTCGCGCTCGGCGTCGTGAACCTGCTGCTCAGCTTCCGGATCAAGAAGGTCCCCGCGCAGTCCGACCTCAAGATCGACTGGACCGGCGCGTTCATCGCGGCCGGGGCCGTCATCCTGCTCAGCTTCGGGTTCTCGGGCCTCAGCTCGTGGGGCGTGTGGGACGCGACCGACCAGGCGCCCTTCGCCATCCTCGGCATCTCGCCCGCACCCCTGCTGATCGTTCTCGGCCTCGTGCTCGGCCAGGTCTTCTTCCTCTGGGTCTCGAAGCGCCAGCGCGAGCAGAAGCACCGGATCTTCGACCTGCGCGTCCTCGCCACGTCCAGCGAGCTGGCGGTCACGGCGTGCATGTCGATCATGCTGTTCGTCGGCACCGCCGCGAACTTCCTGATCCCGCTCTACATGCAGGTCGTGCAGGGCCTGACGGGCATGCAGACGTCGTTCTCGATCATCCCCTACACCATCTCGATCTTCCTGGCGTCGACGTTCGTCGCCTACCTCTACAAGAAGTTCCCGCCCCGCGTGCTCGCGGCGGCCGGCTTCGTCGTCGTGGCGTTCGCCCTGACGCTGATCGCCTTCACGATCCGCGGCGAGTGGGGCCAGGCGTTCATCGTGATCGGCCTGGTGCTGCTCGGCCTCGGTCAGGGCTCGATCGTCGCGCTGGTGTTCAACACGCTGCTGTCGGCCGCACCGAAGCAGCTCGCGGGCGACGTCGGCGCCTGGCGCGGCCTGGTGCACAACCTGTCCGGCTCGGTCGGCATCGCCGTGGCAAGCGCGTTCGCCGTCGGGCTGCTCGCCTCGACGCTGGCCGCCTCGGCCGTCGAGCACCCGGAGATCTCGGATCAGCTGATCAGCGAGGTCCGCATCAGCGAGGCCGACTTCCTGACGAACCCGCAGCTCGAGGCCGTCCTCGAGTCGACGAGCGCCTCCGAGTCCGAGGTCGCCGCCGCGATCGCGATCAACGAGGACGCCCGCCTGCGCTCCCTGCAGATCTCGCTCCTCGGCCTGGCCATGCTCGCCCTGCTGGCCATCGTCCCCGCGACCAGGATGCCCGGCCGCATCGACGGCGAGCTGCCCGAGCAGCTCGAACCCGACAACAACGACGACATCGACGACACCGTGCCGCTCAACCCCGCGGCCGTGACCGAGGAGGAACTGGCATGACCCGCAGCCCCAACAAGCTCATCCCCGCCGACTTCGCCGTGCTGCCCGGCCTCGACGCGCTCGAGGCCATCAGCCTCACGGCGGGGTCACCCGCGGCCGACGCCGAGGCGGTCGGCTACACCGTCTTCGCCGACGGTGACGTGCCCGCCGCACTCGGCCTCGACCGCGGCGCGCTGACTCGCGCGGGGTTCGACGCAGCCGTCGGGAAGACGCTCATCATCCCGACCGGCGACGGGCCGGAGCTCGTCGCGGTGGGCGCCGGCGCGGCAGCCGACCTCGACAGCGCCAAGCTCCGCGACCTCGCCGCCGCGTTCGTGCGCGCCGCCTCGCGCGTCGGCACCCTCGGCCTGGTCGTCGGCGCCGTCCCCGTCGCCGGGGTGTCCGCCGCGGCCGCGATCGCCGAGGGCGCCGCACTGGCCCGCTACCGCTACACCGTGCTCAAGTCCGACCCGAAGCACGTCCCGTTGGCCTCCCTCACCGTCGCGATCGACGGCGCGTCCGCCGACGACGTCACCTCCGGTCTGAAGGCCGGGCTGCTGGGCGCGAGGGCCGGCGTCGTCGCGCGCGACGTGACGAACACGCCCCCCGGCCACCTGACCGCCGTCGACCTCGCCGACATCTCCGAGGCGCTGGGCGAGCGGTTCGGCTTCGACGTCGAGACCTTCGACAAGGCCGCGCTCATCGAGCTCGGCTGCGGCGGCCTGCTGGGCGTGAACCAGGGCTCCGTCGAGGAGCCCCGCATGATCAAGCTGACCTACTCCCCCGACGGGGCCGCCGGCCACCTCGGGCTCGTCGGCAAGGGCATCATGTACGACTCGGGCGGCATCAGCCTCAAGCCCAGCGACCCGATGCACCTGCTGATGAAGATGGACATGGGCGGCGCGGCCGCGGTCCTCGGCGCGTTCACGGTGCTGCAGGGCCTCGGCGTCGCGGCGAAGGTCACCGGCTGGCTGATGTGCACCGACAACATGCCGTCGGGCACCGCCTACAAGCTGGGCGACGTGCTCGTCGCGCGGGACGGCACCACCGTCGAGGTGAAGAACACCGACGCCGAGGGTCGCCTGGCGATGATGGACGGCATCGCGCTGGCCAACGAGGACGGCGTCGACGCGATCATCGACATCGCGACGCTCACCGGCGCCGCGCTGATGGCGCTCGGCCAGGCCACCGCCCCGGTGTTCGCGAACGACGACCGCATGGCGGCCCTCGTCGAGGGCGCCGCCGAGGCGACGGGCGAGTCCGTGTGGCGGCTCCCGCTCGAGCGGAAGTACCGCCCGCAGCTGGACTCCGACATCGCGGACATCTCCAACCTCGGCGGCAAGTACGCCGGGGCGACGACCGCGGCCCTGTTCCTGGACCACTTCGTCCGCGACACCCCGTGGGCGCACCTCGACATCGCCGGCACGATGCAGACCGAGCGCGACGACTCGTGGCGCACCGCGGGCGCGACCGGCTTCGGCGCGCGCCTGATCGCGGCCGCAGCGGCCGACTTCCGGCCGCTGGGCTGAGCCTCGATGGATCCGATCGTCGCGACGTTCGCGATCCTCGCCCTGGCGATCGTCGCGTTCGCGAGCAACAGGGTGCCGCTCGGCATCGTCGCGGTCGGGGTCTCGCTCGCGCTGTACTTCACGGGCGTCCTGACGTTCCCGCAGGCGCTCGCGGGGTTCGGCGACCCGACGGTGCTGTTCATCGCCGCGCTGTTCATCGTCAGCGAGTCCCTGGACTCGACGGGCGTGACGGCGTGGGCGGGACAGAAGGTGATCGGCGCCGCCGGCACCGGCCGCACCCCGCTGCTGATCGTCGTGTGCCTGCTCGTCGCGGTGCTCACGGCGCTGATCAGCGTCAACGGGGCGGTGGCGGCGCTGCTGCCGCTGGTGGTGGTCGTCGCGAGCGCGGCTGGCATCGCCCCGTCGCAGCTGCTCCTGCCGCTCGCGTTCGCGGCGCACGCGGGCTCGATGCTGCTGCTGACCGGCACGCCGGTGAACATCATCGTGTCCGACGCCGCGCGCGAGGCGGGCGGGCGGCCGTTCGGCTTCTTCGAGTTCGCTCTGGTCGGGCTGCCCCTGCTGGTCGGGACCGTCCTGATCATCGTGGTGTTCGGCCGCGCGCTGCTGCCCGTGCGCTCCGGGGCCGTCATGCCCACCGACCTCAGCCGCCTCACCCGTCGGCTGAAGAACCACTACGCCGTCACGACGGAGACCGAGACGCTCATCGGCCGCACCGAGGGCGTCAGCGAGGTGGTCGTCGCGCCGCGTTCGCACCTGATCGGCACGACGATCTTCCCCGGCATGGCGACCCCGAGCGGCGACCTCGTCGTGCTGTCGGCCCGCCGCGGCGACCAGGTGCTGCACGACGCGGAGATCACCCTCCACGCCGGCGACGCGCTGCTGCTGCAGGGCTCCTGGGACGACCTCGCCCGCCACACCGAGGCGAGCGACAGCGTGATGGTCGTCGACGCGCCCAGCACCCTGCGCCGGTCGGTCCCCCTGGGCAAGGGGGCCTCGCGGGCGATCGTGATCCTCGGCCTGATGGTCCTGCTGCTCGCCACGGGGCTCGTCCCGCCGGCCGCCGCGGCGATGCTCGCCGCCGTCGCGCTGGTCCTGACCGGCGCCGTCGGCGTGAACCAGGCCTACCGATCGATCTCCTGGACCACCGTCGTGCTGGTGGCGGGCATGATCCCGCTGTCGACGGCGTTCCTCTCGACGGGCGCCGCCGACCTCGTCGCGGGCTGGCTGATCTCGCTGGTGGGCGACTCGGGCGCGACCGTCGCGCTGCTCGCCATCGTCCTCCTGACCATCGTGCTCGGGCAGGTCATCAGCAACACGGCGACGGTGCTGATCGTCGCGCCGATCGCGATGGCCGTCGCCTCGGGCCTCGACGTCTCCGTCCAGCCGTTCATGATGGCCCTGACCGTCGCGGGCGCCGCGTCGTTCCTCACGCCGATCGCCACCCCGGCCAACCTGATGGTCATGAAGCCGGCCGGCTACTCGTTCGGCGACTACTGGAAACTCGGCCTCCCGCTCGCCGTGCTCTTCGCCGTCGTCGCGGTCTGGTACGTCCCGCTCATCTGGCCGTTCTGACCTGGAGTCGGGGCATCGCTGATCGCAGCAGAACCCTGCGGGACTCATGGATCGACACAGCATGGCGCGCGACTACCACGCCGCGCGAAGGCGACTTCGCCACTCTCGCATCGCCCCAGCGCAGAAGCAGTGGGGCGACGTGCATTACTGAGGCGATGCGAGAGCGACCAGCCGTGCAGATGGTCAGCCCACGTAGGCACTTACGGCGAGGTCAGCGAGGTCGAAGTCCTCGGGCAGGCCTTCCACGGATATCACCCGCCGCGTACCGGGACGCATGTCGACAAAGTTGTCGTCGAACCGGGCCGTGGGATGGGGCGACGTGACGCGCACGAGGTAAGCGAAGGTATCGGCCTCGACCGTGACCCGCGCGCTGGTCGGACCAGTGCGTTCCACACGCGTTGCCAGCCTGGCGGCCGGCAGATCGAGGTCCTTGATCTCGGCGAAGTACAGCCGGTTTGCCAGGAAGATATCGCCGACGCTCTCGACCCATGCAAAGTCGCTGGCCGCGCGCTCACCGAGGTCGATCTCGCGCCTCCAAACGACCCTGGACTCGCCGGCGTCGACCGTGATGCGGATGCGCTCGTCGGCGCGCACTTCCCCGCTGAAGCTCTGCAGCGTGATGACTGCCTCGGCGTTCACGGCCAGCGCTCCACTGTTGCTGATCCACAGTGCCAGCTCGCCCGCCTCGTAGACGAAACTTGCGAGTACTGGTGTGAAAGCGCGCTTGGCGGCGTAGTAGCCAGCCTTGGGCACCGTGTCGTAGTCGATGAGCGACCAGCTGAACCCGGGCCACACGTCGTTGAACTGCCAGACGAGCGTTCCGTTGCAGTGGGGCTGGCGGCGCCGATAGTGCTCGACGCCGAACTTGAGTCCTTCCGCTTGGGACACCATCGTGTAGTCGACGTACTCGTCAATCGTCCTCGGGATGCCCGTGATGATCTCGAGGATCGCATCGCCCTTGGTCTTGGGGTGATCCTTGTTGTGGTGGTCGAAGGACTCGCTGTGCACCGCGAGCTTGTCGGCAGGGATCCATCGCTCGAGGGTGGAGCGGGCGGGTGAGGCATGAATCCCGAACTCGCTGATGAACTTGCCCTTGTCTTTGGCGTAGCGCCGGTAGTGCCGGGCTTCGCCGATCGAGTCGAATGGGCCGCCGCCGGCACCCCAATCCGAGCCGTGCCACACCTCCCAGGCATGGCGGTCTCCGTCCATGACGCCGTTGACGGCCATCCACCCTTCCGGCGTTCCTTCGCCCCAGGGGCTTCCGGGGCGGTAAGGCGTGCTGCCGTCCAACCGGCGCACCGCGTCGGGGAGGATGCGATGGAATATGTCCCAGCCCCAGGGGCCGGGCTCGTAGTCTTGATACGCGAACCCGTGGAACTCCTGCACTTCGTTGTTGCCGCACCACATGCCGAGGCTCGCGCGATTGCGAAGGCGGGTGACCTGGTATTCCGCTTCTAGCTCCACCTCGCGGAGGAGCTCAGCATTGTCGCTGGGATAGTCGACGCAGGCGAAACTGAAGTCCTGCCATACGAGGATGCCGAGTTCATCCGTGGCGTCGTAGAAGGCGTCGGCTTCATAGATCCCGCCGCCCCAAACGCGGAGCATGTTCATGTTGCCGTCCTGCGCGAGGCGCACAAGATCGCGGTATCGCTGGTCAGGGATCGAACCCACGAGCATGTCCGCCGGCAACCAGCATGCGCCGCGCGCGAAGATCGGGACGCCATTGAGGATGAAGCGCATGATCCGCCCGCCGTCGACGTCGGGGGACTGATCGATTTCGATCGTGCGCAGGCCAACGCGGTCCGTGGCGACGTCACGCACCTCTCCGTTGTCGAGGAGTTCGATCCGGACGTCGTAGAGAGCTGGGGTGCCGATGTCGTGGGTCCACCATGGTTCCACGTCGGCGACCGTCACGGCGGCTACTGCGACTCCGTCCACGATCGGAAGGTCATACTCGGCGGTGGCGCCTGCAGGCGAGGTGAGGGAGACGCGGGCTGTGAGCTCGCCGTCGGCGCGGCCTTCGGTCTCGACTTTCAGACTCAGGCGCGCTGTGCGCTGGTCGAGGTCGAGAGCGTCCGTGCGGATGTGATGTCCACGCATGGCGGCGCGCCCGTGACGCTGGAGTTCGACTGGGCGCCAGACGCCGAGCGAAGGCACACGCGGGGCGAAGTCCCATCCCCACGAGAACGCTGCTTTGCGGCGCAGCGTTGACGTGGCGAGAACGTCAGACATGACGATCTCTGCGCTCGGGTCCGCGGCTTTCGCGGCGGCGAGCACGGGCTCGAGTCGCTCGAAAGCTTCGGCAATGTTGGCCGGGATGCTGAGTCCCGCCAGTGGCGGCGAGAACCGCAGCAGCAGGTCGTTGGTCGCCTGGACGCGGTCTGTGATGTCAAACTCGGCGGGGCGGAACATGTTGGCGTGCGAGCCGAGCAGGGCGTCGTTGAGCCAGATGTCGACGACGGTGTCGAGTCCGTGAAACACGATTCGGAGGCGCTCATCGTCTTCGAGGTTGACGGGAGCTGCGAAGGTGGCGCGGTACCACCAGTCACGCTCTTCGATCCAGGCTACGGAGCCCTCGTTGCGGTCGTAGTAAGGGTGGTCGATGGTTCCGGCGGCGAGCAGGGACTCGTGCACCCCGCCGGGCACAACTGCCGGGGTCCAGTTGCGAGGGTGGGCCGCGAGTTGGTCGGGGCTGAGTCCAGGCTCAGTGTCGGTGAGGGTGAACGCACTCACCGTCTCGATGACTCGTGGTCGGATGGGGGTTGAAGCGAAGACGCTCATGATTCGGACCTTTCGGTGTCAGGCGGAGGTGGAGTCCATGGCGTTGTGCCGGGTAATGGGGACTGTCCAGCGAGAGGCACTGTGCTCCTGTCCGATCTCGGGGATCCGCAGTACTGCGACGGACCCAAGGATGCCGAGCAGCGCGAGGAACCCGAACAGCGCGACGTAGCCGCCAATCAACAGGAGGACTGGCGCGATGAACGGCACCAGCGACTGTGGGAGCGAGTTGGCGATGTTGATGATTGCGAGGTCACGTCCAGCGTCGGCGCTGTTGGGAAGCACTCGGATGCACAAGGCGAGATCGATGGCGAAGAATGCTCCGGTGCCCAGGGCTACGAGGGCGGCCGCGACATAGACCATCGTGATCGATGGCGCGAAAGCCATGAGCACAAGGCCCGACGATGCGATGATGCCACCGACAATCACGAACGGCTTCTGCCGCTTGACAGCATCAGAGAGGTAGCCCGCTCCGACGCTCGCCCCCGCCAACAGCACGATCGAAATCACTGAGATGTTGAGCACGATTGCGCCAACTTCCTCAGCGGAGATGCCGAAGCGCTGCAGCAAGAAGAAGGCGTAGTAGGAGGTGCCGGCGTATGCGCACGTTGCAAGGAATCGCACTGCCCACGCCCAGCCGAACGCGGGGTGGCGCATGGGGTTGATCCAGAAGGTCTGGAAGACCCCGGCAACTCCGCTACGTCGCTGCGGGTCAGGCCGCGCACCGGCCGGGAAATCGCGCACGAGGAGTACCGCGACCACCGCGACCACCACGGCGACAGCTGCGATGGCCTGCCACTGCAGTGCGGAGCCGGGCTCGACGGAGTTGGCGACGGCAAGGCCGAGCAGTGGTCCCGCGGCGAGCGTAAGACCCACGAGGCCGGAGATGCCGCCTCGCCGACCCGGTGGGACCTGGTCCGCGACAAGTGCGTTGTTGGCGGCGAACTGGAAGTTGAAGCACGCCTGAACGACGCACCACAGGACGACGACCTGCCAGACCTCGGTGGTGGCGCTGATCGCGACGAGTGCGATTGCACCCGAGAGCGCGCCGAACAGGATCCACGTCCGGCGGCGGCCGAACTTCAGCCGGGTGCGGTCGCTGATGCGACCCGCGATCGGGTTGAACAGCAGCGCGACGAGGGCTCCGAATCCGGTGACGATGCCGAACGCGCCCGTCGCGTCACCGCCGCCCGCCAAGGACGTGAGATGCAACGTCAGCAGAAGCTGAATGGGCGTCAGGACGGCGACATAGAAGCCAATCTGAGACAGGAGGACGGCGGGGACGAGCCGGCCCATGGGGGTGCGCGGCTTGTTGGTCCAATCCTCGTCCGCGACGGCGACGGTGCTTGCGGCGGGAGCCGGGGGTGATGCGCTCATACCTACACACTCCTTCGTGTGAGCAATCTGGATAGTGGGTGTCACTTCCATATGAAGTTGACATCCTCATCCTAACTCACGTCACCTCCATATGGAAGTGACTGTCACCTACCGATAGGATGGCTCCCATGGGATTGCGCGAACGGAAGGCGGCTCGGACTCGCCAGCTCCTGCTCGACACCGGGTATCGGCTGTTCGTCGAGCAGGGGTACGAGCAGACAACGATGGAGCAGATCGCCTCTGAGGCCGAGGTTGGCGCGTCGACGCTGTACCGCTACTTCCCCACCAAGGACTTGCTGCTCCTGGATCAGCTCACAACCTGGATGGATGTCGCTGATCAGCTGAGCGAACGACCTGATGGCGAACCGCTCCCTGAGGCGCTCGCCGCGGCAATCCGCAGCTCGCTCGAGGCGATCGAGGATGTGGAGCGCTTCGCCGCGGTCCGCGCGATGGTCGACGACTCTCCGCCGGCGCGAGCGCGCCTGCTCGACATACTGATCCGTTCGCGAGCCGACCTTGAGGCGGTCGTCGCGGAGCGGCTTGGTCGCAGTCCGGACGAACTCGACGTCGCGCTGATCTCGGCGGTGGCGTTTCGTGTTTGGGAACTCGTGGGAGACCGCTGGTGGACGAACGATCACCAGGGCTCGCCGGGGGCGATCCTCGACGAGGTCCTTCGCACCCTCGCTCGTACTTCGGTGCCTTACCCAGCGCTCAGCGCACAGTAGACCCCCGGCGCGCGTCGCCGGGTGCGCACCTGCCCGCGCGACAGTGATTGCCCGGTGTCAGGAGAACCACGATGGGACATGGCGGTCGGAGCGGCTCGCTGAACACGAGCGACCAGCGCGAGACTGCCAGGCGATATCGAAGCCATACCGCTCACGTCGAGAGCCGCACGCGCGGTCGGCGTTCGGTCTACGCCGGCGACACGATGAGCTCCACCCCAGGGGCGGCGAGGTGCGTCGCGATCAGCCTTCCCGCGGGGTCGTCTGCCAGTTCCGTCAGCAGCCACACCGGATGCTCTAGGCGTGCAAGTCCGTAGGCGACGTTCGCGGGCGATCCGCCGGGATGCTCGGTCGTTGGGCTGTCCGCTCGATGAATGATGTCGAGGAGGGACTCGTGATGACCAACTGCGCTCACCTGGCAGTGCTGAACCCCAGTTGATCTGTGAACCCCTGTTGATCATTTCTCGGGATTCCGATCAGTGCGCACGATCATTTGAATGCGTAGCGTGGGCGCTTCCGAAGGAGGAACTCATGCCGAGCATCGAACACATCGCCCTCTACGTCGACGACCTGGAACGGGCTCGCGGCTTCTACGAGACGTACTTCGGCGGCGTCGCCGGGACCGGGTACCACAACCCGTCCTCGGGCCTGCGGACCTACTTCCTGAGCTTCAACCGCGGGGCACGGCTGGAACTCATGACCCGCCCGGTACTCGACGACGCGGGCGGCCGACTCGCCCAGGGATTCAATCACGTGGCGTTCTCGGTAGGCTCGGCGGCTGACGTCGACGCGCTCACCGCACGCCTGGGGAGAGACGGCTACCCCGCCCTCAGCGGACCCCGCACCACAGGGGACGGCTACTACGAGAGCGTCGTTCCCGACCCCGACGGCAACCTGGTCGAGATCACGGCCTGACCGACCGCCCCCCAGCACCACCCACCCGATTCCCGGAGACACTGACACATGTACGCACTCCTCCTGGCGATCATCTACGCCGCCTTCATCAGCCTGGGGCTACCCGACGCGCTGATCGGATCCGGCTGGCCCGTCATGCACGGCGACCTCGGTGTCCCCGTGTCGTACGCCGGCATCGTGACGATGATCGTCGCCTCCGGCACCATCGTCTCGAGCCTGCTGTCCGAGCGCCTGACACGGCGCTTCGGCGTCGGGCTGGTCACCGCGGTGAGCGTCGCCATGACCGCGACCGCGCTCCTCGGCTTCGGGTTCTCCGGGTCCTTCTGGATGATCTGCCTGTGGGCGATCCCGTACGGCCTGGGCGCGGGCGCCGTCGACGCAGCGCTGAACAACTACGTCGCGCTCCACTACGCAGCGCGGCACATGAACTGGCTGCACAGCTTCTGGGGCGTCGGCGCGTCGATCAGCCCGTTCATCATGGGCGCCGCGATCAGCGTGGGCCTCGGCTGGTCGACGGCCTACCAGAGCGTCGGCGGCATCCAGGTCGCGCTCACGATCATCCTGCTGGTGAGCCTGCCGCTGTGGGCGCGCGTCGACAAGGCCCGGCCCCGGGTCGTGCACGAGGGTGCCGACGCGGCGGAGGGGGCCTCCCACGAGCACGTCTCCCTCAAGCGCGCACTGAGCATCCCCGGCGTGGTCCTGATCCTCGCGGCGTTCTTCGCCTACTGCGCGGTGGAGAGCACGACGATCCTGTGGGCCTCGACGTACCTCGTGTCCGAGCGGGGCATCGACCCGGCGACGGCCGCGACCTTCGGCGCCCTCTTCCTGCTCGGCATCACCGCCGGGCGCTTCCTGAGCGGGTTCTTCGCCGACCACCTCGGAGACAGGGCCCTCATCCGGGGAGGCTTCATCGCCGTCGGGGTGGGTCTCGTGCTGATCGCGCTGCCCCTGCCGACGGACCTGCCCGCGCTGGCGGGACTCGTGATCGCGGGCCTGGGCAGCGCCCCGATCTACCCCGCGATCGTGCACTCGACTCCGGTGAACTTCGGCGCCCGGAACTCGCAGGCGATCATCGGCATCCAGATGGCCGCCGCCTACACCGGCTCCACGCTGATGCCCCCGCTCTTCGGCGCCCTGTCGTCCTTGACGGGGCTCTGGATCTTCCCGTTCTACCTGGTGGTGATCGTCGCGCTGGGCCTGGTGATGTCCGAGCTGCTGAACCGGCGCCTGCCGGCGGCTCCCTGAGCTGCTCCGGATCCCTGAGCTCGTCGAAGGGCGCCGAGCGAAGCGAGGCGATGAACGGGTCAGTCCCGTTCGCTGCGGGGCGGAGGTCTAGTGAGTCCCTTCGCTGCGCTCAGGGCGTTTCGACAGGCCTGTGCTGAGCCTGTCGAAGCGCTCAACGAACCGGTTCCCTGAGCTCGTCGAAGGGCGCCGAGCGAAGCGAGGCGGCTTGCCCGGCTCCAGGGCGCCGAGCGAATCGAGGCGACTTTGTCCACCAGTGCCTCTCAAAGGACACCGACAAGAGCGAGATGGCTTGTCAGGAGCGCCTCGCTCCGGCAGGATCAGCGCCGAACAGACCGACGCCGTTCCGAAGTGGACCCCCAGATGCGCCACCCCCTCGCCCTGCTCGTCGCAGCATCGCTGGCTTGCCTCGTCGCCCCGACGGCGCCGGCCGACGCCGCCACCTGCATCCCGGCCGGCACCAACTACACGCCCACGTCTGCGTCGCAGATCGCCGACGGGCCGACGTGCTACACGACCCCGGACACCTCGGCGACCCCGGTGCTGGCCGAGGTCGACGAGACGAAGACGGCCGCCGACCTCGCCGAGGTCGTGAACTCCTCCCCGCTCGACCCGGCCGGCTACCTGGGCACCGGCAGCTTCGTGCAGCGCGACATCTCAGCCGCGCCGGTGGCCGCGAACTCCGAGCAGATCGCGGACTTCGTCGACGGTCCGCTGCCCGACCTTTACCTCAACGACCACTGGCGCGGGCGGCTGAAGACGGGGGTCTCGATCGGCGGTGGGGTGGCAAGCCACGACAACATCCCGATCTACACCGTCGACTCGTCCAACCCCTACCAGGACTTCGCGACCTTCACCTCCACGGACTCCCGGGTGACGAGCTTCCCACGTCTCGCCGAGGTCACGACCGGCACGATCCCACTTCCCGACTGGGCGAGGGCGAGCGACGGCGGCGACCACGCGCTGGCGGTGTACGACGTTGCCACCGGCATCTTCCGGGGCTACTTCGGCGCCTCCCAGGACGCAGACGGGGTCTGGAACTTCGCATCTGCCGGCTACTTCTACGCCGACCCGGACACGGGCACCGTCGGATCAGACAACTACTGGCTTCAGTACCTCCAGGGCACCAACTCGGTGGTCGGCATCGCCAACGAGCTGACGCAGATCGGCGCGGAGGAGCTGCGCTCGGGCGTGATCGGCCACGCGGTGTCCGTGACGTTCCCCTCGTACCTGGCCGGTCAGGTCTCCTTCCCGGCCAAGCAGACCGACGGGAAGCTCGCCTCCTCCAGCTACCCGAACGCGCCCGTCGCCGGGCAGATGTTCACCTTCCCCGAGGACTTCGACGTCGAGGCGCACATCGCCGACAACAAGATCGACCGCACGATGGCCGCCATCATGCGCGCGGTAAAGACCTACGGCGGCATCGTCACCGACCAGAACTTCTGGTGCATGTCCTTCAACTTCGAGAACCCGTATGGCATGGGCGAGCGCGCCGATGACCCGGACGCGAACCCGTGGAAGGACGACGCGGAGCTGGCCGCGCTGGCCAACTTCAACGCCAACGCGTTCCCGTGGGGCGAGACGGCCTGGGTGGAGCCGAGCTACGCGGGGCACGACGCGACGGTCGCACCGGCGAAGCAGCTGACGTCGTCGACGCCGACGATCACGGGCACCGCGAAGGTCGGCGGCACGCTCACCGCCAAGGCGGGCACGTGGACCAGCGGCACCCGGCTGACGTACCAGTGGTACCGCGACGGCAGGAAGCTCGCGGGCTACACCCAGTCGACCTTCGCGCTGACGAAACACTCGCTGGGCACCACGCTGACGGTGCGGGTGACGGGCACCAGGGACGGCTACAGGACGGTGACGAGGACCTCCGCAGGCGCCAAGGTCACGGCCGGCACCCTGAAGACCGCGAAGCCGACCATCTCCGGCACGGCGAAGGTCGGCGGCACCCTCACCGCGAAGCCGGGCGCCTGGACCACCGGCACCAGGTTCACCTACCAGTGGTACCGCGACGGGAAGAAGCTCGCCGGCTCCACCAAATCCACCTTCGCCCTGACGCAGTACTCGCTCGGCAAGCGGCTCAGCGTCCACGTCACCGGGACCCTCGACGGCTACGCCACAGCCTCCACCGCCTCATCGAGGACCGCCGCCGTCAAGGCGGGGACCTTGAAGACGGCGAAGCCGACGATCTCCGGCACGGCGAAGGTCGGCAGGACGCTGACGGCAAAGGCGGGCAGCTGGACGAGCGGCACCACATGGAAGTACCAGTGGTACCGCGACGGGAAGAAGCTGAAGGGCCACACCGCGAAGACCATCACGCTCACGAAGTACTCCGTCGGGAAGACCCTCACCGTCCACGTCACAGGCTCCAAAGCCGGCTACACGACGGTGTCGACCTCCTCGTCCAAGACGGCGAAGGTCGCCCCGGGTCGTTGAGCACTTCGCCAGGCTCAGCACAGGCCTGTCGAAGCGCCTCGAGCCATCCCGGTTCGCTGAGCCTGTCGAAGCGCCTCGAGCTTGCGAGAGGTCCCGTCGCGACCCGATCGACATCCCCCACTATTACCGCGGAACCGGCGCGCACTCCAGGACCTCGATCCAGTTCCCCGTCATCAGCGCCAGGTGCGGATGGTCGAGGAAGATGCGCACGGCGTCCGCGTGCGACGACGCCTCGACGACGGTGAACGCGACCTTGGTGTCGGTGAAGTCCTCGTCGTCCTCCGAGGTGAGCCGCGTCTTCCGGAGCAGCGGCGCGCCGTTGTCGACGATGGCGGGCTCATGGTCCTGCGCCCAGCGCGCCCAGTCGACGAGGAACGACGCGCTCTGCTCCGCCGTCACCTCGGCCTTCTCGACCTCGCGACCGGCGCCGTGGAAGATGGCGAGATACCTGCTCATGCCCGCAGGCTAGTCGACGCTCAGGGCTCGGCTTCCGGCGCCTCAGCCGTCGACGTTATCCGCGCCGCCATGCCGGCGAAGATCGCGCCGTGGAACGGGAGCACGGCCAGCCAGTAGAGCCGCCCGAAGAGCCCCTTCGGGAAGAACACCGCGCGCTGCTCGTACCGTGCGCCGTCGACGTCGGGACCCGCGCGCATCTCCAGCCATGCGGTGCCCGGCACCTTCATCTCGGCGCGGAGGCGCAGGAGGTTCCCCGCGTCCGTCCTGTCCACTGCCTCGACGCGCCAGAAATCGATCGCGTCGCCCACTCGGGCATCAGTGCGACTGCGCCGCCCGCGCCGGAGACCGACCCCACCCACCAGTCGATCCATCAGGCCCCGAGCGGCCCACAGGAACGGCGACGAGTACCAGCCGTTCTCGCCGCCGATCCCGAGGATGACAGTCCACAGCCGGTCGACGGATGCCGGAGTCGCCAGCTGGCGCGCATCCGTGAACACCGTTCGCCCCGCCCACTCCGGATCACTGGGCAGCGGGTCGCTCGGGGCGCCGAACACCTCGGCGTCCTGCCAGCTCGTCTCGACGGTGTCGGCGTTCAGCCGCCCCAGCGCGAGGCGCACAGCCTCGCGATACGGGGTGAGGCCGCCGTCGGGTGGGGGGATGAGGTCGTCGACGTCGCGGGTCTTCATGACGCACTCGTTCTGCAACGACGCGACAAGGGGGCGGGCGATCGACCGGGGCACGGGGGTGACGAGATTCACCCAGTGCGACGCGAGGCCGGGCGTCAGCACCGGCAGGGCAGCAATAGCCCGTCGGGGCAGCCCCGCCTCGCGCGCGTAGCCGTTCATCATCTCCCCGTATCGCAGCACGTCCGGTCCGCCGATGTCGACGGACCGGTTCACGCCCGGATCGACCCGGGCCGCGCCGAGCAGGTAATGCAGCACGTCGCGGATGGCGATCGGTTGGATGCGGTTGCGCACCCACTTCGGTGCCGGCATGAACGGCAGCACATCGGTGAGGTGGCGGATCATCTCGAACGACGCCGACCCGGACCCGATGACCACGCCGGCCTGCAGCACGAGCGCAGGAACGCCCGAGTCCAGGAAGATCTCGCCCACCCGCACCCGCGAGCGCAGATGCGGCGACAGCTCCACGTCGTCGGGATGAAGTCCGCCGAGATAGACGATGCGGCGGACCTCGGCATCCTCCGCCGCACGCGCGACTATCTCGGCGGCACGTTCGTCAGTCTCCTCGAATCCCCGCCCCGCGCCCATCGAGTGGATCAGGTAGTAGACGACATCGACATCCTCGACCGCGCGGGCCACGGCATCCGCGTCGTCGGCGGAACCCTCAACGATCTCGACGTCCCCGCCCCAGGGGAAGGATGCCGCGCGCACCGCGTCCCTCGCCAGCACCCGCACTCGGTACCCGGCGTTCAGCAGCCGGGGTACCAGTCGGCCGCCGATGTAGCCCGTCGCGCCGAGGACGAGCGTTCGTGGCGTACTGCCGTCGTCGGCTGGGAGCGCCCGAAGGGACTCTTCGTGTCCCGTGGGTGCGCTGAGGTCCGTCATGCGAACAGGCTACGACGCAGGGGTGTTGACCTGAGTCGGGCGCCGACGGCTCGTGGCGGCCGAGAGTCGTCGCGGCTCCCCCTCCAGCCAGAAGCCCCCAGTCGCGCCCAGACCCCGCCAGACGCCGCCAGACGCCAACGCAATTTCCCAAACGCCAACGGTATGCACGGACGCCAACGGTATTCGCGCGAATATCGTTGGCGTCCGTGCATACCGTTGGCGTCCGCGGGTGGCGGCCCCGGTCAGTGCACCTCGCCCGAGGCTCAGGGCCTCGTCCGTCGACGCGACGCAGTGATCCTGCCCAACCAGCGGCCGAAGTGCAGCTGCACGAACAGCGTGACGACGCCCGCCACCAGCAGGCCGACGATGTTGATGACGAGCTGCAGGCCCGCGCCGAGCGCCTCCTCCCACGCGCCGACGGCGAGGGTGAGTCCGATCGCGCCCACGGCCGGCACAGTCGTGACGGAGATGAACACCCCGACCAGGGCCGACGACTTCGAGCTGGTCAACGACACCACCCCGGCGATCCCCGCCAGCACCGCGATCACGAAGGACCAGCCGTCCGGGGAGATGATGAAGTCGGTGGCAGGCCCGGTGGTCGCCTGCTCGTAGGTGAAGACGCCCGCCGCGTAGGCGATGGCCCAGACCGCCCAGGCCGCCGCGGCGCAGGCGGCGAACCCGCCGAGCAGCGTGGTCAGAGCCAGGCCCGCGATCCCGCGACGACGTCGCACGATGGCGTAACAGATGGCCGCGATCGGGGCGAACTCCGGGCCGACGACCATCGCCCCGATGATGAGGATGGGCTGGTCAAGGACGCGCCCGATCCCGGCGATCAGCGTCGCGAGCAGCAGGAACACGAAGAACGTCGCCGACGGGCGGGCGTCCTCCCGCGACTTGTCGGCGAGCTGGGCCCACAGCACCCCGTCGGCCGGGTGCCCGGGTGCCGCGGCCTCCGCCGCCGACCCCGCGTCCGACACGACGGTGAGCGGCTCGGACACCACGATGCTGCCGACGGCCGGCACCCCGGCGTGGCGGAGCAGCCGCATGATGTTGTTGGCGTTCTCGCGCGCCATCTCGAACAGCAGCAGATCCCCGCTCCCGTCGGCGGCGACGCCGGGCACGAGCGCCAGGTCTCAGACCGTGGGCTCCTGCTCGAGTTCGTCGCGGAGACGCACGGCGAGGTCGTGGTCGGCGGTGACGCGCACAGTCAGCATGGCGCTCAGTCTCCCGCCTCGACCACTCCCCGCGGAAGCGGTTGCGATTTGTGTCCGACCACCAGCAGGAATCGCGACCGCTTCTGGCGAAGATGAAGCATGACCATCCTGCACGAGACCTACACCCTGTCCAACGGCGTCGAGATCCCCAAGCTGGGGCTCGGTACGTGGTTCATCGACGACGCCGTCGCCGCCGACGCGGTGCGAGCGGCCGTCGAGATCGGCTACCGCAACATCGACACGGCCCAGGCCTACGGCAACGAGCGGGGCGTCGGCGAGGGCGTCCGCACGGCGGGCGTCGCGCGCGACGAGCTGTTCGTCTCCACGAAGCTGGCCGCGGAGATCAAGGACTACGACCGTGCGGTCGCCTCGATCGACGGATCGCTGAAGAAGCTCGGCCTCGACTACGTCGACCTCATGCTGATCCACAGCCCGCAGCCGTGGAGCGACTTCCGCGGCGGCGACTACTCCGACGGCAACCGCCAGGCGTGGCGGGCGCTGGAGGAGGCCCACCAGGCGGGCAAGCTCCGCGCGATCGGCATCTCCAACTTCCGCGAGCCGGACGTCGACAACATCCTGGCCGCGGCCACCGTCGCTCCCCACCTCAACCAGCTCCTGGTCCACGCGGGCAACACGCCCACCGACCTGCTCGCCTACTGCGCCGACAAGGACATCCTCGTCGAGGCCTTTTCCCCCATCGCCCACGGCGAGATCCTGGACAACGCGGACGTCCGTGCGATGGCCGACGCCTACGGCGTCACCGTCCCCCAGCTCTGCATCCGCTACACGCTCCAACTGGGCACGGTGTCGCTCCCGAAGACGGCGAACCCGGACCACATGCGCTCCAACGCGCAGGTCGACTTCACCATCTCCGACGAGGACATGACCACGCTGCTCAACCTCCGGGCCGCTGAATACGGCGCCTCCAGCGCCTTCCCCGTCTACAGCGGCAAGTAGCCCCGGTTCGCGGAGCCCACCACGGTTCGCCGACCCCACCCCGGATCGCCGAGCTTGTCGAGGTGCCCTGAGCGAAGCGAAGGGAGGACCACCACGGTTCGCCGAGCCCACCACGGTTCGCCGAGCCTGTCGAGGTGCCCTGAGCGAAGCGAAGGGTGGACCGGCACGGACCGCCGAGCCCACCACGGACCGCCGACCACCACGGATCGCCGAGCTCGTCGAGGTGCCCTGAGCGAAGCGAAGGATCGGAGCCCGAAACGGCGAGCCCGCAGCACACACACCGGTTCGACCACCGGGTTCACAGCCGCCTCGCTGCCGCAGGCCTAGGAGTCGTCTGTGTCGCCCGGTGCGTCGGACTGTTCTATCGCCACCGGTGTTGGGGCCACGCGGGGCGTTCCCTGGGCGAGCAACGCGACCAGGTTGTCGACGTGCTCGAGGTCGGCGGTCTCGGGGAACATCCAGTGAATATCTCGATGGTCTGTCGTCACGTCGATGGTGGGTCGCACGCCTGCTCCGTGGTTGGAGCGAGGGCGCACGTACTGCACCTCGTCCAGCGAGTGAATCGAGCCGAGTTCCCCCCGCCTCAGGAGGCTCCTTGGATCGGCGGTGATGATTCGTCGGGCAGTAACCGCAATGAATGTGCTCGACGCGAACTTCTCCACGATGGCACCGGCCCTACCTGGTGCGAGCGCCTTCCAGGTCGCATCTACCCGACTGGCGAGAAACGGCACAACTCCGGCGAGGTTGTGAGTTCCCACTTCGTACGGGAACGCCACACCGCGGAGTGGCTCGTCGTCTTCAAGGAACCAGCGAAGGACATGGAGGTACGGCTCAAGATCGAGGCCCTTGGGCGCGCACACGGTATCCGGCACGACAGGCATCCGGACTACCGGCCGGAGCATGTCAGCCAAAGGCTCGATCGCTTCGAGGAGCTTTTCGCACGTAAGCCGAGAAGCCTCCGAGTCTTTCCGTTTCTTCGTCAGTGGTGCCGTAGCTCGACCCGGCAGCTCGGCGATGATCCGCAGCTCGCGCACGAGTGACTCGGTAAGCAGCCTGATCTCGCCAAGGGACTCGTCGATCTCAGTCGGGGTGCTGGTTGTAATCCGGTTGAAGAGTTGGGCAGTGTCATACCGTGGAAGCAACACTGCAGGTCAATGAGAGGTTCTCCCGCGTGACGCAACGACGGCCACTGACCGCCCACGACAGGGCCGAGATCTCCACCGGTCTGAAGGCCGGCTGGGGCATCCGCCGGATCGCGGTCCACATCGATCGGGCCCCGTCCGTCATCAGCCGTGAAATCCGGCGTAACTCCACTAAGACCTGCGGCTACCGCGTGGTGAGAGCCGACGTCGAGGCCCAGCGCCGCCGCCGACGACCCCAGACCCGCAAGATCGATGCCGACCCGGTACTGCGGGCCCGCGTGCTGGGCGACCTGAAACGCTCCCGAACGCCACGCCAGATCGCGGGACGGTTGCGTCTGGAGGCCTGTGACCCCACTGTGGAGACCATGGTCCACTCCACACCCGCTGATGGTGCGCAGGTCTCCCACGAAGCGATCTACCGGTTCATCTACGCCCTCCCCAAGGGCGAGCTGGCCCGCCACTCGGTGATGCTCAGATCCAAGCGCACCAGCCGTGAACCACGCTCAAAAGACGGGCGCCGGGCCCCGATCGTCGCGATGGTCTCGATCGATGACCGGCCCGCCGACGTCACCGAACGAAGGATCCCCGGTGCATGGGAGGGAGACCTGATCATCGGGGCCCACGGCAAATCAGCAGCAGCCACGCTGGTGGAACGAGTCACCCGTTTCACTATCATCTGCGGCCTCCCCGAGGGGAAGAAAGCCGTCGCGGTGGCCGACACCCTGGCCGAGCGAATGTGGCCCTTCCCCGAGGTACTGCGGACCTCGCTGACCTGGGACCAAGGATCCGAGATGGCCGAACATGCCCGGTTGACCGCTGCCGTGAACCTGCCGGTCTACTTCGCCCATTCCCGCTCGCCATGGGAACGAGGCACCAACGAAAACACCAACGGACTGATCCGGGAGTACCTACCCAAGGGCACCTACATCACCAGCAACCAGGCCTACCTCGACGCGATCGCCGATGAGCTCAACGACCGCCCCCGAGCATCACTGGGGTTCTACACCCCGAGGGAGAAGTTCGAGGCCCTCCTCGCAGCCGATGTTGCTTCGACGAGTTGACACCGCCTTGGCCTTCCGTGGCATCGTTCGCGCTACGGATGCGAGCTCGTACCGCCCGGAGCGCCTGGTACTGGGCATACATCTTGAGTGAGTTCAGCAAGGCGTGGGTGTCAAACATGATCGCCTGGGCGTTCGATTCGAGGTACTGGCGTCGTGCCCGCCCATCGAGCTTCCCGAGTTCTCGGACGTGTCCACCTACGTTTTCCCGGTACAGCTCCCACTTCTGAGTGATCGCCGAGGCCTCGTGGGAGACGAGTTCCCACACGGACTCGTTGACGGACCCAAGCTCGCGAGCCTCTTGGAAAGCACCGTCGACCGTCTTGACGAGCGCCCTCAGTTCTGCCCACTGGTCGCTTCGGATGGCCTGGAGCGTCTGTGTGGTGAGCGCGATGTTGGTGCGGACGAGACCCGAAATCTCACCGAGTTGCATCTGGAGCCCGATCATGGCGACGGCTGGACCGATGGCTGCGATGGCCGCTGCGGCCGTCATCGACGCCGGGATGAAACGTGCCTGCCCGACCACTTTGCCGTTCTTGAAGATCGCTCCGAGCTTTGCCCCGTCCTTCCCGGCCATCTCCCCGCCGCTCTTCAACAGAGACAGCGTCGCATCGTTGACACGGAAGAGGCCCTGCGCGCTCGACGCAGCCTCTGCGACGTTTCCAACGATCGTGCCTGTGTTGCCCAGTGAACCCAGAGCCGTGGAGAGCTGAACTCGGTCGAACGATGGGATCAAGTCGAGGCCGATGCGTTCTACGCCATCCGGAACTTCACCGAACAGGACCGCAACGCCCGGGGTCACTTCCACAAGGGTCGTTGACGGTGCGTGCTCCAGCTCATCAGACGCGGCGTGACCTCCTTCAGCGTGCGCCGAACCCGTGCCGTCGTCCTCACGGTCGGCCGCCTCGGGTGCCTCGTCCATCCCAGTTCTCCTTCTCGTCGGCGGGCGACTCGTAGCCACATCTTCGACGTTGCCTGAAGTATCGCAGGCATCACCGACATCGGTCTTGGGTTCCTGGGCGTACCTCAATGACCCACAACGTGCAAACGCTGGCGGTGTAACGAGCTCACTGAAACTGACAGCATTCCCGCCGCACAGTGCCGCACAGAGCGACGGCTTGAACGCCCCATCGGATGACCTACCGGGCTCCTGACCACGCATCGGCCACGTCCGCTAGGGTGCAAGCACGCCACGAGGAGGCAACTTTGGACGTATTCAAAGTGCGCGAGACGGTCATCGAGGACTACCGCGCATTCACCACCTCGTCGATCGACGTGAAAGACGCGCGGCTCAAGGATCACTACGAACAGGAGCTGGACGCCGATCGCCAGTGGCCCGAGCCCTGGATCTCCCTCAACCCGGCATTCGCCTCCGGGGGCAGCGTCGACGAGCTGGTGCGTGATGGAATCCTCCACCCCGAGTGCGATCCCATCTTCCGGGTGAAGCAGCACCTCGAGGACCGAGGCACCTCCCCCATCACGCTCCACCGGCACCAGCGTGAGGCCATCGAGGTCGCGAGGACGGGCGAGAGCTACGTGCTCACAACCGGCACGGGCTCCGGCAAGTCGCTGGCCTACATCGTCCCCATCGTCGATCACGTCCTGCGACAGCCGAAGACCCCGGGCGTCAAGGCGATCATCGTCTACCCCATGAACGCCCTCGCGAACTCGCAGCGCGGCGAGCTGGAGAAGTTCCTCCGCAACGGCTACGGGGAGGGCAATGAGCCCGTGACCTTCGCCCGCTACACGGGGCAGGAGTCCGGCGAGGAGCGGGACCGCATCCTGAAGGACCCGCCCGACATCCTGCTCACCAACTACGTCATGCTCGAGCTCGTCCTCACCCGCCCAGACGAGCGCGCCCGCCTGGTGAAGGCCGCCCGAGGCCTCCAGTTCCTCGTCCTCGACGAGTTGCACACGTACCGCGGACGCCAGGGTGCGGACGTCTCGATGCTCGTGCGACGGGTCCGCGACGCCTGCGCATCGCCGAACCTGCAGTGCATCGGCACCTCGGCGACGATGGCCAGCGGCGGCTCCTCGATCGATCAGCGACGCACGGTCGCCGAAGTCGCCACACGCATCTTCGGCGCACCCGTCACGCCTGACCACGTCATCGGCGAGACCCTCACCAGGGCAACCACCGGGCGCGACGACGACGTCACGGGCCTTCGGGCAGCCGTCCGGTCCGGTCAGCTCCCCGGCGACTTCGACGCGTTGGCGGCCTCGCCGCTCGCCGCCTGGATCGAGACCACGTTCGGCCTGACCACCGAGGAGGGCACCGGCCAGCTCGTCCGCCAGAGCCCACGACGACTCAGGGAACACGCGGCGCCCGCGCTCTCCGACATCACCGACGAACCTGTGCCCGACTGCCACGAGGCGATTCAGCGGTGCCTCCTCGAGGGGTCGGAGGTGCGACACCCACGCACGGGCCGCCCGCTCTTCGCGTTCCGGCTGCACCAGTTCATCTCCAAGGGCGACACCCTCTACGTGTCACTGGAACCCGAGGACACCCGCTTCATCACCTCGAAGTACCAGGTCGCTGTCCCGTCGGCGAAGGAGAAGCTGCTCTACCCGCTGGCCTTCTGCCGCGAATGCGGCCAAGAGTACGCCGTGGTCCGCGCCGTGACCCGTGCCGGGGAGACCAGCTACCAGCCCCGCGCCTCCCGAGATGTGTCCGAGGACTCCGCGCAGGACGGCTACCTCTACATCTCCACCTCGCTTCCCTGGCCAGTCGACCCGATCGCCGACGGGCGGCTTCCTGACTCCTGGGTGGACGTCGACAACGACCCCCTTCCTGCGAAGGTCAGGTACCTCCCCCGCCGGGTCACCGTCGACACCGCGGGTCATGAGGTCCCCGTGGGTGGCACTCCGGCCGCATTCATCCCCGCCCCGTTCACGTTCTGCCTCTCCTGCCAGGTCAGCTACGAACAGACCCGTGGCCGCGACTTCTCCAAGCTCGCCACTCTCGATGCCGAAGGTCGAAGCTCCGCCATCTCGGTGATCTCCTCCAGCATGGTGCGCGCCCTGCGTGAAGTGCCGGAGGACGAGCTCCCGAAGGAGGCACGCAAGCTCCTCACCTTCGTCGACAACCGGCAGGACGCAAGCCTGCAGGCCGGTCATCTCAATGACTTCGTCCAGATCGCCCAGGTCCGAGGCGCGCTCTTCGCCGCCATGAAGTCCAACCCTGAGGGCCTCACCCACGAGGACGTCGCCGCGCACGTCGTCAACGCCCTCGGCCTCGACTTCGCCGACTACGCGGCGTCACCAGAAGCGCTCTACGCCGCGAAGGCCCGCACTGAGCGCGCCCTGCGCGAGCTGGTCGAGTACCGGCTGTACCTCGACCTTCAGCGCGGCTGGCGCATCACCATGCCCAACCTCGAACAGACCGGGCTCCTGCGGGTGAGCTACGAGTCCCTCAACGACGTGGCCGCGGACCAGGGCCTCTGGGAATCGAAGCATCCCGCCCTGCGGGATGCGGCGAACGGCCACCGCGAGGAGCTCTGCCGGATCATCGTCGACGAGTTCCGCAAGGTGCTCGCCGTCGATGTCGATTGCCTCACCGAGACAGGGTTCGAGAAGATCAAGAGGCAGTCGTCCCAGGAGCTCGCGGGGGCCTGGAGTATGCCGGGCAACGAGCAAATGGCCCCGGTGGGCACCGTGTTCGCCTTCGCCTCGCAGCCCGGCCGTCCGCGCCAGGGCCTGCACCTCACCGGCCGGTCGGCGCTCGGCCGATACCTCCGTCGACCGAACCAGTTCCCGTCCCAGCCCGCCCGCCTCACCACCGATGAGGCCCAGCAGGTCATCCACGACATCCTCTCCGTGCTCAGCCGCGTGGGGATCCTCACTCAGGTGGACAGCGACGGGCAACGGGGCCACAGGCTGAAGGCTTCCGCCATCCGGTGGAACGCCGGCGACGGAACCAGCGCCGCATCCGATCCGATCCGCAAGACCCTCGACGCCGACGCCGGCGGTCGGGTCAACGCGTTCTTCAAGACGCTCTACGAAGGAGTGGCGCGTGAGCTGCGCGGGCTGTCCGCCAGAGAGCACACCGCACAGGTTCCGCCCGCCGAGCGGGAGAACCGCGAGCGGGAGTTCCGAGAGGGTTCCCTTCCGCTGCTCTACTGCTCCCCGACGATGGAGCTGGGCGTCGACATCTCCAGCCTCAACGCGGTCGGCCTGCGCAACGTGCCCCCCACCCCGGCGAACTACGCGCAGCGCTCGGGCCGCGCTGGGCGCTCCGGCCAGCCCGCGCTGGTCCTGACCTACTGCGCCACCGGCAACTCGCACGACCAGTACTACTTCCGCCGACCCGCCGACATGGTCGCAGGATCCGTCGCCGCGCCCCGGCTGGACCTGACGAACGAGGCGCTGCTCCGCAGCCACGTCCAGGCGGTGTGGCTCGCCGAGACCGGCGAGAAGCTCGGCTCGAAGATGACCGATCTCCTCGCCACCGAGGGCCAGGACCCGTCCCTCGTGATGAGGCCGGAGAAGGCCCACGCCTTCGCAGACAGCGACGCCATCAGGCGCGCCATTGGCCACGCCCAGAGCATCGTCGCTCCGATGCTCACAGAGTTGCAGGCCACCGCTTGGTGGCAGGACAACTGGGTGGAGGATGTCGTCAACAAGGCCCCCAGCAACCTCGACAAGGCCTGCGACCGGTGGCGCAAGCTCTACCGGGCTGCCCTCGCGGACCAGGCCACCCAGAACCGGATCGTGCTGGAAAGCAGCCATTCGCAGAAGGCCCACCGGGCGGCTCAGGCCCGACGGCGTGAGGCCGAGAGCCAGCTACGGCTCCTACGCAACGAGGACGACGAGTCGAACCACTCCGACTTCTACACCTACCGCTACCTGGCCTCCGAGGGGTTCCTTCCCGGCTACAGCTTCCCCAGGCTCCCGCTCGCCGCGTACATTCCCGCGGTGCGCGGAGCGGTGGGCAAGTTCGACGGGGGCGACTACATTCAGCGTCCCCGCTTCATGGCGATCTCCGAGTTCGGCCCCGGGGCCCTGATCTACCACGAGGGCGCCCGCTACGAGGTCACCCGCGTCCAGGTCCCGCTGTCCCAGACCGGCCAAGGAGTGATCGACACCTCCGAGGCTCGCCGGTGCAGCGAATGCGGATACCACCACGACCGGAAGCCTGGGCTCGACGTGTGCGAGAACTGCGGCAGCGAGCTCGGCTCCACGACCTACGGGCTCATGCAGCTGACCACCGTCTACACCAGACGCCGCGAGCGCATCTCCTCCGACGAGGAGGAGCGTCGCCGAGCAGGCTACGAGCTGCAGACGTCGTACCGGTTCACCGAGCACGGCAGCCGCTCCGGGAAGCTCGCCGCCGAGATCGTCGCCGGCGACGGGGCTCCGCTGGCGGAGCTTGTCTATGGGGATTCCGCCGAGGTCAGGGTCACCAACCGCGGGCGCCGACGCCGCAAGGACCCCAGCACCGTCGGCTTCTACCTCGATCCCGTCGAGGGGGCGTGGATCTCCGAGTCCAAGGGCGACAACGCACTAGCCACCGACCCCGACGGCGATCCCGACCTCGCGAAGGCCGTCCGGGTGATCCCCTACGTCCGCGACCACCGCAACATCCTCGTCGTTCGCCTCGCAGCTGCGCTGCCTGATGACGCCGCGGTCACCCTCCGGAACGCACTCGAGCGGGGCATCGAGGCTGCCTTCCAGCTGGAGGACTCCGAGCTGGCGAGCGAGGCGCTCCCGGACCCCGAGCACCGCAGCCGGATGCTGTTCACGGAGTCCGCCGAGGGAGGGGCGGGCGTCCTCCGTCGCCTGCAGGCCGAGCCGGACGCCCTGGCGCTGGCCGCCCGCACGGCCCTCAGCATCGCCCATTTCGATCCCGACACCGGCGCGGACCTCAGCGCGCCGGAGGCCAGGGAGGAGCGGTGCGAGCGCGCCTGCTACGACTGCCTGCTGTCCTACGGAAACCAGAGCGACCACGCATCCATCGACCGGCACACCATCCGCGATCTCCTCCTTGACCTCGCCTCCGGCAGGACCGTGGCGTCCTCGTCCGCGCAGACCCGCGGCGACCACGCCGACGCACTGATGGATGCCTCGGACTCGGATCTGGAGCGACGCTGGATCCGGCTGCTGCTGGAGGGCGACTACAAGCTGCCCGACTCCGCCCAACCGCTGCTCAGCGACGCCGGGTGTCGACCGGACTTCGCCTACTCGGATGCCCGGGTCGTCATCTTCATCGACGGGCCGGTGCATGATCGCCCGGACAAGGCGGCAGAGGACGCGGCCGTCCAGGAACGCCTGATGGACGCCGGGTACACCTGGCTCAGGTTCAGCCACGACGCAGACTGGGACTCCCTGGTCAAGGAACACAGCTTCGTCTTCGGAGAGGGAAGAACAGCGTGACCGCATTCGCAGTCGGAAGCCTCGTCGCCACACGCGGACGCGAATGGGTGGTGCTCCCGGACAGCTCGGACGACTTCCTGGTCCTGCGACCGCTGGGCGGCACCGACGACGACATCGCGGGGGTGCTCCCCGCCATCGAGCACGTCGCCCCGGCGACCTTCCCCGCGCCCAGCCCTGACGACCTGGGCGACCACCACAGCGCCCGCCTGCTGCGCAGCGCGCTCCAGATCGGCTTCCGGTCCAGCGCCGGCCCATTCCGGTCGCTCGCCGCGATCGCTGTCGAACCCCGCGCCTACCAGCTCGTCCCACTCCTCATGGCACTACGGCAGGACACCGTTCGACTCCTCATCGCCGACGACGTCGGCATCGGCAAGACCGTCGAGGCCTCCCTGATCGCGACCGAGCTGCTCACCGTCGGTGACGCCCGCGGCCTCGTGGTCCTCTGCAGCCCCGCGCTCGCCGAGCAGTGGGCCGACGAACTGCTCACCAAGTTCGGGCTCGAGGCCGAACTCGTCCTCGCCAGCACCGTCCGCCGACTGGAGCGGCAGTGCATCGCGGGCGAATCGATCTTCGAGCGATTCCCCGTCACGGTCGTCTCGACGGACTTCATCAAGTCGGACCGCCGCCGCAACGAGTTCCTCCGCACCTGCCCGGACCTTGTCATCGTCGACGAGGCGCACACCTGCGTCGCCGACGGCGGCCTGGCAGGGAAGGCCCGGACCCAGCGCTACGACCTCGTCCGCGACCTCGCCGCAAGGCCGGACCGTCATCTCCTGCTGGTGACCGCCACCCCACACAGCGGCAAGGACGCCACGTTCCGCAACCTCATCGCGCTCCTTGACCCCCAGCTCGCCGACATCGACCTCGAGCAGCCCAACGGGCGCGAGCTCCTGGCCCGCCACTTCGTGCAGCGCCGCCGCGCCGACATCCGACAGTTCCTCGACGAGAACACCCCCTTCCCGTCCGACCGGCTGTCCAAGGAGGCCGCCTACGACCTGTCCCCCGCCTACCGGGACCTGTTCGACGATGTCCTCGCATACGCCCGGGAGACCGTGCGCAACGCCCAGGGCGCGCTGGAGCGTCGCGTCAGCTGGTGGTCGGTGCTCGCCCTCCTGCGTGCCCTGGCCTCGTCACCCCGGGCCGCTGCGCAGACGCTGGCCACCCGCTCGGCCGCGCTCGCCGGCGAGTCCGCCAGCGAGGCGGACGCCCTGGGCCGCGCAACGGTTCTCGACGCCGCCGACGATGAGGCGCTCGAATCCGCAGACGTCACGCCCGGCGCCGATCAGGCAGCCGGGTCCGGCACGGCCCAGCAGCGCAGGCTCCGCGGATTCCTCGACCGCGCACGGAAGCTCGAGGGCACGGGCGACCGGAAGCTGGACGCCATCACCGCGCAGGTGAAGGAGCTTCTCGCCGACGGGTACGCGCCCATCGTCTTCTGCCGTTTCATCGACACCGCCGAGTACGTCGCCGAGCATCTGAGGAAGAAGCTCGGCAAGGGCACGACGGTCGGCGCCGTCACCGGCACCCTTCCGCCGGCCGAGCGGGTCGCGCGGATCGCCGAACTGACCGCGAGCGAGGGACCCACGGTCCTCGTGGCCACCGACTGCCTCTCCGAGGGCGTCAACCTGCAGGAACAGTTCCAGGCCGTCGTGCACTACGACCTGGCCTGGAACCCCACTCGCCACGAACAGCGCGAGGGCCGCGTCGACCGGTTCGGGCAGCGCAGGGACGTGGTGCGCACTGTGACCCTCTACGGCCGCGACAACCACATCGACGGCATCGTCCTCGACGTCCTGCTCCGCAAGCACCTCGCGATCCGCAAGGCAACCGGCGTCTCGGTGCCCGTACCCGACAACAGCGATGCGGTCCTCGAGGCGCTGATGGAGGGGCTGATCCTCCGTGGCGACGACCACCGCCAGGACACCCTCGACATCGAGTATCAGCAGAAGACGGACGAGCTCGACCGCGAATGGCAGTCCGCCGCCGAGCGCGAGAAGGCCTCCCGAACGAAGTTCGCGCAGCGCACCATCCACCCTGACGAGGTGCAGGCCGAGGTGGCGGAGATCCGGGCCCATCTGGGAACCCACGCGGATGTCCGCTCGTTCACGGAGACGGCGCTGCGGGAGCTGAAGTCCACGCTCACCCCGCAGCAGGCCGGTTTCACCGCGACCACGGCACCGCTGCCCGCCGGGCTGCTCGACGCCCTGCCCCCCGGCCGCGAGACGGGGCTCCGGTTCGTCGACGACTTCCCGGTCGCCCGGGGCGAAAACGTCCTGCACCGCACCGACGACGCGGTGGAGGCCATCGCGACCTACGTGCTGGAATCCGCCCTCGACGCAGGCCTCCCCGCGGAGGCGCGCCCCGCGCGGCGCTGCGCCGTCATCCGCACCACAGCCGTCGAGGCCCGAACCACCCTGCTGCTCATGCGGTACCGGTTCCACCTCACCCTCCCGTCGCGCGCCGGGGAACGTACGGCGGTGGCCGAGGACGTCGCCACCCTCGCCTTCACCACCGCTGACGGACAGCTGACCTGGCTCGATGAGTCCGCGGTTAGAGCGCTGCTCGACGCGACGCCCACCGGCAACGTCGCCAACCCGCGGCCGTACCTCGACTCTGCTCTGTCCAAGCTCCCCGACCTCCTGCCCCACCTGGAGCAGCACGGCGCGACCCTCGCCGAACGGATCCGCGCCTCACACCGTCGGGTCCGCGCCGCGTCGGGCTCGGCTGTCCGAGGGCTCGGCGTCCGGGCGGAGAACCCGCCGGATGTCCTGGGTGTGTACGTGTTCGTCCCGGTCCCGAAGGGCTGAAGTCATGGCTGGTGAATCCTTCGTCGGTGTCCGCGTGCAGGGTGGCCTCATCCCTGCCGAACTGCTGTCGCGCATCTCTGCTGGCGCTCTGCCCGGGCAGTCCTCCGCCGACTACCACCTCGCTCCCGGCGAGTCCGTCCGTGAGGCCGCCAACAGGGCCTGGGCGTACCTGACCGGCGTGTGGGCCACCTACCGGCAGGCCGCCGAGCGGCTCCCGGAGTCCGACCGCGGGACGAGTCTCACGCGCGAGCGGTGGCTCCTCATCCTGCTGCGCGAGCTCGGGTTCGGGCGCGTCTCCACCACGCCGGCGGGCGGGCTGCACGTCGACGGCAAGAGCGCACCCATCTCACACCTGTGGGAACAGGTGCCCATGCACCTGCTCGGTCATCGCGTCGAGCTCGACCGCCGCACGCAGGGGGTCGCGGGCGCCGCCTCCCAGTCGCCTCAGTCGATGGTGCAGGAGCTCCTCAACCGGTCCGACGAGCACCTCTGGGCCGTGCTGTCGAACGGTGTGACACTGCGCCTGCTTCGCGACTCGACATCGCTCGTCGGGTCGTCCTACGTGGAGTTCGACCTGGAGGCCATCTTCGACGGAGACCTCTTCGCCGACTTCCTCGTCCTGTTCAGCGTGTGCCACGAGTCACGGCTGGCGATCCGAGACCAGGGGCTGGGGCCAACATCCTGTTGGCTCGAGGCCTGGCGGAGCGAGTCGATCGAGTCCGGCACCCGGGCGCTCGATCAGCTCCGCGACTCGGTTCGGGAGGCCATCACCACCCTCGGCACCGGCTTCCTCGCCCATCACGCCAACGGTGCGCTGCGCGACAGCCTGACCGACGGCACCCTGCGCATCGAGGACGTCAACCACGCTCTCCTCCGGGTGGTCTACCGTCTCCTGTTCACCTTCGTGGCCGAGGACCGCGGGCTGCTGCTCGATCCCGACGCTGCGCCGACCACGAGGCAGCGCTACCTCGACTTCTTCTCCACCGCTCGGCTCCGCCGCACTGCGCGGCGTCGTCGCGGCACCCGCCACACCGACCAGTGGCGGGCCCTGAACCTCGTCTGGGACGGCCTCGGCTCCGTCGACGGGCGTCCTGAGCTTGGCCTCATCGGCATCGGCGGGCTGTTCGACGCCGGCCCGCTCGACGTGTTCCGCGAGGCGGAGCTCTCCAATGAGGCGCTGCTGCGAGCGGTGCGTCAGCTCAGCCTGATCGAGGAGGCGGGGTCGCGCGTCAGGCGGGTGGTCGACTACCGCAACCTCGGCGCGGAGGAGCTCGGCTCGATCTACGAGACGCTGCTTGAGTACGTCCCCTCGTGGGACGCCGGGCGCCGCCGGTTCGAGCTGCTCAACTCGGCCGGCAACGACCGCAAGTCCACGGGCTCCTACTACACGCCCACCTCGCTCATCGAGTGCCTCCTCGACTCGGCCCTCGACCCCGTCCTCGACCGGGCGGAACGCCAGCCCGACCCGGAGTCCGCCTTGCTGGCCCTCACCGTGTGCGACCCCGCGTGCGGCTCGGGCCACTTCCTCGTCGCGGCCGCCCGGCGCATCGCCAAGCGCGTCGCGGCGATCCGCACCGGCGACCCCGAACCCCCGCCCGAGCGGATCCGCGAGGCCCTCTCCGACGTGGTGGGCCGATGCATCTACGGCGTCGACATCAACCCGCTCGCCGCCGAACTGGCGAAGGTGTCGCTCTGGCTGGAGACCCTCGACCCGGGTCGCCCGCTGGCGTTCCTCGACGCCCAGATCAAGGTGGGCAACTCGCTGATGGGAACCACCCCGGGCCTCATCGCGGGCGGGGTGCCGGACGACGCGTTCGCCGCCCTGGAGGGAGACGACAAGAAGGTCACCGCCGCGCTGAAGAAGCAGAACAAGGCGGAGCGAGCGGGCCAGGACGAGCTGTTTGCCGCGCCGGCTCCCGCGGTCGATCCGACACTTGCCCAGGACCTGGCCAGCCTCATCACCGGCGTGGGAGCGGCGTCGCTCGCCGACGTACACGCCCGGCAGCAGAAGCTGCATGCCCTCGAATCCGATCCGACCGTCCAGCGACTCCGACTCGTGGCCGACGCCTGGTGCGCCGGCTTCGTTTGGCCAAAGCTGCCCGGGGCGCCGAAGGCGATCACAGACAGCACCGTCCGATCCATCGAGCGGGGCGAGAGCCTCCCGGCAGACACGGCCGACACGATCCAGGCGCTGGCCACCGAGTACCGGTTCTTCCACTGGCACGTCGAGTTCCCTCACCTCTTCCACCCCGGCGGCCAGGATGAGACCCTCGGCTGGACCGGCGGCTTCGACGTCGTCCTCGGGAACCCGCCGTGGGAACACGTGGAGCTGAAGGAGCAGGAGTTCTTCGCCGCGAGGGACCCACAGATCGCAGCGGCTAGCGGCGCCAGACGCAAGCGACTAATCCGGGATCTGCCGGTCGACAACCCAAGGCTGTCGAGCGAGTTCGAGTCAGCCAAACGCCACCTCGACGCGACTCGCCACTTCCTCGCTGCCTCCGGGCGATTTCCGCTCTGCGGGCGCGGCCGAATCAAGACGGACTCTGTGTTCGCCGAAGGCAGCCGCCATCTGGTCGCGGAGCATGGGCGGATGGGCATGATCCTCCCGACGGGGATCGCCACCGACGCCACGACGCAGTACTACTTCAAGGACCTGGTCAAGCGTGGTTCTCTCGTCAGCCTGTATGACTTCGAGAACGCCAAGCCTCTGTTCGTTGGCGTGCACCGCTCATTCAAGTTCTGCCTGCTGACCCTTGCAGGGCGCGGCGAGCGGGTGCCCAAGGCGGAGTTCGCGTTCTTCGCGCACGACCCGTCCGACCTACTCAAGGACGACGCCCGTTTCGAGCTCACCCCCGAGGAGATCCAGCTCCTCAACCCCAACACCGGAACCTGCCCGATCTTCCGCACCCGCCGGGACGCCGAGATCACGCTCGGCATCTACCGCCGCGTCCCCGTGCTGATCAACGAGAACGATCCGGTGAACGGCAACCCGTGGGGCATCAGCTTCATGCAAGGGCTCTTCAACATGACGAGCGACTCGCACCTCTTCCACACTCGCGACGAACTCGAGGCCGACGGCTGGACGTTGAACGGCAACGTCTTCGAGCGACCACTCCCCCCCCCCCGCAGGGACAGCCGCATGGTCAGTAGAACGGATGCTGCCTCTCTACGAGGCGAAGATGATTCACCTCTTCGACACGAGGTGGGCCACCTATGAGCCGGACGGTCAGATTCGTCCGATGGACGAGGCAGAGAAAGATCGGCACGAGCATCCACTTCCCAGGTACTGGGTTGCTGAGGCTGACTCAGACCGCGCCTGGGGGTCTAGGAAGCCAGCGGGACCGCACTTCGCCTGGCGTGGCATCGCGAGGACGAGCGACGTGAGGACTGCAATCGGAACGATCATGCCGACTTCACTCCCAGGTGGCGGCAACTTCGACATGGTGTTGGGAGCTCCTCGGGGACAGCTTGCCAGCTTCGCCGCTGCTTTCTCATCATTCGTGTTCGACTTCGCGGCTCGTCAGAAGCTGAGCAACATGCACCTGCAGTTCTCTGTCGTGAAGCAGCTGCCTCTTCCGTCGCCAAGTGCCTACGCAAATGTAGGTATCCCTCTTGACCGCCCGCTCGCATCATGGCTCGAGCTGCGAGTCGACAGACTCAATGGCTGGATCGCCGACCCCGACGAGCGAGCCCGAGTTAGGGCAGAGCTTGATGCACTGATGTTCCACGTCTACGGCCTTGGCCGCGACGACGTGTCGTACGTGCTTGATACGTTCCCGATCGTGAAGCGCAAGGACGAGGCGGCGTTCGGCAGCTACCGCACGAAGGAACTGATCCTCGCCGCCTACGACGCCCTCGGCGAGGCCGAAGCGTCCGGCACCTCGTATCGCGCGCCTTGGAACCAGGAGGTCCACGCATGACGCAGCAGGTCGAGCGCATGCTCCCCCTCTATGAAGGCAAGATGGGGTGGCAGTATGACCACCGAGCCGCAGGTTTCGTAGGCCTCGGGGACACGGACATCCTTCACAACACTGACAAGTCCGATGACGCGCGAGTGCTCCCCCGATACTGGGTTCGTGAGGAGGTGGCTCACGACCGCTTGGGCCGCCGCCGTTGGGGTACCGAGACTGCGCTTCTCGGTTTCCGGAGAGTCGCTCGCAATACCGATGAACGAACGGTCATTGCTAGCCTGCTTCCGTGGGGCGCGGCCTCCTACGGCTGGATCCTCAGCGCCGGACCCGATGCCCAAGCGTTAGCTCTGCTCATCGCGCAGTACAACTCCTACCCATTCGACTACATGCTTCGGCAGTTCTTGTCGCAACCGTCAGTACCTCAAGGCACCTTCAGCCAACTGCCTATCCTGCCGCGGGAGGCCTTTGATGAAATGGATGACGTCTTCGGCGGGACCGCTGAGTGGATCATCCGCCGCGTGGCGGTTCTCACGGGATCTGGTAACGAGCTGCACGCCTACACACGCGCCTTGGAATCAAACATCGAGCCTCCCGTTCCGTGGGTGGCGGACACGAGGTATCGGTGCCGTCTCGAGCTCGATGCTGCCTTCTTTTACATGTTCGGGATCTCCCGCGATGACGTCGACTACATCATGGAGAGCTTCCCCATCGTCAAGCGGAAGGACATCGCGGCGCACGGCACCTTCCGCTCGAAGGACATGATCCTCGAGATCTACGACGCAATGCAGGCAGCGATCGACACGGGTACTCCGTACCGCTCCGCGCTCGAAGAGGAACTGGCATGACAATGCAGAGTGACGGACCCGAGCATGACGCGCCGGCTCGCGGCGAGGGCCCCGCGCGCGCCTGGGTGGTCCGCGCCGGCAGCAACGGGGGGTCCGAAGCATCGAACCTCCAACTCGGACGGGCGAGCATCGGATGGTCCGACGTCCCGGACATGACGTCCCTCACCAGCCGCGAGCAGGTGCGCGGCGTCGTGGATCGGCTGTATCCGAACGCGACCAGGGCGAGTCGCGGGGCCACAATGGGCCAGCTGTGGGCGTTCCGTACCTCGATCGCTGTCGGCGACATCGTCGTGATGCCGCTCGTGACGCACCCGGGCATGATCGCAGTGGGCCGGTGCATCGGGGTCTACGGCTATGACCCCACCGCCCCTGAAATGGGCCGTCACTATGTGCCCGTGCAGTGGCAGCCGGAGTTCGTCCCCCGCACCGCACTCCTGCAGGATCTGCAGAACACGATCAACGGCGCGAGGACGGTCTTCAGCGCCCACCGCAACAGTGCGGCAGAACGCCTCGAGGCTCTGGCGCAAGGGGGCGTCGATCCGGGGCCTTCTGATACTGAGCCACGGGATGCGTCCCGCCTCGAACGCCCCCGTTACCTCGTGATCCTCGAGGCTGCCCTGGACGCGGTCGAGCCAGGGACCTGGACGACCTACGGCGACCTGGCAGCGATCGCTTCCACGAACCCGCAGACCGTCGGCAACTTCACCAACGGGAGCGGCGCCGAGGCCGCGCACCGTGTGCTCGGAAAGGGTGGCAGACCCGTCGCCGGCTTCGGCTGGGCCGACAATTCTCGAACTACACAGCGCGAGGCCCTCGAAGCCGAGGGCGTCATCTTCGGCCCTTCCGGGAACGCCGACGAGACTCAGCGTGTCCGCGCCGAGGATCTCCGCGAGTATCTGGAGACCATCGGAGTTCTCGAACCCCTCCCACGGCGCGCCTGGCTGGTGCGGGGGTCGTCGGTCGACGGTCACGATCTGGTGCCTACCTGGCTGGGTTCCGGGTTCGCATCCCTGCGAGCCGCCAAGCTCCGCGAGGTCGAGGCGGGCATCAGCCGCGCGGAGCTGAAGGTGATCGTCGACGAGGACTACTCGCAGACCTCTTACGCAGCAAAGGCGGCGAAGCTCGACGAGTTCCATGCCTTCCTGTCGCGCATGCGCCTGGGCGACGTGATGGTCACCACGAGCCAGGGCAAGCTCCACGTGGGCACGATCACCGGCCCGGCGGAGTACGTCCCCTCGCCCGGGGGCCTGTCGAATCTGCGTCGCGACGTCGACTGGTCGCCGGACGGACATGACTACGGCGACCTCGCCCCCGAGATCAAGTCACGCCTGCAGGTGCAGTACGACGTCGTCGAGATGAGCCAGCAGCTCGGGCTGCTCGAGGAGCTGCTCACTCCAACCCAGGTGGAGGAGCCGGTACCGTCGCCGACGGTTCGCGAGCTGGTGCTGCCCGACGCCACCGATGAGCTCGCCGAACGCCTGCACGTCGACCGGCCCTGGCTGCAGGAGTGCATCGACCTGCTCCGCGACCGACCGCAGCTCATCTTCTACGGCCCTCCCGGCACCGGGAAGACGTTCATCGCGCAGCACCTCGCTGGGCACCTGGCCGGCGACAACGTCCGCCTGGTCCAGTTCCACCCCGCCTACTCGTACGAGGACTTCTTCGAGGGCTACCGTCCCCTCGAGGAGGGTGGCTTCAAGCTCAAGCCAGGTCCGCTGCGGAAGGTGGTCGACGCGGCGCGGGACAACCCGTCGACGCCCTACTTCCTCATCATCGACGAGATCAACCGCGGCAATCTCGCCAAGATCTTCGGCGAGCTGTATTTCCTGCTCGAGTACCGCAGCCAGAACGTCGATCTCCTCTACGCCACCGACGACGACAGCGGTTTCACACTGCCGGAGAACGTGTTCATCATCGGGACGATGAACACCGCCGACCGGTCGATCGCGCTGGTCGACGCTGCGATGCGCCGCCGCTTCGCGTTCGTTCCGCTCCACCCGTCCGAGCTTCCCACCAGCGATGTCCTGCGCCGCTGGCTGCTTGCGACCGGACGAGACGAGGTGGTCGCAGACCTGCTCGACGAGCTGAACCGACGGATCGACGACAACGATTTCAAGATCGGGCCCTCGTACCTGATGCGCGACGCGGTGCACGCCGACGGCGGGTTGGAGCGCGCCTGGCGCACCGCCATCCTGCCGCTGCTGGAGGAACACCACTTCGGCGACGGGATAGACGTCCGCAAGCGCTACGGCCTCGACGCCATCTTGGCGCGCGTCGCCGCATCCCAGGGGCCCGCCGAGGCGGACGATGACGACGCGGCCGCCGATCCTTCGTGAGGGCGAGCCACCTCACCTCGTCCACCTGAGGGGAGGTACCGCCGACGCTCTGCTGGAGTCCGGTGTCCTCAAGATGACGAGGACCGACCGGTCCGGCTGGTGGGAGGTCGCGGCGGGCACCCAGGTGGGCGTCGTGAGCGTGGCAGGGATCGAGGTGATCATCCGCCCGAAGATCGACATCAACCGGTTGGTGTTCCTCATGGGCTACGCCCGTCGCCCAAGCCACTGGCGGGACGATCTGGTCCACCTGGACCCGGACGCCGAACTTACCGAGGCGCTCGCCGACGCATTCCTGGCGCTCACCCGCCGGGCTGTCGACCAGGGGCTACTCAAGGGCTACGTGACCGTCGACGACAGCCTGCCCGTCCTGCGGGGTCGCATCCGCGAGGCGGACCAGCTCCGCCGTCGCTTCGGGCGCGAGGTCCCGTTGGAGGTCCGCTACGACGACTTCACCGTCGACATCCCCGAGAACCAGCTTCTCCTCGCAGCCGTTGAACGTTTGTTGGCTCTGCCCGGCGTGACCCGGCGGCACAGGGGCGGACTGCAACGGCTCCGCCTCCAGCTGGCCGACGTGTCGCGCCTCCCTCGCGGGGTGCGGCCGGCCTGGACCCCTAGCCGACTCAACGCCCGCTACGTTCCCGCCCTCGAGCTCGCCGAGTTGATCCTGGCCGGCCGGTCCTTCGAGCAGCGCGTGGGCGACACCGTCGTCACCGGATATCTGCTCAACATGGCGAGGGTCTTCGAGGACTTCGTGACGGTCGCTCTGCGAGAGGCGTTCCGGGCCTTCGGCGGGCGGTCACAGCTGCAGTACGGTGCCTTCCTCGACGAGGCGGAGACGGTGCCGGTCAAGCCCGACTTCGTCTGGCTGGAGCAGGGCGTTCCGCGGGTCGTGGTCGACGCGAAGTACAAGGCGGAGAAGCCCAGCGGCTTCCCCCAAGCGGACCTCTACCAGCTGCTCGCCTACTGCACGGTCCTCGGCCTCGACGAGGGACACCTGGTCTACGCGAAGGGGTCGGAGGACGAGCGGACACACGTGGTGAAGCGGGCGGGCGTCCGGATCATCGCCCACACCCTCGACCTGGACGTCCCACGTTCCGACCTGCTCGAGCAAGTCGCCGGACTCGCACGGGTCATCCACAGCTCCGAAACCGAAGTCCCGCTGCCCTCGTTGACGCGGGACATGAGCAACAAGCCGACCACCAACTCCAGCGTTCGTGCCCGCCTCGGCATCTCCGACCGAAACAAGGCTCAATCCTCCCGCATCACCAGGGAAGCCGCCGATGACGGAATGGTCGTGACCTACGATCCCACCGTCGGCCCTGGCTCGATCAGGCATGTCCCGTTCTGGGCCGACCCAGAGCGGTGATTGTTTGTTGATGGAAACCTACACTCATCGGCCGACGACCACCTCGAATGTGCCTTGACAAGGCGATACGCCTCAAATCCGATCTTGATCGGTCATGTGCGGGGACAAGGTGGGAGCCGCCACTTCAGCACCGCGGCGGGGCAGAGGATTGGGGCGGGCGTCCCGATGAGACCACTATGTTGATCGGGAGCCCGCGCGCCTCGCTGATAGCTCAAATTGTGCCTGACAAGCTGGTACAGATCATCAAGGTCGTTGATCGGAAACGCATCGAAGGTCGGCAGGATAGGCAAGGCGGGCGCGGACGGTCCGCTCCGGCTCCCAGCACACTCCAACGCCCACAGAACTCCAGTGACGGTGATCAACGCGCGATTACCGTCGCTCGTCGAGGTCTTCGTAGAGCACGCCAACAGCTGCCGTGCCATCTTCGCGTGACGTCAGACTGATCCTCGCGACTTGTGTCGTGAAGCCAATCAACCGGTACAGGCAGGATGCGGATTTGATGATCTCGTTCCGGAATGCCTACGTGGACCTCTTGAACAGTGCGCGCGTGGTCACACACGACGCCTGCGCGCTGCGACAACCCGAGCCGACGGTAGATCGGCTCTTCGTACCTGAGCGTGGGGTGAGCGTGGATCCGGCGGCGGGCGTGTCGGGGGGCGGGAGGGGGTCGAGGCCCTCAAGAATCGGGGTTACCACACCACCTGATCTTCAAGGACCTCGACGATGCCCGATCCTACGTCCTGCTGCCGTGCCGGCGGCGGCTACTGCCAGCGCTGTGACCTTCTGCTGGGGTTGCCCGGGCTCCACGTGACCGGTGTCCATCGCGACGACGCGGGGCTTCGGGTTGAGGTCGAGTCCCGGCTGCCGGGGGTGATGGGTTGCCCGACATGTGGGGTCGTGGCGCATGCGCATGGCCGGCAGCGGGTGGAGTTGATCGACGCTGCCTGTTTCACGGCGCCGGTGCGGTTGTGGTGGCGGAAACGACGATGGCTGTGTCCGGAGCCGTCGTGTCCGGTGACCTCGTTCATGGAACAAGACCCCGACGTGGCGCGGCCCAGAGCGTTGCTCACCGCTCGGGCGACATCGTGGGCGGTCGGGCAGATGCGCCGCGAGAACGCTTCGGTTCAGGGTCTTGCCCGTCAGCTGGGTTGTGCTTGGAAGACGCTGTGGCGAGCCGTCAAACCGATCCTTGAAGCAGCCGCCGACGATGAGTCGCGCTTCGCCGGTGTCACCACGCTGGGTGTTGACGAACACATTTGGCATCACGTCTCGACCAGGCCTGTCGAGCAGGGTGGACGCGGCCCGAAGGAGTTCACCGGCATGGTTGATCTCACCCGCGACCAGCACGGACACGTCCGGGCGCGGCTCCTTGATCTGGTCCCGGGTCGTTCCGGCGAGGCCTACACGTCGTGGCTGAAGGCCCGCGGCGACACGTTCCGCGAAGGCGTCGACATCGCCACCCTGGACCCATTCCACGGCTACAAGAACGCCATCGACGACCAGTTGGAGGACGCCATCGCGGTGATCGACGCCTTCCACGTGGTCAAGCTCGGCACGACCGCGGTCGACGAGGTCCGCCGCCGGGTCCAGCAAGACATCCACGGCCACCGCGGCCGCAGACACGATCCGCTGTATCGGATCCGCAACCTACTGCGCGCCGGCCGGGAACACCTCACCGACCGGCAGAAGACACGCCTCGAGACCGCGTTCACCGCCGACGACCGACACGTCGAAGTCGAGGTCGCCTGGCACTGCGCCCAACAGCTCCGCTCGGTCTACCACCAGCCCAGCCACGCCGACGGCCGCAGGGTCGCAGAGCAGATCCTGGCCACGTTCCCGTCGTGTCCGATCCCGGAGATCGCCCGCCTCGGCCGGACCCTGAACCAGTGGCGAGACGCGTTCCTGGGCTACTTCACCACCGGCGGCGCCAACAACGGCGGAACCGAAGCCATCAACGGGTTGATCGAACTCGCCCGCCGCGTCGCCCGAGGATTCCGCGACCCCGATAACTACCGCCTCAGAATGCTCCTCATCGGCGGCGGTCTACGACTATGACCCCACGCTCAGGTCCGAAGAGCCGGTAGATCACCAGGCCTGGCAGGCCAAACGCTCTGCCGTTGCCGAGTCTGCTGGCGCGGCCGCCCGAGCCTACGCGCGGCACGGCGGCACCCTTCACTCTGCGCAATGCCGCATACATCATGAAAGATGTTGATCCGGTCACAAACTGGGAGATGACTCTTCGTGATCCCGACCAGTTTTCGCCAGAGACGGTCGTCTCGTCAGTCGAGTCGGCGAGTGGCGAGCGAGGCAGGACTCGGTGGAGGCCGCCGAGCTCGAGCGCGGCCTTACAGGATTGATAGCCGCCTTCCTTCGTTGGCCATCTGACCTGCGGGAAGCTGTCGGCCTGGACGTCCAGCCCAGCTCGCCGCAGCTGGCATCATCGGTGTCATCGGACAGCTACTGGTCGCCGCATTCGGGGGCGCTCTCTCGATCGGTATTGCTGCTGGCCAGCGGCTCTCTGGGATCTGATCTCTTGACGTCATCACCAACCGACCGTTACCCGACTTCGCCTCTCCACGATCTCCGCTGACGCTCTGTAGCCGATCCAGCCGGGCCACGATGGTGATGTTCACGCGGTCAGGCGTGGACTCGTGCTCCAACAGCACAGCACCTGCCAGCCCGCGTCTTGGCGAGCGTTTGTCGCCTCGGTGTCAGGTCATCGTTGCGAACGCAACTCTGACCAGAACCGCAATCACCGCCACGGCCCGAATACCGTTCCTCCGAGCAACGACGGGATGCAGATGAGTGGATGGTGACGAGCGTTATGTTCGATGTCGTGTGGACCCCAGACCGTGGGCGCCCCACCCTGGAGGCGCGAGAGCCCGATGCTAAGTGCGGTTGATGGGCGTTGTCCGGGGCCGTTCGAGGCACCAGCTCTCCGGAACCCACGGCATGCACACAGCGACACATCGACCCTGTGTGAGACGCCGCCTTCCGGCTAGCGCGAAGAGTCGGACTGGGTCGAGGCGTTCAGCCCAGTGCCTCCTGATAGCAAGTGCCTGCTCACCTCGCGGTACCGGTCGATGGCGACCCCGTATGCGAGCCACGCCCCTTCGCGTCCGCAGAGCAGGCCCATAATCGCGTCCTTCACCGCGGTTGCGGCCCCGGTGACCTCTCGACTTGTGAGGACGGCGACCCTGGCATGTGCGGCCATGAGCCCGTCCAGTCGGTAGCCGTCTACCAAATCCGTAACAGAAAGCCCAGAATTACGCGGGTCTTCATCGAAGTCAGCGATGCGCTCGGACTCTTGTTCGGCGGCTTGATCAAAGGCTATGACCGCATCTCGGCGGTCCGTGTATCGACTCTGCGCGGCCTCGAATCGGAAGCGTTCTCTCGACTCTGCTCTAGCCATGTCAGCCATGCGCGACGAGTGTCTGTTGGCGAGTAGCAACGTCAGTAGCGAAGCAGCGGCGGGAGTAAGAACCGCGATCCATTCCATGCCGGCTACGCCTCGTCGTTCAACACGGTGGGCGTCCCTTGAGCGGCTCGGATGGACATCATCGTGTACCGCCGACTCACACGCCCATCCGGGCGCTCTTGGGTGGTCGTCAGAGCGGTGACCTCCACCAGGTCATCGACGTTCCACTTGGTCAGCTCATCGCCACCGAGGTCCCCCATGTCCAGGAAGAGCAACCTGTCACCTACTTGCAGGGCCCACTGCTGCCGGTTTGAGATTGTGGCCAGTTGACCGGTGAGCGTCTCCTCCATCGCGTTAAGTCCCCGGCCCTCAACGACCTCGGCTAGATACTTCGCCTCAAAGGGCTTCACGATGGCGCGACGCGTCGGCCGCGTGGGCTCACGCCACGCGACGTCAAGGGTGATGCCACTCTCTTCGATGGCCCGGGCCAGGCCGCCAACGGCGCTGCCCACTCGCGGCCCGAGATCACGAAGCCTTGTGACCAGCTCATCCGTGAGATCTGGCGTGTCGTGGGTTGCCGCGAGCAACTCCACGAGCGACTCAGACGCCAAGTCAGCAAGTGGGCGCTTCGCGATCTCAGGTGTGATTGCCCGATTCCCGCCGGGCTCGACCTCTTCCATCGGGAGCTGCTTGGGCTCGACCAAGAAGACCACAGAGCCCCGCGCTGGGGAGGCCGACAACACGAGCCGGGTTCTGAGCACCACCTCTGCCGGCAGTTTCCCGCGGATCGACTTGATCCCCTCCAATGCGGCGCCCGTCGCAGTGACTGACTTCTGCCAAGCCGAGGAGAGGTGGGCAACCGCGTCCAGATCCGCCCGATGCCCAGGGACAGCGTCCCCGGTGAATCGGAGCTGGCCGCTGGACCTCATCTCGCGCGCCGAGCCATGCTGACTAGCCACCATGGTCTCGATGCCCGCACGCGTCAGGTCTCCTGGTTCGTCAAGCACAGGGAACTCGTCGAGCCCGGGAAGGGCAAGGAAGCGGCGCCACAGGGTTTCGCCCGGTTCCATGCGGGGTGTGTTTTCATCGGTAGCCATCAAGAATCACCTCCACGTATCCGCGTCTGGGGACCGAATCCACGCGAGGGTCGGAGTCCCGTTGCCTCACCCACAAGTCGTCCCAGTATCCGCGATAGGAGTAGTAGTCGGGGGATGAGGTTGGGCCGGGTCCGTCCGTTGGATCCCACTCCAGGATGTACGAATCCACTTTGATGTTGAGGAGTTTCTTGACCGAACTCTGAGCGACCACCGTGACGAACCGTTGCTTCAGCGGGTCGAGCATTGAGGCCTGGAGGTCGGCAGTGTCCACCACATAGACGCTGTCGAGATCACCAGGCACAGGCTTGTCGGTCAGAAAGCTACCTGAGAGCCATGCAGCAGGTACCCGGCCCACGTTGCTTCGAAGAGTGTCGGTCAACTGCACCCAGTCATCCCAGATTCTCTGTCGAGCGGGCGCTAGCCCGTGCACGAAAGCGGCCTCAACGTCGGCAGGCTCGCAGGTCCACCGCCCGTGAGGCAACGCGCCATCATTTAGGAGTGGGAGGGACACGTTCTCTCCTGAGCATGCAACGGATCGTACACAGCCACCCTGACACATTCTGTGACGCTGGGGGCCGATTCGACCTCACCGTGACCATGAGGTCAGCGCCAGGTGACGGGACTGCTGAACGAGAGGCTGACAGTTTCGACTTGGCCGCGATGGCCCAGTCTTGTTCATCATGATGGTCTCGTAATCGATAGGCGTCAATCTGCCCAGACACGCCCGCAGGTGGTCCAGGCGCGACGGTCGAGAACGTTCGTCTGCAGCAGCGCGAAGGTGGGTCTCCAAGGACGCGTTGCCCCTGATCGAGCCCGCCGTCCTATGGTTCCGGCCACGCGAAGACAGGCAAGTGAGCGAGTCAATACTCCTGCTCCGGCGCTCACCGCCTCCAGCCCTGTGAACTACGCAACAGACACCGGTGCTTCGCAACAACGGGGTCGTCAAGGCTTGGACGTCGACGTGACTCCAACGCGTCGATGGAGCAACGATCCGCCCCAAGACCTGGCGCAAGACACGAAGAGCCGAGCCGACGCGGGGCTCTCCGCAGTTACACGTGACTGATCAGAGACAGAAGTCGCGACTCATCACAGCGGTGGAGCATAGGGGACTCGAACCCCTAACTTCCACCTTGCAAAGGTGGCACTCTACCAATTGAGTTAATGCCCCGAAGACCCCTGAAGTATAGGGGAACGTCGCCTGCTCGGCACATCGAGCCCGAGCGCGACCCAGTCAAGGAGGGGCCGCCGGGAGTCTGTCAGTCCCGGGTGGCAGGGTGAGCGTTGTTCACACCCGCCACAGGAGGCGCGCATGTCCTACCCATCTCAACAGCCCGCAGGGCCGTACCCGACGCCCGCCGCTCCCCGGCCGAAACGAGAGGGGTCGGCGGTGCTGATCTACCGCTCGATCCTGTGGTTCGCCGTGGCGATAGCGCTCGTCATCGTCGCGATGACGACCTCCAGGATGACCGCCCGCAGCTATGCGGACCTCCTCGACCTCGCGGGCGAGAGCTTCGACGCGAACAACGGGCTCACGTCGGGCGCGCCCCAACAGGCCGTGGCCAACGGGTGGTACACCAACGACCTGCTGACCGTGATCGGCAAGCAGAACAACACCCTGATGAGCATCCAGGGCAGCCTGCTGTGGATCGCGGTCATCCTCGGGCTGGGGGTCGCCGCCCACGTGGCGGGCTCGTCGCTGATCCGCCTGATGACCAGGCCGAAGCCCACGCAGGTACCCACGCCCATGCAGTCAGGAACCCCCGCGCCGTGGATGAACGGCCAGGGCCCGACGCCCGGGTACGGTCAGCCGACCGCACCGAACGGCCCGCCTCCCCAGTACCGGCCGGCTCCTCAGCATCCCTACCCGACCGATCCTCGTCCCGGGCAGGGAAGCTGACCGACGTCAGGTCGGGTCAGCGGCTCGGTATCCCCACAGAGTCGGCGACCCAGGCGTCCAGTTCGGCCAGCAGTTCGGCCTTCCGCTGGTCGGGCGCGAAGGACGCGACGATGGAGTTCCTCGCCATGGTCACCAGCTCGTCGACGGTAAAGCCCTCGCCCGCGACGGCGGCGTAGTTGGCCGCGACGTAGCCGCCGAAGTAGGCGGGGTCGTCGGAGTTGACCGTGACGATGACGCCGGCGTCGAACAGCCGACGCAGGGGGTGCGCGGCGAGGTCGGCGACCGCCTTCAGCCGCACGTTCGACAGCGGGCAGACCGTCAGCGGGACCCGGCGCTGGGCGAGCTCGGCGACCAGCGCGTCGTCCTCCGCAGCCCGGATGCCGTGGTCGATGCGCTCGACGTGCAGCGTGTCGAGCGCCTCCCGGACGTAGGCGGCCGGGCCCTCCTCGCCCGCGTGGGCGACCAGTCGGAGCCCCAGTTCGGCGGCGCGCGCGAAGACGTCGGTGAACATCGCCGGCGGGTGCCCGACCTCCGCCGAGTCCAGCCCGACGCCCAGCAGGTCCTCGGCCCGCCCGGCGACCGACTCCAGCGTCTCCATCGCCGACGCGACGGGCAGGTCCCGCAGGAAGCAGAGGATCAGACCGCCGGTCATGCCGAACCGCTCCCCCGCGATCCGCAGCCCCTCCAGCAGCCCGTCCATCACCGCGTCGCCGCTGACGCCGTTGCTGGCGTGCACCTGCGGGTCGAAGAACAACTCAGCGTGACGGACGCCGTCGGCGTGCGCCCGCTCGAGGTAGGACAGGGCGAGGTCGCGGAAGTCGTCCGCCGTGCGGAGCACCGCCATGCACGCGTAGTAGAGGTCGAGGAACGACTGCAGATCGTCGAAGTCGTAGCGCAGACGCAGATCCTCGACGCCCGCAAACGGCAACGTCACCCCGTTGCGGCGCGCGAGCTCGAACGCCAGCTCGGGCTCGAGCGTCCCCTCGATGTGCAGGTGGAGTTCGGCCTTCGGCAGGGAGCGCAGCGCTTCGACGGTCATCTGGCGAGTATGCCCACTCCGCTCAATCTCCGCCATCCCGCACCCCCTCGCGCAACTCGGCCGCAGCGGACCGCGCCGTCCGTCGTCGTGCCATGCTGCGGACATGTCGTTGACCCCACGCCAGCAGCGCCAGACCGCAGCCGAGCTGCGCACCCACCTCGACGCCGTAGGGCTGAGTGAGGAGGTCGTCGCCGACGACCTCGAGTTCACGGCCGAGCGGCTGCGCCGGACGCTCAGCGTGACCGACTCGGGGGATCCCGCCGACGTGTGGCTGCTGCGGGACTACCTCGCTCAGGCGGCCGCCGACGCGGGCATCGTCGTCGCCCCCTTCACCATCCTCACCGACGCGTCGCGACGACAGGCCGCCGTATGGTTCAACCTCCGCCCAGCGCCGAGGCACGACTTCGCCTGAATCGACGTGGGGTGCGTGCCAGCGGCACGCACCCCACGATCGTCCCTGTCGCGTCAGGCGGTCACGCCAGCGCCGACAATGTCGACGGCCTTCTCACGCTCGGCCGACGCTGCGGCGTCCGTCGTCTGCTCCTCGGCCGCGAGCTCGGCGGCGATCCTGGCACGGTAGTTGGCCTTCTCCGCCGCGGACCTCGCGTCGTCCCAGCCCAGGGCCTTCGCCGCGATCTCGGCCACCTCGTCGACGCACGCGCCGCCGCGGTCCCGGGACTCGGAGTTGAGGCGGACGCGGGAGACGAAGATGTCCTCCAGGTGCAGCGCCCCCTCGACGGTGCACGCGCGGGAAACCTCGGCGCGGATGAACTGCGGCGCGTGCTGCAGCGGCTGCGCGAGCGTCGGGTTCTCGTCGATGCTGGCCAGCAGGTCCTCGATCTCCGATCCGTAGCGCGACAGCAGGTGCTTCATTCGATCGGCGTCGAACCCGTACTGCTTCCCGAGACGGGCGGACTGGTTGACGACGGCGTCGTAGCCGTCGGCGCCGAGCAGCGGCAGGCCGGCGGTCGGCGACGGGGTGGCCTCGGCCGCCTCCTTGCCCAGCGCGAAGTCGACGGCGTCCTCCGCCATCACCCGGTAGGTGGTGAGCTTGCCGCCCGCGATCGCGACCATGCCGGGGATGACCTCGGAGACGGTGTGCTCGCGGGAGACCTTGGTGGACTTCGACTCGTCGAGCACCTTCGGCTGCAGCAGCGGCCTGAGCCCCGCGTAGGTGCCGATGATGTCGTCGCGGGTCAGCAGCTTGTCGAGGACCTCGTTGGCGTGCGCCAGCACGTAGTCGATGTCGGCGCTCGTCGGGACGGGGTTCTCGAGCTGCTCGTGCCAGGCGGTGTCGGTGGTGCCGATCACCCAGTAGTGCTGCCACGGGATGATGAACAGCACCGACTTCTCGGTGCGAAGGAACATCCCGGCCTTCGCCTTGAGGCGGTCGCGCGGGATGACGATGTGGATGCCCTTCGACGCCAGCACCTTGAGGCCGCCGGTGCCGCCGGCCATGTCCTGGGTCTCCTCGGTCCACACGCCGGTGGCGTTGATGATCTTCTTGGCGCGGATGGTGAACGATGCGCCGGTCTCGAGGTCGGTGACCTCCGCGCCGGCCGCGGCGCCCTTCTCGTCCTTGACGATCCCGGTGACCTTGATGCGGCTCGCGGCCTCGGCGCCGTACTTGAGCGCGGTGCGGATCAGCGTGATGACCAGGCGGGCGTCGTCGACGCGGGCGTCGTAGAACTCGATGGCGCCGCACAGCGCGTCGGCCTTCACCTCGGGGAAGTGCCGCATGGCGGCCTTCTTCGAGAGGTGCTTCTGCGTGGGGACGGTCTTCCGGCCGCCCGCGCCGATCACGGCGAGCGCGTCGTACATGCCGACGCCGACCGCGGAGTAGGCCCGCTCGACGACGGGAGTCTTCAGCGGCCACAGGAACGGCTGCGCCTCGACGAGGTGCGGCGCGATGGTCGTGAGCAGGCGCCCGCGCTCCTTCAGCGCCTCGGCCACCAGCTTGAAGTCCAGGTTGTAGAGGTAGCGGAGCCCCCCGTGGACGAGGCGGGAGGAGCGCGACGACGTGCCCGCGGCCCAGTCCTGGTAGTCGACGACCGCGGTGCTCAGGCCACGCGAAGCGGCGTCGAGTGCGATCCCGGCGCCGGTCACGCCGCCGCCGATGACGAGCACGTCGAAGACTTGCGACTGCATCGCCTCAACCGAGGCTGCCCGCTGGTCGGGCGTGAGTGAGGTTTTCGTCACGTTTGACTCCTTTAAATCCCTTTGTCCCCACTGTCCATGTTCTGAACGCTCCGGACAACATCGGTGCACGTTCGTGCAGGCGACGTCACTTGCGCGACGACGAGCTTGCAGAAATCGGCCGATCTACCGGGGGAAAGTCCTTGTCATCCGATCGTTCGATTCCTCGTCGGCCTTTGCTCAAAGTCGTAGAGTTGGAGGGGAAATCGACCCTGGTTGCAAAGGAGCACCACGATGAACCCCACCACCACCGCCCTCGTCCTCATCGAGTTCCAGAACGACTTCACCGCCGAGGGCGGCACCCTCCACGGCGCAGTCAAGGAGGTCATGGACAAGGAGCACGTCCTCGACCACGCACGGCAGGCGGCCGACGCCGTTCGCGCCGCCGGAGGCGCCGTCCTCCACTGCCCCATCACCTTCGCGCCCGGCTACGGCGAGATCACCGCGCACCCCTACGGCATCCTGAAGGGCGTCGTCGACTCCTCCTCCTTCGTGCGCGGCGGCTGGGGCGCCGAGATCTGCCAGGAACTCACCCCCGTCGACGGCGACATCGTCATCGAGGGCAAGCGCGGCCTCGACGCCTTCGGCTCGACCAACCTCGACTTCGTCCTCCGCTCGAAGGGCATCACGACCGTCGTGCTCGCCGGCTTCCTGACCAACTGCTGCGTCGAGTCCACGATGCGCAGCGCCTACGAGAAGGGCTTCGAGGTCGTCACCCTGACCGACGCGGTGGGTGCCACCTCCGTCGAGGAGCACGACTCGGCGATCAAGTTCGACTACCCGATGTTCTCCAAGCCGATGAGCACCGACGAGTTCGTCGCCGCCCTCGGCGCCGACCGGGAGCTGGCGGACGCCTCCCGCGGGTACTGATCAGCCCAGGCGGCTACCGGACCCGAGAGCCCGTCCCTGCAAAGGGCTATGCCTAAGATGGCCGGGACAAGGAGGTTCACGTGGCCGACAAGAGCAGCGAGGCGCTCGTCACGGTCGCACGTATGTACTACGTGCAGTCCGAGACGATGGACGCCATCGCCCACCACCTGGGCGTGTCCAGGTCGACGGTGTCACGGCTCCTCAAGGAGGCGCGCGAGCAGGGGCTCGTGCGCGTGCAGATCGTCGACCCGGCACGCCCGGTGGGCCGCATGGCCGATCTGTTCCACCGCAACTTCGGCATCCGCGCGCACATCGTGCAGGTGCGCCCCGGCTCCAGCGGGATCTTCCGGCTCGACCAGGTGGCCCGCACCGCCGCCGAGCTCCTCGGAGAGACCGTCTCCGACGGTGACACCGTCGGCGTCGCGTGGGGGACGACCGTCTCCGCCGTCGCGACCCACCTCCGCCCCCGCGACCTCACGGGCGTCACGGTCATAGGGCTCAACGGCGGCGCGAACCACCAGACCACCGGCCTGCCGTACGTCGGCAGCATCCTGCACCGCTTCGCCGACGCGTTCCGCGGCCAGGAGCAGCTGCTCGCCCTCCCGGCGTTCTTCGACGACCCGGCCACCAAGGAGGCGATGTGGCGGGAGCAGAGCACGCGCCACATCCTCCACGTGCGGGACTCGTGTCGCGTCGCACTGTTCGGCATCGGCGGCCTGAACTCCGAGCTGCAGTCTCACGTCTACGCGTCGAACTACCTCACCGAGGGTGACATCCAGACCCTGAGAGACCAGGGCGTCGTCGGCGACGTCTGCACGGTGATGCTGCGGGAGAACGGCACCTACCGCGACCTCGAGATCAACCAGCGCGCCACCGGGATGACGCCCGCCGAGCTGCAGCGCATCCCGCGTCGCATCTGCGTGGTCAGCGGCCTCGCGAAGGCTCCCGCGGTGCTCGGCGCGTTGCGCGCAGGGGTGACAACGGACCTTGTCATCGACCAGGAGACGGCTCGCACGGTCCTCACGCGGCTCAAGCCGAACATCCGGCTGTCCTGAGCATCCGCCAGCCCTTCGAGGAGGGGGCCATGCGGCATGAACGCACCTGAGCTATTAGGCTGCATCCATGTCTGACTACATCGTCACCGACGTGATCGACGGCATTGGCCGCATCACGCTGAACCGTCCGGCGGCCATCAACGCCCTGGACGAGTCCATGATGCACACCATGACCGAGACGTTGGTGCAGTGGCGCAACGACGACGACGTGACCGCCGTCGAGCTCTCCGGCAACGGCGACCGTGGTTTCTGCTCCGGCGCCGACGTGCGCGCCCTGTCCCAGGCGCTGACCTCGGGTGGCGCCTGGCTGCACTTCCTTGAGCACGAGTACTCGCTCGACATGCTCATCGCGGACTACCCCAAGCCCGTGACGAGTCACCTGCGCGGCATCGCGATGGGCGGCGGCCTCGGCATCGGCGCCCACGCCGACCGGCGCATCGTCTACGCCGACACGGTGATGGCCATGCCGGAGACGAAGATCGGCTTCTTCCCCGACGTCGGCATCATGTACCAGCTGTCCCGCGCCGGCGCCGTCGGCCGCCACGTCACGCTCACGTCGGCCACCTTCACCGGCGGCGACGCCCTCCTGATGAACCTGGCCGACGAGTCCGCTGACGGTCCGCTGCCCGCGCCGCTGTTCGACTCCGCGAGCGCGTGGATCGAGGAGTGCTACGTCTCCGACCAGCCCGCCGACATCATCGCGGCGCTCGAGAACCACCCCGACGAGAACGCCCGCAAGGCCGCCGCGGAGATGCGCCTGCGCTCCCCGCTGTCGGTGCACGTCGCGCTCCGCGCGCTGAACCGCGCGAAGACCCTCAACCTGGGCGCGATCTTCGACCAGGACCTGCGCCTGGCCGAGCGCCTGCTGCCGAAGGGCGACTTCGTCGAGGGCGTCCGCGCCCTGCTGGTCGACAAGGACAACCAGCCCACGTGGCTGTACCCGTCGATCGAGGAGGTCCCGCTCGAGGTCGTCGACGAGATCTTCGCGTACCGGTCCTCCTGGAAGAGCTGAACGGGCGCCCTCGGAACCGGGATCAGTGGTTCCTGAGGGCGTCGATGAGCTCATCCTTCGACATCGACGAACGCCCGCGGATCTCCAACTCGCGGGCCCGCTGCAGGAGCTCGTCCTTGGTGCGGTCTTCGTAGTCGGCCGCCTCGCCACCCTTGCGGCCGACGGCCGACCTGGACGTCGCGGCCGCGGCGTTCGCGATTCGCGCGGCCTTCTCCTTGCTGGCCCCGTCGTCGCGTAACGCCTCGTACACCTCGGGATCCTTCACCGACGGTCCGGGGTCCTGAGTCTTCTTCTTCGCCATGCTCGCTCCCTTCCCCGCCCATTCTGGTCGGGTCGGGGTCAGGGGTTCGCTTGCAGCACCAACCGCGGGGAGGGGGCCTCGCGGGGCCCGCACTAGACTTGGGCTGCCTGTCTTGAACGCTAGGAGCCACATGTCGGAGATCCACGACGTCATCATCATCGGATCCGGCCCCGCCGGATACACCGCCGCGATCTACGCCGCCCGCGCGAACCTGAAGCCGCTGGTCTTCGAGGGTGCCTTCGAGTCCGGCGGCGCGCTGATGAACACCACCGAGGTCGAGAACTTCCCCGGGTTCCCGGAGGCCATCGACGGCCCGGACCTGATGGCGAACCTCCGCAAGCAGGCCGAGCGCTTCGGCGCCACGCTCATCACGGACGACGTCACCGAGGTCCAGCTGACCGGCGACGTCAAGATCGTCAAGGACTCCGAGGACGTCGAGTACCGGGCCAAGTCGGTCATCCTGGCCATGGGTTCCGGCTACCGCCGCCTCGGCCTGCCCGACGAGGACCGACTGTCCGGCCGGGGCGTGTCCTGGTGCGCCACCTGCGACGGCGCGTTCTTCCGTGACAAGCCCATCGCCGTCGTCGGCGGCGGCGACTCCGCGATGGAGGAGGCGACCTTCCTCAGCCGCTTCGGCTCCAGCGTCGTCGTGATCCACCGACGCGACGAGCTGCGCGCCTCGAAGATCATGATCGACCGCGCCCATCGCGACCCGAAGATCGACTTCGCCTGGAACTCCGCCATCCGGACCATCAACGGCGAGAACTCCGTGCAGTCCGTGACGCTGGAGGACACGGTGACCGGCGAGCTGCGCGACCTCGAGGTCAACGGCCTGTTCATCGCGATCGGCCACGACCCCCGCTCGGAGCTGGTCAAGGGCCAGGTCGACCTCGACGCCGAGGGCTACGTCGTCGTCGACGGCCGCTCGCAGGCCACCAACCTGCGCGGCGTCTTCGCGTGCGGCGACCTCGTCGACCACACCTACCGCCAGGCGATCACCGCGGCCGGCTCCGGCTGCGCCGCCGCCCTCGACGCGGAGCGCTTCCTGCAGTCCCTCGAGGACTGACACCGCCCTCCCGACCCGGCCCCACCCACGGACGCCAACGGTATTTCCCAGGCGCCAACGAAGTTCATCGACGCCAACGATATTCACGCGAATATCGTTGGCGTCGGTGCATATCGTTGGCGTCTGCGAGAGGGGCCCGGAGCTGAGGGCGTAGAATCGTGAGCCGCTGCCCCGACGGGGCGGGCCCACCCCAAAGGAGTTTGAACGTGGCTGTTGTTGACGTGACCGAGAAGACCTTCGTCGACGAGGTGCTGATGGCCGACGGGCTCGTGGTCGTCGACTACTGGGCCGACTGGTGCTCGCCGTGTAAGCAGATGGCCCCGATCATCGACGAGCTCGCCGGCGAGTTCAGCGACGTGAAGTTCGTCAAGGTCGACACCAACACCAACCCCAACCTCGCCGCTGAGCAGGGCATCCTCTCCCTCCCGACGCTGCAGTTCTTCCAGGGGGGTCGCGTCACCAAGGCCCTCTCCGGCGGCAAGACGAAGAACGCGCTCAAGAAGGCCATCAACGAGCTCATCTGATGACCACTGAGTCCACGCCAGACCCGGACGAGCAGCCGGATCGACAGTGGACGGCCGTCTCCCGCGAGGAGCCGGCCCGTCCGCCGCTCCCCTCCGTCGTGAAGTTCGGGGGATTGGCGCTGCTCGCGGCCATGGTCATCGCAGCCGTGCTGATCGGCGTCGCGCTGGGCGGGGGGTTCATGCCCGCGACGCCGTCGCCCTCCGCCTCACCGACCCCCGCCTATCCGCTGGAGCTGCCGGTCCAGGTCGGCGATCTCGTACGCGGCGACGTGACCGAGAGCCAGGGCCCGGCCCCTGAGAACCAACAGATCGTCCGCGCCGATTACTCCGACGGCACCGCCCGCGTCGTGGTACTCGTGACCTTCCCCGAGCGGACCATCACGCAGTTCCTCGAGGATGCGGGGGTCACCATGAACGACACCAGCGGTCAGGTCCTGGTCAGCGACGGAATCTACTGCGGGACGTCCGCGGACACGGGCCTGGAGGCGTGCGGCATCGTGCAGGACTCGACGGGCCTCCTGGTGCTCCCCACCACCGAGACGGACCAGAGCGCAGAGGATCTCGTCGCCGCATTCGACGACGCGCTCACCTCCTGACTCCTTCCCGACGGTGCACCGCCGGGCCAGGCGCCTGCGAGAGGGCCTCCCGAGGAGGCGTCCGGGCGACTAATCTGGCCGGAAGGACGCCGCGCCCGCGGCGCCTTCATCCCACAGAGGCTCCAGGACAGTGACCGACCAACACCGCCACGACACCCGGCTTGACCGGTTCGTCGACAGCTATTCACAGCGCACCGAGGGCATGCGGGTCTCCGCAGTCCGAGCTCTGTTCAGCGTCGCAAACCGCCCGGAGATCGTGTCCCTGGCCGGCGGCATGCCCAACATCAAGGACCTCCCCCTCCACCACATCGCCGACTCGCTCGCCGCGATGATCGAGACCAACGGCACCAAGGTGATGCAGTACGGATCCGGCCAGGGCGAGGGGGTGCTGCGCGAGCAGATCGTCGACGTGATGGCGCTTGAGGGCATCACCGCCCACCCCGACGACATCACCATCACGGCTGGCTCACAGCAGGGCCTCGACCTCGTCACGCGCATCTTCTGCGACCCGGGAGACGTCGTGCTGGCCGAGTCGCCGTCGTACGTCGGCGCCCTCGGGACGTTCCTGAGCTACCAGTGCGAGGTGGTGCACGTCCCCACCGACGAGAGCGGCATCAGCCCGACGGCGCTGCGTGAGACCATCGAGCGCCTGCGCGCGCAGGGCAAGCGGATCAAGTTCCTCTACACGATCCCCAACTACAACAACCCTTCCGGCGTCACGCAGCCGTGGGAGCGTCGCCTCGACGTGATCAGCGTCTGCGAGAGCGAGGGCGTTCTCGTCGTCGAGGACAACCCGTACGGGCTGCTGTCCCTGGACGCCGACCCCATCCCGGCCATGCGTTCTGCCGACGACAACGTCATCTACCTCGGTTCCTTCTCCAAGACGTTCGCCCCCGGATTCCGCGTCGGGTGGGTGCTCGCCCCCCACGCGGTGCGCGAGAAGCTCGTGCTGGCGCAGGAGTCGGCGACGCTGTGCCCGCCGGTGTTCAGCCAGTACGCCATCGCGGACTACCTGACCAACAACGACTGGCGAGGCCAGATCGACATCTTCAAGGACATGTACCGCGCCCGCCGCGACGCCATGCTGCTCGCGCTCGCCGAGGAGATGCCCGAGGGAACAACCTGGACCCGGCCGGCCGGCGGCTTCTTCGTGTGGGTGACGCTGCCGGAGGGCCTCGACACCCAGGCGATGCTCCCGCGCGGCGTGGATGCGAGGGTGGCCTACGTCCCCGGCCCGGCCTTCTACGCCGACGGCCAGGGCGCGCGCAACGCCCGACTCTCCTTCTGCTTCCCGCCCCCCGACCGCATCAAGACCGGGGTGCGACGCTTCGCCGACGTCGTGCGGCGCGAGCTCGAGGTCATGAACACCTTCGGGGTGTCGCATTCGCCCACCCTCTCGCGGCCTGCCCCCGGCCCTAGCGCTAACCTCACCTGACAAGGAGGCATCATGACCATCATCGTCATCGCCGGGGGGCTGAGCCATGAACGCGACGTGTCGCTCCGATCGGGGCGCAGGGTCGCCAAGGCGCTGCGCGAGGCCGGACGCCAGGTGATCGAGGCCGACGTCAACGCGGACCTCGTCCCTCTGCTCCACCGCACCGACGACCCCGTGGTCGTCCCCATGCTGCACGGCGGACTGGGCGAGGACGGCGCGCTGCGCGAGGTCCTCGGGGTGCTGAAGGTCCCCTTCGTAGGGCCGAACGGGGCGTCGTCGCGCCTGACGTTCGACAAGTCCATCGCGACGTCGATCGTGCGTTCCGCCGGCATCGACGCGCCCCTCCAGATCGCTCTCCCGCATGACATCTTCCGTGAACTCGGCGCCCCGGCACTGATGGACGGCATCGGGGAACAGCTCGGCTACCCCCTCATCGTCAAGCCCTCGCGCAGCGGGTCGGCTCTCGGCGTGACGAAGGTCGAGGAGCCCGGCCAGCTGGCCAGCGCCCTCGTCGCGGCCTACGCGTACGGCCCCGTCGCCGTCATCGAGCAGTTCCTCACCGGCACCGAGGTCGCCGTCACCGTCCTGGACCTTGGCGACGGGCCCCGCGCGCTGCCCCCGGTCGAGATCCGACCCGAGTCCGGGGTCTACGACTACGAGTCGCGCTACACCGCCGGCGCCACGCGCTTCGTGACCCCCGCCGAGCTTGACGACGACGTGCTCACGGCCGCCGGCGATCTGGCAGTCGCCGCGCACCGGGCCCTCGGCCTACGCGACATCTCCCGCATTGATGTGATGGTCGTCGAATCTCGCCCCTACTTCCTGGAGGGCAACGTCGCACCGGGCATGACGGAGACGTCGCTCGCGCCGCTGGCGATGGAAGCCGACGGCACCGACGTGGGACACGTGTATGCCCAGCTGGTCGACCGGGCGACCGCCCGGGCAGAGGGTCGCGGATGACCCCGCGTCTCCGGCGCGTCCTCATCATGCTTGCCAGCGCGGTCGTGGCCGCGGTGATGGTCATCCTCGGCCTCTGGCAGATGCACTCCTACGAGGAGTCGACCCGCGATGTCTCGGCCGAGCGTGCCGCGGAGGCCCCCGTCGTCCTCGAGGATCAGGTCTCCGACGACGGGACCATGAGCGACATCTACGGCAAGCCCGTCACCTTGACGGGCGTCTACCTGCCGGAGGACGAGGTGCTGGTCGGGACGACCGACACCCTTCGCGTCGTGACTCCCGTCCAGTTGACCGACGGCCGCTACGTCGCCGTCGTCCGAGGATCGGTCGACGCGGGCGGCGTCGTGGCGGCGGCGCCGGAAGGCGAGCAGTCGATCGAGGGCATCTTCCTGGCCTCCGACAAGACGTCCGACGACCGGGCTTCCGCTGGTGCCGACATGGCGACAGTCCGCATTCAGGCCTTGGCGCAGGAGTGGCCGACCCCCTTGCTGGGTGGCTACGTGACGCTCTCCGAGGCCGACTCCGCAGCCCAGGGACTCGGCGCCGCCTCGCTGACCCTCCCCGAGGCCGAGGGATCCGCGACACATCGCGGCTACGCGCTCCAGTGGTGGGTGTTCGCCGCTGGAGCGATCGCGTTCGGGGTCTACGCGGCCCGTGGGGTCAAGGACGACGAGGACGCCCCACCGGCCCAAGTCGACAACCCCGTGATGACCAACACCTGACCGGACCACGGCGGGTCCCCGAGCCTTGAGCACACTGTTGTGACCTGCGCCGCCGCCAAGCATCGACGATGCGCGATCCTACATCGTGCTGCCGTGCCACACTGCGCCGCCTGCGGCGTGATCGAGCATGCCCATGGCCGGCAGAGGGTCGACGTCAGGGCACGCGAAGGTAGCGTGCGCACGTCGAGTGTTCACACCACCACCACACCCTCGATTGTCAAGAGCCGCTTTCCTAGCTTCTGTGGACACTCAAAAGGAGATTCTCTAGCGAGTGCTCGCGGGAAAACAGGTAGCGCCCCCGTGGGTCACCCCATCCTCCCATCGCACGGTGGGTGACGGTCCCCCGGACAGCTCGATGCGTGCGTTCTCCACGTCTCCTCCAAGGATGACGACGGCATTCCGATGGACGCTGCAAGTCGCGGCCTCCATAGTCGCTGTCGTGAATCCGTCGGGAACGCCGATGATGGTCATCACCTGCATCCCTGGGAACGTTGTGCTGGACATGATGCGCGTGTCGCCCGCACTCAGAATGCGATTACAGCCAACAGAGGAATGCGTCGAAGTCGAAAAGCCCGCGCAGGCCCAGTCACTGCCGGTACCGAGATACATGCGAGCCCCCGAATGCTCACCGAGGTAGATTGCCTTGAACCCGTGGCCGAGATGGCGCTGAAACATGTCGAAGAGCTGTTCAGATGCGAATTTGACCTGGCCGGTAACGCTTGAGAAGCGTGCCTGCGGCTCGGAGTAAGTCGCGGGGCTTGCCTGGCTGCTGGTGGACACGGCCGGGGGTGGCGAACTCGGGGTAGTTGTCGGCCAGCACCCTGTGAGCCCCAGCAGTGTGGCGAGTCCGATGATCAGATGTAGCCGCATTGCAGGGTGTTGTTCTTCCCGGAGATGTTGGAACAGCGCGCCTTGAAGACGCCATCGACGGCTCCGATTTCAGCCTGCCCGAATGCCTCTCCTGCGACCGCACGGCCCTTCTTGTCAACGAGCTCGGCCTTCGTACGGTATGCGTATTGTCCCACTGCCGCCGAGTAGCCCATGGTGGTATACCCAGACACGAAGGACGAGTTCTTGCCGATCGCTCCGCAAGAGTAGACGGTCAGCCGCACGGGCAAGTTTTCGAAGTAGTAACCGTTACACCATTCTGAGCGTGCGCCTGAAGGCACTGGTTGTGCCAGGATCGCGAGACTGAGAGCGATGACAGCAACCAGACGTATGTGCATTGGTCGACTTGTGAGGAGCATATTCGCCATACAACACCGGTCCGCTGGGCCCGTCAATGGCAGGCCGATGCCCGGTGGCACGAAAGTGCCATGGTGGTCCGGAGGCAGCCGGGCGTCTCGATGGCCTTCGACAAGCTCAGGGAACCGGCCCACCCCAGCCAACCCATCAGGTAGCCGAGCCTGTTGAGGTGTCTGCCCCTGGTCGCCGAGCCTGTCGAGATGCCCTGCCCCGGATCGCCGAGCCTGTCGAGGGGCCCTGCCCCGGATCGCCGAGCCCGTCGAGGGGCCCTGCCCCGGATCGCCGAGCCTGTCGAGGTGCCCTGAGCGAAGCGAAGGGACTCCCCCGAGACACTCTGGACCACCCCTCGCTGCGCTTCGGGGCCCTTCGACAGGGCCTGTGCTGAGCTTGTCGAAGTGCTCAGGGAACCGGCCCACGCTACGGGGCCCTTCGACAGGGCCTGTGCTGAGCTTGTCGAAGTGCTCAGGGAACCGGCCGACCAAAGAATCGTCAGGCGGCCTCGGAAGCCGCGAGCGTCGCCCGGACGTTCTTCGTCGCGAAGTGCTCAGCCACGAAGGACAGGAACGGCACCGTGCCCGCAAGCATGATCATCACGAACCACTTCAGAGACCACTTCACCCTGCGCCCGAGGTCATAGGCCGTGATCAGCAGCACCATGTAGAGCCAGCCGTGCGGGACACCCGTCCACGTCACCACACGGCCATCCCCCCAGATGTACTTCAGCGGGAGGCCCACGAGCATGAGGACGACGAGCAGCACGCCCACCACGTAGGCCATGATGCGGTAGCGCACGAGCGCGGAACGCACTGCCGCGATGTCCTCCTTGTCGACGAGGTCCGCTGGTGCGGTGGCCGACTCGTTCATACTGGTCTCCAGTCGTAGAGATTTGTCGATATAGCAGTTTAGAGGTTTATCGATGTAGCTTCAGATCGTTTTACCGTCAAAGATGGCCATGATGCGATCGAGGTCCTCCCCACTGGCGAACTCGATAGTGATCTTGCCCTTGTTGCGTCCGATGGCGACCTTCACGCGGGTATCGAACTGGTCACTGAGGCGGGACGAGATCGACTGTTCCTGCTCGGACGGGAGTCGCGGGCCGCGCGGGGTCGAAGTGCGAGCGGTGGTGCCGCCCGGGATCCGGGTGAGCGCGACGATCTCCTCGGTGGACCGCACTGAGAGCCCCTCCGCCACGATGCGGGCTGCCAGCCGCTCCTGCGCATCGGCGTCATCCAGGCCGAGTAGAGCCCTGGCGTGGCCGGCGGAGAGGACGCCCGCCGCGACCTTGTTCTGCACCGTGTGCGGCAGGTTCAGGAGCCTGAGGGTGTTCGAAATCTGCGGTCTGGAGCGATGGATCCGCTGCGCGAGATCCTCCTTCGTGCAGGCGAAGTCGTCCAGCAGCTGGCTGTAGGCCTGGGCCTCCTCGATGGCGTTGAGGTTGGCCCGGTGCAGGTTCTCAAGGAGGGCATCGCGCAAGAGGGCTGTGTCGTCCGTGCCCCGGATGATCGCCGGGATGGTCGCAGCGCCAGCCAGCTTCGACGCCCTGAGTCGACGCTCACCCATGATGAGCTCGTACGTGCCCTTGCCAGCTCGTCTGACGACGATGGGCTGCAGGACCCCGAACTCCTTGATCGACGCTGACAGTTCGTCCAGGTCGTCCTCGTCGAACACCTTCCGCGGCTGCTGCGGGTTGGGGACGATCTTCGAGACGTCGAGTTCCTCGAACGTCGAGCCGTCCTCGAGGGGGGCCGTCTGGTCGTCGTCGGTGCGGGCGAAGAGATCGCCCAGGCCGCGCCCAAGTCCGCTCTGCTTTGCTGCCATCTCAGTCCTCCGTTTTCGCGCGCATCGCGACTTCGCGGGCCGCCTCGAAGTAGGCGACGGCACCGGGGCTCTTGGGTTGGTGGGTGATGACCGGCAGCCCGAAGCTCGGGGCCTCGGCAACCTTCACCGATCGAGGAATCTCCGCGTCGAGGGTCTGCAGGGGGAAGTGCTTGCGCACCTCCTCGCTGACCTCACGCGACAGGTTGGTGCGGCTGTCGACCATGGTGAGCAGGATGGTCGACAGCACCAGGTTGTCGTTCAGGTTGCCCTTCACCCGGTTGATCGTTCGCATGAGCTGGGACACGCCCTCGAGTGCGTAGTACTCGGTCTGAATGGGAACCAGGATCTCCGTCGACGCGACGAGCGCGTTCAGTGTGAGGAGGCCCAACGACGGTGGGCAGTCGAAGAACACGTAGTCAACGCCGGATTCTTCGATGTAGGTCGCGATCGCGTCGCGCATCCGGTGTTCGCGGCCACGCTCGTTGACGAGCTCGAGTTCGGCCGCGGACAGATCGATCGAGGCGGGCAGCACGTGGAGATTCGGCGAATGCGGCGACGGCTGAGCGTGCTCGATGATGCCCACCTGGTCCATCAGCACCTCGTAGGTTCCCTTCGTACCGGGAGGATGTTCGACCCCGAGTGCCGTGGAGGCATTCCCCTGCGGGTCGTTGTCCACGACGAGGACGTTCAGGCCGCCGAGCGCGAGAGCCGTCGCGATGTTGACCGTTGTCGTCGTCTTCCCGACTCCGCCCTTCTGGTTCGCCACGACGAAGACCCGCGGACTCGTCGGTCGTGGGTACTCGGGGCGAGTCGCCTCGGTGGGCGCGATCTCCTCGCCGTACTCGTCGTCGACGTCGGCATTGCCCAGGGCTGCCGCGCGTCGCGGCTGGGCGCCCGTTTCACGTGAAACGCTCGCGTGATCCTTCCAGGGCTCATCAACATCAGCAGGCTTGCGCTTGCGGAAGAACAGGGGCATCCATTGACTCCTCACCGATACGACACAAACCCTACCCAACACCCTCCGGGCAGCCGAAACCGGTGCGCCGTCGCGCAGCGGTCCGGCCGCTGGCGACGAGCCAGAGCCTCAAGCCGGGCGCTCTCGTTCGTTCGTTCAACCACTGCGCGTGCTCGCCACGCTGCTGTGCTGACGTGAGGAGGGACTCTGCCGCCACATCCCGGCGTCGACGATTCCCTCCTCAGTTTCCAGGTCCGTCGCGCCTGAAGGATCAACCCTCTGTCCGGGGACCCTCTCGAACATGCGTCGGTACAACTCTCACCAACCGCGTGCCGGCCAGATCGGATCCGTAGCGCACCTCACCGGTTTCACCTCGCGTCGGCAGGCCCAGTCCCGACCTTGGTGTGCCCCGGAGCCCTGGGCGCGTGAGGTGCCAGGACGAGCTTGCCACTCTCAGTGACGAACGGAGAGCCTGCCCCTTGCCCGGTGAACGACCCTTCGTAGCCCGCCGACCGAGTATGCCGTTTCACGTGAAACGGAAGGCGACCCGGCTGCTCCTGGACGGCCATGACCCCCGTTGCACGAGATCCTCCTGGATCAGATCGAGCCCCGGCCCCCCACCACTCGGGTGATCCCGCAGACGAGTACTCGATCCGAGCCGCAAGGCCAGCGCATGCATGCCCGGGAAGATGAGGGTCAAGTCCATTGACGCGCCAGTCTGCATCCGCGTTCACGCTCGCAGCGCCGGGATCTCCCCGCGTTCCACGTGTCGTCCCCCTGACAGCCGACGGCCATGTACCGGGGAGTCAAACAAGTCCGTCCTCCTCAAGCGCCCATTCCCTGACCGAGATGAACCAACTCTCCAACGGTCCGCCGACCACAGATGAGTGCAAGTCAGGCGAGCGGTAGAGCGGAAGAGCGGTGAACCCGACTCCGAGGCTGAGTGCGAAGCAGCAGACCGCCTGCGCAGCACACAACCCCCACTCGGCCGGTCTCCTGTGAACCGGGCCACTCCCGACCGCGAAGAGTATATTCACCCGTTTATCGATATATTGTTTTCTCGTTTTATTAACTACACCAGGGTTCCACGTGAAACGCTCCCTCCGTGCCTCGGTGTGCCGAAGGCCCCAGGTCGGTTGGCGCGGACCTGATCCTATGGTGGTGCGTCCGGCTCGTCGAGGGAGAACCTTCGGATCCAGCGCGAGAGCGGGAAGGCGAGGTAGCACGTACCCGCAACACAGGACAGGCCCGACGCCGGACGCGGACCCCTCACAGTTCGGGGCGAGGTGAGCCGCGACGAAGGCGTACGGAATCACGACTGTGGGAAGATCGCCGCCGCGGAGAAGCACGGACACGGCATGCGAGAACCGGACCCACCTCAGGAACCCGAGAGAATCCTGCGCGAGGCAAGCTCCCAGTCGGCAACGAGATCGATCGAATCGAGATTGCGAAGCCAGCGCAACTGCACACCGTCCATCGCCGCCAGCACCAGCCGGGCGAGCTCGGGGGAGTTGCCCCCAGGAGCCTTGGCAGAGGCGAAGGTGGAGATCGCCGTGGCCTCGCGTTTCTGGTAGTACTCGTGCGCCGGATGATGGGGGTCGAGTGACTCAGCGCTCAGTAGGGCGTAGAGACGCACGATCTCAGGCTGCTGGGCGTTACGACGGACCATGGCGGAACAGATCACCGCCAGGTCGATGGTGGGGAGCACGGCATAGAGGTCTGCTCGATCGACGCCCAGCCCGGTCGCCAGGGCAACGCGATCGACCTCGTCGCGGTGTGCGAGCACCGCCATGAGCAGCTTCTCCTTCGACCCGAAGTGGTGCAGGACGGCAGCGTTGGTCACCCCACATCGAACGCCGATGTCGTTCAGGGACACAGCCCAGTAGCCGCTGAACGAGATGAGTTCGCCAGCCGTTTCGATGATCTGCATTCGCCGCTCAGCCCCAGACAGCCGGGTACGGCGCGCAACACCGTTGCCTGCCAAGCTCAGCCTCCTTTCGGGTCAAGGGCGCCACGGCCCGAGGGTCCGCAGCCACCGTACCGCCCGAACGGGATTCCTCTTGACCCCGGGGGCCATGCCGGGTTACCGTACTGCTAACTTAATACCTGTTAAGTGTTAAGTAACTCACTGAGGAGTGCCAATGACCCGAGTCCAGGTCGCCCCCGACACTGCGTTACAGGTCTCGATGTTCGACGAGCTGGTTGTGTCAGTCCGCGCGGGACAAAGCGCCGAGGACGCTGCGGAACTGCTCCTGGGCGAGATGTCCGCCGACGAGCAACTTTCGATCCTCCATGGCGACGTCGAGTTCTGGCCCGGCCGTGGCCGCATCATGGAGCACGGCTACAGCTATGTCCCCTTCGTCATGGGCTCCCTGCCCCGGCTCGGCATTCCAGGCATCAGCTTCATCGACGGGCCGCGCGGCGTCGTCGTCGGCAACGCAACGGCCTTCCCCGTCGCGATGGCCCGCGGCGCCAGCTGGGACCGCGACCTTGAGGAGCAGATCGGTGCCGCGATCGGACGGGAGGTCCGCGCCAGCGGCGGCAACCTGTTCGGCGGGGTCTGCATCAATCTTCCGCGCCATCCGGCCTGGGGCCGGGCGCAGGAGACCTACTCCGACCAGCCGTTGATCCTCGGCGAGCTGGGAGCCGCGCTGGTGCGCGGTGTCCGCCCCAACGCCATGGCCTGCGTCAAGCACTTCGCCCTCAACTCCATGGAGAACGCCCGCTTCGACGTGGACGTCACGTGCAGCGACGAGGCGATGCACGAGGACTTCCTCCCGCACTTCGAGCGCGCGATCTCCGAGGGTGCCGAGTCGGTCATGTGCGCCTACAACTCGGTCAACGGAAGCTGGGCGAGCGAGAGCCGCCAGCTGCTCGACGAGGTGCTGCGTCAGACGTGGGGCTTCGACGGTTTCGTGCTCAGCGACTTCATCTGGGCCATCCGCGATGCGTCAGCGTCCCTCGAGGCGGGCCTCGACCTGGAGGCTCCGTTCGCTCAGCTCCGCGCAGAGCGGCTTCCGGCTGAGATCGCGGCGGGACGGGTCTCCTGGGAGCGGGTCCACGCCTCCGCGGCGCGCATCCTCTGCGCGCAGCTGCGTCACTACGCCTTCCGTGATCAGGCAGAGCCGACCTCCGACCTCATCGCGGGAACGGAACATCGGAACCTCGCCCGTCGCGCGGCCCAGCGGTCCATGGTCCTTCTGAAGAACGACGGCCCCGACGGCCCGATCCTGCCCATCGCCGACGCCGAGTCGCGCACCATCGCGGTCATCGGCCAACTGGCCAACGCCGTCAACCTGGGCGACAAGGGCTCCTCCAATGTCACCCCGCCGGAGACCGTCACGGCCCTCGCCGGCATCCGGGCGGGTTTCCACCGGACAACGGTCGTGCACCATGACGGCGCAGATCTAGAGGAGGCCGCGAAGGTCGCCGCAGCGGCGGACGTCGTCATCGTCGTCGTCGGCTACACGGCCCAGGAGGAGGGCGAGTGGGTCAACGGTCGCGTGTACGCCCGCGACGACCTGATGGCCCTCTATCCCCAGCCCCGCAGCGACGAGGACCACACGGTGGTGGAGTCGATGTTTGCACGCCTTGAGGCGGCCAAGGGGAAGCCGGAGGCCGGGGGCGACCGCACCGACCTGCGTCTTCTCCCGCACGACGAAGCCCTCATCCATGCCCTCACCGCCGTGAACGCGCGCACGGTCGTCGTCCTGCAGTCCGCGGGCGCGGTGCTCACCCGCCCCTGGGACGACGGGCCGGCCGGCATCGTGCTCATGTGGTACGCCGGCATGGAGGGAGGCCATGCCCTCGCTGACCTGCTCAAGGGCGACGTCGACTTCAGCGGCCGCCTGCCCTTCGCCATGGTCGCCGACCCAGACGACCTCCCCGATTTCCGCGTCGACGCCACCAGCATCGAGTACGACAGGTGGTACGGCCAACGCCTCATCGCCGCCCGCGGCAGCGAGGCCGCCTATCCCCTCGGATTCGGGCTCTCCTACGCCCGGCATGGGATCACCGGCCCCCGGCAGGTGACCCTCGACGGGACTGACGGAACTGTCACCGTCGACCTGGTGAACGAGGGGCGGATGGACAGCAGGGTCGTCGCCCAGGTCTACGCGACCAGGCTCGACGGCGACCGCGCCGGGGAGCGTGAGCTTGTCGGGTTCACCGTCGTCCCCGTCGTCGCAGGCGGCCAGGTGCGGGCGACCATCCCGATCTCCCTTCGTCCCCTGGCGCGTTGGAGCCAGACGGAACGCGCGTTCGTGCTGCCGTCCGGAGACGTCCGCATCGAAGTCTCACGCCACTGGGGCGATCCCCAGAGCGTGTCAACCACCATCACCCTCTGAAAGGACCAAGCCATGCAACGAAGCATCGACGTGGGAGACTCCCCCGTGTGGACCGGAACCACCAGTAACGAGCAACAGCCGAAGTTCCCGTGGCGCGTCGCCATCGGGCTCGCCATGGGTGCCTTCTGCTGGATCGTCGCCTACCTTGGCGCGGTCGGGGTCATGCTCCCCGCACGGATCGCCGAGATCGACAACGAGAACAAGGCGGCGATCGTCGCGCTCAACTCCACGATCTCGATGGTCGTGGCGACACTCGCCAACATCGTCATCGGCGCCTCCTCCGACCTCTCCCGCACCCGCTTCGGGCGCCGGACACCCTGGATCTGGGTCGGCGCCGTCGGCTCGCTGATCAGCCTCGTCATCCTCGGCCAGGTCCAGACCGTGACCCAGCTCATTCTCATGTGGGCCGTCTACCAGGTCTTCCTCAACTCGATCATCGCGCCGCTCCTCGCGACGCTCGCCGATCGGATCGCCCCGCAGCACCGCGGCAGCGCAGCCTCCGCGTACGCACTCGGGATGGGCGTCGGCACAGGCCTCGGACAGGTGATCGGAGCCCAGTTCCTCGGGAACACCTCGCTCGGGTTCGCTGTGCTGGCCGGTCTCACCGTGCTCGCCGGCCCGGTCGCGTCGATCATGTTCCGCGAGGCGTCCAGCCTGCCCATGCCCGCCAAGAAGTTCGACAAGACCATGGTGCTGGAGAACTTCGTCTTCGCCACCCGCAACGCCCGCGACTACTACCTTGCGCTCGCCGGCAAGTTCTTCATGATGGTGGCCAAGTTCACGGTCCAGGGGTACCTGCTGTTCATTCTCACCGACTACATGCTGCTCGAGCAGGATCAGACCGCAGGCTACCTGTCCCTCACCGCCACCATCATCATGGTCGCAGGCATCGGGATGGCCTTCGTCGCGGGACCCATCGCCGACCGGATGGGTCGACTCAAGCTGCCGGTGATCCTGTCCGCCCTCCTCATCGGCATCGGCGTGTTCCTGCCCTTCATCTCCGCAGACCCGATGATGATCATCCTCTATGCCGTGTTCGCTGGCATCGGATTCGGGGCCTTCAACGCCGTCGACCAGGCGCTCAACATCGCCGTCCTGCCGAACCCCGAGACCGCAGCCAAGGACCTCGGCATCCTCAACCTGTCGAACACGGGCGGTCAGATCGCCGGACCGCTGCTGGCGGCCGCGGTCATCACCGCGGCCGGCTACCAGATGCTGTTCGTCGCTGCGGCGGGCTCGGCACTGGTCGCGATCGTCTGCTTCGCGTCGATCCGCCGGGTCAAGTGAGCGACGGGGCCACCGCGGACGTGGGAGCCTCATGATGCCGCTGGTCCTGGCTTCGGTCTTCGCCGGCGCGGTGCTCCAGCGCACCTCGGGCATCGGTTTCGCGATCGTGGTGGCCCCATTCGTCATCCTCGCCGTCGGCCCCGCTCAGGGCATCACCCTCGTGCAGCTGTTCGGTGCCAGCTCGGCCCTCCTCGTCCTGTTCCGCGTGCTGCGTGACACCGATTGGCGCACCTTCGGGTTCCTCGTCCCCACCAGCCTGATCGGTGTGGCCGTAGGGGCCGTGGTCGCGACGGCCGTGCCTCAGGCCGAGGCGCAGGCGCTGGCGGCGATGATCATGCTGGTGGCTCTGATCTCCTCGACGATCGTCGGGCGGCTCCGCTCCGTCCGGCGCAGCCCTGGGCTGCTGCTCGGGGCGGGCGGCGTCGCCGGGGTGATGACGAGCGTGGCAGGGGTGGGGGCCGTCGCGCTGACCGCGACACGCGATCTCACCGGTTGGGAGCAGCGCTCGTTCCTCGCGACCCTTCAGCCCTACCTCATCGCCCTCTCGGCCGCCACCGTCGCGGCGCGGGTGGCAGTCGACCCCGGAACCTGGCCGGTGCTCAGCCCGGGGGAGTGGATTGCCTCGGTGTGCTTCCTCGTCGCCGGGATCGCCGTTGGCGACCTCGTGTCGCGGAGGGTGCCCGTCCGGGCCGCAGCGCTGATCACCTGGGGGCTTGCGCTCTGCGGAGCCGTGATCACCCTTGTCGACGCGCTCCTCAGTATGAGCTAGGACGCGAAAGACCCGCAGCTCGCGCCGGGCGAGACTGCGGGTCTGCTGGACCAGTGGGTCAGCGGACGCGGATGGCCCTGGTGGGTTCGACTCCAGCGAGGCCCTGAAGCTCCAGCACCTCAGCCTTCATGCCCTTGGCCGCGAGCTGCTTCGACGCCTCGCGGACCTCCTCCTCGGCCGTCTCGCCCTTCAGTGCGACCAGCTGGCCGCCGCGCGCGAAGAGGGGAGCGGTCCACTTGAGCAGTCGGTCCAGCGGAGCGACTGCACGGCACACGACGACGTCGAAGCGCGCCTTCGACTCCTCGGCCCGACCGCGCACGACCTCGACCCGGTCCTCGAGGCCCAGTTCCTCGACGGCCAGGGACAGGAAGTTCGCCCGCCGCAGCAGCGGCTCCAGCAGCGTCACCCGCAGGTCCGGCCGCGCGATGGCGACCGGCAGCCCGGGCAGGCCGGCCCCGCTTCCGACGTCGACGACATCGAGACCGGTTCCGATCAGGTCAGCGACGGCGAGCGAGTTCCCGACGTGGCGCTGCCACAGTCGGTCGCCCTCGCGGGGGCCCATGAGGCCCCACTCGATGCCGCGACCGCCGAGGATCTCGGCGTAGCGCGTCAGCTGCTCGTCGGCCTGCGGGTAGGCGGCCCTGATGGCCGCCGCCGCCTCCTGCTCGCTCGACATGCGTCGGTCAGTTGGCCCGGACGACCACGCGACGGCGCGGGGGCTCGCCCTCGGACTCGCTGACCAGGCCGGCCGCGGCGACCTCGTCGTGGATGATCTTGCGCTCGTAGGCGTTCAGCGGCGCCATGGCCACGGGCTCGCCCGTCTCCTTGACCTCGGCGATCGCATCCTTGGCCAGCGCCGTGAGTTCGGCCCGACGGCGCTGGCGGAAGCCAGCGACATCAAGCATGAGGCGCGAGCGATGGCCCGTCTCCGTCATCACCACCAGGCGGGAGAGCTCCTGGAGGGCGTCGAGAACCTCGCCATCCTTGCCGACGAGCAGCTCCGACTCCGTGTCGATCGCCACGTGGGCGCGACCGTCCTGGACGGAGTTCTCGATGTCGCCGTCGAGGTCTGCGATGTCCAGCAGCTCCTCGAGGTAGTCGGCGACGAGGTCGCCCTCGGCCATCAGCTGGGCCTCGGTCTCGGTGTTCGACATGTACCTGTCCTTCTCTGCCCGTGCGGGCGGATCTGTGGCCTACTTCTTCTTGCGCGTCGCGCGGCTCTGCTGACGCGGCTGCTGGCGGGTGACGACACGCTTGCCGTCGTCATCGGTGCGGACGGTCTGACGGGTGACCTGCTGACGCACGACCTGCGTCTTCTCACCGTCGCCGGAGCCGTTCTGCGCACCCATGGCCGAGGCCATGATCCCGCCGGACTTCTTGTTCTTGCGGCGCTTCTCGGCGCGCGCCTCGATGATGGCCTGCGGGTCGCGTCCCTTGGCGATCATGCGCTCTTCCCAGTCGATGTAGGCCGGGGTGTTGGGCGCCGGGTTGTTGCGAATCAGGATGGCCTGCTGGCCCATGGTCCACGTGTTCGACGCGAGCCAGTACACGAGCACACCGATCGGCACGACGACCGCGGAGACGGCGTACACGAACGGGAACATGTACAGCATCATCTTCTGCATCTGGGCGGCCTGGCCGACCTGCGACTCCGGCGGCATGTTCTTGCGCGTCATCTGCAGCTGCGTGACGACGAACACGGCAACCATGAGGACCACGAGGATGATGCCGACGACCTGCGTCGCACCGAACGGGGTCAGCGGCAGCACATGGCCCGCGAGCTTGGCGCCGAGGAAGTCCGCGTTCTGCAGCGACTCGACGAGGTGCGGGTTCTCCTTGAACCAGTACCCGCGCACGGGACCGGAAGCCACGCCCTGCAGCACGCGGAAGAGCGCCAGGAAGATGGGCATCTGCAGCAGCAGCGGCAGGCAGGAGGCCATCGGGTTGACGCCCTCCTCCTGGTAGAGCTTCATCGACTCCTGGCCGAGACGTTCGCGGTCGTGGCCGTGCTTCTTCTGCAGCTCAGCCAGCTGAGGCTGCAGCAGCTGCATGCTGCGCGCCGAGTTGATCTGCTTCACGAACAGCGGGATCAGCAGAGTGCGGATCGTGACGGTCAGCATCACGATCGACAGCACCCAGTTCCAGCCGGAGTCGGCTCCCAGCAGGGGAGTGAACAGCCAGTGGAAGAAGACGATCAGTCCGGAGACAGCCCAGTACAGAGGCTGCATCATGGCGGACAGCACTCCCATGAAGCTGTCCCACAGATTCAGCGTTACCAGCAGCTCGAGCACTTAGGCCACCTCAATGTTGGTCCGCGGCTCGGCGCCGCGGGATTCTTCAGAAACTTGTCGGGCCCAGTCCACCGCTTCGGGCGTCCCGGGCACATAGTCGACGCCGCCCTTGGACCAGGGATGGCAGCGCAGCAACCTCGCCACGGTCATCGCGGATCCCTTCAGGGCGCCGTGGACCTCGAGGGCGCGCAGGCCATAGGCCGAGCACGTCGGGTGGAACTTGCAGACGTCGCCGTACACGGGGGAGATGAACCGTCGCCATCCCCGGACGAACCACATCAGCGGGTACTTCAGCATGCGTCTGCCTTGCGTCCGGCGCGGTGCCAGGCGGAGGCGAGGTCGTCGGCGAGCCGCTCGGGGTGCTCGGAGGCGCCCGGCAGGGCCCGCACGACGACGTCACACCCGGCGGGTCCGTGGAGGTCGACGGCGAGGTGACGCAGCCGTCGCTTGACCCGGTTGCGGGTCACGGCGTTGCCGACCTTCTTGGACACAACAAAACCCACCCGTGACTCCACGGGTGGATCCTGGAGGGTGCGCCGCACCATGTGCACCACTACGGTCGGCGTGGCTGCTCGCGAGCCACGCCGCACAGCGTTGCCAAAGTCGTCCGACTTCTTGAGTCGGCGCGGCCCAGGCAGCACGACGGCGGTGGACTCAGGCGGACAGCTCGACGCGACCCTTGCGACGACGTGCGCTCAGGATGGCGCGGCCGGCGCGGGTACGCATACGAGCGCGGAAGCCGTGGGTACGGCTGCGGCGACGATTGCTCGGCTGGAAGGTGCGCTTGCTCATGGGATTACTCCCTCAGACTCGAAGTGTGAACGTTGCCCGTTCTGGGCAAGGGGAAGTGGCCGCCGAAAACGGCGACTGTCCAACGATACGGTGCAAACACCCTGGAGTCCAAACCCGGGCGCGAGGAAGCAGGTCAACCTTGCAAATTACAAAGCTGTAGTCCAGTCGACACGCCGAGGGCATGCCGTATCCGTCTTGCGCCCGCACGTCGAGGCGACTAATTTCTAGTACTGCTCTTGCGTTGTCCACAAGGGGGTGGCCGCCGGAACCGCCGCTGCGCCAGAGTTATACCCTGTTGTGGACAACCTTGTGGATTGTTGAACTACTAGGAGCGTGGCGGACGTGTCAGTACGCCGGGAAGTAGGTGGG